>JAVVXB010000025.1:0-42996 GCA_036651815.1 Clostridia bacterium
TCTCTCCAATTGCCTTTACAAATTGTTTTCTGCTGTACATGAACAAGGACAGTGCACCGCTTGCTGTTTCAAACTCTGCGAAATCTCCACCATCCCACCCAGTATGAAAACCCAATGTATCTCTGTAGAATCGAACCATACTGTCCATGTCGCCAACTAATAGGCTCGCACCTATCCTTACATCACGTCCGTTCAATATCATCATCTCCTTTTTTATCATTCGCCTTATCTGCCAAAGACGTACTGCATCAAATATAAATTTCTCTTTGCCGCTTGATTTGTAATTTGCTTCGAGGTTAGTTTTCTTAGCTTGCAATGAGTAGAAGAAAGCTATATACCGTCAACTGCTCGTTTTGCTTGCAGTGTGTGGTTTGGTACTTGCCAAACAGTAAAATACCTCCAATAAATTTCAGAGGAAACTGTAATATTATCCAATCCATTTGTGAATATATAGCCACTGCCAGCTTGTTCGACAAAATCTACATTTCTGGATTCTTCAACAAAATCAAACAATGGTGGACACTCACCTCGTTTTGTTATATAAACTCCTGTATTTTTTCCAACTTCAACATAAGGAGTTTCTTCGCTTATGCTCATACTGGCAATCAAATATGGAATAGGATTTCCACGCTGAAAAATAACTTTACTGTAACTGCTAATAATTAAAAGAAAGGTAATTACTGCAAAAATAGCAATAACAATTAGAAGTTTATGCTTAGTTCTCTGTTCTTTTTTCAAAACTTGAAGCGATACTTCATCAGCCTGTGCGACAATGCTTTGTGGCTGAACAATTTCACCTGCTAAAATATCGACAACTGAAATTTCAAGAACTTTTGCAAGATTTTCGAGAACATCAACGCTTGGAAAGCTAAGCCCCCGTTCCCATTTAGATACAGCTTTATTTGTGATATGAAGCTTATCAGCTATGTCTTGTTGCGTCATGTTTTTTTGTTGTCGTATTTTTGCAATTAACTTTCCAGTTTTTTCATTATTCATCGCTACAACACCTCCTAAAACCAGTCTAAGAAATATTCGAAGCATTTGCAACCGACTGGCAGTTGAAGTGCGATTTAATCAGTCTACCCTAGGTAGATTATATAAATTTTCTTGATTACAGTGTAATAAAAAAACAGGTTAAAACAAATACAGAAAAGCATCTGTTTTAACCTAACTTTCGTGGTCTGGGTGGAGAGATTTGAACTCTCGGCCTCTTGAACCCCATTCAAGCACGCTACCAAGCTGCGCTACACCCAGAAATAATTATTTCAACTACAAACCATAATTATTTTAGCATTTGCAAGATCCCTTGTCCAAGATTATGAGCATACTCTCCCCTGCATCTATTTTGACCTATTGACACAAAAAAGTTCCTAAATTGTTGAGATTTAGCGACTTTTATTATTTAGACATAAGTAGATAATTATGATATAAATTGATTAAAATTGATGTTATTAACAACTTGGTTGACTACATGTAAAATCAAATAAAGTCTATGATATCTCCGTGGATCTAATGGTTGGAAATCATCCCGCTTGCGGTTATGCTGTAGGCGAGGTGATTATATGTCTAGAAAGCCACAAGAGCGGTGGACACTATGATGAGTGGGATTGGTCCGACCTTAACAAGCCGAAAACAATGGCAAAAGTGCAGAACAACCGCATTCATCGCAAACACCAGCGAATCCAACTGAAACGGATTTTGTGCTGAAAATAATATTGTATCTTACACACAGGATGCTGTTGATTATGCAGCTCGAAATAGTAGTGTGTTACAATATTCATATCGATATACATAGGGTAACGCAATACGGACATATCCGTACACTGATGCTGGAGGTAATTTTACAAGCGCAGGTACAATTATCAACTACTGGTATGGTCAGTGATTGGAGAAAAATGAAGAATCTATCAAATCAACACCTATATATTTAGAAAGCAACTTATAAAAGTCCTTTCCCATCTATCTTTACACATATAGATAACCAGCAGGAATTAGAATTTAGAATGTATTGTGATCTACTTTGGCAGGGGTGCTATGCGCTGATCAAAAAAAACCGATTCACCTCCCACATAACTTTCAACTTACAAACAAAGCAAAAAAATATCGGAAATCTGCTTAATAATACTAATTTCCCTAATGACGAGCGTGATGAGTTACTTATATTCTATAGACTGTCAATTCTTGCAGAGCATATTTTAAAGAAAGATATAGCGTCAGAATAAGAGGTTTGCATCGTATTAATACTACGAAGAAAACGGCACCGTAGACGGCTCTACCGCAAAGGTTTTGCAGCTGGTATGATCACTGGTGCTATCATAGACGGACTGAGTTTCAATGTGTGCTTTGTTGCAGGAACAAGCAGTATCATCCTTGGATCGTTTGAATGGGCAGCAGAACTTTTACTTTTGGGCGGTATCGTCCTCCGGAGCGATCTTTACCGGCCTTGTGCATGGCAAGCAAGGCCAGCCTCGCAGATGATGTTGCCAGAAAGCAATGTTTTAAGCTTCTTTGTACCGCATTTTGATGCCGCAGTAATGGGCCATGATGAAGTTGTTGCTCAAATAGTCCACAAGGTCTGTGATCTGCGAAAAACCTTCACACTTCATGATATCGAAGGCGCAAAGCAATGCCTCTTTGGAAAATCCCTTACGTCCGGTGCTCGCAGCCGCCTTCTTCATAAAGGAAACGTCCAGATGCGTCAACAGCGTATCGAGAACTTCGCCTTGCGCGTCGCTGTGAAGAAGCTGATATCCTGCAGGATTTCCAGTCGTTGGATAACGATCATCCCATTTCGGGTTGAATTTTTTCTCAACTACTTTTGCCAGTTGGGAATGACCGTTTCCATATATTGGGGTGACAAGCATATTTACCATGAGCTGCTATTACCCTGTTTATCTACTCTTTTTGAGTTTTGCTCATGGCCATTTTTTCTTGCTTTGGAGTTGGAAAAGGTTGTGGATTTCTCGCGTCAGAATTGTGCGCGCTTGCCTTTTGCATTCAAAACGGTGACACAGTTAACTTTGGCTTAAGCAAGCAGTCCCAATAGCCTTTGATAGACTTCAACGCCCGTCAACAGAAGTTCCTCATCAAAATCGAACCGACAATTGTGCAGCGGCTGATTGTTCTTTCCTCCTTGAATGCCAAGGAATAGGAACAGGCCAGGAACCTGTTCTTGATAACAGGCAAAATCTTCCGCCGCCATGACCTGATCCACCAGTATCACATCGTCCATGTTGACATGTTGATAGAATTCTTCAACCAGCGGCCTTGGATTATCCACGCAGGGATAACTCATCAAGGGCAGTAGATCAATTTTAGTGCCGGTTGCCATCTCCAAACCGGATAGCATCGAGCGGATATGCATATCCATCTGTTTGTAAACCTCTGCATTGAACACCCGTAGGGTGCCATTGAGCGTCACTTCATCTGCAATGATATTACGTGCAGTACCCCCGCAAATTCTGCCGATGGTCAGCAACGCATCCTGATGCGGATCAACATTGCGCGTAATCACCGCCTGCAAAAACGTAATCAGCTGCGCCGCCGCGACAACAGCATCCACCCCTAACTGTGGACTCGCGCCATGCGCACTTTTTCCGTGCACAATCATATCAAATTCCAGCGTCTGAGCCATCATCGCACCCCAGCGCACACCGATCTTTCCACGCTCCACCGATGGCCAAACATGCATACCATAGATCCGATCCACATCCGGGTTATTCAGTGCGCCTCCTTTGATCATATGCCGCGCACCGCCAAGCCCCTCCTCCCCTGGCTGAAACAGCAGCACGACGTTGTGTTTCAGTGCATCCCGGTGCGTGCTGATCAATCTGGCAAGCAACAGTACCATGGTCATATGTCCATCGTGTCCGCAGGCATGCATGCGTCCCTCATGGCGGGAGGCATATGCAACCTCGTTGCACTCTGCTGTTTTCAGCCCATCAATATCCGCACGAAACGCAATGGTAGACTCCGGATGTTCGGTGTAAAACACAGCTTTTACGCCGGTTTGCGCAATCTTCTCCACCCGGTTGGCGCCGAGCTTCATCAGTTCGGCAACAAGGTAAGATTGCGTTTCATATTCCTCAAACCCCGCTTCCGGTATTCTGTGCAGATCCCTGCGTAGTTTGATGCAGTGATTCAGCAGCGCCATCACTTCTGGATGTAATTCCATTCAATTCTCCCTGCCTCTATTGGCTTTTCCCCAGCGCGCCGAAAATTGCGGTTATTCATGCTCCCACTCATCGGCAATATTATTCAACTGCCGCGTAACCTCTTTTACCTCGCGGTTGGCTCTTCCGGTGCTCTGTTTAATCAACTTTGTCAAGCGTTCCAATGCGGCCAGCAGTCTGTCGTAGACGGATGTGGCAACCGCTGTGCTTGTATCCGCGCGTTTCGTCATTGGCACCGGCATCGCCTCGTAGACCCATACGTTTTGCGTAAGATCAAATTGGGAGCCGCTGTACGGCGCAAACGCATTTAGACCGCACGTATCATGAAGCCTGGCAGTGAACAGATCCACCACTGAACTTTCCCCATGATTGACAAATACCGCCGTCGGACGCGGCGAAAAATGGTTGATCCACGAGAGCAAAAACTTGCTGTCTCCATGGCCGCTGATCCCCGGAAACTGCAAAATCTCCGCACCAACGCGAACGTCCTCGCCAAACAGCTTTATCTTCTTTGCCCCTTGCAGCAGGGAACGGCCCACCGTACCTTCGGACTGATAACCGACGAACAGCACCGTGTTCTTTGGGTTCCACAGGTTGTGTTTGAGGTGGTGCTTAATGCGTCCTGCCTCGCACATGCCGCTGGCAGAAAGAATCACCTTGGGTTGGCTCACGTTGTTGATGGCCTTGCTCTCATCCGCCGTCTCCGTTGTTACAAGCCCAGGAAACGTGATGGGATTGATCCCTTTTTCAAGGAATGCTTTGGCTTCTTCATCGTAGCAGGCGTCTCCGTTTTCCACAAATATCCGCGTTGCGGCGTTGGCCAACGGACTGTCTACATATACGGGAAATCCATCATGTCCCCGGACAAGGTTCTTGGCTTTGATCTGCCGCAGAAAATACAGCAACTCCTGTGTTCTTCCAACCGCAAATGAAGGTATAATCACGCTGCCGCCCCGATCAAATGTTTTTTGTAAAATGTCCGCAAGCGCGTTGGCATAATCTGGCGGCACCTCATGAACTCGATCTCCATAGGTGGATTCAATCACCACATAATCGGCTTCATCAATCATGGAAGCGTCGTTGAGCAGTGGCTGATTGATGTTGCCCAAATCGCCGGAGAATACAAGCTTCTTCGTCACACCATCCTCGGTCAGCCACAGCTCGATTGACGAGGAACCCAGCAGATGGCCGGCATCGGTAAAGCGAACATCCACGCCAGGAAGCAAGGTAAAGCGTGCGCCGTAATCGTGGGGCGAAAGCAGCGAGATGATGCCCATAGCGTCCGCCATGGTGTAGGGCGGCTCATACGGCTCCTCGCCGCTGCGTTGCGCCTTGCGGCTACGCCACTCGGCTTCAAATTCCTGAATGTGTGCGCTGTCGCGCAGCATGATATCGCAGAGGTTTGCAGTCGCGCGGGTGGCATGCACCGCGCCACGGTAGCCGTGCTTATACAATATGGGCAGTTGCCCGGAATGGTCAATATGAGCGTGGGTCAATAGCACTGCGTCCAGCTCGGCAACATTGATCGGGATGGGCTGATTCTCAAAGAAAATCTTTCCCTGTTCCATTCCGTAATCAATCAAAATTTGCTTGCCAGCCACTTCCAGAAAAGAGCAGCTTCCCGTTACCTCGTGGGTTGCCCCCAAAAACGTCAGCTTCATATCATTCTCTCCTTACACATTGTACATTCTGTCATAATAGTCCCGATAGTCGCCGGACAGCACGGATTCCATCCAGTCACCATGATCCTGATACCATTGAATGGTCTCTGCCATGCCCTGTTCAAAGGTATATGAGGGCACCCACCCCAGATTCGAAGTGATCTTGGTGTTGTCGATTGCATAGCGGCGGTCATGCCCCGGACGATCCTTCACATAGGTGATCAACGATTCATCCTTGCCGAGCGTTTTAAGAATGAGTCGAACGATCTCAAGGTTTGCTTTTTCATTGTTGCCGCCAATATTGTAAATTTCACCTACGCGTCCCTTTGTCAGCACCGTCCAGATAGCCGTGCAGTGATCCGTCACGTGTAGCCAGTCCCGTATCTGCATGCCGTCGCCATAGACCGGCAGTGGCCGGGCGTTCATACAGTTGTGAATCATGAGGGGAATTAGTTTTTCAGGGAACTGATACGGTCCATAGTTGTTGGAACAGCGCGTGATGTTAATGGGCAGACCAAACGTTTCATAGTAGGCGCGCACCACCATGTCCGCGGAAGCCTTCGCCGCTGAATAGGGACTGTTTGGCGAAAGTGGCGTCGTTTCCCGAAACATGCCTTCCCTGCCAAGCGCGCCATAAACTTCATCCGTGGAAACCTGCAAAAACTTGACGCCTTCCCGGTATTGACGGCTGTATTTATCGTCCGGCGCCAGCTTCCAATGACGTTTTGCCGTATCCAGCAGCACCTGCGTACCAATGATATTGGTGGTAAGAAAGATCTCCGGATCGACAATGCTGCGATCTACGTGAGATTCTGCGGCAAAATTCACAACGCAGGTGATTTCGTTTTCAGCAAACACCTGTTCTATCGCTTCCCGGTCACGGATGTCCGCACGCACGAAATGATACCGCTCACCGTCCGGAATATCAGCGATGTTCGCAAGGTTCCCCGCATAGGTCAACGCATCTACGTTGACCATACTGCATTCAGGATGATGCGCATAGATTTCATGCACAAAATTACTGCCAATAAATCCGGCGCCGCCGGTTATCAAAATTTTCATACGTCCTCCCCGCTAAGCGTCAAGAGATACTGCCCATATTCCGTCATTCTCAGTTCCTCTCCAAGGCGGCCAAGCTGTGCGCGACTAATAAAATTCCGCCGCCAAGCGATCTCCTCAATACAGGAAATATAGAAACCTTGGCGAGACTGAACCGCCTCCACGTATTCGGCGGCTTTCAGCATACCTTCCGGCGAACCGGTGTCGAGCCACGCCATGCCGCGCCCCAGCAACTCCACCCGCAGTTCCTGCAGCTCCAAATACGCATTATTGACAGATGTGATCTCAATTTCGCCCCGGGCGGATGGCTGAATATTCTTGGCAATCTCCACAACCCGATTGTCATAGAAATATAGCCCCGGCACCGCATAGTTGGACTTTGGCGCCTTCGGCTTTTCCTCAATGGACAGCACACGCTTATCCGCATCAAATTCCACAACCCCGAATTCACGCGCATCCTTAACCGGATACCCGAAGATTGTCGCGCCGGTCTCTTGTGCCATGGCACGCTGCATCTTGCTCGTCAAATCCTGACCATAGAACACATTGTCCCCAAGAATCAGGCAGACCCGATCGTTCGCGATGAATGTTTCGCCTAATATGAACGCATCCGCTAGTCCACGCGGTTGTTCCTGCACCTGATAGACAAAGCGCATGCCCAATTTTTCACCGCTGCCCAGCAGCTTTTCATAAACCGGTAAATCATCAGGCGTGCTGATTATCATCACCTCACGGATAGATGCGAGCATCAGAACCGACAACGGATAGTAGATAAGCGGTTTATCATATATAGGTAGCAACTGTTTGCTAACCGCTTTGGTCATGGGATACAGCCGTGTTCCCTTGCCGCCAGCGAGAATGATGCCTTTCATTGTTTGCCTCCTATCGGTGTTCTATTTGCTTTTGTTCAAAATTAGCCTTGCGATGCGATCCGCATCCCCGTTTGTCAACTCAGCATACAGGGGCAGACACAACACCCGCTCCGACAATTCGTCGGAAATCGGGGTTTCACCTCGATATCCCTTGTCCCGGTAGCAGGTTAGTCGGTTGGTTGGCGGACAGAAGTATTTGCGCGGATAGATCTGCTCAGCTTCTAATGCCGCACAGACCTCGTCTCGTGTCTTTCCAAACGCATCATGGAATATGATCGGATAGTACGAATAATTGCGTGTAACCTCAGGCATATCCGGTAGCAGCTGGATACCCGAAACATTGGTAAAATGCGCATCATACCGCTCACAAACACGCTTGCGTTCCGCAATGCTTTGATCCGCCAGCGGTAGATTGCATAGACCCATTGCAGCCTGAAATTCATTCATCTTGGCATTGGTGCCAGCCAGCAACGCATCCTCTCCTGCTGGAATGCCGAACCGTTTAACGAGATTAAGTCGCTGGAGGCAAGCCGCATGATTAACAGCCAAGCCCCCGCCCTCAATGGTATGAAATACCTTGGTTGCATGAAAACTAAACATCGAAATATCGCCATAGGTGGCAATGGGTACGCCACCAACCCGAACGCCAAAAGCATGCGCCGCATCATACAGCACTTTTAAGTGATGCTTATTGGCAATCTCATCGATTCGCGTTACTTCACACGGCACACCATACACATGTACCGGCAAAATTGCGGTCGTTTTTTCCGTAATCAACGGTTCAATCAGATCCGCATCCATTGTAAACGTGTCTTTACGTACATCGCAAAACACAGGCGTAAGTCCATGTCGTACGAGTGCATGTGTACTGGATGCAAATGTAAACGGAGAGGTAATCACCTCTCCCGCCAGCTCCATCGCCTCCACCGCCGTCTCCAGCGCAAGATGCCCGTTTACCGTTAAAACAAAATTTTCAACGCCAAGATAGCCGGCAAGCGCCTGCTCCAGTCGGTTATGTTTTTCTCCAAAATTTGTCAAAAATCGCGTATCCCACAGCGAAGCAATTTCCCGGCAAAATTCTTCATACGGCGGCATCGAGGGCCGGGTCACATAAATCGGTTTGGTTTGATCCTTATCCAATCGGAATCCTCCTTATTCAGTCAGTTCCACCGCGTCCGTTTTCCCTGCGGCACTCTGCGCATCCGTTTTGGCTTCTGCTTGCGTGATAACCGCTTCCGACTGCGCTTCCTGCACGTCCATTTCAGAAAGCTTTTCCACCACGAACCCTTCAGTGCTCTCGGGCATGAATAAAACGTTAAGCGTTAGAAACAGCAGTTGTAGGTCACGCACGAGCGAACAGTTTTCAATATACAACATATCCAGCTTGAGTTTGTCCTCATAGCTGGTATTGTATTTCCCATAGATCTGTGCATAGCCGGTCAGCCCCGCCTTCACCTTCATCCGGTAACGGAATTCCGGCATCAGTTCACAGTAATAGTCGACGTTTTCAATGCGCTCGGCACGCGGTCCGACCAAAGACATCTCTCCGTGAAAAATGTTGAAAAACTGTGGCAACTCATCAATGCGCATGCGTCGCATAAACTTGCCAAACGGCGTAATTCGTTTGTCATTCTGGATGGTAAAGCGCGCCCCATCCTTTTCCGCGTCAATGACCATACTGCGGAATTTATACAACGTGAACTGTTGCAGATTACGCGTATAGCGCACCTGTTTAAACAAAATCGGACCACCATCCTGCAACTTGATTATCATCGCCGCAAAAAACATAATGGGGCTGGTCAGCAGAATGCCAATGGACGAAAAAAACAGATCCATCAACCGCTTCAAAATCAACTGTTCTACTGAAAATGTGCGGTTTTTACACAGATAGACCAGTGAATCTCCAATGAATGTCTCGTGGGCATTGTGAAAGATGATATCCTCCACCGTTGGCATCACCAGTAGACGTTTGTTATGTTCAAAACAATAGTCCGTCAGCTCCAGTCGGAGCGCACGATCCACGTTTCCAAGAAATACCGTTGTAAACTCCTGAATTTTCGTAATGATGGCGTCGTACCCCTCCGTCTCGCATACAATGAGACAGATTTTGTATTTTTCCTTCATAGATCCTATCTTTTGTAAGGTGTCCAATTCATGCTGATCGTCGCTGCAAACAATCGCAGACGACCGTGCAGGGTACAGCACAAAAAACAACCGATCTGCACCAATGTACAGAACCGTACCCATCCCCCACTGAACCAGCATCATCACAAACAGCGGCAACGGATCAAGCAGCATCTTTGCCGTCAGCGAAAGTACAAAGTACATAATGAAGTTGGAGAGGACAACCGCGAGATAATAAGCAAATAGCAGCTCTCGAAATCGCAATGTTCCAATCCGGAAGCAACGGTAAACCGATGCAAACATCAGAAAAATGATCAGATACAGGAACACAAAAACAACGAATCCCTTAAACCAGAAATCCGTTTCAGGATAATAATTATAGATCAAATATAAGAACGCGCCTGCCACCGCCGCTGTTATTAGCAGCTTGCAGAGAAACATAATCGCGCCTTTAAACCGCTTCGGTGAGAGTATCGACACCGTATGCACCCTTCTTCCGGCGTATGCGCATGAATATAATCGCACACAACTGCCGTTTCTACCGAAAATTGTAGCATTCCGATGATTGCTTGTCAAACAAACCATTTATTCCATGCCACAGTGATAGAGCAACCGTGCGCATGCATCCGCAAGTGCGCCGCATGTATCCATGCGCGTCATCCGTTCCTTTGGCAGGCAATCAATAGCTAAGGTAAGCAGCGCCTGCTGCGCGCTCCTTTTTGCACCGAGCCCAGATTGAGCACCCAATGTCAGCCAAAGGGCACGCTGAATTTGAGCATCCGCAGGGCAGCCTGTACCATGTTTTCCCGCGAAGCACAGCATGCGGTTGAGCGTATATTCACCGCGATCCTCTTCGACGGGGGGCAATGTTCGCAGCACCTCGTCCACACAGGCAGAATAGAATGCATCTGTCAGCCTGAATAACAGCCAATCATCCTTGCACTCAACTGCGGCAACCAGCGGTACCCCCAGCAATGGTGCAAACGCAGCAACGTCCACAACGTCCTTGCATGGCCAATATACACTCACCGCAGCGTGCTTGGCCGGAATTTTGATCTGTTCAATGCGCACGCCGGTCAACGTGCATGCAATTATCTCCCGCACACGCAACCAGATTGTAATTTCCATAATTCGAGTGTAACGAGAACGACTTCGGATGTCAACTTTCAGAAACTGTGTTATACTAAACGCATTCTACGATGGAGGTGTCCCATGCCTGAGAAGCAACTGCGCTACACCATCACCATCCGCGTCTTTGGTGAAGAAAAATGCTTTGGCCCTGGGATTGCCGAATTACTGGAACAAGTAGATCGGCTAAAATCTCTGCGCAAGGCGACCATCGAAATGGGTATGGCCTATTCGAAAGCTTGGCGTGTCATTAAGGTTGCCGAAAAAAATCTTGGATTTCCGCTTTTGACCTCTGTCACTGGCGGAAAAGGCGGCGGCGGCGCGGCACTGACACCAGAAGCAAAGCGTTTTCTACGCTCATTCAGACAATTTGAAGTGGCGGTGCGCGGATATGCAGACGAAGCTTTCCTGGAAATTATCGGTTAATCTTTAATTGAGCAGCCAACTGCGTTACTAAAAGGGAGAAGTGCAATATGCAGTTTACGAAAGTACAGGGTCTTGGAAATGATTTTATTCTAGTCGATGCACGCACGGGCAAGCAGCCTGACTTCAACGCCATCGCACCGCGTATTTGCAACCGTCACACCGGCATCGGCGCGGATGGAATTCTGCTGGTTTTGTGCAGTGACGTGGCAGATATTCGAATGCGCATCATCAATTCTGATGGCAGCGAAGCCGAAATGTGCGGCAATGGCATCCGTGCATTCAGCAAATATGTATATGAGCGCGACATCCTCCAAAAAGAAATCTTTACAGTAGAAACATTGGCAGGCATCATGCGTCCCGCGTTGACGATACAGGGCGGCTGTGTCCAGAACGTAACCGTGGACATGGGCGAACCGTTTCTCGATTGCCAAGAGATCCCCGTTGTTGGCCAAGGCCGCTGTATTGATCGGATATTGACCGTGGATGGTCATACCGTACGTTATACAACCGTTTTGGTGGGTGTGCCGCACACGGTGGTGTTTGTAGATGATCTCGCGCAGCCTGGACTTATGGAGCTTGGCAACGCAATTGAACATGCAGACGTTTTTCCCCGCCGCACCAACGTCAATTTTGTACACGTGCTGGATGATCACAATGTGGAGGTACGCACCTGGGAACGCGGTTGCGGACCAACGCTTGCCTGCGGCACTGGCTGCTGCAGCGTGGCCGTATGCTGCGTGCTCAACGGTAAAACGGAACGTCGCGTTGCAGTCCACATCGCGCTCGGCACATTACAGATCGAATGGGCCGAAGATCACCATGTATATATGACCGGTCCGGCAGAGCTCGTTTTTACTGGGGATATTCTCATCTAACACCCCATCGCAACGCATGCGGAGCGGCTGCTGCATCGATGAATACCATCGGTTTGTAAGGCCCTGACGGTTCTTATGCCGGATCTTGCTTGTTTCTTTGCATGTGTGCGCAGGTTTGCCTGATGACAGGCTTAGGGACGGTTTTCGCACGCGGTGTGGAAGACAGCGTTGGCGTATGGCCTTGTTTCTTGTATGCGTGAACACGTTTACTCTCACGCAGATCTGTGCTTGCAGTCATGACATCACCTTGTTTCTTGCATGCATGCGCACGCTTACCCATCCAGCCGCCCGTTGATAACACCAGAGCAAAATGCACCGCCGCAGACTGTCCAAGGCGCTTTCGCAACAGGATGCGTGACATTATGTCAAGTGATGTGGTTTGGTATTTTCCACAAGATTGATACAAAAACGAACGAGGTATGGTTTTATGAATTTTAAATATTTGCACCCCGCAGATCAGCTCGTTATGATCATGCAGCGAATTTACGACCGTGGTTTGACAACCACCTCTGGCGGAAATTTGTCAATTCACGATGATAACGGTGATATCTGGATTACGCCAAAGGGCATTGATAAGGGTACGCTCACCCGCAACGATATCATCTGTGTCAAACCGGATGGTTCCACCATCGGCCCGCATGCACCATCGAGCGAGCTTCCGTTTCATGCATCCGTCTACAAGGTACGCCCCGATCTAAAAGCTGTACTTCACGCGCATCCCCCGCACATTGTGGCTTTTTCCATCACGCGTACATTGCCCGAAGTTGCATTGCTGCCATCGGTGTATAAGACCTGTGGCAAGTTGAAGCTTGCCCCTTATGCGTTGCCCGGCAGTCAGCCGCTTGGCGACTGTATTGCAAAGGAATTTGCAGCCGGCTCCGATGTCGTTTTTTTAGAAAATCATGGCGTCTGCATTGGCGGAACGAATTTATTTTCTGCCTTTATGGCCTTTGAGACGCTCGAATACGGTGCAAAGCTGGAAATCATCGCCCAAAAAATTGGCAAGCCCCGCAAGCTGACCCAAGAGCAGTTGCATTTGACCGACACGCAGGATCATCAAAACATGGACAGCTATCCGCCCATGCTACATCCCACTGCAGAGCGCGCCGCCCGCCGCGATATGATTACGCTAATTCATCGATCCTATGACCATGGACTGTTTAACGCAACCCATGGCACCTACTCCGTGCGGCTTACGGCCGATTCCTTTCTAATTACCCCCTATGGATTGGACCGTGCATATCTGAGTCCAGAGGATCTTGTCTGTGTAAAGTCCGGCAGGAAGGAGCAGGGTAAAACGCCTTCCCGCGCTGTACGTTTTCATGAACAGATTTATCGGCTAAATCCCGATATTGGCGCCGTCCTGTTGGCACACCCGCCATCTGTGATGGCATTTGCGGTCACGGATGCCAAGTTTGATCCGCGCACCATTCCGGAAAGTTATGTTTTACTGCGTGAAATCTGCAAGGAGCCATTCGGCAGTATCTACAGTACGCCGGAAAAAGCAGCGTGTAAATTCTCGCCCGCTGTCCCAGCCATCATTTTTGAAAACGATTGCATTACAGTAACTGGCGAATCTCTTTTGCAGGCGTTTGATCGTCTAGAGGTTGCCGAAGCAACCGCCCGTTCCATCATACTCTCCCGCGATATTGGCAATATCGTACACATTACCCCGGCGGAAGTAGAAGAGCTAAAGGTGGCTTTCCATCTTCGCTAACCCCGTTAACATCCACGCCGTACTTTGACGAGCATATCCACGCCGTCCTCAAAATCGGTCTGGATTAACTCGACCTTGAGTCCCGTATCTCGCAACTGCTCGGCGCCAAACTTCACAGAGTTGACAAACAGGCGGTAATCCTTCAGCAACCGCAGTAGCCGTGGATGCGGCTTTGCGGAAACCATCGCTATCATTCGCTCCACCAATCGCTCGGTGTCCTTAACATTCAAATTTTTTTCACAGATTTTATCCAGCGCCTCCAGCTGCATCCGTTCATCACGCAGTTGCAGCAGCGCTCGGGCATGCCGTTCCGTCAACCCTGAGCCGGACATTCTATGCCGAACCGCGGGCGATAGATGTAACAGCCTTAGCTTGTTCGCCAGGAAGGATTGGCTCTTTCCGAGGCTTGTTGCCAAAGCTTCCTGCGTCATATTATAGGTTTTCAAAACTGCGCGATAGCATTCAGCTTCCTCAAAATAGTGTAAATCTCGGCGTTGAACATTTTCAACCAGCGCCATCAGCGCACTATCCACCTCCGCCGTTCCGGATTGAACCACGCAGAGAACTTCCCGCATGCCCAGCATTTTGCATGCACGCAGTCTTCGTTCCCCGGCAATGAGTTCAAATCTGCCGGCATTTTTGCGTACCACCAGTGGCTGAATCAATCCTGCCTCCTGAATAGACTGTTTCAACTCGATGAGACTTTGCTCGTCGAATTCGCGCCTTGGTTGATAGGGATTGGGCATGACGCTGTCAATTGGCAGCATCATGAGTGTGCGTTCCTGTGGGCGATGTTTTTGCGGTTGAGCCGTTTCATGTGTGATTCCAAATGGCATACGAAAACCTCCCTTGCTGCAAATAGAACATTCTTCATTACAATGCTCCATTCCTGCATGGCCGACAATCATCGTATGTAGCTGACAAAAGAAGACAGGATGCTTCTGCGCTCTGCCAGCGCCGTCCATTCCATTTCCTTAAATTTTCCAACCTTATAATCAATATTATAATCAGCATTCCCGGAACCGTTCACGCAAAAAGCGGCCGTGTGGCCGCTTTATACCGATGCGTATCCTGCATGCAATGAACGCACCGAAAAAATAACTTTCGTGCGAAGCCTTCTAAATGTAGTCCAATCGGTTCGCCGCCAAAGCGCTCTTCGTGCATTGATGAGTAAAGAAGATTCAGTGTGCTAGGTCGTTTCGGCGGTTATTATTGTTCTCGTGTCCATAAAACGGCGAACGGCAGCGGATTCTCTGTTCAAAAAACTATTTTACGTTTTTAATGCGAGAAGCCATTGCGGGGTATTTTTGAACAATACGGGTTGAGCATAATTGCCAAGTGTAGCAGCTTCAATCGCAGGCAATGGCGCACAAGCTTTTTCATGTACCGATCCTACGAACGCCATCAACTGATCTTGACGCAAACGATCTTTGCTGCTTTGCCGTTTCCGCCCTTACCACGGGTGCCAACGATCATGTAGTTGCCATAGACCGATGGCGTGGAATCGATGCGGCTTCCAAGGTCAATGGAGTTGAGTTTCGTGCCTTTGGATGCATCGTACAGCGTTACGGTACCACCGCGGTCACACTGGATGAGATACGCCCTGCCATATTCGTCGTAGACCACGACAGGGCTGGACCAATAATCATCCGTCTGTTCCACCGACCACATAATCTCACCCGTGGACTTGTCATAGGCGACAATGCGCCCGCCAAGTTCATAGGTTTTTCCCATCGTCTCCGCAGGTGCCGCACCAGCAGCCTCTTGTCCTTGGCTGGAAGTTTCCTCAGTCGGAGCCATGGTTGCATTGGCTTCGGAAGCCGATGTTGCACCATTCGTAATCGTGGACAGGCTTAACGAATAGATTACAAGGTTTCCAATACTGCTTCCATTTTTGCCCACATGTGGTGTTGCTACGCAACCGCCGCTATTGCTGCTGTCCCCAATGCCGCAAAGATACTTCTTTTCCCAGATAATCGCGCCTGTGAGACCATTGATCTTGCGTTGGTAGCTGTACCCATATTGATCGCCCGCATCCCCGTTTGGTATTTTAACCTGAGATCCGGTATATAGGTAGATCGTATTGTCCTCATAATTCTCCTCGATGACCACTGAAGCATCGGTTTCATCCGTCACGTCTACCACATATTTGAGTTGCATGGTATTCAAATCCACACACTGCAACCGACCGCCGTTATCCGTATAGAACGCATAATTCCGAAATGCCGCCACCGAACTCTCTATGCCATACCAGCGCTGCCCTTTTGCATCGTCTTTACTGTAGCCACTCGCGGTATATTTCAGTTTCACAAAATCATCCGGCTTGATGCTCAGCTTGCCGTTGGCGGCATCATAGGATGCATTGAGTTTTCTCGTGTATAAAATTCCGTTCTCGCCACCATACACAATGGTATCGTTGGCTATCATCGCGCTTCCGTCATAGGCCTGCCACTTCCGATGTCCCAGATAATCATATCCGCCAAAGCTGGTCATTTCCTCCTGCGTTAGCAGATTGTAGACACGCACATACGCGGCATTGTTACCTTTATCGTTTGCCATAGGAATGCCCTGTCCCACATACAGCAGCGGATATCCACGAGGATCAATGCATGCCGTCCCCTTTTGTACAACGCCCGCCACAATGGGATTGCGCGTTTTTTTACTCGTTTCCAACTCCAGAAAATATATGTTTCCATCCATCGCCGGATAAACAACCTCGGTCAGGCCACCCTCCTGCTTCTTAAACTCATCTGAGACGTTCATGTGCTGCAGGGTTTCGTCAGGCCAGTGTACGATCAACGGCATCCCCGTCCATCCCGTACCGGACCAGTTGCCCATGGCGCCAATGTTGACGCTCCACTGCTCGTGCAGACGTTTATCGGATATTATTGGCGTACCATAGGTAAATGTGTTGCGGTAGTTGTTGCCGCCAAAGGTCAAGATGCCTGGAATTTCGGAATACTCTCCATCCCGTCCAAAGCTGACAGCATCCTTGCGCGTAAATTGAGAAACGGTACTGCCACCGTTTTTAATCTCCGTAGAGAATCCAAGCTTTGATGGATTGACATTTTCTTCCCGTACAACCGTCACGTTTGGCGGCAATGAGGGTTTTGGGGTTGCCGTTGGTGCGGCGGTGGCTGTCGGAAGCGGCGTTTCTTCCGTTTTTGCATCTTCCTTGCCGATCCCCTGAATTTTTCGAACCAGCAGCACCGGCAGCAGTGCAACAGCCACCAGCACCACCAGCACAAGGAAGAAACGCGGTTGCATGCGAAACCGCTTTTTCCGTCGTTTAGCCATCGCTTCCTCCTCCTTTATGGTTCGCTTTCATCTTTTGGTTCGAATGTGTTTCTAAATTTCTCAAATAGCGTTTTCAGTATCTCTTTTCATTTCTACACTTTGGCTCCTTGATCTACCGTCCGTTGACCTGAGAATTTACCGTTTGAATGGACTAACAATCCATTCAAAATAAAATCATTCGTTTTTAGAAACACGTCCTAGTACCATACTCCTCAGGTAATTTTAATTCCCCAGATCTTCATCCCGCGGGTGCCGATTACAATCATATTTCCATAGACCGCCGGAGACGCCTCGATATTCTTTTCGGCATCAAAGCTATACAGTAGCGTTCCGGTCTTGCCATCCAGCAGAAAAACCTTTCCGCCCGTATCACTGCCCTCGCAGACGATAATATAGGCGTTTCCCGCATCATCGTAGACCGCAACCGGTGAACTCCATGTGTATTTTTCCATGTTGAATGTCCACCGCACACCACCGCTGACCTTATCAAGTGCCAGCAATATCCCTGCGTTTTCTTCGGGTGTACGCGCAAATGGGACGATCACCAGATCGCTGATACTCTTTTGTCCCAGCAATGCCGTTGCCTGAATTCCGCCCGACACTGCTGATTTGGTGCTGACATTCTCCTCGTGCTTCCAGAGTACTTCACCGGTAATTGCGTTGACCTTCATAAACGGCACAGTGCCCATCTTGTCCTGATCCGCCGTATAGTGCAGCGAGGAACCGATATAGATATAAGCCGCACGGTTTGCCAAATCCAGTTCCACTACCGGAGAACCATTTGTATCGTCCTTCGTATCCTGCGCCCAAACCATCTGCAACGTATTGAGATTGATACACTGCAGAAATCCATCGTTCGTTCCAAGATATGCATATCCGCCAAGCACGGCGATGCTCGTCTCATATCCAAGCCAGTATGTGTTCGTCCCACTATCAGGATAGGTGGAGCGAGAACCGGCATAACGCATCTTGACCACGTCGCTTGGATTCATGCTCAGTTGACCAGTGCTGTCATCATAACTGGTGTTCAGTTTGATGGTGTAGAGAATACCGTTTTCGCCTGGATAGATCAACGTATCCGTTTTGGCGTCCACCAGTGGGGAACTGTCGTATGCATGCCAGTCGCGCAGCGCAAACGAATCATTCTGCTTGCCAAATTCATACAGGCGGGTAAAGTCGATCAGTGAATAGGCCATCGCCCTTGATTTTTGATTATCGTTTGTGTACATATCGCCTGAGCCAATATATAAAATCGGATATCCGCGTGGATCCAGTGCACCAGCGCCCTTAAACGGCATTCCCACGACCAGCTTGTCGCGCGTTGGCTGTCCCGATTCAAGATCCAGAAAATAGATGTTGCCATCCATGGTAGCATAGATGACCTCGACGAGTCCTTCCTTGGTCTTCGCCCAATCATACAGATTCATATGCTGTTTGGTACTGTTGGGCCATTTGACAATCAAAGGCTGACCCACCCATCCGCTACCGGTCCATGTACGCTCCGTTGGGCCACCTACATCGCTGCGCAGCAATTCGCCGGTATCAACAGCCCATGCTTTTTCCAGCCGTTTTGCGGATACCGCCGCTGTCCCATAGTTTGCTCCAGCGCGAAACTGATTTCCGCGGAAGGTAATGATTCCTTCCGCATTGGTATACGCTTCATCGAAGGCGAAGTTGATCTCCTCGGCGCGCCGGTACTGCTCAACTTCCTGTCCGTTCACCTCGACCTTAGTTCCAAGACCCCAATTTGATGGTTGCGACGCTTCCACTGCATGCGGCAGATCATAGGGTGGCGTTGGCGTTGGCGTTGGCGTTGGCGTCGGCGTTGGGGTCGGGCTGGGGGTCGGCGTTTTGAACAGTTCTGCAAAGAATCCAGCATTTGATTGCTGCGGCTGCCCTGCCTCTACATCTTGCCTGCCCGCATTTCCGCTGTTCGCAATTGCTGAAATTACAACAATCACCAGTGCAACTGCAACGAGTGCGATTGCAATGAGAAAATAGAATCTTGGTTGAATAGAAACGCGGTAGCGTTTTTTCCGCCGTCTCTTCTTAGACCCGCCCGAACGATTGCCACCCGATCCAGTGCTTCTCGTACCATTGCCACGATATTCAGAATCCCGATAGCCGCTGCGCTCGGATGCGCTTCTTTGTGCGGTACTCCGGTGTACAGGTTCCCCGCGATCGGAACGACGATAGGGGTCGGCGTCTCTGCCACTTTCCCGGTAACCGGAGTCCTGGTAGTTAGACAAATTTTTCGCCTCCAATTTCATGAAAAAAGCCGTTTTACACGGCACGTGCACGTATCATTTCTTTTGATTATAGCACCTTGCCCCCCCACTTGTCAGTTGATGAATTGTAAACATATTTTGGTTTCTTTCTCGATATATGGATATCGAGGTTAATTACCATCACTGAAATACGGCATTCGATGCCTACGCCTAGCGCACTTTGATCCTAAAAGCAACTACAAGCAGCCGTCACTTGCACACTGCAGGTTGATTTTCACCAGTGACGGACCACTCTTCATCTGCCTGCATGCAGCAACATTTGCGCAACGGATCGCGTCATGCATATACGGACGATTTCCTTAGGTTCAATGCGCCGATTTCTTCTTTTTTTTCGACCAGAATTGGGTGCTCCTTCGAAATTGCGGTGCAACCAGAGCGTACCCGCATTGACGGCAGTTTATTCAAACGCAAATTCAGCGGTACATCCGCGATTACTTCCCGTATTCCGGCCAAATATTGAGTTTTTTCCCCTTCTGAGCCCTCACTACAAACAATGGCCGGATGGGTTTGAGAATGATCTGAAAACTCTATGCTTTTTTCTACACAAAACTGTTGATAAAACGTTCGTTTTTCGTAACGACAGCGTAACAATTGCTTAGTAGAATAATTATACATAGAAGGGAGATTTGCCATGCAACGTGTTTATGTGATTACTGGCATCGGGGGGCATCTTGGTAATACGGTCGCGCGTGATCTTTTGTTATGCGGCGCTACTGTTAGAGGCTTTGCTCGCCCCAACGAGGACGTTACCATGTTATATGGTGACGCCGTCTCCATCGTCCGCGGTGATGTGCGCGACAAGACTTCTTTGGAGCCGTTATTCTATGGCTTAACCGAAGCGGATGAGGTGATTGTCATTCATTGCGCGGGCATTGTCACCGTAGCAACCAAATACGATCAAAACGTTGTGGACGTTAACGTCAGCGGGACGCAGAACGTTGTGAATCTTTGCAAGGAACACCACGTCAAAAAGCTGGTCTATATCAGCTCGGTTCACGCCCTTCCGGAACTGCCCGAAGGTGACATCATGCACGAAATCACCGGGTTCCAACCGGACTCAGTCTTTGGTCTTTACGCCAAAACAAAGTCACAAGCCACGCAGATTGTGTTGGATGCGGCAAAAGACGGATTAGACGCCACCGTCATTCAGCCCTCCGGCATCATTGGACCAAATGATTATGGCCACGGTCATCTCACGCAGATGATCATCAGCTATCTCAACGGTTCGCTCACGGCCTGTGTCAATGGCGGCTACGATTTTGTCGATGTGCGCGATGTCGCGGACGGCGTTATTGCCGCCACCGAAAAAGGTAAAAAAGGCGAATGTTATATCCTCAGTAACCGATATATTCCGGTGCGCGATCTACTCAATGCCTTGAGCCGCGTAACCGGCGGCCGTAAAATCACGACCATTCTGCCAATGTGGTTTGCAAAACTCACCGCACCGCTTGCTGAGTTCTACTACAAAATTCGTCATGAGGCGCCGCTCTACACCCGATATTCCCTCTATACCTTGACGAGCAATGCGCGCTTTACCAACGAAAAAGCAAAGCGCGATCTCGGTTTTAAAGTGCGGGATATCAATGTCACCCTCCGCGACACAGTTCGCTTCTTAACCAATGAGCGCAAGAGCCTGTTCCGCCCACGTTCCTTAGCTTGCATACACGCATAAGGTCTTGGCATCTGCAGACCAATCAATAGCAAGATATATCCTACCCCCGAAAACAATTAACGCCGCCGGATCAACCCGGCGGCGTCTTCTATCCATATTTGGATTCACATCATTCAATCAAGGCTATACATCGTCTAGTGCGTGCTTAAATAGAATATTTTGCAGTTTTAAGTCGTCTTCTATCACTTAAATTGAAGAATTCGTAGGTTTAACGGAGATAAAATCGCGGATTATAAGTGACGCCAAAGCCATTTGATTCCAAGAGCGCATTCAAAGAGATTCAGAAATACACGCATGTTTCTGCATAAACCGAACCCACTTGTCTGATTGCAGCAAAAGGTTTGCTGCGGCATGATGTTAGGGTTTTGAATTGTTATTACTTTCAATAATCGTCGCAGAAACTTCAAATGCGGTCATTTCACGTACGCTTCCGTCCATTTGCAGCTTATGGTAGCCTCGGCTCTGCAATCGTCCTGATACCTCGACTAAATCGCCGGGCTGCCACATCCCGCAAAGGCGCGCATTTCGCCCCCAAGCAATCACCGGAAGATAATCGGTCTTGCCAAACGAACGCTGTACCACTAAAAATAGATCTGCAATTTCGCGGCCAAGCGGTGTGCTGCGAAATACCGGTGGCCGCATCAGCGCGCCACGTAACTCCACAATGTTTTCCGGTTCCTGTGTGCATAGATGCACTTCCTGCGCAAACGCAGCAATCATCAGCTTTGTGGCATTCTCCGTGCGCTGGCTATAGGCACGCAGTTGTCCCTCCACCGTCAGCGGATCACCCAGCTCAAACATTGGCGGCAACAGCCGCTCCTCGCAGATGACAGGCAACGTGTCAACAGCTCCGCTCCTGCGTTCAACCTGCAAATTGAAGCGAACGAATTGCAGCCCAAAGCATGCATGACTGAACGTCGGCATACTGGAAAGTGCTCCAGCCAAAAATAAATAATTTTCTCGTAGTGCCACGTGTGTTCCCCCTTATTCAGGCAAGTCCTTATGAAAAGTATATGCCAGTGGGGACGGAAACATGTGATCTCAATCAGGTTGGCTTGGTTTTATGTCTTTATACTTGGCAATCAGTTGATCCATGGTTTCTTGACTGGCGCCAAAATACTTTTGAATGCTCTCAAGCGCATAATTCGGGCGTTCCTCCGCCGTCTTGCGCAGCACAGCTACTTCTTTTTCCCAATCACGCATGGTAGCGGGCTTACCCCATTGTTCAATCTGTCTTGGCATCTCCGGTTTCATGGCAGCCACCATCTCATCCAATATCCGTGTTGCCCGTTCACTATTAAAATAAGTCATTACGCATTCCACATAACGCTCAAGGCAATCATCTCGCCATCCTGCATTTTTTTTAAGGCCGATGTAGATTTCAAAATACGTCAATGATTCATCGGCACTGGGTACGCCATTCACGTTAAAATACTGGCCAATCATGTCCCTGGATGCACTGTTTTTAAACCCAAAATCCAGATCGTAGAAAATTGGGCGCCATTTAACCGCATAATCTTGTGAACGCCAATACTTCTGATTGAACATATCCGAGTTGCAAAAATAAGTCTGCGCAATAAAGTAGTCCGTAAAATAGTCCACATCGATCCATTGGGAAAACTCTTTGAACTTATCTTCTTGACTCAAATCCGTATCCAGCGCATACTGACGTACACGTTTGATGTCTTTGTTGTCTCCAGAGATCACTGTGCTGTTGCGGCGTATCACGTCTACTTGGTCTCCATCCACGCCATAATGCGTGGTCAGGTATTCTTTGTTCTGATCCTCACCCAGATCATAAAGTCCGTTATACTTTCCGTTGACGTACACCACAACAAGACGATTGGCTGAGTAATCCAAATGCATGCCCATAACCAGCTTTTGACAATAGGGATCTCGCATTCTGGCGCACTGCCAATCCTGCCCCGCGTTGCGTACCACCAATGCAGCAAACGTCTTAAACCCATAATTAGGAAAAAAAGGATATGTGACTGAACTTTGGCCATAGCCAGAACGAAGATTGAGACTGAGTGATTTCTGCGCGTATCCCACGGTGCCAGCACCTTTCGGTTTGATGCCCGCCGGAAAGGTAACCCCCAGCGTACCGTCTGTCTCATAGAAAGAGATTATGGCTGCCCGCTCAACCTTCTCATCCTTGTCATCAACACGCATGACTTCCTTGATTTTCTGTGGATCGCCGTTGATGCAAACAACCGGTACCGTATGCGGTTCATCAAACAGATAAGTTGCCATCGCAGTCTCGCTTGGCAGCAACCCTTCCTGAAAGCTTGCCGCGCTCAACACCGTATTTCCAGTAATCGAAATAGGCCCTTCATACTTTTGGGATCTTACCGTAGGCGTACTTCCATCCAGCGTATAATAAACTGCGGCATTCGAATTGCAGCAGGCTAACGTTACTTCAAATGACTCCGCGTGATACAGTCCCGTTTCTGAAAGAATCGGTTGGGAAGCATACCCCACCGAATGATCAGCGGAATTCTTCTCGCCTTTGGTCGGCGTACGAAAGTATACGCGCGCCACACTGGAATCCGTTTCTACGCGCCCGACAGTAATGCCATCGCTGAGTGCGCCCGTCTCAAAGATATCCACTGGGTGTCCCTCCGGGTCGGAAAGGACGATCGTATCACCGCCACCGCCAATGCCAAAGGTGGCAACGCTGCCATTTTGCCGTACTACATGCGAAGTTGCCTCAATAACAGCATGACGCTGCGCACCGATCACTAAGCTTGGAATCTGCCATTTTTGGGGTTCCTTTGCATCATCGCTTATGTACCACCCGGATAAATCGACTGCCTCATTTCCCCCATTATACAGTTCTATCCAATCGTTTCTTTTACTCTTTGGTGCTTCTACGCCGCTCACTTCACTAATAAAGATCCCGTCTTTATTGAAACAGCCGATCTCCTCGGCTGTTTCAAATCCCTGTGCATTTTGGTAACCCGGCGTAGGTTGTGCATAGTAGCGGGTTCGTCCGCTTGCATCACGCCCAATAGAAATATCAGCACCTTCGATTTCTATCAGAGATATGCTCTCTGTCTTCATGCCGTCAATCGTCGTCAAATAAAGCGTGTTATCGCTGTCGCCAAGTCGAAAAGATGCATGAAGTTCTCCTTCCGTACGATCCTTACCGGAGAGAAAAATCAACAGATACGCACCCGCTGGCAGCATTGAATCCGGTAACGCCCATTTATAGAGATCAGCTTCATCGTCCGATAAAAAGTAGCCGTGCAACGGAACGCTCTGTGCGGAGATATTGACCAGCTCCACCCACTCGCTCCGGTCACCATCCGTATCAATTGCGCTAAAAGAGTTTTTCTTTAGTACCTCGCTAATGTGAACGGGATCGCTATCCTTCATCTGCTGCATTTTCAATTCTGTAAATGTATCATCAGAGTTCTCCTTCTCAAATGTGGAAAAAGCAGTATAAGCGGTTCCATCAGCAGTCTTAACCACCGAAATTGCCACACTAATGTTGGGTTCCCATGAAACCTGATCAAGCACATTGCCCATGGCGTCCGCAAGAATGACGCAGGTATCCGTTTTCCCAAGCTTAAAATCCGAATGGATGCCGCTCGTTGCTTTCGTGCCCAATCCGGACAGCCAAATGCAGACATACTCACCAGGCATAATCGCGCTCTGTGGCATCTGCCAGCGCATGACGTTGGCTTCGCTATCTGAAAGATAGTAATTATCCAATTGAATGGCTGTATCCCCCGAATTAAACAGTTCAACCCACGGATTCCCATCGCTTTCAGATGTGGGCATAACCTCGCTGATGGTCAGCGTATTCTTGCTCTGGACACCAAACAGGCTCTCCAAATTATCTTCTATGGGTTCTGTGTTTGCAGCACCCGGCGTCGGCGTTGCGCAAAATCCAAAGGAACCATCGCTTCTTCGCGCATAGGACACATCCGTATAAAGCTGCGGTATTTCTATCTGTTGAACGACGCCGTAGTATTCGTCCGTTAGAAATAGATAGTCGCCGCTTTTGCTGAGCCCAAATCCAGTGCAGGGCACATCCGTTTTCGTAATCCCGTTGTTATCGCCTGCATAGATCACTAAATAACCGCCCGGTTCAATGCTGATATCTGGAAATACATATTTATGAAGGTTACGCAGATTGTCGGAGATCCCATAGTTTTTAAGTTGAATTTTCTGATCTGACGCATTATATAGTTCAATCCAATCTGGAGATCCAGCGGATGTATCTACGAGGGATCGCTTGTTACTCGAAACAACTTCATTGATGATGATGGACGAGGAAACTCCGCTACTGGCCGTAATCGCGTCACAAGCAACCGTTAGCGGCAACAGTGCCGCAACAGTCAGTATGCAGATAATTTGTTTGTACAGACAATTCTTCATAGTTGCGTTTATCCCTTTCGAATTGTAGTATAACACAGTTCCACGATGCTTGAAAAGGCACGACAATGTGAAAAGAATTTCCGGCTTGAACATGATAGAAAAAAGCGCACATGTGCTAACACGCGCGCTTTCACGAGATCAATCTTATTGAAATTAGTCAACCAGTTCAAGCAGGGACATTTCCGCTGCGTCACCACGGCGGGGTCCAAGCTTATAGATGCGGGTATAACCGCCTTTGCTACCAGCTTTCGCCTTCTCAGCATACTTCGGAGCGAGTTCGCGAAACAGCTTCTCCACAACAGGATGCGCTTTATCCGCGGTACGTTCTTTGTATTCGGACTTCGATTCCTTCTTGGACTTGAATTCCGGTACATCATACAAGTACGCCATGATTTGACGACGAACATGCAACTTGGAAGGCTTATCAACGACAACATCCTTCTTGACAATCTGCGCCTTTTCATTACGGCGTTCTTTTTCGATAGTCTCACTGTTTTCGTATTCTCTGACTGCCAGCGTAATCAACTTCTCGGCAATCGAGCGGATTTCCTTGGCCCGGGTTTCGGTCGTAATGATCTTACCGTTCCAGAGAAGCGCCGTGGTCTGATTTCTTAGAAGCGCGGCGCGCTGATCAGGAGACATACCCAATTTACGGTTTGCCATTGTGCTTACTCCTTATTCCTCATTTGTGCGAAGAGCCAGACCCAGCGCACTCAATTTCTGCTGTACTTCCTCGAGCGACTTGCGACCGAGGTTGCGAACCTTCATCATCTCATCCTCATCACGCTGGACCAGTTCTTCCACTGTATTGATTCCAGCGCGTTTGAGACAGTTGTAAGAACGGACAGAGAGATCCAAATCCTCAATATTCATCTCGAGAATCTTCTCTTTCTTGTTCTCTTCCTTTTCGACAAGAATTTCAACACCTTGCACATGATCTGTCAAATTGATAAACAGCATCAGGTGTTCGGTCAGAATCTTCGCCGCGAGGCTCGCAGCCTCATCTGGCTTGATGCTGCCGTCCGTCCAAATTTCAAGCGTAAGCTTGTCAAAGTCTGTAATCTGGCCAACACGAGTGTTGTCAACGGTGAAGTTCACCTTTGTAATCGGCGTGAAGATTGAATCCACGACGATTTCCCCGATGGGCATGTCATGACGCTTGTTACGCTCAACGGTTACATAGCCTCTTCCATGCTCGAGCATAATCTCCATATGCAGCTTTGCATTACTGTCGAGGGTTGCAATATGCAGATCCGGGTTGATAATCTCCACATCCGAATCCGGCAAAATGTCCCCCGCAGTCACCTCACACTCACCAGCCGCATCGATGATGACCTTTTTAGGGCCATCACAATACAGCTTGCAGCAAAGCTCTTTGAGATTCAGCACGATCTCGGTGACGTCTTCTTTAACACCCTTGACAATTGAGAATTCGTGCAATACGCTGTCGATGCGGACGCTGGTTACAGCGACACCCGGCAGGCTCGAAAGTAGGATGCGGCGCATGGAGTTTCCTAGCGTCGTACCAAATCCGCGCTCCAACGGTTCCACGACAAACTTGCCGTAATCGTCCGTCAATTCTACACATTCGAGTTTGGGCTTTTCAATCTCTATCATTTCATACCCTCCTTCGGTTTGTTTGTTGCGATGGCACCTGACAATAAATCGTCAGGCTTACCTGGAGTAGTACTCAACGATGAGGTGCTCTTCAATCGTCAAGTCGATATCGTCACGCTGCGGAAGCGCAACGACCTTACCGGTCAGCTTCTCGGTGTCGAACTCAAGCCATTTCGGAATGGTACGAGCTGCACCCTGTTCCTTGAGGGTCTTGTAGTAATCAATATCCGTACTTGTTTCACGAACGCTGATTACATCACCAACCTTCACAAGGTAAGAAGCGATATCAACCTTCTTGCCGTTGACACGGATGTGGCCATGAGCCACCATCTGACGGGCCATCGGGCGGGAATCGCCGAAGCAGAGCCGGTAAGCAACGTTGTCGAGTCTGCGCTCCAGCAACGTGAGCATGATCTCACCGGTGACGCCGCGCTGACGTGCGGCCATATCATAGTATTTCCTGAATTGGGATTCCAATACACCATAAGCGCGGCGAACCTTCTGCTTTTCACGCAGCTGGATGCCATACTCAGACTGCTTTTTACGGCTCACGCCATGCATACCCGGGGGAGTGTGGCGCTTATTTACAGCGCACTTCTCTGAGTAGCAACGGTCACCTTTCAGAAAGAGCTTCGTGCCCTCTCTGCGGCACTGTCTGCAGACGGAACCTGTATATCTAGCCATTTCTGCAATCCTCCTTAAACTCTTCTGCGCTTGGGCGGACGGCATCCATTATGTGGAATAGGCGTCACGTCCTTGATCATGTTCACTTCAAGACCTGCAGTCTGCAGGGCGCGGATAGCCGCCTCACGGCCGGAGCCGGGACCCTTGACGTAAACTTCAACGGTCTTAAGACCGTGCTCCATTGCCGCTTTCGCTGCGGTTTCCGCTGCCGTCTGCGCTGCAAACGGCGTGGATTTTCTCGATCCTCTGAACCCAAGTGCACCAGAACTTGACCATGCAATGGCATTGCCCTGCATGTCGGTGATGGTCACAAGAGTATTATTGAAGGAGGAACGAATATGCACCGCACCGCGATCTATGTTCTTCTTTTCACGGCGTTTACGCGTTGCTGCGGTCTTTTTGACTGTTTTCTTCGCTGCTGCCATTTTTACGCTTCCTCCTTACTTTTTCTTGCCGCCCTGCGAGCGCTTCGGTCCCTTACGGGTACGAGCATTCTGCTTGGTGGACTGTCCGCGTACCGGCAGGCCCTTGCGGTGCCGTACGCCACGATAGCAACCGATCTCAATCAGCCGCTTAATGTTCATGGATGTTTCTCTTCTTAAATCGCCCTCAACCTTAACGCTGTGGTCAATATAATCTCTGAGCTTCGATGTGTCGCTCTCGGACAGATCTCTCACACGGATATTGGGGTCGACGCCGGTAGCGGCGAGAATCTCCAATGCGGTTTTCCGGCCAATCCCAAAGATGTAGGTTAAGCCAATCTCAACGCGCTTCTCTCTAGGAAGGTCTACGCCAGCAATACGTGCCATATCGTTCCTTTACCTCCGTAAAATTTCGTATCAGGGTGGTTATATTTCCATCCGCCGGAATTGCACGCAGGATGCCGCGCGCTTCAGCCGCTCCGACGGGTATTGTTTTAGGCATTAGCCCTGCTTCTGCTTGTGCTTCGGATTCTCACAGATGATCATGACACGACCCTTGCGCTTAATAATCTTGCACTTCTCGCAAATTGGCTTCACACTCGGTCTAACTTTCATGGTCGTTCTCCTTTCGTTCGCTCGAAACTCAGTCGGCTGTGCCGGCAGTCCGTTCATTACACTCACAATTCTTCGGAAGAAGAAAGATGAGTCAATTTTTGCCGCGCCAAGTAATGCGGCCGCGGGTCAAATCGTATGGGGACAGCTCTACTGTCACCTTATCTCCGGGGAGAATCCGGATAAAGTTCATCCGGAGCTTTCCCGATATCGTTGCGAGTATCTTGTGTCCGTTCTGCAGCTTTACCTCGAACATTGCGTTCGGGAATGCATCGGAAACGACACCTTCCACTTCAATGACGTCTTGTTTTGACAAGCTATCCCTCCTACTGTTTTCGTTCGGTGTTGTAGCCCAGCGTTGCGAGCGCCTTGCGGACATCTGCGTCCATCAGCGTTTCATTTCTGGCCAACGTACTCCGTACCGATTCTGCGGTATACGGTTCGATCCGCAAATGCATGAGCTTTTTTTTCTTTGGACAGGTCAGTTTACGCGTGACCCCATCTGCCAGAAAAACATGCTCGGTGTCAGCACGGCCGATGATGACAAACGCGCGGCCCTTATCATGTCCTGCACGTGAAATCACCACTACGCCTGTTTCAGGCTCCGTCATGGATGAACCTCCTCATGCAGCGTCAGCAGCAATGGTTCGCCATCCGTAATGGCAATGGTGTTCTCATAATGTGCACTTGGCAGACCATCTGCCGTTTCCACCGTCCATCCATCGTCCCATTGAACAACGTCTGCGGTTCCCATATTGATCATGGGCTCAATGGCAATGGTCATCCCTGCTTCCAACCGTGCGCCATGTCCAAACTGCTTACTGTCCCAGAAATTCGGAACATCCGGCGGTTCGTGCATCTCGCGGCCAATACCATGCCCAATCAGCTCACGCACAACGCCATAGCCGTGACTCTCTGCATGCTGCTGCACAGCTTTGGAAATATCGCTGATACGGTTTCCCGCTCTGGCAAATTGTAAACCTGCAAAGAAACAAGCCTTTGTTACACGCACGAGCTCCTGCGTTTTTTCGGATACCCCACCGATGAGGAGCGTCCTTGCCGCATCTCCATGGAAGCCATTGAGTTTTGCCCCAACGTCCACGGAGAGAATGTCGCCATCTTTCAAGCGATACTTTCCGGGAATTCCGTGTACGACCTGTGCGTTGACCGAGGTACAGATGCTCTTTGGATAGCCCATGTAATTGAGAAAGGATGGCTCTGCACCGCAACTTCGAATATACTGCTCCGCAATTTCGTTGAGTTCGTCCGTCCGCATACCAGGGCATGCCGTACGTGCCATCAGCAACAACGTTTGTTCCACTACGCGACCCGCTGCATCCATCTTTTCAATGTCCGCTTGGGACTTAATCGTAATCATATGGATAACACCGCACAGATCGCCGCTGTCACATCATCGATTGCTCCATCGCCATCTACCGTTGCCAGCAGCCCTCTCCCTGCGTAGTAGTCAATCAAGGGTTGCGTCTGTTGTTCGTAGACACGCAGACGATTGGCAACTGTCTCGGCGGTATCATCATCGCGCTGATAAAGTTTGCCGCCACAGGTACATGATTCACTTGTATAAGTGCTCATGTGATAGGCGGCCCCGCAATCGGGACACATACGTCTCCCGCTGATGCGGTCGATCAAACGTTCTGCCGGTACTGCCATATTCACCACACGGTCAATATCGGTAATATCGGCAAGCGCATCCGCCTGTGCCACCGTACGCGGAAATCCATCAAATAGAAACCCGTTTTTACAGTCTTGCATCGCAATACGCTTTTTCACCATACCGATGATGATTGCATCTCCCACAAGTTCGCCTTGGTCAATGATGGCCTTGGCTTGCTTGCCAAGTTCCGTACCCTCGCGAATTTCCGCGCGCAACATGTCACCCGTACTAATATGCGCGATGCCACATTTTACTGCAATGCGCGCTGCTTGCGTACCCTTACCCGCGCCTGGCGGACCCAAAAAAATCAGTTTCATTCTGGCGAGCCTCAGTTCAAGAAGCCCTTGTAATGTCGCATCAGCATGTGGCTCTCAAGTTGTGCCGTCGATTCAAGCGCAACACTGACCATAATCAGCACGCTCGTCGCGCCAAATGCCGAGGTTTGACCAAGGCTACGTAGCGCAATTGTCGGCAATACCGCAATCACGGCCAGAAATAGTGAGCCAAACAACGTCAGACGACTTGAAATCTTACCCAGATAGTCACTCGTGGGTTTTCCGGGTCGAATTCCTGTAATGAAACCGCCATTTTGCTGTAGATTTTTGGACATCTCAATCGGGTTGAACGTAATGCTCGTATAGAAATAGCCAAATGCAACAATCAGCAGCGCATATACAAGAAAGTAAATAACCGTCGTGCTGCCAAGGTATTTCACATAGAACTGGTAGAACCCGCCATCCGGTTTAAACTGGGCAATCATACCTGGAAACTGGATAAATGTCATGGCAAAAATCAATGGAAGAACCCCGTTTGCGTTGGCCTTAATGGGCAGATAGGTACTCTGACCACCATACATTTTGCGGCCAACAACGCGCTTTGCATATTGTACAGGAATGCGGCGCTGCGCTTGATCCACATGTGTGACCAGCGTAATCAATCCGATTACGACCACCATCAAAATGACGAAGTTCCACCAAGGCATTGTGCCAACAGCCAACTGCTTCACCCAGCCAAAGAGCGTTGAGGGAACCCGGCTCACAATCGATGCAAAAATCAGCATGGAGATACCATTGCCGATACCATTTTCAGTGATACGCTCACCCAGCCACATTAAGAACGCGGTGCCTGCCGTTGAGCAAATGCCAATGATAGCATACGTCCAAAATCCCGGATTCACCACATACTTTGCACCAAGACCGATAAAGATCCCGATGGACTGTACCATCGCAAGACCAATGCCTGTATAGCGCGTGATACGCTCGATCTTTTCACGGCCATCATCCTCTTTGCTCAGGCGCTCCAGCGCAGGAATCGCGATGGTGAGCAGCTGCAAGATGATCGACGCCGTAATGTACGGCGAGATACCCATAGCAAAGAGAGTGAATTGGCTAAACGAACTGCCGGTCAGCAGATCGAGAAAACCAAGAATCGAATATTGCTTAACCGCTTCCGCAAGTAGCTCCGTATTGACGCCGGGAATCGGAATAAAGCAACCAAGTCGATAGATTACGATGAGTAACAGCGTAATCAGAATCTTCTTACGGATATCTTTGATTTTGAACGCATTAACAAACGTTCTGAACATCAGGAAATCACCTCAACACTTCCGCCGGCTGCTTTGATGGCAGTCTGGGCAGACTCGGAGAACTTGGCCGCTTTCACGTCCAGCTTTCTCTCAAGAGTGCCGTTACCCAAAACCTTCAGGCCGTCCTTTTCGATCTTGCTGATCATGCTCAAGCTCTTGAGTAGCTCAGCCGTTACGACCGTACCGTCCTGTAGCCCGTTGAGATCGGAAACGTTGATAATGGTGTATTCTTTTGCGAAGATATTGGTAAAGCCACGCTTCGGCAAACGGCGTGTCAGCGGCATTTGGCCGCCTTCAAAGCCGTTCTTCTTGCTTCCGCTGCGCGCTTTTTGGCCTTTGTGACCCATCGTCGAGGTCTTACCCATGCCAGAGCCGGTACCACGACCGACACGCTTGGGGGACTTGGTCGACCCGGGAGCAGGCTGTAATTCATGCAGTTTCATGCTCTTGCTCCTCCACTACTTAGACTTCTTCCACGGTGACAAGATGCTTCACTTTGAAGATCTTGCCGCGCGTGGCTGCGTTATCTGGTTGCACGGTGGTGCTGTTTAGCTTATGCAGCCCCAGCGCTTCCAACGTTGCCTGTTGATCCTTCAGACTACTGATCTGACTCTTAACGAGTTTGATCTTGAGGCGCTTGGCCGTTTCTAGATTCGATGCCATATTATCTGCCTCCTTATCCGAGGATCTCTTCGACGGTTTTGCCACGCAGCTTCGCCACTTGTTCGGCGGTACGCAATTGGCTCAGACCTTCGATGGTTGCCTTGACGCAGTTAGAGGGATTATTGGAACCGTATGACTTGGTGCGGATGTCGCGGATGCCCGCCATTTCCAGCACTGCACGGGCGGGACCGCCCGCAATCACGCCGGTACCTTCTTCGGCGGGGCGCCTGCGCACATGACCCGTACCGAACTTACCTTCCACCTGATGAGGAATGGTCGTGCCGACGATCGGAACAACGACCATATGACGCTTCGCGTCTTCAATGCCCTTACGGACGGCTTCCGGAATTTCAGCCGCTTTGCCGAGACCCACGCCAACCTTACCGTTTTCGTTGCCAATCACCATCAGTGCGGTGAACCGAAAGTTCTTACCGCCTTTAACGACCTTGGCAACACGGTTGATAGACACCAGGCGCTCTTTGAATTCCGAGGGTTCTCTTTGATATCTGTTGTTATTTTGCATCTCGTTTCCTCCTTAGAAGTCCAGCCCGGCTTTACGTGCGCCGTTTGCAAGAGCAGCCACGCGTCCCGTGTATAGGTAACCTCCGCGATCATAGACGACCTTGGTTACTCCCTTTTCCTTGGCGCGTTTGCCGATCAATTCACCAACGATAGCGGCCTGTTCGGCCTTGGTTTTATCGGCGATCATCTCCTTGATTTCGGCGTCCAGCGTGGAAGCTGCGACCAAGGTGTTACCGACGGTATCGTCGATGATCTGCGCATAGATATGGTTCGTGCTGCGATAAATATTCAACCGCGGACGCTCAGGCATCCCGATAATATTCTTGCGCTGACGATAGTGTCGGGCAACGCGAATCGCATTCTTATCGACTTTTGAAAACATCTTTCGTCACTCCTTCCTGCCTTACTTACCGGTCTTGCCTTCCTTGCGGCGAACGATCTCGTTCTCATAGCGAATGCCCTTGCCCTTGTAGGGTTCCGGCTTGCGCACCGCGCGGATATCTGCGGCTACCTGACCAACCAGTTGCTTATCGATGCCCTTGACCGTAATTTTGTTCGGCGTTGGAAGCTCAAAGAGAATTCCATCGGGCGCGGCGATTTCAACGGGATGCGAATAACCAACGTTGAGTACAAGATTTTTACCGTTGAGCAACGCCCTATAACCAACACCGGCAATCTCAAGTTTCTTAGCGAAACCATCTGTTGTGCCGACCACCATGTTTTGGATCAGCGTGCGGGTCAATCCGTGCAATGAACGGTGTAGTTTGTTATCACTCGGACGAACGACATGCAAAATGCCGTTGTCCTGATCAATCTTCATCTCCGGCGAAAGCTTCTGCGACAAAGTGCCCTTTGGCCCCTTCACAGTGACGAGATTATCTTCGCCGACCGTGATTGTCACTCCGCCAGGGATGCTGACCGGAAGTTTTCCGATACGAGACATGATTGCTACTCCTTTTATATTATCTTACAAATGCGTATTTTCCGTTTGGAAGCAGAACCTCTGTGACAAACGGACAATTCGCAGGTAGCTTACCAAACGTAAGCCAATACTTCGCCGCCAACGCCCTGTTTGCGGGCTTCGCGATCAGTCATAATTCCGCGAGAGGTGGAGACAACGGCGATTCCGATGCCACCGAGTACCTTGGGCAGTTCATCCTTGCGGACGTAAACGCGGAGACCCGGACGGGAGATGCGTTTAATTCCCACGATGACACGCTGCTTGTTTGGCCCGTACTTTAAGGTAATGTGAATGGTTTTTTTTACGCCATCCTCAGTGATCTCAAAGCCTTTGATATACCCTTCGTCGTGAAGGATCTTCGCAATGGCCTTCTTCGTAGTAGAAGCCGGCACATCGACTGTTTCATGCCTGGCAATCAGAGCATTACGGACTCTGGTCAGCATATCGGCAATGGTATCTGTCATGATTCGTTTCCTCCTTTACCAGCTTGCCTTGCGTACACCGGGAATTTCTCCCTTGTACGCCAGTTCGCGGAAGCAAATGCGGCAGATGCCATACTTGCGCAAAACGGAATGCGGACGACCGCAGATGCGGCAACGCGTATAACCGCGGGTGCTGAACTTCGGTTCACGCTGTTGCTTTAACTTCATGCTTGTTTTAGCCATTTTTCACGTCCTCCTTCTCAGCTCTGCACAAATGGCATGCCGAGTAGCGTCAGCAACGCCTTTGCTTCTTCATCGGTCTTTGCGCTCGTGACAAATACAATATTCATCCCGCGGACTTTGTCGACATCGTCGTAGTTGACCTCCGGAAAGATCAGCTGTTCCTTAACGCCCATAGCATAGTTGCCACGACCGTCAAACGACTTGTTGGACACACCGCGGAAGTCACGTACGCGGGGAAGAACGATGTTCATGAGCTTGTCTGCGAAGTAATACATGCGGTCGCCGCGCAGGGTAACCATTGCGCCAACGCTCATGCCTTCACGGACCTTAAAGTTTGCAACGGACTTCTTGGCCTTGGTTACGATCGCTTTCTGTCCGGAGATCACGCCAAGCTCTTTTGCAGCCACTTCGATCCCCTTTGGGTTCTCTTTGTCAGCGCCAAGACCCATGTTGATAATGATCTTCTCAAGCTTCGGAAGCTGCATCACGTTTTTGTAGCCGAATTGTTCCGTTAGCGCTGGAACAACTTCTTCAACATACTTGGCTTTAAGCCGCGGCGTACCGGTCAATGCTTTGGCGTCTTTGATCTCAGCCTTGGCTTTCTTGCCGGTCTTGTCAGCAACCGGTTTGGTAGCGGCCTTTACGGCTTTCTCCACCTTCTCGGCGCCCTCTTCTACCACATTTTCTGCCTTCTTTGCGGCAGACTTGACAGCCTTTTCGGCCTTATCGGCAATTTTAGCAGCTGCCTCCTCGACCTGTCCAGCGTTCTTAGCAACAGACTTCACGGTCTTTTCAACCTTCTCTGCGCTATTCTCAACTAATTTTTCAGCTTTTTTAACAGCGGACTTGACAGTCTTCTCGGCCTTATCGACTGCTTCCTCAACGGCCTTTTCAACCTTTTCGGCCTTCGGAGCTACCTTCTTGGCGACCGCTTTCACTTCCGCCTCTACGGCGTCCACGACTTCTTCGATGTCTTTTTTCGTTGCCACTTGACTAGTTCCTCCTTCCGGCCTTAATCAATGTTCTTACCGCATTTTTTACAAACGCGGATCTTCTTGTCATTCTCAATCGTGTGAGCGACGCGGGTCGGCTTATTGCATTTGGGGCAAACAAGCTTCACATTGGAAACATGTAGTGTGCCCTCTTGTTCAATACGGCCACCAGGTTCGCCCTGTTTACGGGGTTTCACATGCTTGGTCATCATGGCTGCATTCTGCACAACAACGCGGTCATCTGCAGGATAGCTCACGAGAATCTTGCCATGCTTACCCTTGTCCTTGCCGGAGATGACAACGACGTTATCGCCCTTTTTGACGTTTAGTGTATTCATGTCGTGCTCCTCCCTACAGAACTTCCGGCGCGAGGGAAACGATCTTCATGTAATCCTTTTCGCGCAATTCACGTGCGACAGGCCCAAAGATACGTGTACCACGCGGCTGCTTTTGGTCGTTGATGATAACAGCGGCGTTGTCGTCAAACCGAATATGGCTTCCGTCGGTGCGCTGGGCACCGGAAACAGTACGCACAATCACGGCTTTCACGACGTCCTTCTTTTTGACAGCACCACCCGGAGAAGCGGACTTCACCGATGCTACGATCACGTCGCCGATACTGGCGGACTTACGGTAGGAACCGCCCAGCACGCGAATACACATAATTTCCTTCGCGCCACTGTTGTCCGCGACCTTTAATCTGGTTTGCGGTTGAATCATTTTTGCGTTCCTCCAATCGTTACTTCGCCTTTTCGACGATCTCCACGAGACGCCATCTCTTATCCTTCGAAATCGGACGGGTCTCCATAATCTTGACCGTGTCTCCGATTCCGCAAAGGTTCTCTTCGTCGTGAACCTTGAACTTTCTCGTGCGGTTAACCATTTTTCCGTATAGCGGGTGACGGACCTTGGTCTTGATGGCAACGACGGCGGTCTTTTCCATCTTATCGCTCACAACGACGCCGACACGGGTTTTACGATATCCTCTTTGTTCCATTTTTCAATATCCTCCTTCCCGTTACTCGGCAACCGCTTTGAGCTCGCGCTCGCGGATGATGGTCTTGACTCTGGCAATGTCCTTCTTACAGTCGTTAATCCGTTGTGGGTTGGAAAGCTGGCCGGTTGCGGATTGGAAACGAAGGTTGAACAACTCACTCTTAAGTTCCTTCTCGCGTGCGGTCAGCGCATCATTCGACAAATCTCTAAACTTATTAGCCTTCATCGGATTCACCACCCTTTTCGGTTTCCTTCTTCATGACCTTGCACTTAAGCGGAAGCTTGTGCATGGCAAGACGGAGCGCTTCACGTCCGGTCTCATCATCTACGCCGGCAATTTCAAACAGAACTCTCCCAGGCTTCACAACCGCCACCCAGTACTCTGGGGAACCTTTGCCGCTGCCCATACGGGTCTCGGCAGGCTTTTCGGTTACGGGCTTGTCGGGGAAAATCTTAATCCAGACCTTGCCGCCGCGTTTGATGTAGCGCGTCATCGCAACACGCGCAGCTTCAATCTGCTGGCTGGTCACCCATGAGGGTTCCATTGCCACGAGGCCGAAATCACCATAGGTAATCTCGTTGCCACGCAGAGCCTTGCCCTTCATGCGTCCGCGGAATACTTTGCGGCGCTTAACTCTCTTCGGCATCAACATGGTTATCTGCCTCCTTCCTCACGTTTATCGGAAGCGTTGCGCTTTCCCAGCACTTCGCCCTTATTAATCCAAACCTTGCAACCAATGCGGCCATAGGTTGTGTGCGCCTCAGCAAAGCCGTACTGGATGTCCGCACGCATGGTTTGCAGCGGAATCGATCCATCGTGATAGCCCTCGGTACGCGCAATTTCAGCACCGCCCAGACGGCCTGCACACATCAACTTGATACCTTTGACGCTGTTCTTCTGCATGCTACGGCCCATTGCCTGCTTCATCGCACGGCGGAAGCTGATACGCTTCTCCAACTGCGATGCTATGTTCTCGGCGACGAGCTGTGCGTCGGCGTCCGCATCACGAATCTCCATGATGTTGACATTAATGTCCTTCTTGCAGGCTTTTTTAACGTCCGCTTTAATTGTTTCAATCCCTGCGCCACCTTTACCGATCAGCAGACCGGGACGAGCGGTGTAGATGCTGACGGTGATTTTGCCGGCAGCGCGATCAATCTCAATACGGGAAATCGATGCCTGATAGTACTTCTTTTTGACGAAATCACGAATCTGCTTGTCCTCAACGAGGAAATTAGCAAAATCCTTTTTGGAGGCATACCAACGGGTATTCCAATCCCTGATAACGCCAACGCGGAATCCATTCGGATTAACTTTTTGACCCATTCTGAAACCTCCCTCTTACTTCGCCTGATCCAGGACGATCGTGATGTGGCTCGTACGTTTGCGGATCCGCGCCGCACGGCCGTGCGCTCTGGGGCGGAAACGCATCAGGGTCGGACCCTGATTGGCGTACACCTCGGCAACATAGAGATCATCGCGGTTCATTTCGAGGTTGTTCTCTGCATTCGCAATCGCACTCTTGAGCAGCTTTGCAACCGGCTCTGTGGCGGACCTTGGTGTGTACAGCAGAATCGCTTCCGCTTCACGCACGCTCTTACCACGAATTAAGTCTACAACGGCCTTTGCCTTGCGGGTAGAAATGCGAATGTATTTTGCGGTCGCGTGCGGACGTTTGTCGGCATTTTCGCGGCGCTTTGCTGTTTTTTCTCTAGATCTGGTAGCCATAACTCTACGCTTCCTCCTTATCTGGCACCCGAGGACTTCTCGGAACCTCTGTGTCCTCTAAATGTGCGGGTCGGAGCGAATTCGCCCAACTTGTGACCAACCATCTCCTCGGTGACATATACGGGAACGTGCTTCCTGCCGTCATGGACTGCGATGGTGTGTCCAACCATTTGCGGAAAGATGGTGGAGGCGCGGGACCAGGTTTTCACAACATTTTTCTTGCCGCTTTCGTTCATTGCAACAATGCGGTCAAGCAGTCGCTGTTCAATAAACGGGCCCTTTTTAATGGATCTGCTCATTTACGTTCTCCTTCCTCTTTCCTTATTTCTCGTTCGCACGACGAATGATAAACTTGCTCGTCGGGTTCTTCTTCTTACGCGTCTTGTAGCCGAGCGTCGGTTTGCCCCATGGGGTAACCGGGCCTGGACGACCGATTGGGCTCTTGCCCTCGCCGCCGCCGTGCGGATGGTCGCATGGATTCATGACCGAACCACGTACGGATGGGCGGATGCCCATATGCCGGGACTTGCCGGCCTTGCCAACCTGGATGTTCTGGTGGTCAATGTTACCAACCTGACCGATGGTCGCCTTGGCATTGAGCGGAATGAGGCGAACCTCGCCGCTGGGCAGACGCACCTGCGCGTATTTGCCTTCCTTTGCCATCAGCTGGGCTGCGTTGCCCGCGGAACGGACAAGCTGAGCGCCCTTTCCGGCCTTGAGCTCGATGCAGTGAATCATCGTGCCTACCGGAATGCTGGAAACTTCCATGGCGTTGCCAACTTTGATATCGGCATCGTTACCGGAGATGACCACATCGCCAACCATCAGGCCGAGCGGCGCGATGATATAACGCTTTTCACCGTCCGCATAATGGAGCAACGCAATGTTGGCCGAGCGGTTCGGGTCATATTCGATGGAGAACACCTTCGCGGGAACGCTGTCCTTGTTGCGCTTGAAGTCGATGATACGATACTTCCTGCGCTCGCCGCCGCCTTGATGACGTACCGTAATCTTTCCGGTGTTATTACGGCCTGCCTTGTGGCGAAGGTCTGTCGTGAGCGACTTCTCCGGGGTTTTGCGGGTGATCTCGTCAAATGCCGAGACCGTCATGCCGCGCTGGCCGGGTGTCGTCGGTTTAATCTTTCGAATTGCCATACTCAGGTGCCTCCTTACTGCGAGATGCTGTCGAAGAATTCGATACCCTTGGAATTCTTCTTCAGTTTCACATACGCCTTCTTACTGGACGCCGTGCGGCCTACATGCACACCCTGGCGGCGTTTTTTGCCGTCGGAGTTAAGTGTATGGACGCTGTCCACCTTTACGCCGAATACTTCTTCCACAGCGTTCTTAATCTCAATTTTGTTGGCGCTCTTGTCAACTTCGAACGTGTAGGTTTTAGACGGGAGATGATCGTAGCTCTTTTCCGTCAGAACCGGCTTTTTGATGATGTCATAGGGGCTCTTCATCAAACGTACACCTCCTCGATCTTGGCAACCGAATCCTTGGTCAGGATCAGTTTTTCGTACTTAAGAATTTCATAAACGCTCAGCGTACCAACAAGCGTCGTCTTAATATTTGGAATATTGCTTGCCGCCCGTTCCACGATTTCGTCTGGGTTTGCCAACACAATCAGCGCTTTCTTAGCTTCAACTGCGTTGAGCACCTTGATCATTTCGCGGGTTTTGGCTTCCGGAATGGTCAGCACGTCGAAGAGGATCAACTCATTGTCGGCAACCTTGCCAGACAGCGCGGATTTCATTGCGATGCGCTTGACCTTCTTGTTCACGCGGATGGTGTAGTCGCGCGGTTTGGGCGCAAATACAACGCCGCCATGCCGCCACTGCGGGGAACGGGTCGATCCTTGTCGAGCGCGGCCGGTGCCCTTCTGTTTCCAGGGCTTAATGCCGCCGCCTCTTACTTCTGCACGGGTCAGTGCGCTCTGTGTGCCCTGACGGCAGTTGGCCAGATGCGCTTTGATCACTTCGTGCAGCACATTTTCATTCACAGGCTGTCCAAAAGTGTTTTCGGAGAGCTCATATTCGCCGATTTTCTTGCCGGTAATATCGACTACTGCAACCTTAGGCATGTTCGTCTCCTCCTTCTTACTTCACGGTGCTCTTCACGGCGACCACGCTGCCCTTGGGGCCGGGGATGGCGCCCTTGATGAGGAGCAGGTTCCGTTCGGCGTCTACGCGTACGACTTCAAGATTCTGCACGGTGACGGTTTCGTTGCCCAGATGGCCGGGCAGGTTCTTGGTCTTGAACACGCGGGAGGGGCTGGAGCATGCGCTCATGGCGCCAGCAACACGATAGCTGTGGGAACCGTGGGTCTTGCGGCCGCGGGACTGATTCCAGCGCTTGATCGAGCCGGCAAAGCCCTTGCCCTTGCTCTTGCCAGAGATATCGACTTTGTCGCCCTCAGCAAACACATCCGCCTTGATGATCTGACCGACTTCATAAGAAGCCACGTCGTCGAGCTTGAACTCTCTTAGATAACGGAGGGGCTTCACACCAGCCTTGGCACAGTGACCCTTCTCCGGCTTGTTGATGAGCTTTTCGCGTGCTTCGCAAAATCCCACCTGCACGGCTTCATAGCCGTCGGTACCTTCGGTTTTCTTCTGGATAACGGGGCAGGGACCGGCTTCTATGACTGTCACTGGGATCATGGTACCGTCAGAACGGAACATCTGCGTCATACCGACCTTTTTGCCCAAAATGGCTTTCTTCATGGTTTACCTCCGATGTTTACAGTTTGATCTCGATGTCGACACCGGCGGGCAGATCAAGCTTCATGAGCGCGTCAACGGTTTTGCTGGACGGCTGCAGGATGTCGATCAGGCGCTTATGGGTGCGCATCTCGAATTGCTCACGGGAATCTTTATATTTATGGGTTGCGCGGAGAACTGTAACGATCTCCTTTTCCGTGGGCAGGGGGATGGGGCCGCTCACCTGAGCGCCCGTTCTCTTGGCGGTATCGACGATCTTCTCGGCGCTTTGGTCGATCAGACTGTTTTCATACGCTTTGAGCTTAATGCGGATTCTGTTTGCCATATTCTTAGTATCCTCCTTCGTTTCTTGGACAGTACACAAGGCCGTGTGTTTCCCTCTTCATAAGGCATGCGCGGCTTTTCAGCCGACGCTCTGCTGTTTTTGGGGACGGCACGATTGTTCCTCATGCCTCGTCCTCGCCCAAGCAATGGGGCGTTCGGTCTGAACGAAAATTACCCGGATGGCAGTACCGGCAACCTCCCGTTCATCCCATGTTCACACCACAAAGTTACCTCTGCGACGCGAACATGTCTATTCTACAGTAACGTTTCTCGGATTGCAAGACTTTTTTTTGCAGAAACAAAAATAAGCGACTCCGACCTTTTTTCATGTTTTGCATGCATGATGAGCAGGGCTTCCTGCAAAATTGGCTGGAAACGTGACGCTTCCCATCAGCAGTGAGCTGCGCCCCTTTCGGCACGTCATAGCCGCCCCATTTTGAGGTATCCGGATGCATGCGTCCCGGCTACGATTCCATCTGCTTATTTATGCTTCCCTATTATATAGCTTATATAGCGCGATTGTATTGCTTTATCTGTTTTGAAGCGGATTCGTCCCGTTCCGGTAAGATCAGTCGCTTAGCGGCAATGCATCAATCGATGGGCAATAGCGTGCAGACAGAAAGGAAGCCCTGGCGTGTACATACCAGGGCTTTTTGCCCATTTTTGTGCCTCACCGTTCGAAGGCACAGCCGAACTGCTCGGATACAGGAAATGAGAGCATTCGGATTTGTAAGGTTCTGCGTCATCAGGTTAGAATAGGCGCAGGGGCGGCAATGCGCCAGACTGTCTATTCCGCCTCCCGTAACCTTTCCACAATGCTGTCACGGTGCAGGCTGCGGCCGGTGCAATCGGGCACCAAAACGGAGAGGGCGGCTAAAATAGGCAGACACAAAAGAGACGGTAGGACGGTGAAATGCAGGCTCATATATAAGCCACCGCCTGTTAATCCCTCAATGGCTAGATACCCGAGCACGCTGCCCACGCTCAAGGCAAACACGGCGGTAAAGACGGTATAGATCAGCCCCTCAAAAATGAGCATGGTTTGGGTTTGTCTGCCCGTCATGCCAATGCTTTGCAGCATGGCAAGCTCCCGGCGTCTCGACACGATGGAGGTGACCACGGTGTTGATGAAATTCATCACGCCGA
>JAVVXB010000026.1:0-11597 GCA_036651815.1 Clostridia bacterium
AGTCGCTTTTCTGTGCGCAACCTCTGTATATTCTTTCACATTTGTTTGTTTTTACGACATCATGCTTCATCTAATTATGTCGATGCCGTTAAGGTCCAGCAACTTACCGAGGGTAATCTGCCCTAACTCGGTCATCTCTACATCCAAACAGGCAGAGGGTGTAAAAGTTAGTTCCCCGAATCGCACCTGCCCCCGCTCCTCATAAAAATCGACCCGAACGAAGGGAAACGGTGCCGATAGTCGGCGCGCATAAGCAATCATCTTTTCAATGCAATCTGGCTTTTCCGGTGGATGATCCATTGCATCGCAAGGATGATACTCCGGGTGCAGCGACCAGTCCTCATCATAAAACATGTAATTTGCGTGTCCAGCATCGCTACGATCATAGCAGTATAATATGAATTTCGGTTCCCCATGAAAACAGAACAGCTTATAATCCGACAGCATCCGTCCGTTTTCCATCTCAATCATCCGTTCCCCAATAATTTGGGGATGCATATCCTTGCCCGGTGCATACTGCAACTCCGCATAGTCTAGATAGTATCGATCCTGCAACACGGCATTGAGCGTCTCCATGGCCGTATGCCGATCCAGCTCTGCTCGATCGCTGCAAAACACATGGTTTCCACAGCCCATCGTGGACTTAAGCACAAACTTTTTCGGCAACTCGTCCCATGGGATATCCTGCGCACGTTCCCACAGCCCAATGCAGTCAATCAGCAGTTCGCCGCAGCCGCACTGTTCCACATAGGCACGGACACGGTATTTATTGGCGCACGTGCGCACAAGCGCGTTGTTTTGATAGCAGTTCAGCTTCAGCCACATGAGCTTTTCGCTCCACCAGATTGGTGCGTCTAACCGCAGCGGAAATCCAAATATCTTTTTCCATCGGCGCTTACTGTTCCATGTGGGCGAAATCCGTGTAAGGCAGCGATAGTATGTGTGGGACAGCGCGATATACACTTTGTTATGCGCAAGAATCCTTCTAATTGTCATCGGGTTTCTCCTTTTTTAGCATGCTGAGAAGCCACTGCGCCATCTCCGGCAGCTTCGCAAATGCGCCAAAGAAATGCTGCACAAACTCACGGGACCCCGCAAAGCAAGCCGGCGCGATCAACGTCTGCACCATGTTAACCAGTAAAATTGCAACCGCGGCACCCATGAGCCCCATCGTCTTGATTAGTACATAGTTTAACACAATACTAGCGCCCGCGCTGACAAAGCAATAGTATTTCACATACTTTTGTTTTTCCTTGGCAAGCACCCAGATGCTACGCGCCACGCCGAGCGTGGTGAAAATACCCACCCAGGCAATCACCCGCAGCGCATCTGCTGCTGCGGCATATTTTGGCCCATACAGAAAATTCACAACCCAAGGTGCCAAAGCACACAGGAATAGACCCGCCGCCACACTGATGCAAAAAACCGTAATGAGCAGCACCTGATAGCGCGGCCAGAACTGCTCTTCATTATTTTTGTTGGTTTCCAGCAACACCGGATAAGCCGAATCCACCAATGCCTGTGGTATAAACAACCACACCAGCGCAATATTCAGCGCCGCATTGTATATGCCAAGTGGGCCATCGCCCAGCATATTGCTCAGCATCACCGAGCCGATGCGGTTGGTAATGACGATCGTTACATCCGCCAGGATAAGCTGATACGATCGTTTCCAAAGACGTCGCATGATCTCTTTCGAAATGCCCAGCTTGATACGCGCAATCTTTGCAAACATTGGCAAAACGAATAAGTAATTTGCCAGCATTTGAATGACGCTTGTGAGAGCGAACCATTCCACCGATGCGCCCTCAATCAGCAGCACAACCCGCCAGACCGAGCAGGCGACATTGCCAAGAACAGAGCCGATTGCGGTATATTTGCTCAACAGCTTCATTTGGAACCAAAGCCGGAACGCGTCACACACCTGAACGATAAGTTGGAGGGCCTGCAGCGCCGTAACCACCAGCATCAGTTTGTCTCCCGGTTTCATGACGGAAACCAGCAGCAGCAATGCGCTGATGGATAACAGCGTGGAAATCGTCTGCATGACGATTACCGATCCAATAATCTTGCCCGTATCCTGCGGTTCATCTATCATGCAAGGAATTTGCACATCGTTGAGGCACAGCGTACAGAAGGGAGAAAACAGCATCATCATGGCTGCGCCATAACTCAAAATACCATAGTTACTCGGCCCCATGTAACGCGCCGCCAGAATACCAATGATCGCGCTGAGCATATATTGAAAAACATTCTGCGCCACAAGCCAGCTGGTGTTTGCGGCAAAGCGTTTCATTGTGGACGGTTCTTTTTTATTTAATAATCCCATAATGCTCCGTTATCTATTCGTTACCAATACGCTCTCGTAGCGCTGCGGCCGTTGCCCACCGATAGGTTTCGTTTTCCAGTATGGAAAGCAGCAGCGATTCATTCAGAGCATGCTTGCGTATAAGGAACTTGACCGCGTTTTTTGACTGCTGCCAAGCGTCGCCCGGCAGACAACCGGTAATTGCAAAGAAATCCGGCTGCGCCACCTGTTCATAGAATGCCTTGCAGATTCGTTTGCTCTGCGAGGCATAAGCTTCGTCATCGGCCAACACCCGATTTCGTTCATTCAACTGTGCTTGCGTCTTTTCGCTCTCGTCAAAGGCAATCTGCTCATTGCGGTATGTGATCGGCCGCATACTCAGCTTCACCGCCCCGCTACTGGGAAACGTTACCGAAGCAAGCAGTGCACTTTGATCAGAAGCATCCGCCTTCGGCGCCCAAGCCGCATTGCCCAAGCTATAGAGAATCAGCCCATTTTTATACCATTCCCACCCTTGCGGCATGCGGGGATGGCTGCCAACAATCAGCGAAGCACCCGCATCGACAAACTGCCGATACAACGACCGCCATTCTGGAAGCGGCTGATCCGCCTCCTCCAACCCCGCATGACTCAGTATAATTACATGCGTGCATTCACTGCGCAGTAGGCGGATGTTGTGCAGCACCGCCGGATGACAAATCCATGCCACGCCCGACGTCCGCGTACCGTCCAGCGCGCCATTCTGACGTTCGCACAACGCCAGAAACCCAAGCTTAATCCCGTTGATCATCGTCACAAAGGGTCGGTAAGCAAGCGGAGGTGTCTCTGCCGCGCCAAGGGTGGTTACGGCGGACAATGCGCGGATCGTTTCAAATAATCCCGTCTCTCCATAATCCATCAAATGGTTGTTGGCGAGCGACACGAGATTGATCCCGCTGTTCAGCACGCGCGCCGCAGCCGTTTTGCCCTGCAGAAAGGACGCCCCCGCTTTTTTACTCACCACGGGATTAGCATGATCGACTGCGCCTTCAAAATTGCAGCAACGGATATCATGAGCAGAAACAAAAGCTTGCACCGTCTCGTCAAATATGTGCCCCGTGTGTGCGTCCTGCAATCGCACATTACCAATAAACGCAGCTGTGGCTATCTTTGGCGTTGTCAGCATGTTTTCCATGGGTCTAGTCCCTCCATAAAGGTTAGGACACGCCCCGCTTGCAAAATATTGTTCTTATACGTCAATACAAAAGCTTTGGCGGACAGCCCTTTTTCATGCAGTGTTTCCCGCGGAAGCGCCAGTACCGTACGGAGCGTTTGTGCCATTCCCTCCGGTGTTTCATCATCCATCAGGTAGACAAATTCTTCATATGCCTGCGGCATACCCGGCAGACGCGTCGTCAAAACCGGCGTACCGGAAGCCATGTATTCCAGGTTTTTGGACGGGAATGAATCGCTGGCAAACGCCTCGTGTGTGGGACGTGGGTTGATCAGCAGCGTTGCTGCAAATTCTTCATGTACCACGATAGCATTCTCCGCCACCCCCCGGTATTCGATGCGCGGATCGGCCTTTGCCGCTGCCGCAATGGCCGTGACGGAATCTCCCGTGCCATAGATCACCAAACGCGCCTGTTGATCTGCCAAAGTCGAAAACGCCTGCACCAACCGTAGAATGCCATATTTTTCGTGCAGCATCCCCGCATACAAGCAAACCTTCTCGGCGTGCTTTTGGGCAAGGATATTGTGCCTGCTGTGCAGTGAAGCATCCACCAGCCCCTCCGCAACGATTTTGGGTCGGCCATGTGGATTGACCAGTGCATTCATGGTTTCCGTCAGCAGCAAATATCCGTCATATCGGGTTAGTTCACGCATATTGAAGCTGGAGACGCACGTGCTTCCCCCAGTCAGCTGATCCGGTATATCGGTGACGATGACGGTGCAGGGACGGTGCCGCAGCTTGGCTGCGATACGCGCTCCGCAGCTGGCCGCAATGGCCAACCCGTCGCAGAGCACATAAGCATTCTGATGCAGCGCGGAAAGCGTGGTAAAAAAGCTCGTTATGACGACCACGGCCGCTTTGATCAACGGTAAATTCACGATTGGCAGATATCGATAGTTCACGCCGTCAGCTCGTTCCTGACCTAGCGATACAAAGCGTCTTTTACAGGTCTGCCTGGAAACTGGCGGCGGCGTAATGGCAATGACCTCCGCACCTGCCTTTGCCAGTCCCTGCGCCATAAGCCGATTATATTTCTGGGCTGCCTGGCTCGGAGGAACCGGCGCATCAGCAAACAGACGCTTGCATGTCTCCTCTTTCATTTGCATCGAAACGTACAGCACCCGCACCGGTTTTTGCTCTGTCGCGCGTGACATCATTATTCACCCCAGGTCGTCTTTTTAACGATCTGATAATAGCTCTCGATGATGCGAATCACCTTGATGCTCACGTTCGTATCTTGATAGTCCGGCGGCATTGCGCCCGACTCTCCGTTGTCGCGCATACGGACAGCCATCTCCATCGCCCGCGTAATCTCCCGCGTTGTGATGCCGCCTAGTACAACCGTTCCCTTGTCCAGCACCTCCGGCCGCTCCGTGGAGGTGCGGATCAGCACTGCGGGAAACTTCAGCATCGCGCTCTCCTCGCTGACGGTGCCGCTGTCGCTCAGCACGCAGCGCGCGCTCATCTGCAGGCGGTTATAATCCAGAAAGCCGAATGGTTGCATGGAATGCACCAACGGATGAAATTGAAACTGCCGCGCCTCAATAAACTTTTTACTTCTTGGGTGTGTGGAATAGATTACCGGTAGTCCGCTGGCCGCAGCAATCTCGTTGATGGCGTTCATGAGAGCAAGAAAATGCGCCTCATTGTCGATATTCTCCTCACGATGGGCGGAGAGTAGAATATAACCATTCGCCGTCAGTCCGAGACGATCCAGCACATCGCTTCTTTCGATCTGGTCACGATGATTTTCAATCACCTCACGCATTGGAGAGCCTGTTACATAGATGAATTTTCCGTCCATGCCTTCGCTCAGCAGATACCGGCGGGAATGCTCCGTATATGGCATATTGATATCGCTGATGCGATCCACAATGGTACGATTAACCATTTCCGGTACATTCCAATCCCAGCAGCGATTCCCCGCTTCCATGTGAAAAATCGGAATCTTCAGCCGCTTTGCGCTGATGGCCGACAGCGCAGAATTCGTATCTCCCAAAATCAGCACCGCTTCCGGCCGCTCGCGTTCCATGATTTCATACGACTTCGCTATAATGTTGCCCATCGTCTCGCCAAGATTTTTGCCTACGCTGTCCAAATAATAATCTGGCGCACGCAGGCCCAGCTCATCGAAGAAAATCTGGTTGAGCGTATAATCATAGTTTTGACCCGTATGCACCAGAATGTGGTTGAAATATCGATCCGCGCACGGCAGCACGGCAGACAGTCGAATAATCTCCGGCCGCGTGCCGAGAATCGTCATCAGCTTTAATTTTTCGACCATGTGTTACTCTACCTCCAGATGAATTGTATCGGGATGCTTGGGATCAAATGGCTCGCTCGCCCACATGACGGTCACAAGATCCGTTGTCCCAGTGTTTTCGATGTTGTGTGTATAACCGATTGGAATATCCACACTTGTTGGAAATTCGCCGCTGACATGGTAGACAATCACTTCATCCGCATCGATTTTACGAAAACGTATTACGCCCTTGCCAGAGACGACAAGGAATTTCTCGTTCTTGGTATGATGCCAGTGATTCCCCTTGACCACACCGGGCTTTGCCACGTTGACTGATATCTGCCCACGATCCGGTGTGCGCAGAAACTCCGTAAAGCTGCCACGGGCATCCGCGTGCATGGTCAGCGGATAGGCAAACCCTTCCTCCGGCAAAAAACTCAAGTAAGTTGCGTATAGCTTCTTGGTCAGAAGATCTGATTGGTCTGCAACCGAAAGATTCTCCCTGCTTGCCCGAAAACTCTCGATCGTTTCTGCAATATGCCCAAGCGTAGCCGTATGCGTAACGGCTACTGTGCAGAAATCCCCGTCTCTTCGTGTCTTGCCATCCAGCAGCGCAATGAGCGCATCCATCAGATCGTCAATATAAACCAACCGCATTACGGTCGTAGAGTCGTTGATGGTGATGGGCAGATCGCGGGCAATATTGTAACAAAATGTGGCGATCGCGCTGTTATAATTGGGACAGCTCCATTTCCCAAACACATTGGGAAAGCGAAATACATAGACCGTTGCCCCGGTTCTCTCCGCATAGCGAAACATCAACTCTTCCCCTGCCTTTTTGCTCTTACCATACAGGTTTGGTAATGCAGCCTGTGTTGAAGACGAAAGCATAATCGGGCAAGTATTGTGGCGTTTGTTGAGTGTTTGCAGCAGTACATCCGTAAACCCAAAATTCCCAGCCATAAATTCATCCTGCTCTTTGGGACGATTTACGCCCGCAAGATGATAGACAAAATCGCATTCGGCGCAGTATTCTTCCAGTCGTTCCCTTGGTGTATCCAGCTCGAAAGCAAAAATTTCGTGGTTGCCCTGTTCATTGAGCCGCGCAATCAGATTGCGCCCCATAAAGCCCCCTGCCCCGGTAATCAAGATTTTCATGCTGTTTTCCCCCAATTATTTTTCGTCCCAGATCGCCAACTCCTGCTGGATGTAACTCAGCTGATTCAGTTTTTGCTTCACCTGTTCGACATTCAATAATTCCGTATTGTTAGAATTGAATTCAGAGAGAGCACTTCGCAGGGGATTACCCTGCTCAAAGTATTTTTCGTAGTTTAAGTCACGCTCGTCCTTCGGCACGCGGAAGTAGTCGCCAAGGTCTAGTGCGCGGGCGCATTCTTCATTTGTCAGCAGCGTTTCGTACATCTTCTCTCCATGCCGTATACCGATCACCTGAATTTCATTATCCGCATGGAACACTTCCTTTACCGCCTGCGCAAGCACTGCAAGCGTACAAGCCGGCGCTTTTTGCACCATGATATCCCCCGTGTGTCCGTTCTGGAACGTGAACAGTACAAGCTCTACCGCTTCCTGCAAGCTCATGATAAACCGAGTCATGGTGGGATCGGTAACCGTAAGGGGTTTTCCCGCCCGAATCTGGCTGATAAACAGTGGGATCACGCTGCCACGGGAACACATGACGTTGCCATAACGCGTACAACAGATGGTTGTTCGATCAGGCGCCACCGTGCGGGATTTAGCTACGATGACTTTTTCCATCATAGCCTTGGACGTCCCCATGGCATTGATGGGATAGGCGGCCTTGTCCGTGGAAAGGCAAATGATCTTTTGTACGCCTACATCAATGGCAGCTGTGAGTACATTATCCGTTCCGAGTACATTGGTCTTGACCGCCTCCAGCGGAAAAAATTCACAGCTAGGTACCTGCTTGAGCGCTGCCGCGTGAAACACGTAATCCACCCCATGGATCGCGTTCTTAACGGAAGCAATATCCCGTACATCCCCGATATAATATTGAATTTTATCGTTCAGGTAATGGCGGCGCATGTCATCCTGTTTCTTTTCATCCCGCGAAAAGATTCGGATTTCCTGGATGCCGGAATCTAAAAAACCTTCCAGCACCGCGTTGCCAAAGCTCCCTGTCCCGCCCGTAATGAGCAGTGTCTTACCCTCGAACATTCGATTCGTTACTCCTTTGTCAACACTTCATAATAATGACTCGTCGCCTGTCTGCGCGAGCATTCGTTCTCAACATAGGTTCGTGCGCGTGCCCCCATTTGCGGCAGGGTATCGCGCGCATAATAACATGCCAACAGCGCATCCGCAAGCGTCTCGGCATCGCCCGGCGGACAGATATATCCACATCCAGCTTTGGCAATGAGTTCTGCCCATGCGCTGTCTCTTTCCGCGGTGATGATCACCGGACGCCCCGCGGACATGGCCGACCATGTTTTGCTGGGCATGGCAACGCGCGTCGTACCTGCAACAAGCGGCACGAGCGCTACGTCCCCCAGACTGTATGCCTCCGACACCCGGTCGGCCGACACCAGCGGAAACAGTTTGACATTTGCGATTTCCTCGGTTTCCATCCGTGTTCTTACATGTGCCGTCAGCGCGCCGCCTCCAAGAATAAGCAATGTAATCCTCGCCTGATCCTTGAGCAGCTTTGCAGCATCCAGTAGCAGGTCTGGGCATTGCAGGATACCCAGTGTCCCCGCATAGATTGCATAGAAGCCCTCGCGGGACAGCGCAAGTTCGTCAAAAAGCGGATTGTCTGCACGCGTCACAGGCCGCACCGCTTCCGTATCTGCCCAATTCCCGATCACATCCAAGCGCTCTTGCGGTACGCCGCGCATAAGCAGCGTTTTTTTCATATCCTCGGATACCGTTATCAATCTTGTGTTCTTTCGGTAGGAACGGCGCTCCATCCACCTGCATAATCGGATCACAGGATGGTGCTCTGAAAGCTTGCCCATCAGCAGCATGCTGTCCGGAAAGATATCCTGCAATATATAGACCGTTCGTGCGCGCTTGCTTAATTGCGCACCGACTAGTCCGAGAAACGGCGGCATGCTGCCCAGTAGATAGACATCGGTCGGAACGTGCTTTGCGACCCGATACAGGGAAACGGTACCGCTTAAAAAATGCAATCCCCGCGAAAGCAATCCACTGCCTTCCCGCCGGACGTTACCGACGCGCAAAATTCGGAAACCTTCCGGCGTGTGCTCATCGGTTCGGGTTTGATAGGCCGCACGTTGTTCTTCGTTCAAGCCGCGGTTAGCCATGCCGGTAACCACCGTCACCTCTGCACCATACCTGCTTAAATCCGCCGCGAGATCCTGATACAGATGCGTAATCGGCGTGATCTCCGGCGCAAAATACGCAGTCACAATCGTCACTTGCATTTTTTCGCCTCCCCGCAGCGCTTTTTGCTGCCGGTGCCGCCTTCCAATACATCCTTGTGATGTATTACATTTCCAACGGTATAGATGCAGCAGCGGCAATCCATCGCAAAGCCGAAGTGCTGCACGTATGCCCCATCATACTGCGCTTTTTCAACAATTCCCAGTGTATCCCGCCCATTGATTTGCGCCCAGCCGGAGAGTCCCGGCCGCACATCGTTGGCTGTCATACCCCAGCGGCCGACGTACTTATCACGCTCTGCAATCAAATCTTCCTGATTCCACAGCGCAGGTCGAGGGCCGATCAAAGACATATCCCCTTTGAAAATATTCCAAAGCTGCGGTAATTCATCCAGGCTGGTCGTCCGCAGAAAGCGCCCGCAACGGGTGATATATTGTTCTGGATTGGTCAGTTGATGGGTGGGAATATCATGTGGCGTATCCATCCGCATGGTTCGAAATTTGTAAATAAAAAAATTTCGTTTGCCACGCCCAACACGCTTTTGCGCAAAAAGAATCGGGCCGGGCGTATCGGCACGAATACAAAGTATTAGCACAAGCCACACAGGAATAAGTAGGATGCCCGCAAAAAACGAGCATATAATATCCAGTATCCGTTTCACGGTTTTGTACATATGTAATCCTTCTTGCACACACGCGGTATTGTGCTGTAATTCTCTCATAAAACACGCGAATATGCGCGCATACGGTAAATGTGCCTATTTCCCCTCGTAATCTTAAAATTCTATCATGCAAGAAGGTACGTGTCAAATGATAAGGCCGGCTTGTCCGAACATGACTATAAAATAGATGGTATATCACGACAAGCTATGGAACGTATTAAATTTTCCGCTTTCCTTCGCTCCGCATTTTCAGTATCATGCACAATGGCCGCCGGATATCAAACTTAAATGAATTGTTTTTAAGAACAGTTCCTGTCAGCTTTGCACAGGTTACTCTTGCCGTGCAAAGCTTGCGCTTTGGTTGTTACTGGTTATGCACAATCCTTCTATCTATTTAAAGCACAGGCCTTGTCACTTTTTTTGTACCCGCTGCATAATCGCATTTCGTGCGTATCAAATGATTAGGTCGACAGGATGATTGCGCATCCTTGTCGACCTTCGATCTTCCCAATTAATTATTAACTGAATTTTTTATTGATGCCTTTGCAGAGCGCGCCAACTGGCTCAGCAATCATTTTTCGTCTGGTTCGATTCGTTACCCTGCTATTCTTTTTGCAACGACCACTAGCCGCCCCTCTTTGGCATGATTGCTGCAAGTGACCAATGTCAACAATTCATCGCCATAGCAGAATTCCGTATCCACTGGATATTGGGAAGCAGCCGCCACATTTTGACAATAGTTATGAAATGCTTCCTCGGTGTCAATCATTGTATACTGATAAAACTTGAATGTAACGTCAGCCCGTATTTCGGTCAGATACACGGATACAATTCTATACGTTCCCGCACGTTCTGGCGTATCAAAGGTCAACGTACGGTGCAACTCGTAGAACGCCTGCTTCTGCAAACGCTTTAGGTCCCCAAACATCGTACCGTTCTTCATGTTGTGACCATAGATAATTAAATTTGCACGATTGCCGGTCAAGTCGCAGCCTTCATCGATGAATGGCAATCCGCCTCCGGTTTTTTCACCCAGAAAATCCCTGCGCAGATAGTAACGTGGCCGGTTCAAACTCTGCATCACCGGATAATCCAATTTGGTGCCATTGAGCCGCAGCCATCCGACAAAATCTTGGTTCTGTGCCCGCAAGGCCACTAAGTTTTCCATCGAAATGCTGCGCTGTGGCTCTTGTGGAGCATTCGCCGCCAGCTGCAGGGTCTGTCCGATTGCCGGGGATGTGGACGCGTTCTGCTCCACATCCGCCAGCGTGATCCAGATGATCTCGGCACCCGCTCCGTTGACCTGGGTACGCAGCGCCTCCATGCGCTTGCTTGCATTCCGCTCCGTCCACAGCCGTTTTCCAACGCCATGGATGCAAACAAGCAGGAGGGCGCTGAGCATCAGGATCGGTATTGTCCCGCTGCGGCACCTACCGCGTGTGCGCCCCGGACTGCAAGGAGGGCGCTTGCCTGCCGAACAGGCCCTACTTTTTATGCGCACGCCGAACCGTAATCAGCACAATGCCCGCAATGGCGCAGAGGCCGACCATCACCAAAATCACCATCCACAGATCGGTCTCCTGACCCGTTTTCGGAACATCGTCCGTCGGCGTCACCCGGGGCGTTGGTGTAAGCGGCGCAGGGCTTGGTGTTGCCGTAATGATTACGGGTGATTGACTCGCGGGCACGGGTGTTGGCGTTGTTGGATTCAGCGTTGGCGTCGCAGGAATGGGTGTGGGCGTAGCGGGCACCGGCGTAGGCGTTACTGGAATGGGTGTAGGCGTAGCGGGAA
>JAVVXB010000026.1:11697-42022 GCA_036651815.1 Clostridia bacterium
CGGCGTAGGCGTTGCTGGAAACGGCGTAGGCGTTGCTGGAATGGGTGTGGGCGTGGCCGGCACCGGCGTAGCAGAATCCAATAGAATCATTTCAGAACGCTGGGCTACTGCCTTTGGCATTGAATCGGGCAATGCCACCGTCTCCTCCGCGCGGATGAATAGGTCTATCCCCTTTGGAATGCTCTCGCAATTGCTGTCCGCAGGCGTAAACGCATATTCCCGCGTCATGGTGCTGATTTCTCCGTTCACTGTATAGGAAAAGGAACAGGTTACCAAAATCTTTGCTTTGGCGCTGATCTGCAGCGCCCGATCCAAGCTTGGGTATTCCTGTGGATAGCTGCTACTCTCTGACATTTGTTTTGTGCCTAAGATCACTGCATTTCCGTCCACTGTTACGGATAGATTTGTAATTTCCACCGGCTGCGAGTATGTTTGTATCATGACGGCACCGGTTTCCATATCCTTTGTCTCAATGTTCAATGTCAAAATTCCGGTGCTGCGGATATCCACGTGGCCATACGTTTCCTCCTTTGCCAACGCAACAGTACTGCCCAGGCACAGGACGCACAGCAGTGATAATATGCACAAAATTGTTTTTTTCTTCACCGTTTACTCCTCCTTTTTCATGACTCAAACGCAATGGTTGCCCTGCTTTGCCAATCTTATGCACAAGATTTTTAGAAATGTATACAGCATGATGATTCGACACTCTTTTTTTGATTGATCAGTATTCATCCGTTTCATGAATTCCACACGCAATTGTTACGCGAACCCATCGAATTATATGCATCAAAAAAGAGACTGTCCTTTCCGAACAATCCCTTGTTAAAAGCGCAGTCTCCCCGCTTGCCCATTGTTATTTCTTTTTGGTAGCCTCATTGCTATATTTTCCTACGCACAGCGGACACAACCTGAAGTTGAACATGACGTTTGGCTTTGTATCGTCTGCATAGAAAGCTTTTTTTACGCGGTCAATCACCAGTTTTCCCGTCTCATAAGTTGCGGTAGGCAGCAGCACGACATACTGCGTAGCCGTATAACGCGAGATGGTATCGCCCCGTCGCAGGTTCTGCTGCGCAGCCATCAGCAGTTGCTTCATAAAACGCTCCAGCATGAATTGATCCTGCATGCATTCATCTGTCCCCTTCAGGCTGAGGCTAAGCAACGCCAGAAACATGGTGCCGTTGGTACGTTCCAAAATGCGTCTCTGAAGCTGATAAATCTCATTAAAAATTTCATATTGGCAAACAAATGCGCCAACTCCGCTGTCCTCTTTTTCCAGAGATCCGCGCACCTTTTCAATATCAGCTTCCATTTCCTGATCCGCCTGCACAATCATGTGATAGACGGATCGAATCTCTTCGGAAGGCTGTGCATCGGTCTGTTTGGCATACAAATCGGTTGTAAAGTAGTACTGTGAAAACGCCTCCCGCTTTTTGCCGGTCTTGACCAGCGCCATCATCAGCTCTAGGTGGAGCCGTTCGTCGAACAAATCCACCTCCATGGCTCTTCTGCAGACCGTCACTATGGCATCCTGCTGTTGGTCGACTTTGAGAAGCTCAATGAGCGTGAAGACACCCTCCATATACAGGTCATGGTAGTAAACGTTTTTGGATACTGCCCATGTCTCGTTGCACACACTGCCCAGAAGCGATCCGGTATACAGCAGCATCATCTTTTGATAACGCATCATGCGGTCTTCGTTACACATGCCGGGCGTACAGGCCTCCTGAAACAGGCGTTCGAAAGCATATACATCAATCTCGCACTTCAAACGTGGATTCCATTGGTATGCGCCACGGGTTGTCAGCACAGAATTGTCCAGTACGGTCAGTCCGCTCTGCTCCACAAGCGTACGATACCGGTGCAACAGCGTGCGCAGCGCCGTAGCGGGATTCATACTCTCTTTTTGAGACCAGAGCATATCCAGCAATTCTTCGTGTGGCACAGGGCGATCACGCTTCAGAATTAAATACTGCAAAAACTGGCTCGTTTTCTTAGCCTGTCGCAACTGTTCAAGCGCGATGTTACCATCCGCAATAATTTCAAAGCCGCCAAACAGATTGATTTGAACTGATTTATTCTCCATATTGTGTATCAACTCCCTGGTTTTAGGGCACCAGCTTCCCTTCCTATTCGGTCTTAGGTATGCAATGCGTTTCACTTAGACATTTTTCCCATTTTGGCTAAGTGCAAAGGTAACCAGCACCCTTTGATCGTTACCAGTATATTCCAATTCATGGCATGATCCGCAATAAAATCACAGCGCGCATCCAATCTTGGTTTCAACGTTATTGCGCTTTTGTAGGGCTTCATTCCTACTGGAAAGTCCGCAAGCAATGCTATCGTTCATTGCATTGCAATGCGGATCTTGTTACATGCATCGTTCCTATGCGAATGCTTGTGCGTTACTTATGCCTTCCGCTTCGTCTAAGCTTACAGTAGCACAACCCCTGCTTCTCCGCATACCCGAATCGTGTTTGCATCCCAAAGTGAGCTTTGTACCTCGCCAATATGCGCTTTGTTCAACAACAGCATGCATAGTCGGGACTGCCCGATGCCCCCGCCGATGGTCAGCGGAAGCTCATTGGCAAGCAGCATCTTATGGAACGGCAGTTTGCGTCGCTCATCGCAGCCAGAAACCTTCAGCTGATGATCCATGGCTGCCTCGTCCACGCGAATGCCCATTGAAGAAATCTCAAATGCGCAATCCAGCAGTGGATTGTAGAACATAATATCGCCGTTGAGAGACCAGTCGTCATAGTCCGGTGCGCGGCCATCATGGGGCTTTCCATCGCTGAGCTTGCCACCGATGCCGATGATAAAAGCCGTCTTGTGGATTTTTAGGTATCGATATTCCCGCTCCTTGGGCGTTTCCGTTGGATATAGATCTACAAGTGCTTGGGTTGTGATAAAACTAACATCTCGGCTGATGACCGGATCTAGCACATCGTAGCGTGCACAAAGCACCTGTTGGGTATAATAAATGGCATCCACGATGCTTTGAACGGTACTCTTGAGCATATCCAGATTTCGCTCTGCGGGCGTAATCACCTTTTCCCAGTCCCACTGATCAACATATACGGAATGCAGATTGTCCAGTTCCTCATCACGGCGTATGGCGTTCATGTCGGTCACAAGTCCGCGCCCCGGGCGGAACCCATAGCGACCTAACGCGTACCGTTTCCATTTGGCGAGGGAATGAACCACCTCCGCATTGGCGCCCGTTGCGGGAATATCAAAGGAGACCGGACGTTCGACACCATTGAGATTATCATTGAGGCCATCCGCAGGATTGACAAACAATGGTGCGGACACACGTTTTAAACGCAGTACGGCGGAGAGCGATTCTAAAAACGTATTCTTGATCAGCTCAATTGCAGCCTGCGTATCATATAGACCCAGTCTGCTAACGTATCCCCCAGGAATTTTCGATTGCAGCATAAAACTTGCTTCTCCTAAACTAAAATGTAGTTCATCTCTGCCGGCGCAGGAATGTTTGACGCATAATTTTCCAATTCTTTGTTTGTCCCTTGCAACGAAAGGAATGACATATGTTATAATCATATCATTAACAATCTCTGGAGGCAAGAACATGACAATATCCAATACTACGCCGCACATCAATTGCAATCCTGGCGACTTTGGCAAGACGGTTTTGATGCCGGGCGATCCCCTGCGCGCACAACTAATTGCGGAAACATATCTTGAAAATGCGGAACTGGTCAACAACGTTCGTGGCATTCAAGGGTATACCGGAAGCTATGCGGGTAAGCGCGTTTCCGTGATGGCCAGCGGCATGGGCATGCCATCCATGGGGATCTATTCTTTTGAATTATTCAATGTCTTTGGTGTGGAGAACATCATTCGTATCGGCTCTGCCGGCGCAATCCATCCCGATTTGAAGCTCTTTGATATCGTGTTGGGCATGGGCGCCTGCACAGACTCCAACTACTTCACTAATTTTGGTATTCGTGGGAACTATGCACCCATTGCTGACTATGGCTTGTTAAAGAAAGCCACCGATACCTGTGATGCGCGCAAGCTCTCTTACAAGGTTGGAAATCTGTATTCTTCCGATGTGTTTTATGGTGAGACCGGAATCCCAGGCACGTTGGAATGGCGTAAGATGGGTGTTCTGGCTGTGGAGATGGAGGCCGCCGCACTCTATATGAACGCTGCGCGCGCCGGTAAAAAGGCTCTTGCCATCTGTACCATCTCCGACGTGCTGGAAAGTCACGAGGAAACCACCGCGTTGCAACGTCAAACTGCATTTAGCGACATGATGCAGCTTGCACTTTCTATCGCAGACTAGAACGCTGTACGCATTGCATTATTTGCGGTTTCGAGTCGATATTCTGTCGGTTCAAGCGGGGGCGTTTACAGATAACGCGCAGTAAATATGGCGGTTGACGCGCAGAAACGGCAAAGAACAAGTGCATTTTTTATAAGAATTCAGATGTTAGCCCCGAGAAGTATCTCAGTCATGCGGCGTAAGCGATATCCGTCCAGCGCGATGACGAATCGTAAAACACCTCCCTAAAATGTGCACAATTGCTTAGACCACAACCGATACAAAGAGGGGACTGTCCCAACCCGATTGTTGAAAATCGCGCTAGGGCAGTCCCATTCGTTCATGTTTCTTAGGTCATATGCGCTTACGACAGCAGATCCCCCTGATGTGCAACAAGCGTCGCATCGGTTACGCCCTGTACGCGCAAAAATTTATCAACAAAGTCTGTCTCGCTATCGCGAATGCGCAGCTCCACCGTCAACTCGATCCCATCCCGCTGGACAGTCTTGCTCTTAACATGCGCCTTTGGTAGCTGGCGAATCAAGCCCTTGATCTGCTGGCTTGCACGGTCATCAAAGTGTAAAATGAGCAAATACGGCATGCTGTTGTTGCCTTTGATGCTGGTAATGACCACCATGACCACGCCGATGATCAACGCACCGATTAAGCCCACGTCCACGAAGCCGGCGCCGAGCGCAAGTCCTTCGCCCACGGCCCAGAACATGAACACCGTATCGATGGGATCTTTGATGGCGGTACGGAAACGCACGATGGACAAAGCGCCTACCATGCCCAACGACAGCGTTAGATTTGAGCTGATGAGCATGATGACCATCGATGATACCATGGTCAGCATAATCAGGCTGAGATTGAATGAGCGGGAGTAGACCACGCCCGAAAACGTCTTTTTATAAATAAAGTACAGAAAACCGCCGATGCCCAGCGAAATCAGCAGCGTCAACACCACCTGCAAAGGGTTCAGCGTACTGCTGAACAGATCACCAATGCTGAATGCGGTTGCCAGCGGATCAGCCGCGGCAAATAGAATGGGGTTCATTCGATTACCTCCTCAATCGTCATCCTCTTCTTTCTTTTGTAGTTGAGAAAGAAGAAAAGAACACAATTCCTTTGGCAAGGCACGTTGCCTGCCGATTCAAATGCAGCCAATACTAAATTAAAACTCATATTGCCGGCAGAAAACGTATTTGCTTGCTGCCGTATGCTGCGCCGCATCCACCTGCACTAATTCTTGCACGTATAGGGGCAGGCTGGCGTTAAACTTGATCTCTAGGATCATGCAGTTGCGCAACGCCCAGACCGGGTAGGTGGGCAAATCCGGATTAAACAGATCGGTGGCACGCATAGCGGTGCGCACGTTTTTATCGAACGTAACGCGCACATCCTCGTAAGGAAACACAAACGGTTCCCGGGTATAATCCACAAGCACCTTTGGACGAATCCGTTGGGAAGTAAACACGCCATACATATATTGTGCAAAAGGCTCTTGCCGGCGCATCAGAATCTGGTAATGACCAGCCAGAATCTCATCGCACTCGCCCCGCGAAAGCGTCACGCTGTCTTTTTTGATGTACTGCCCTTCCTTATGCTTACGCTCCAGCTTTATCACATCATCCGTAAGATTATAAATCCGAATTCTATATTTGTCACGCGAATCAACACCGTCGACTTTTTCCTCCACGGCAGAATCAAACGGATCATCAAAATACAGGCTTCGAATATCGTATTCTCCGCCGTTGCGGGAAGCATAGTAGTCCTGTTTTAAACAGGCCTTCAGGCGAGTCGCCATCATTTGGTGCTCGCCTTCCGTGATGATATATTTTAGTTCGTGCCGGTAGGGCTTGCCGCTCACCAGCTTTTGGTTTGCCATGCTCTCTCCCTTACTGTAAGTTTGACTTTCTGCCAAAGATGCTATTCATATCTGCATCGCTCAGCGAAAAGTAATTCTGCACATATTTGAGGCTGTATTCCTGATAGTTTCTCGCATAGTCCCGGATGTTATCACAATGGTTCTTCCATGTATCGAAAGTAATATCCTTCCAGAGATCCACGTCGAATACCATCTCTGCCTCAATCCGCTTCTGGCACTCGTCCACCCGGGCAATGATCTTCTCCGGTGTATAGACGTCGTTGATTAGCAGTGCAACCTTGCGCAGGAACAGTGCCCGAAACTCCGCATTTTTCAAGAGTGCCCGTATGAGCTTAGTGGACGTGTTCTTGCCCGCTCCATGACCATCCGCGTGGAAGTAACGCGAGTAGAAATCCCGCCGGAAACCGCTTGTGGTTTCATCGCTATTGTTATCGTTGCGGTTCATGCCCCAACAGAAATCATAGAACAGCCAGCGCCATTTATTATCCAGCTCTGTAGAGCGCCAATACTTAATATTGCCTGTGTCCGTGTTGCCGACGATGACCTCCGCGGCCGTATAGGCGGCAAAGTTATCCACGTCCATCAGGGAACAGATGTAATCGTAATTGGACTGGTTGCTCAGATCGTGATCATTGGCCCAATTGACCATCTCCGTATATTCCTTCCAGCCGTTGCCGGCAATGATGCACTTCTCATTGCCATTGCCCATAAGGATATCAATGCTTTCCGGATTGGAAATGCCATAATGCTGCGCAACAAAGTGTTTGCTGAGCTTTTCGCGTAGGTTATACACACCCCAATATTTCCCGTTGATGTAGACCACCATTTGCCGATAGGCCTGCAGTGAAATATCGCTCTGCGGAGAAAGTTCCAGATTGCCATCCTCCAGCAGGCTGGTGATCACAATATCGCGGATGCGGCTATAGGTGGCATCCTGCGCACTGGCCCGTAAAACAACCGATTTATAATCCGTATACGGTCGATTAGGGAAGAACGCATGTTCAAAGCGGGAGGTTCCATAACCAGATCGAGCAATCAACGACAACCCTTTTTGTTCTTTATTGCGTGAAAACGCGCCAAAGATTCGAATCATGCCATCGCTGGAGAACTCGCTCGCGCCCGTCTCATCAATCAGGTCAAAGTGTACCGGTCGTTCCCATTGTTTCCAGAAATTGGACTGGATTGCATAATCTGCATTCATACCAGCAGCCAGCGTATACGCGTTTTCATCCTCATCTGGCGCAACGCCACCAACTGTGCTGCCAACCACATAGATGCCGGTATTGGGATCCCATAGATTCTTCGGGTCGGTCACAAGGCTCATCACTGGCAACGTATGCTTGTGATTCTGCACCGTACTCTCCCCGGTATCTATAATATAGCTGGCTGTTGCCGTATCGCTGTCAAATAATCCGCCCGCAAACGCCCGCGCCCGCAAAACTGTCGTTTTGCTGACGGAGATTGGACCGCTGTATGCAGTGGAGCTGGCCGTCGGCGTATTTCCATCGGTGGTATAGGTCACCGCCGCCCCCTCGGGTACTTCGATGCTGACTTGTTGTGCGCCCGCATATACCCCGGAAGCAAGACTGATTTTGGGAGTCTTTACATAATCGGGCACACCGCTACCGTTGGCCGCATTTGGGGTAGGCGTTTCGTAGAACATCAGTTGCGTACCCGTTCTGCCGTAGCTCACATCAGCATGAGCCATCGGTAGCAACAGCTTATCAAGAATCTCACCTTGCGGCGAAAACAATAGTACAACTTCACCATCCCCGGAAAGGACGAAGTTTGTTTCTAAATTATTTTTTTTTTGTGCGTCGGTCACGTTTTTACCAGACGCCAACACGACCAGATATTCGCCAGTATCGATGGAAACATCCGGAAAAATCCACTTGGCTGGATTATTGGCGTTATTGCTCAACGCATACCCCAGCAGATTGATTGGCTGACCGCTCCGGTTGTTGATTTCAATCCAATCGTAGTACTCCTGATCCGGTTGTTTCAGTGTCGAATAGTTGGCATTGAGCGCTTCGGACAGCACCAGCTCGCCAGTCCCAAACGTCTGCGTTGCCTGAAAAGCCTTCAGTCCGGCAGAATTGTTGAGATATCCGGGCGTTGGCTGGGCAGTTGTAGAAAACTCACCCGTCCCATCCGGATTGCGCGCGAAGCTGATGTCCGTATCGGCGCGCGTATAGTCATATTTATCCAAAATACGCCCCTGCGGCGTGGAGAACACAATGCTCTCCTGATAAGCGGCGAGTCCAAACGGTGCTTCGATCTGCGTTGCCCCCTCCGGTGTTTCTCGCCCACTGCAGAAAATCAGCAATACGCCGTTGGCTTCGATCATCGTTCCCTTGGGCAGGATATATTTAAGCGGCTGCGCAGTACTATCCGAAATGCCATACCCCGAAAGATCCAAGGCATTTCCTGTGGTATTATATAATTCAATCCAGTCACAATAAGTGCCGTCCGGTCCAACGATGGTGGACGCATTCGATGGCATAAATTCGTTGATCAACACCCCGATGGACTCATCCGCGGTGGCTGACAGCGTGGCCAGATAAGATGCAACACCCTCCGCCGTATTCGGATAACCGGGACTCGGCTGCATAGAAGACCAATTGCTGCTGTTGCCTGAGTCTCTGCCAAGGGACAACCCCGCGTCTACGCTCCGCAGCTTAACACTATCGATGACCGTACCCGTCACGGTGGACAGCAATACGTCATCGGTCGCGGAGATGCGAAAGCCCGCGTGCATTTTGCCACGATCCGGTTCTCCACTGCAAAACACGATTACGTAGCCATCTGGTTCAATGACCGTATTTTTAGGGAATGTCCATTTCGCTGCGCTGAGCAGATCGTCGGACAATCCATATCCCGCGATATCAAGTGCTTTATCAGTTGCATTGTGGATTTCCACCCAATCTGGAAAATCACCCGTTTCATCCGCCACAGCACCCTTGTTGCTGGACATCACCTCATTAATCTGAACCATGGCGCCAGACGTCGTATTATTTTTCGTTCCGCTACTACATTTTGTCAGATACAAAACCAATGCAATGACGCAAACCACCAGCAGTAACATTGCCAACGATTTGCGCGCAGCAGACGATCTTCTTCTCCTTTTAGCCAAACTAGCTCTCCTTTGCCGGAAAACGCTCTGTTTTCCCGGATTACAATCGGTGTACCCGCAAAGCTGTGCTTTGTCAACCTGCCATCAAAAATGGCTAAACGCTGAGCTACCCAAGCAGCAAGCAACGTTCGCCTACTTTTTCTGCATGTTTTACCGGATACAGTTTACCACAGGGTCGCGGGACTGCCTAGCTTTCAGCCGGAATATTCACATATCCTACACAATCGCCGTCATCAGGTAATCACGCGCATCGTCTAGACAAGCGCAGATTTTATGACTTAATCTTCGAATTTCATCATCCGGCGGAATAATATCCGGAACCATGATGGCCATCATGCCGGCGCTCTGCGCTGACCGCATCCCCGCGAACGAATCCTCTAGCGCATATGCATCTTCCGGTGCAACGCCGAGCAGTGCGCAGGCTTTTTGATAGATTTCCGGATATGGTTTCGCGTTTGTAATATCGTCCGCGCTAACAATCTGATCGAAATACGAAAGCAATCCGGCCGTCTCCAATTGTTCATCAATGTACGCCCGGGTGTTGGACGATGCAAGCGCCAAGGGGCAACCGATTTGCTTGAGTTCACGCAGAATTTCAACCGCGCCTGGTTTTGTGGGAACGCCGCCGGATTCCATATACTGGCGATAAATCGCCAGCATCCGTCCAAGCGTACGCTGATAATCAAATCCCGTACCATCATACCGCCGGTTGATGCTTTCGCGCATCTCACGTTCGCTTCTCCCGATGGCTGCAAGGAACAAATCCTCATGATATTGCTGTTCTTCCTCCGTCAGCGCCTGCTTCCAGCAATCCAGTAACAGTCGCTCGGAATCGAGCAGCACGCCATCCATATCAAATACCACTGCGTTTCGCAAATGTTCCATCCTCTTCATTCATTAGTTTGTAGTCATGCATGCGCTTTTTCAGACATTCCGGCGTATTGTCCGCCGGATGACGGGCACAGTGCGCGAACAACCGTCGTTTGATACGGCCCACCGCCTTGCCGGATGAAATATCCAGCTCCGCCATGATATCCGTACCCGTGACCGTAACCTCGTTCTCTGAAAACGGCGTGCCATCAAGCTGCATCTGTTCAAAAAGCGTACGCCACCGGACGCATACATAATTGGGTTCATACCCACAGCCAATGATATCCGCCTCTCGCATGCAGATCATATCCCGGGTCATATCCCTGCCCCATTCGGCAAATTTTACCCGTAATGTCCCTTCTCTGGCCGTGTTTTGCACATCAAACATATGTTCCCGCACAAGCTTGCATACCTGTGCGCAGATCGCCTTCGGATAGCGCAAATCAAAGAGGATGCGGCGGGTAATGCGTGCGCTGTACTGGTCGTGGTCATACAGGTTTCCATTTTCTGCGCGGCATTGCGGTTTCCCAATATCGTGCAGCAGTCCGGCAAGCCGCAGCGTCAGCACCGGCGGCATGGCGGCGCAAGCATGGAATAGATGCTCCTGCACATCATATCGATGCGTATTCGACCGCTGCTGTACGCCCCGCGCTTGTGCAACCTCCGGAATCAGCGCATGCCAAACGTTCAATCCGTCCAGCAGTCGCAATCCGCGCAGCACGCTCCGTAGCTCGTCCCGCCCCAATGCCGGATATCGCCCATCACAAAGTAAAATTCTATTGAATTCAGCCTGCCTGCGTTCCACCGCGATCTGCGTCAGCTGTTCCGCGTTGCGCAGAGCAGCCGCCCATGTGTCTTGATCCAGTTCAAATCCTAATTGGCACGCAAACCGCACAAGCCGCAGTACGCGCAGCGCATCGGAACGCAAAATATCATCCGGCTTGATGCTGGTTGTGCGCAAAAGCCCCTTTTCCAAATCCCGCAGCCCGCCCGTAGGATCCCGCACTTCTCCATTCAGCAAATCCGCATACAGCGCATTGACCGAAAAGTCACGCCGAATCGCGTCCATTTCAAGAGTACCGCCAAATTCCACAAAGTCCGGCCGATGTGCGCCTCCGTTTTGATAGCACTCCGCACGAAACGTGGTATGTTCCACGCATGCGTCCGCCGTGTGCAGCTCTACTGTGCCGAACTCCGCAGCCTTGGGAATGACGCGCACCGGCGTATCAGCGCACAACGCAACCAGTGCTTCCGGTGTTAAACGGGAGCAGATGTCCACGTCCGCCGGCGGAATTCCAAGCAACGTGTTACGCACCAGCCCGCCAACAGCATAAACCGGCACGCCCGCGTCCGAAAAGACGCGGGCGATGCTGGTTAGATTTTCAGGGATGTGTATCGTCATTGGTTATTCTTCGGTTTCTATTTCGATGGTTCCTTCTGCAACGGTTTCATCCGCCAGAATTTCTCCTGCGATTTCCTCTTCCTCGGATTCCTCCTGGTGGGGAATGACAGCCACGGATGCAATCTTCGTTCCCTCATCCACACGCATTAACCGTACACCCTGCGTATTGCGGGAGATGATCGATACCTGCTCAAGCGGCATGCGCATGAGCGTACCGTCATCGCGGATCAACATCAAATCCTGACCCTCCGTGGTCATCTTGAGGCATTCCAGATCGCCGGTCTTGTCCGTCAGTGCCATGGCCAACACGCCCTTGCCGCCTCTACGCTGCAGCGGATATTGGTCTTCCGGCGTGCGTTTACCCATGCCGTTGGCGGTGACGGTCAACACATTGCCGTCGGGCACCACCTTGACCATATCCACAACCACGTCCCCGCCATCCAGATTGATCGACCGCACACCGGTGGATACGCGGCCCATGGCGCGCACGTCCGCTTCCGCAAACCGGATGCATTTACCCTTTTGGGAAGCAATGAGGAATTCATCGCTGCCACTGCTATGTTCTACCGCCATCAGCTCGTCTCCCTCGCGCAGGTTCTGGGCGATAAGTCCACCCTTGCGAATGTTGGCAAAATCGCTCAGCGGGGTCTTTTTAATGACACCCTGCCGCGTTGCCATGACCAGATAGCCATCCTCCGCCGACCTTGCTACAGGGAACATTGCGGTAACCTTCTCGCCCGTTTGTAGCTGCAGAAGGTTCACAATCGGCAAGCCCTTGGCGTTGCGTCCAGACTCCGGAATGGCATAGCACTTGATCTTAAACGCCCGGCCAAAGTTGGTAAAGAACATGATATGGCTGTGGGTGCTGGTCACAAAGATGCGCTCCACAAAATCCTCATCATGCGTACCTTGACCCATGACGCCGCGTCCGCCGCGGTGCTGCGCACGGTAGGTATCCGGACTTAAGCGCTTGATGTAGCCAAAGTGCGTCATGGTGACGGCCATGTCCTCTTCCTGAATGACGTCATCGAGATCGATATCGTCGAGCATTTGTGTAATCTCCGTGCGTCTGGCATCGTTATACCGTTCCTTAACGACGAGCGCTTCATCCTTAATGATGGAAAGTAGCTGCTGCTCGTTTGCAAGTATGCCTTCGAGATACGCCACACGCTCACGCAACTGCCGGTCTTCCTCCATAATCTTATCGCGTTCGAGGCCTGTGATACGCTGCAGCCGCATATCCAAAATCGCCTGTGCCTGCCGTTCGGACAAGCTAAACCGCACGATCAGCTTTTCCTTTGCTTCCGGTGGATTGGCACTCTTTTTGATGAGATCGATAATCTCGTCGATATGATCCAACGCGATGACCAAACCTTCTAAAATATGAAGGCGCTCCATCGCACGGTTCAGTTCGTACTTGGTGCGGCGAGTGACAACAGATTTCTGATGCTCCAAGTAATAGTAGAGAATATCGCGTAGGCACAGAACCTTTGGTTCGCCGTCCACCAGTGCAAGCATGATGGCACCGAAGGTCGCCTGCATATCGGTATGCTTATAGAGCTGATTGAGAATAACGCTGGCGTTTACATCTTTTTTCAGTTCGATGACAACGCGCATGCCGGTACGGTCGGTTTCATCCCGCAGATCCGAGATGCCTTCCAGTTTTTTCTCATGCACCAGCTCCGCAATGCGTTCCACGAGGCGCGCTTTGTTGACCTGATAGGGAATTTCTGTAATGATAATACGGCTCTTGTTGGCGCCGTACTGCTCGATCTCTGCGCGGGCGCGCACCACAATGCGGCCGCGGCCAGTGCGGTAAGCGCTGGCAATTCCCTGCATACCCATGATGATACCGCCGGTCGGAAAATCCGGACCCGGAATATACTGCATCAGCTCATCGCAGGTAATGTCGGGATTGTCGATCATGGCGCAGAGGCCATCGATGGTCTCGCCTAGGTTATGGGGCGGAATATTGGTGGCCATTCCGACGGCGATGCCACCCGAACCATTGACGAGAATATTCGGGTATCGGCTCGGCAGCACGGAGGGCTGCATAAGCGTCTCATCGAAGTTTGGCATAAAATCGACAGTGTCCTTATCCAGATCGGCAATCATCTCCGTAGCCATCTTGCTAAGCCGCGCCTCCGTATAACGCATGGCCGCCGCACCGTCGCCATCGACGCTGCCAAAGTTGCCGTGACCCTCCACAAGCATATAGCGCGTGGAGAAATCCTGTGCCAGACGCACCATCGCGTCGTAAACGGAGGTATCACCATGGGGATGGAATTTGCCGAGACAGTCGCCAACGATACGCGCGCTCTTCCGAAACGGCTTGTCGGGCTGTAATCCCAGCTCATCCATGGAGTACAGGATGCGCCGGTGAACAGGCTTCAATCCATCGCGCACGTCCGGCAGCGCTCTGTTAATGATGACCGCCATGGCATAGGCGATAAAGCTTGTTTTCATCTCGTTTTCCAGCGGAACGCGAATGATCCGGTTTGTGGTAACAGTTGGTTTGATTGTATTTTCGCTCATTGCTACTCCTCTCTTCTTTTTCTTTCCTAAGAAAGAACCTGAAGCAAAAAGAAAGTCCTATGGGGTTCTGCCTGCCTGCCGACCTTGATTTGCGCTGGTTGCGCCGGCACGCTGCTGTGCGTCTGATTCGTCTGATAATTTGGGATACCGTGCCGCAGATTAAACGTCTAGATCTACAACCAGCTTGCTGTTCTGTTCGATAAACTCCTTGCGTGGCTCGACCTTGTCGCCCATTAGCAATGTCAGCAGCTCGTCGGCTTCAATGGCATCGTCCACCCGAACTTGCAGCATGATGCGCGTATCCGGATTCATCGTCGTATCCCAAAGCTGATCCGGGTTCATCTCGCCGAGACCCTTATAGCGCTGCAGCGTCGGCTTCGGTTCACGACCAATCTCTTCCAATGTAGCATTTAGTTCATCATCGCTGTAGACATATTTTTCATATTTTCCACGCTTAATCTGGTAGAGCGGCGGCTGAGCAATATAGACATATCCATTTTCAATTAACGGGCGCATATGGCGGTAGAAGAAGGTCAGCATCAGAATGCGGATATGACTTCCGTCCACGTCGGCATCCGTCATGCAGATGATCTTGTGGTAGCGCAGCTTGCTTACGTCAAAATCATCGTCCATGCCTGCGCCAAACGCAGTGATCATCGCCTTGATTTCCGCATTGGCCAGCACCTTATCCAACCGTGTTTTTTCCACGTTCAGAATTTTTCCGCGCAACGGAAGAATCGCCTGAAACGCACGGTTTCTGCCCAGTTTTGCACTGCCGCCGGCGCTATCACCCTCCACGATGAATAGTTCGCACTTGCTTGCGTCCTTCTCCTGGCAGTCGGCCAGCTTACCGGGCAGCGCGGTGGAATCCAGCGCGGATTTTCTGCGGGTCAAATCCCGAGCTTTTCTGGCAGCATCGCGCGCACGGGAGGCCGTGATGCACTTTTCGATGACCATCTTGGCCATAGGTGGATTCTCTTCAAGAAACCGGTTCAATCCGTCCGCGACAGCGCCATCCACAAGCGGACGAATATCCGCGTTCCCCAGCTTGGTCTTGGTCTGTCCCTCAAACTGCGGTTCTGTGAGTTTGACGGAAATAATGGCGGTCAACCCTTCCCGGATGTCTTCGCCGGAGAGCGATTGCTCGTTGCTTTTCAGCAAATTGTATTTCTTGGCATAGTCGTTTACCACGCGGGTCAGCGCGGCTTTAAATCCCACAAGATGGGCGCCACCCTCGATGGTATTGATATTGTTGGCAAAGGTAAAGATATTTTCCGTATAACCGTCGTTATACTGCATGGCAATCTCCACGCTGGCGGTTTCCACACCATCTTCCTCACGCTTAGCGGTGAAAAAGATCGGATCAGGGTGCAACACCTCTTTGTTTTTATTCAGATGCTTGACGAACGACACGATGCCGCCCTCGTAACAAAACACCTTCTGACGTTTAGGTTCTTCCCGTTCATCCGTGATGGTGATGTGAATGCCCGCGTTGAGAAACGCAAGCTCACGCAGGCGACTGGTCATGAGATCAAAGCTGAAATTGACCTCGTCAAAAATCGTGTGATCCGGCAGAAACGTTATATAGGTGCCCGTATCATCCTGCGGAATATCCCGCTCAATATGCACTTCGTTAATCGGATCCCCGCGTACAAAATCCTGTACATAGACGTGCCCATCCCGATGTATTTCCGCACGCAGCGTCTCAGACAACGCATTGACGCAGCTCACGCCCACACCATGCAGGCCGCCGGAAACCTTGTATCCCCCGCCGCCAAACTTGCCGCCTGCATGCAGAATGGTCAGTGAAACAGTCAGCGCATTTTTCCCCGTCTTTTCATGCAGTCCCACGGGAATTCCGCGGCCATTGTCGCAGACGGTCACAGAGTTGTCCGCATGGATATAAATCTCAATATGCGTACAGTACCCGGCCAGTGCTTCATCGATCGAGTTATCGACAACCTCCGTCACGAGATGATGCAAACCGCGGGTATCCGTCGAGCCAATGTACATGCTAGGGCGGCGGCGTACCGCTTCCAGCCCCTCCAATACCTGAATTTGGGACGCATCATAGGTTTCTTTCTTGTATCCTTGTTCCATTTCAGTTTCCTTTCGGTTCTATTTCAAACAAACGATTCGTTTCTTGTAATCTCACGGTGTCAAACAAAGGCATCGATGTCCATGGTAACCAAAGCTCTGTCGTTGAGATAGCAGCGAGATATTTCTTCCCGCCAGCGCTTTTCCAGCGTGCTACTGGCGATCATGGAAGCATAGACAAATTCCCGGCCATGCGCATGCACGACAAGGTATGCCTTGGGCGCTCCGGCGCAATTCATATATCTGCGCTCTTTTTTCGCCTTGTCAATATACTTGCGCGTCCACGGTGTCATGCCTCTATCATTGAGTACAAAGAGCAGCCGATCCAGCGAGATGCTCACGTTTTCTCCAATATGCAACAGCATGGTTTTATACCTCGATCACTTGTCCGTTGTGTACGCTATACACCTGCATCTGCACCGCGCCGGCAGCTTCGATCTCTTCCAGGTGCGTACAGGTGAGAAATGTTTGGCAGCCCTGTACGGCAATCAATAGCATCCGCTGGCGGTGTTTATCCAGTTCGCTGAACACATCGTCCAGCAGCAGCACAGGCGCATCGCCCTTCTCTTCTCTAAGGATTTCCAATTGTGCCAATTTTAAGCTTAGCACCACGGTGCGTTGTTGCCCCTGCGACCCAAACGTACGCACATCCACGCCATCCAACGCGAGCATTAAGTCATCCCGGTGTGGGCCGATGGAGGTGTTACCGTAACGGATGTCCCGCTCCACGCTGTCAATCAGCGCTTCACGCATGGAATCAATGAGCTGTGTTGATTCCACCGGCGGCATATTGGGCTGATAGACAACCGTAAGATTTTCGCGCCCGTCCGACAGCGTTTCATGCATCGTTTTTGCAAACTGGCTCAGGCGCTGCACCTGTTCGGTGCGAATCAACGTGATGCTCGCACCCAATAAGGCCAGCTGCTCATTCCAAGGTTCCAGTGCATGCAGCCGCTGCCCTTGCGCATCCTTGAGCAACGCATTTCTCTGCTTGAGTACAGCGTTATATTTTTGCAGTGTATCGTAATAAGCCGGCCGTAGCTGAGAGATCATCATATCGAGAAACCGCCGCCGTTCCCCAGGCCCATCCTTGACAAGGCCAAGATCCTCCGGCGCGAACATCACCACATTCAGGCATCCCAGCAGTTCGCCGCTGCGGACAAGCGGACTTGCGTCGATCAACAGTTTTTTTCGTTCTCCAACCGCAAGCTTGACTTCAATCTGTCGCGTGCCGCCGATGGTATCCAGCGTAATGCCTACATAACCGCCGTTCTCACTGCTCTTGATCAGCTCACCATCTCGAATCGTCCGGTGGCTTCTCCCCAATGCGCACAAAAAAATAGACTCGAGCACATTGGTCTTTCCCGCCGCGTTCTCGCCGGTTAGTACGCAAAGCCCCGCATCCGGGCGCAGCGACAGCGATGCATAATTGCGAAAGTTGACGAGACGAATGCTCGTAATCAGCATGGATTGTCGCTCCCACAATTTCTCCGAGTTTAATGACTTGATTATAGCATAATTTGTTCTATTTGTATATATATTATAGTAATTGGATGTCAGTTTTTATGCCGAAAAGAGAGAGCGGGCAGCTCTGCCGCCCGCTCTCTCCCGGAAGGGATTTTCTTGTTTGTGTCACTTGGCCGCATAGGAGCCGCATAGTGTTTCCTTACAGTCGCCGCTGTGACAGTCGCAACTTGGTTTGATCTCAATGCGATTCAGGTCGCAATCACAACCCTGCTTATTGAAGCGGCAGCTTGTCACTTCACAGCCAATGGTCTGCTTTCCGATCATACCGTCCATCGTTTCCTCCTCCGATCGTTATACCGTCCATCTCCGGATACGGACGGATCATTTTTATCCGCTTCGTCATGCTCGGGCGGATTGGGTGCCGCCACGTCTGACGGTACTACTATTCTGCGACAAAGATAAAATGCTATGCGCAAGGGTTACTGGTAATTTTTTCTTGTTGCATCCTTGTCAGTCTCTGCGCGATCGCTGTGCAATCGACAACAAACGCAGAAAGCTGATGAGCGCCGAGATCGCAGCCAGCACATAGGTCATGGCCGCAGCTTGGAGGACTTTTTTAGCACCGTCGGATTCCTCGTAAGAAATATAATTGCCTTCCTCCAGCATGCGGAGCCCTCTGGCGGAAGCGTTGAATTCCACCGGTAGCGTGACCACCTGAAATAGCAGCATTGCGCCAAAGAGAATCACACCCGCCAACGCAAATCGATAGCTGCCGAGCACAATGCCCAGAATGATAATCCATGGTGCTGCCTGAGAACCGATCGCCGCCACAGGCAGTATCGCATTGCGCAGACGAATGGGCATATAGTTGGATTCGTACTGCATGACATGACCAATTTCATGAGCAGCAACAGCAACTGCGGCAATCGAATTGCTGCCGTAGACCTGCGTACTCAGTCCCACAACATTTGTTTTTGGGTTAAAATGATCCGTCAGCGTACCTTCCACTGGCATGATCTGCACACTGCTGTTGTTATTATTGAGCAGTTCCTGTGCCACACAATCCGCTGACTTTCCGCTGGATACCGGCAGTTTGGCATACTTTTGAAAGGTGCGCTGCACCTTGCCTTGGGCAGCAAAGCTCAGGATCATCACGACCAATAAAAGTACGAGATAGATACTGTCTCCGGAACCATAATACATCCGGTTTCCCCTCCTTTTTATATAATTTTAGTATAGCATGCCCGTCTGTCACAAACTACGATTCCCATACAATATTCACGATTTCCACTCAATTATTTTCCATTCCTGACTTTGTTATAAATATGTTAATACGGTGAAACGTTACACATTACCATTGAATTCGGCCTGTTTCTATGCTATGATGTGTTGAATTTTACCGTATGGTAAGAGAGGATTGAAAATATGAGCAAAATCGCAAAGATCATTTTAATAAGCGTGCTGGTTGTAGTTCTTGTCTGTGCCGGTCTCCTCATCTTTCTCATGAAGAGTATGCAAAAGGGCGCGGTAGGAACCGAAGCCGCTCCGGAAGGATTCTTCGATGACACAGATGTGAACTTTGAGCAGCTTGCTGAAGCAACCCCATCTCCCGATCCAGGTCCCGCAGAGGTGGTTACCGTCCAGACTACGGAAGACACCCCAATGCCCATCTATGAAACCGAGAGCAAAAATGGAAAAATTACCAACATTCTGCTCATTGGAACAGATGCGCGCGAGCCTGGCACCAACGCCGAAGGCCGGTCGGATACCATGATCGCCGTTTCCTACAACAGCATTGAAAACAAGATGTATTTCATCTCGTTTATGCGTGACGCGCAGGTCATGCGCATCGGCGAACGGAGCAAATTCAAGGGCAAGCTGAACGCGGCTTACAACGGTGGTGTCGGCGAGCTCATCAACACCTTGAACCTCAACTTCGACCTTGGTTTGCAGGACTATGTCTCTGTTGGCTTCGATGGCTTCGGGATCATCATCGATGGTATTGGCGGTCTCGAGCTGAAAACCACGGCAGAGGAGGCTTACCGTGTCAACTGGCGTTGTGCCGATTTGCTGAAGGCGGATGATAAACGCGACTACAAAAAAATCTTGACCGCCAAGGGCAAGAGTATCCTCACAGACGATGTCGACTGCACTCAGAAAGTCACGGGCGAGCAACTGCTCTGGTACTGCCGCGACCGTTATTCCACCTTTATCGAACCGGATGGCACGCTCATCAAGGGCGGAGACGCAGCCCGTATTGCGCGTCAGCAGTATGTGATTTCTGAAGCGTTCAAGAAGATCACGACCAACATGGACTGGAAATCGCTGCTGGCTCTCTATCAATACGCAAGCCAATATATGCAGACCGATATGGATCTTGCTTCACTTGTCGATCTTGGTGCTTCCATTTTCAACAACAAGCCGGAATTCATCTTTGTCCGCATTCCTGAAAAATGGTCCGCCGGCGCGGATGAGAGCGGCAATGAAACCAGCGATCTGATCTTTGATATAAAGAAGACCAAAAAATCACTCCATGAGATGATCTATGGTACGGAGGCGACGCCTTCGCCCGTTCCAGAAGGCTAAATCCATTGCAGCAACAAACCGGCGATTCGTACGAATCGCCGGTTTTTCTTCTGTTTGTCAGTCCCCATATCGGTCATAACCGAATGGCTTCCTGTTTGTTCATTCTGCCATATTAATCCGCCAGAACCATGTTGATTTCCTGCATCAGCTTATCCACATCAATACCATGCACCGCGCAGGCCTGTTCGATGGTTTCACCATGCGCCATGATACAGCCTAGGCAATGCATGCCCGCGTTCATCAGAACCTCCGCCGTTGCCTGATTCAGTTCAATCAGTTTCTGGATCGTCATATCTTTGGTTGCCTGTGCCATGTTTCTCCATCCTCCTATTATGATCGGTTATAGTATAACACGAATCAGCTTTTCGTTTCAAATTTGTTTCCGCAGTGTGTGCAGGTCACGCGAAGCTTTCCTTTGCCCCTGGGAACGCGCAGACGCTGTGCGCATTGCGGACAAATGAAATATTTATATTGCTTGATTTCAGACCAAGTTGGGTTTTTCCTGGCCTTTCTTGCGCGGTGCGTTTTTTCCTTTTGTGCACTGCCGGTATAAACTGTGCCATCTTTATGAAAGATACGGTGGAACCAATCGCGCACGCCGGTAGTCATCGTCAAAAACTTCATGTTCTCCTGATATCGTTTTTCCGGGTTTCCGCCCAACAGTCGAATCACCGCGTATACGAGACACGCCGTTGCCAGTATCGTCAGCATCATCCTGAGCCATGCGATACTGGAAAACAGCAGTACCCCCGAAATGGAACAGATCAGCCCCACGATCAGCAGCGTACGGTTTAATTCATCCAACGTTTTTTGCCTTTGAAACATGTTGTTTCCCCTCTTGCTATCTTTAAGATATCCAAAGTTTGGCGCTGAGCTTTGGCAGCGTCACACCATCGCCAGAAAAATACGCACATTCTCCCGTCAGCACATCCGTCATGGAACGATCCAACGAAACGGGTTTATCGGCGTCCGGACCTTCATCCAGTCTTTCCGGCCGCAGACATATGGTCTGCTCCGCTTCGCTGCGATTCACAATCAGCGCCGCCGCACTCTGACCATTTTCCGTATATCGAACAACGGCGAATACCTCAGGAGACAGCGCACCCATGCGCGTATAGCCTCGTTTGAGTGCGTCTGAATCACGGCGGGCATGCAGCAACTTGCGAAACGTCTGCTGCAACCATGTGTCCTCGCTGCCCCAAGGATAGGTTCCACGGTTGAATGGATCCGCCATGCCGGTCATGCCGGCCTCGTCGCCATAGTAGACGCAGGGAACCCCAGGGAGCGATACCTGCAACGCTGTTGCCAGAATCAGCCGTTGTCGCCCCCGCGCCGCATTCTCCGGAGAAGGCACGTAGGTCGCCTGTTGCTCACGGTTGAGTGCATTGCGATCCGGCGCATCGGAAAGCGCCGTGGATGCGCGGACAATATCATGGGAGCTAAGCAAGTTAAAGCAAGCGTCGAAAAATGGCTTTGGATAGTGTTCCCGCAGGGTTTGCAGCTTTTGGTTCAGCCCATGAGCATCGATTTTCCCAATCAAAAATGCAACGACCGCATCCCGAAACGGATAATTCATGGCACAGTCCAACTCGTCCCCACTGACATAGCCACGCCGCCCGTCCGCACCATACTTGTTGCTACAATCCTCCCAGACCTCGCCCATCAGCAGGGCATTTGGATCGTTCTGTTTGATGCGCCGGCGAAGCATACGAAGGAATGCATCCGGCAGTTCATCGGCCACATCCAGCCGCCAACTGGTAGCGCCAACGTTGGCCCAGTGGCGGAGCACCCCGTTGTCACCAACAATAAAATCACTGTAAGCGGGGTTTAGTTCATTGACGTTTGGCAGCGCCGGAAAATTCCACCAACAGTCGTACACATCTGGATAGTGCCGAAAGGTATACCACGGGTAATAGGGGGAATCCATACTCTCCGTTGCGCCCGTTCCATCATAACGATGGAATCGATCGAAATAGCGGCTATCCGCGCCCGTATGGGAAAATACGCCATCCAACATGATGTGGATGCCTCGTTCAGCCGCATCCCGGCACAGTGCCGCAAGCTCCTCCTCGTTGCCAAGGATGGGATCCACACGGTTGTAGTCCGCCGTATCATAGCGATGATTGCTTGGCGATTCGAAGATCGGGTTGAGGTACAGCATCGTAACCCCAAGTTCTTGTAAATACGGCAGTTTTTCACGGATGCCATTGAGATCGCCGCCATAAAAATCATCCGGGCTGTAGTTGACCTGTCCCGGGGAAGGCGTGGTACAAATCTCCTCCGACCAACGGTCATGGATGCGCAAAAACCGACCTTTTTCGATATGGTACTGCGCCCGTCCGCGGAAATCCTCCCAACTGCTGCGTTTAAACCGATCCGGAAAAATCTGATAAGCGATTCCTTCTCGCACATGCTGCGGGGTAGTAAACGCACCGTCGTAAACAGTGATCTGGTACGACTGCGGCTCATGCATAGCAAACATACCTTCGCCGCTGTCCGTACCGTAGTAGAAAGTTTGCCCTTCAGACGTATGAATCACAAAAAAATACCACATAAGGCACGGCACTTCAGGTAGCATAATATCTGCCCGAATCCGTCCGTCCCCGCGGGTCATCCGCACTAGCTCTTCGCTGCCGCCCTCACGCCAGAGACGCAGAAAAAACACTGCGCCTTCGTCGCCAGCAACCTCCGCTTCGATATGCACGCGCGTGTTGCATGGCGCCGCACCCTGGGGCGAGCGAAATGTCAGCAGGCGGGAATGGTGTCTCATTGAAAGCATAGAATCATTCTAACAGAACATACGCACAATATCTGTGTTTTATTGCGAATGTTACGTACTTTTCACAATTTTATTCTACTGCAATGAACTTGTTGCGAAAGCGCAGCCCGTTTGGAGTGGAAGAGCCGCGCTACTTTGACAGCATGTAAAAGAGAAACCCCCATTACTCTATTTTGGCAACGATATCCGTTTGAGACTTAAAGATATGTTTTGTCTTGACCACGCCCCGCACACGGGAAAGGGGGTATACAGAAGCGAACGGTTCCAGTACTGTGCCAGGACAAAGCACGCTATTGCAGCCAACCTCCACATGATCGCCCAGCATCGCGCCAAACTTTTTCAGTCCCGTTTCCCGATGCTCTGCTCCATCGTGGACGATAATCAGCGTCTTATCGCTCTTGACATTGGAGCAAATGGAGCCGGCGCCCATGTGCGCATAATGGCCAAGGATGGAATCACCCACATAGTTATAGTGCGGCACCTGTACGCTGTCGAACAATATGCAGTTCTTCAGCTCGGTCGAATTGCCCACAACACAGCTCTTGCCAACCAAAACGCTGCCGCGGATGAACGCGCCAGGCCGCACCTCAGTTTCTGCACCAATGACCGTTGGCCCGGCAATGTAGTTGTTGGGATAGATCTTGGCCGTCTTATGAATCCAGACGTCCTCCGCCGGGTGATCGTATTCAGCCGGGTTCAACGTAGCGCCCAGCGTTTGGACAAAGGCTTTGATTTTCGGTAAGACTTCCCATGGATACGTGGTTGCAGCAAACAGTTTCGCAGCCATGGTGGTAGACAAATCGGCAAACATGTCGCTATTTTTCATAGACTTACTCCCTTTGTAAATTACGGAATCTAGTAAATTCGCCCTGCCAGGCGAGTTCAACCGTTCCCGTCGGTCCATGGCGATGTTTAGCAATGATGATCTGCGACGTATTGTCCTCCGTTTGATCATAGACAGCGGGCCGATATAGCAGAATGACCATATCTGCGTCCTGCTCGATGCTGCCGCTCTCTCGCAGGTCGGAGATCATCGGCGTATGATCGGTACGCTGTTCCGGGCCGCGGTTGAGCTGGCTAAGCAACAAAATCGGCGTATCCAATTCACGAGCAAGAAGCTTCAATTGCCGCGTCATGTCGGATATTTCCGCCATACGGTTGTCGCTCTTTCGACTGCCGGCGCTCTGAATCAGCTGCATATAGTCGATAACGATCATGTCCAGCCCAAGCCGCGCTCTAAGGCGACGGCACTTGGAGCGAATCTCCGGAACGGTGATTCCGCCAGTATCATCAATATAGAACTTTGCTTTGCTCATGGGATCCATCACCTCCATGAGACGCGCAAGATCGCTGTTTCCCACAAGGCCTTCCTTGATGCGCTGTGATTCCACGGAAGCCTCGGTGCAGAGCATGCGCATGACCAGCTGTTCCGCGCTCATTTCCAAACTGAACACAACGATGATCCGGCCGTCATGCAGCGCAGCATACTGGGCAATGTTGATGGCAAAACTGGTCTTGCCCATGGCGGGACGGCCGGCAATGATCACCAGATCACTCTTTTGAAACCCATTGGTCAAGCGGTCAAGATCCGTAAACCCGCTGGGTATCCCCGTAATCTTCCCCTTGCGGCTCAGAAGTTCACCAATCTCATTGAAGGCACCCGGTACGATTTGATCGATAGGCGTTAAGGTCTCCTGCCCCTTGCGCATGGAGATATCATAGATGCGGCGCTCCGCATCATTGAGCGTCTGTTCAAGGTTCTTTTCGTCGTTGCCTCCATCCTTGATGATCTCACCACCGGCGCGAATCAGCTGGCGCTGCACGCTCTTTTGCTCAACGATGTCCACATAGTTCTGCACATTGGCGGCCGTTGGCACAAAACTCATCAGCTCGCTGAGGTAGGTCAGTCCGCCTGCGCGCTCCAGCATACCGTGGCGTTCCAATTCATTGCTCAGCGTAACCAAATCGACGGCGTTTCCCGCCACACGCACATCCCGCATGGCGGCATAGATCGTCCCATGCGCGGGTACATAAAAATCCTCGGGTTTGAGTTGCTCAAGCACCAGCTCCAAGGCGTTGGGTTCAATGAGCATACTACCTAGCACCGAACGTTCAGCGTCCGGCGCGTGGGGTGGCGTATGCATCTGCTCTCTTGGTTGTTCCATCCGGTTTTTTAAGATTCCTTGACCAGTACGGTTACATTGGCGCTGGTGTTTTCAAACAAACTGACCTTGGCCATATATTCGCCTGTGGCACGGATGGTATCCGAAAGCGAAATCTTCTTTTTATCGACCTCGACGCCTTTCTGCTGACTGATGGCGGCCGCAATTTCCTTGCTGCTGATCGCACCAAAGAGCTTGCCGTTCTCGCCAACCTTGGCAGAAACGGTTACCACCGCTCCATCCAATTTCTTTGCCAGATCCCGGGCAGTTACGCTTGCTTGAAATTTGCGGTGCGCCGCTGCGCTCTTGGAAATATTCGCCGCGTTCACGGACGCTGTATCCGCTGCAGCCGCGAGCTTTTGCGGCAACAGAAAGTTTCTTGCGTAACCGTCAGACACATTGACGATCTCCCCTTTTTTCCCCGTCCCTTTGACGTCCTGTTCCAGTAAAACCTTCATTGTATTAACCTCCTGTATGTTTAAAAATATAAAATGCTGTGCCTGGTCTGCCAGACTCGATTCTCCCTGTGTGGTTATGTCTTACGCGCAGTTTCCTGCACATATTCCGCGATCTTAGTGCGCAGAAGGAGTTCTGCATCGTCTGCTTCCATGTTGTCCAACTGTGCGCCCGCCATCGTTAAATGTCCGCCCCCGCCCAGCTTTTCACAGACGAGCTGCACATTCACCTTGCCCAGCGACCGTCCGCTGATGCTAACGCTGCCATCTTCCCTTCCGATTACAAACGCCGCTTCGATGCCCCGGATACCAACCAATTCGTCCGCTGCCTTAGCGGCGACAAGCTTTGCATTTTTTACGCCCTCCGCTACAGCCGCTACGGCAATGCCATTTTGCAGCACATCCGCGCCGCGCACCGTATCCGCACAGTCGCCAAAGCGTTCCATGTCATCCTGAAACAGTTGCTTAACCATGCCAATATCCGCGCCGTTTTTGCGCAGATAACCGGCTGCCTCGAAGGTACGGGAGCCCACGTTGAACGCAAAGTGCTTCGTATCCACCGTAATACCCGCAAGCAGCGCGCCGCAGATAAAGGCCGGCGGCCGTAGATCATCGTCAAAATATTGCAGTGCCTCGGTGATCAATTCACTGGTGGAGGACGCCCGCGATTCCAGATAATGCAGCGTTGGGTTCTCCACATGTTCTGCGCTGCGCCGGTGATGATCAACCACCACGATGCGGCTCACCATGTCAAGAAGCTGCGGTGCACAGGTTGTGCTGGGCCGCTGCGTATCCACCACAACCAAAACACTGGTGGATTTTATCATCTTCTCGGCCTGCTCCACGCTGATGATGCAGCCCGCGTAGGAACGGTTCTGTTGAATCAGCGCCAGCACACGGTCGATGGCTGTGTTGTTATCGTCCAGTATGATGTACGTGCGGGAGCCAATCTGCTTGGCGCAGGTTGCCACCCCCAGCGCGGCGCCAATGCAGTCCATATCAGCGCGCTTGTGTCCCATAATAAATACGTCGCCAGCATTTTCAAACAGTTGTCGAAGCGCCTTGCTGAACTGTCTGCTCTTGACACGGGACGGCATGGATTCCAGCTGGCGCTTGCCGCCATAAAAACGATAATTCGTGCCAATCTTAATGACTGCCTGATCGCCGCCGCGCCCCAACGCCAATTCCATCGCCTGCCGCGCACTCTCATCCGACTGGTTGATACGATCTGCCACCCCTACGGCTATGGACAGGGATACGGAGACGTTGGTGCCAGTATCAATCCTATGCGCTGCGTCCAGCATCGGAAAACGCTGCTCTTCGAGCGCATCCAGCCGTTGTGCCTCAAAAATCAGCAGAAACCGGCCGTTCTCATATCGTCGGTAGATGCCGTTGATTTCCTTTGCCGTATCTGAAATGAGGCGCTCTACCTCCGCCAACACCGTCGTTTGGTGAAACTGCATATCGGCGGCAAGCTCCTCGTAGTTATCCACGTAAATCAGAGCCACGTAGGGCATCTGTTCCTCAAACAGCCGTTTATAGTGGGCGGCCTCGGTGCGGTCAAGCCAGTACTGAAAGTTGAGCTGCCGATCCGTACCCGGCCGATAAATGGGCATATTCATAATTTGATACGACCCGCCTGCGTAGGTAAACGGCGCGGCTGCAAGCGGTATCTTCGGATTGAATTTCGGCATGATCTTTGTGATCATTTCCTCGCCGCATAGTTTTTCAAAGAGCGCGTTGCGCCAGACGACACGTCCCGTTTCATCAATGAGTAAGCAGGGGATCGAAACATCGTTGATTACCCTGGAAGCAGCGGTAGCGTTCTCCGAAAACACTGCGTCCATCCGCTGCTGCTGCTGCAACTGCTGATGTTTCTGGGCCATGTATGTGCAAAAATAAAGAAACAGCGTCATAGCCAGCGCAACCCCCGCCACGATCTGCCGATATGCCTGAAAATAGCCTGAAAACAATACGGCTAAGCAAAGCAAGGCTGACAGCGCGAGCATCAGCAGCAGCGATATTTGCGGTTTTTTCATGCTCGTCCTGTCCTCCTATCCTGCATCAAAGCATAGATTATTTTGGTTTTGTATTTAGGAAAAAGCGTCCGGCGGTGGCATGGGTTTGGAAGCGTCCATCAACCGCGTGCGGAAATGAAACAGTTGTTCAAAGCAGCCCAGCAGCATCAGCGGCGTCTGCGCTATCCAGAAGAGCAGTGCGCCAATCAGGTAATAACCCACCCGTTTTCCTGCCACGTTTCCACCTTTTTTCACGATTAAAAAATCCACGACGCACAATCCCTGCAACATCAGCGGCATACCGACGATCACATTGACGGTGCTTGTCAGAGAATCGGCATATTCCCAGCCGGACATCTCCAGTACGAAGGATCCAATCAGCAGGAAAAACAGGCCGAAAGTCATGCTCTGTGGAATCGACCATTGACGAAATGGGCGAAGCGTTGAAAGGCCAAAGGTCTGCACTCGTTTCTTGGAAAACAAACGGAAAAACAGCAGGTTGCTTAGCCCCATACCGCCCGCAACAGCACACAGCACCGGAACAATCAGCACCGTCACCGAACTGCTGAAAGCATCCAGATAACTGTTGACATTGGGCATTATTTCAGCATACTGAGCCGGCAATGCTTTCAAAGCCTGACGATATAATTCCGTAAATGCGTCCATCTCTGCCTGAATGGCGGTAAACGCGCCCTCACCGGACAACATGCCCGGCAGGCATACCGCCAAATACAGGCAAACGGCAGAGAGACCTGCCATCGCCACCGCAGTGTTGGTATTGCCCCGTTTGTTGGTTTGCAACGCATACAGCAGATACGCGCCAGCACCCGTCAGCACCGTCAAACTAAGCGCAGTGGCCGCCGGGTATAGCAGCAACGCCAGCACACAGTAAATCCCTGCGGGCAGTGCCAAAATCGTCGGTCGTGTTTTGCACATGGCATATGCCCATAACCCAGGGACAAGAAATAAGCCGAAAGGCAACAGCACGGTAATCGCACCTGCACATGCGGCCAGCAATACAGTCAGCAGCCATCTGCGACCGACCGATTTGATTGGTTGGGTATTTGTATCCATAGCACCATTTTAAGACGAAAAAGACAATGCGTCAAGAAAAGCACAAAATTATTGCAATTCAGCCTGAAAATTAGCCGCAACCAGCTTTTTTTTCAGGATGCGAAATACACTCTCATCGATACGTTCGCCGGTCAGCCGCCCATCGCCAGCCGCCGCAAGAAGGCCGTCCATGATGGCGATCTGTTTGTCGTGCTGTGCCCCGCACATGATCATATCTCCACCAGCCAGCACAAATCTTACCGCCGCATCCGAAATATCATAGCGCGTAGTAAGACCGCCCATGCGAAAATCATCGCTCATAACAACGCCTGTAAACCCAAGCTGATCCCGTAATAAATCGGTTATAATCACCGGAGACATGGATGCAATCTCGTTTTCATCCAGGCTCGGATACAAAATATGTGCCACCAGGATGGCGTCCACGCCCGCGTCAACCGCCGCCGCAAATGGTTTGAGGTCATAGTTGTCCATGTCTTCAATGGATTTTTGCACAACGGGCGTTACATCATGAGAATCCTGCGTTGTTCCACCATGCCCGGGAAAATGCTTTGCCGTTGAGAGACAACCAGCCGAATGAAGTCCATCGATCACAGCCGCCCCAATGGCTGATGTAATCTCCGCGTCCTCACTGATGATGCGTGTTTCCAGAAATGTGCTCATAGGATCTTCGGATACATCCAAAACCGGTGCAAGATTGAGGTTGATGCCCGTTTCCATTAGTTTTTGTCCGATCACCGCAAATTGTTCCTCCGCATAGGCACGATCCCGCCTGCGGCCCAAGGTCCGCGCTGAGGCCGGCCAATTGCTCCATGTAAAGCGCGTCACGTTGCCACCTTCGATATCGATGGCAACCAGCGGTGGCACTTGTGTGACGATTTCGCTCTTTGCCGCATCGATCAGCTTACTGCACTGGGTAAATCCGCCATCGTTATTGCCGCTTTTGATATTGTTTCCATAAAGTATGATATTCCCGATCTGATAGGTATGCAGGATCTCAATGAATGTATCGCTCGGCGACGAGGTGCCCGCAAAGCCGAACAGCACCATCTGTCCAAGCTTCTGTTCGGTGGACATTCCTGCAATATATTGGCGAATTTTCTCATTCGTATTTTTCGGCATAGGTGTGGGCGTGGGATCGGGCGTAGCCGCAGGCGTTGGAAGAAACGGTTGCACCGAATCGTTCGGCACGGCAACTTCCGCGATGGGTGATGGAACGACGTCAGCCTCCACCCGGCCTTGAATTTGGATATATTTAATCAGCCCAAGCACCGCTGCAATTAAAATTGCGGCAGCAAAGAGTGTCACCAGCATCCACTTGAACGATTCTCGCAGCAAATTCCTTCTCCCTAAAACACAAATGATTTCTATATTATAGTCATAACTATGCCTATTGTAAACCGGTTTATACTGGCGATCCTACGACAATTTGCCATTGGTGCAAAAAGGGGCTTGAAATATTGCGCGCAATATTGTAAAATACTAACGTTAGGGGATGTAGCCCAGCTGGTTAGAGCGCTTCGTTCACATCGAAGAGGTCACAGGTTCGAGCCCTGTTATCCCCACCA
>JAVVXB010000027.1:0-40785 GCA_036651815.1 Clostridia bacterium
ATGCTACTGGTTTTTCTCTGCTGTGCGGCGGGACGTTTTTCCGACAGTCAACAGCCGGAAATCCGCAATCTCGACCGCATTCCGACCGATCTATATCTGCTTTTCGGTCTTGGCGTTATCACACTCGTCTTATGTTCCGGTATGGCTGTTAACGACCTTGTTGGCTTCCCCTATAAGGTGCTATTGATCTGCTTGTGCGCGGGCTGCTGCATCGCGATTTGTACAGCGCTGCTCTGCTCGCTGTCTGCGCGCATCAAGACACGCACGCTGTTGAAGAATACGATCCTTTGGCGCATACTCCGGCTGGTCGGTCGTCTCTTTCGCTGGACGTTTCATGGGATTACTGTGTTTTTTCGAAGCTTACCAATACTTTGGAAAACCATTGTGGCGGTTGTTATTTTTGCGATTTTAAACCTGATCTTGATGATTACCGCCTACGACGGCTCCCTATTCAGCGCGTTTCTGCTGCTGCTGTTCAACGGCGCCGTATTTGTAGCACTCTGCTGGATCTCCTTGCAACTGAATCTGCTGAAAAAAGGTGGAGAAGCGCTCGCTGCGGGCGATACTGCGCACCGGATCAACACAGCAAAAATGTACTGGGAATTCAAACGCCATGCGGAGAATCTCAACAGTATTCAGTCCGGCATGAGCCGTGCCATCGAGGAACGTTTAAAGAGCGAACGCATGAAAACCGATTTGATTACCAATGTTTCTCATGATTTAAAAACACCGCTCACTTCCATCGTAAACTATGTGGATCTTCTGAAGAAAGAGGAGCCCCTCAGCAGCCAAGCGGCTGAATATGTGGCGGTATTGGATCGTCAGGCACAGAAACTCAAAAAACTGACGGAGGATCTGGTGGAGGCCAGCAAGGCCAGCAGCGGCGCAATGCCGGTCAATCTGGTTTCCACAAACCTGCAGGAGCTGCTCAACCAGAGCCTTGCCGAATATACCGTGAAGTTCGCCGCAGCAAACCTGACACCGATAATGAACCTGCCGGACGAACCGGTGCATATTTTGGCCGATGGTCGGCTGATCTGGCGGGTGTTTGACAACCTTCTTGGCAACGCGGCCAAATACGCCATGCCAGGAACGCGGATCTACATCGATATTTCCGCCAACGGTGAAACGGTGAGCGTCACCTTTAAGAATGTCTCCCATGAAGCGCTCAATATTTCAGCAGACGAGCTTCAGGAGCGATTTGTACGCGGCGATGCCGCCCGCGCATCCGAAGGTAGCGGATTAGGTCTGACCATCGCCCGGGATTTGACCGTGTTGCAACACGGTATACTGCTGCTGAGCATCGACGGCGACCTGTTCTCCGCCAGCGTGCGAATGCCGCTGATATCCGATAAGCATTGATATCTATGCCGCAAACACCGTTTTGGTTCGCGGTACAAAATGCGCTGCTCCTTGCGCGACAGCAAAAACCCGATGCCCCCAAGCAATCTTTGCTGCCGACAGCAACCCGCGCAGGAGCACCGCTTAGATAGGTTGGTCCAATCTGCAAATGAATCCGCCGAAGTCTGGATAGATCGGATAAGAGCTGCGATTTCGAACAATTCGAAGGCCTATTTTCACAAGCGAACGTCGCCGACAGCAATGCCGGCGGCGTCTTTTTTTGTGTCCACAATGATTTGGCAGGGATAACGTCATTTCTGCAAACGATCCTATTTGCTAAAGACTGTCATTTCGTATATACTAAATAGGTTCATACAAGCATATTGTAATGTTTTAGGAGCCACCGGCATTGAAGTTAACCACTCCGATACAAAGCTGGTGCTCGCGTTGACAAGAAAGTTCTGTACGGGATAACGGGTTCGATGACCATCAGCAACCGCTTGATGATCACGGCCGTCCGATGCCTTTGCCGTTACGGTAGACGACAATGCGTTTTTTAGACAAACGTCCCTGTTAACCTGGTCGATATCGGCAGACAAGAGGCTTTTTTAAAAAAAAGCCAGGGACACGTAGTGCGACCGCGCCCAACTCCGGGTGAGATGGGAAAGCGAAGACGCGCCTTGGAGGAATGGATAGATGACACTCACGGAGTTTTACAATGGTAAGTATGTTTTGATCACGGGACACACCGGTTTTATGGGTGCCTGGCTTACGCATCTGCTCAAAGGGTTTGGGGCACATGTGACGGGATACGCCCTGCTACCCCCCACATCGCCAAGCTTATATGAAATAGCCCGGGTAGGCGAAGGAATGACCTCCGTCACCGGAGACGTACGGGATTCCGATCATCTGGCGGCAGCTTTTTCTGGCGCGCAGCCGGAGATTGTATTTCACCTCGCCGCCCAGCCGCTTGTGCGGGATTCCTATCAAGCGCCTGCCTACACCTACGAAACAAACGTCATTGGTACCGTTCAGGTATTGGAGTGCATCCGCCAGAGTGATTCCGTCCGTTCCTTCGTCAACGTGACCACCGACAAGGTGTATCAGCATTTTGAATCGAGCCGCGGATATGTGGAAAACGATCCGCTCTGCGGCTACGATCCTTACAGCAACAGCAAATCCTGTGCAGAGTTAGTTACTGCCTGCTATCAAAATGCTTTTTTCAACGATGGACGCGTGGCAATTTCCACTGCTCGCACCGGTAGCGTTATCGGCGGCGGTGATTTCGCAAAAGACCGCATACTGCCCGATTACATCCGCGCTGCAGAGAAGCACACACCGATTCTTGTGCGCAGTCCGCGCGCCGTAAGTCCCTATCAGCATGTGTTGGAACCGCTGTTTGCATATTTGCTCATTGCTATGCGGCAGTATGAAACCGGGGCGATTGCCGGCGGTTACAACATTGGGCCAAATCGGGAAGATATCATGGAAACTGGCGAACTGACCACTTTTTTTTGTGAAGCTTGGGGGAACGATGCAAGCTGGTTGGCTCGTCCGGATGATGGCCCTTGCGAGGGCAGCACGGTGCGCCTTGATTGCACCAAAATTCGCGATGCCTTGGGGTGGCAGCCGGTCTGGAACATCCGCACCGCCATTCAAAAAACCATCGAATGGGAGAAGGCATACCGAAACGGTCTCGATATTCGCACTGTTATGGACCAGCAAGCTACAGAATATCAAAAATCGCTGTAACCTGCGCGCCGTGAGCCACACGCTATGATATTTCCGCGCAGACATGGGCCATCTCACGATATGCTATCCAAGCCCGGATGACGACGAGTCAGCCCGGGACAATCATCTCAAGATCCTTATTTTCAGGAGGTTTATCCCGTATGCAATTGACCATTGATGGACAAGAGATTGCGGCCCAGAGTGGCGAATCTCTATTGGATCTGATTCAAAAGCTCGGGTTGGATACCGCAGATCTGCGTACCCGTCCGCTTGCTGCGAATATCGCCGGCGAAACTTTTACGCTCAACTATATTCCCGTGCGCGAACAAAACGCAAAACCGACCCAGCGGGTTACATTACGCCGCGCTATGCGCGCTGCCAACGGAAAAGTTACACTGCTGCGTTACGACAGTGCCCGCGGGCGCCGCGTATATGAGCGATCAATGCTATTTGTGTTTCTGCTTGCCATGCGCAACCTGTTTCCCCAGACACGCGTGCATATCTGCTATGCTGTCGGCGCCGGCCTATATGCAAAGCTCGATGCAAGCGTCCAACTTCAGCAAGCCGATATCGCACGCATCAAAAAACAGATGCAGATGATTGTAGATGCGAACTATATGCTCGAACGAAAGCGCCTCGACATCGACGATGCAGTTGATTTCTTTACCTTCGATGGGCAAACGGATAAGGTTCGGCTGCTTGAGTGGCGGCAGTTCACCTATTTTGATGTCTATCGTCACGAGGATTATGTGGACTATTTTTACGGAGAAATGGCGCCCTCCACAGGTTACGTTTCCACCTTTGATCTTCAGGCCGAGTCGCCCGGATTATTTCTCATCCGCCCGAGTGACGAGAACCCCAATGTGCCAGCCAAAGCCATCCATATGCCGCGCCTAACCGCTGTATTCAGCGAAAGTGAAGAATGGGCCAAGCTCATGCATTGTAACACCGTGGCCGATCTGAACGACATGGTTCTCTCCGGCAACGTCCGCACACTGATCCGTGTCAACGAGGCGCTACATGAAAAGCGCTTTGCCTCGCTGGCCGATGAAATCATCCATCGCGGCACACGCGCAGTGTTGATTGCCGGGCCGTCCAGCTCCGGCAAAACCACCAGCGCCAACCGTCTCTGCACGCAGCTGCGCGTACATGGCAAGAGTCCCGTACTCCTCTCTCTGGATGATTATTACATCGATCGAGATCAAATTCGACCCGACGAAACGGGCGAAATTGATCTCGAACACATCAACACAATTGACACCGACATGTTCCGTGATCATCTGACACGGCTCATCAATGGTGAGGAGGTAGAGATTCCACGCTTTGATTTTATGAAACAAAAGCGCGTGATGGATGGTCACATCCTGAAAATTGACGAAGACACCCCTCTGGTGATTGAAGGATTGCACGGTCTCAACCCGATGCTCATGCCGGATTCCGTTGACCATAAGCTGATCTTCCGGCTGTATGTCTCCGCGTTGACCACGTTGAATCTGGATGACCACAACCGGATTCCCACAACGCAGATCCGTCAGCTTCGGCGCATGGTGCGCGATTATGAAACGCGCGGCGCTTCCATCGAAAAAACGCTCTCCATGTGGGACAGCGTGCGCCGCGGCGAAGATCGCTGGATCTTTCCCTTTCAGGAAACGGCTGACGCCATTTTCAACACGACGCTTGTGTATGAACCTGCCGTGCTGAAAAAACATATTTTCCCGTTGCTGACCGCTGTGCAGCCCGAAAGCCCCTACTATGATGAAGTTCACGCCATCGTGAAGTTTTTGAACTATTTTGTGGAAGCGAACGTGGAGGATGAAATTCCACCCACCAGCATCCTTCGTGAATTCATCGGCGGCAATACCTTTTACCGATAAAAGTAGTATTTTGTCAAAAAATACTACCATTTCTTCCATGTTCTATGCTATCATGGCGGCACGGAGGGTCTATGATGTCAAATAAACGTATTTTTTTATTGATGTTTCTTACACTCGTCTTATTGACGAGTGTATTTTATGCCAGCTTTGCGGCAGATCAGGGCATGGAAGAGGGTGAGCAGGCAAACGTAGCCGCCGAAACTCCTGCACCCGCTCTACAGCCCATCGAAGGCATCCTAGAGCAGGCAAGCGCAGCCAACGCCGCCGTATTGTACCGGGGCGGCAGTCTGAGCAGTGCGTTTGCACACTGGGAAACATGCTACGGACACGCGCCAAAAGTCCACAAGCTGAATAAGACTGTTACTGCAATGCTACGCAGCGTTGTCGGCCGCACGGACGATGCTGTGCCCATCGGTCGCACCGGCATTCGATTGAAAGAATGCTTCGAAGTACCGATGCCCGTTAAGGACGAAATCTTGCAGAAAGATTTGGACTACAATCTGCACGGCACCATCTATACTGACAGTCCGTTGCTTTCTGTCGCAGCCGAATTTGCGCCCAGGGGCGACGGAAAAGGTGTTTTCGCAATGGTGACATTTGATCCTGCCGCCAATGTACGCGCCTATTCCCTTGTCTCCAATTTTGAGCCGCTCGAAGGGAACTCCCTTGACCGCCTCATCGATGTTTCCGGTCTCTCCGCGGGACGCTATACCTTTACGCTGTCGGCCGCCACGAGCGCGCAGAGCAAACCGATTACGCTATACACCGTCGACGTGAAGGTGGAGCGAGTGTTCCCGTATCAGTTAACCCAAAATAAGTTTGATGATAACTATTCCGAGGCGCTCTCGTTCTTTCACGGTGACACATCGAAATTCATGTTTACCTATTCGTTTCGCAACGCGCGCAATCTCTCCACGCAGACCACTTGGCGGGAAGCCAACTTGGTGGAGACCAGTCTTGGCCGAGTCCACGTCATGGCGGCACCTTATTTCGAAAAGGCGAATGAATATATCGAAAACACTTATATCTGCATTTCCGTGCAACGACAAAACGGCGAGATCCGCGAGGGAAAAGTGATTCCGCTTAAAAATATTATGCAGAACTGCAGTCCTTATGTTCCCCGATTTCAGTCTAATATGGAGTATGTCAGCCACCACACGCTTGGCACCGCAGCGGATGTTAACGACCATATGTACCCGAATTTTAACATTATCACAAACCATGAGCTGATTGGTAACGAAGTGAAAAGCTGCCTTGAATATCGAGGAATCAAGGTGAATGATCAGGGGCAGCAATACTATGATTTTTTCTATACCGGAACCTATAAGGCTTATTTTAACCGCGTGCCGAAAACGCTGCTGAACTATCTGCTGTACGAGCTTGCTTTTTACCGTGCGGGTTTTCAATGGGGCTATTACTACGAAACGGCTTGTGACGCCATGCACTTTATGCTCTCCGAAAATGATTATAATAAGCACATAGATTCGGAGGTTGGCCTGCGTAAAATTTATTCCTATATTGATGATTTGCCCCAAGGCGTTCGGACCACCGAGGAAGCGCTCGCCCTATCCGTTTCTGCCGCACCCCCTACGAACGCCGCTCTTTCGCCGGAATCCGCTGCGGTCGACGCCGCACCAATGCCAACACCGGATGTTTTAATACGGGTGCCGCAGGATGATGCAGGATGAGCCACATCCTCTTCGCTCACGATTTGGTTTGATAAATCATAAAGGCTCCGCAGTATCTTGGTTCCACCCCAACGTGTTGCAAACCGTCCGAATGTAATACGGTTGAATCCTTGGGATACAGGAAATTTTGCACTGCAGAGCCTTCTATGTACAATTTTATGATGTTTTTGTTGTCAACCCGTCAGCCCTTGGCTTTTACAGGCTTATTGCAATACTGGGTAATCATATCAGAAGCCCAGCCGCGGTTGTTTCTGAGGGAGAAAAAGCCGGCAATGGACGCACCCAGCGCACCGAGCACATCTACGATGATATCCTTCATCGTATCACCCAGCGCCGCGTGCCCAATCAACAGCGTACCATCCGCAAGACGGAATTTCTGCATGTTGAGACCTAGAATTGCGTCAAATGAAAACTCATAGATCTCCCACAGCGTGCCGATCGTCGATGCAAAGCAGAAAGCGAATAAAGCTACAAAGAGGGGCGGTAGGCTGATTGCCGTATGTTCGTCCCGGCTGAGCGTTGCCACGACAATGAACCCAAAGGCACCGGCCATGACGCTGCTGAACGTATGCAGAATCGTATCCCAATGAGGTACCAAATAGTAAAAGTCGCGCACCTCGCCGAGGAAAATTGCGCAGTATAAAAACAAAATATACATCAGGTAAAGCGCCGTTGGCAATTCGAATTTAAACCGTTTTTGCAAGAACGATGGCAAATGTATGACCACAACCCCCAACACGCATTCGAGCAACATCAGCAAATAGTCCGCCTTGGAACGAACGTCTGCCGATTCTGCAGGAACGCTGTCCGACATAATGATCCTGAGAATCAAAAATACGATGGGGATGATGAAGCTAAATAATACGCTGAGATAAATGATGCGAGCGATTTTTTCCGATTTGTCGGCTGTTTTTTTTCTGATCATAAAATAAGTAGCCTCCCCCTGCGCTGCTGAAAATATTTGCTTGTCCTTTTTCTTACGCCGCCAAATCGCCGCATTGAAACGTCGACAGAAATATATCATTTATTCCCGTTTGCGTCAACCGTTTCCCTCCACCCTTCAGGGCATATTCATGAAAACGATTTACGCATTTTCGCGGCGTAGAGGCCATTGCATATGTTTCTGAAAATGTTGGTTGAGAAAATCGTCAAGCTTAGCACGTTCAATCATTTATAATAGCGCACAAGCTTTTTCATGAGCATGCCCTCTGCTTTTGCGCTTCCTGCCGTTGCTGTACGACAAGAAGCCGCACAACAAATGCGCGGCTCCCTCAATTTTGTATTATTCCATTTTTTTGTTTACTTGTCGCAGCCGCAGCCGCAGTCGCAGGAATGGGCTTGCTCATGCTCTCCGCCGCAATCATGGCAGTCGTCGCACTCACATTCGCATTCGTCGTCCATGGTTTCAAAGCGCTGTTCAACAATTGCAGAAAGCGCCTCCATCTTATCTTCGTCGGCCGGGAGGAATTCTTCATATTCGCCATCGACAACGACTTTCATGATATACACTTCGGTCTCGCAGGATTCATCCTCGCATTCGGCGGCAGTCGGGTCAATTAGAACCGCGTATTCCTGTTCTTCATGATCAAAGTAATCGATTACTTCCAGTTCGAATTCATTGCCTTCATCATCGGAAAATGTGACGATATCCCGTTCTTCTTCCATGTGTCCAGTCCACCTTTTCTAGCTTAATATATGTATTCTATCCCATTTCTTTGAAATGTTCAACTGCAATATGCTATACTCTATTAGATCGTTTCATGCGCAGAATCAGAAAATGATTTAGGCTCAAAGAAAATATTTATTAAAACTACTTGCATTTCGGCATGATTCTGCTATATTTATATCGAGTGAGAAAAAGGAGCAATGGCAATGGATCTTGAGTTTCTTCAGCGGTTGGCTGCAGCCATTACAACCCAGTTCGGTGTCAACAGCGAGGTGGTCATCCACGACCTAAACGTCAAGGACACCGAGCATACCATCGTTGCAATTGAAAACGGACAGGTTTCCCACCGTCAGACCGGAGACGGTGCTTCACGCATCGTACTCGAGGCGCTGCAGCAGCGCAAGTGCGGAACGCTCACCGATGAACTTGGCTATCTCACAAAGACTCGTGATGGCCGAATCCTCAAATCCAGCACCGTTTATATTAAGAACCAAGACGGTGAAGCGGAAGGTATTCTTGCAATCAATTATGACATTACAGAGTTCTTAATGGCTGAGCGTGCCATTGACTCTCTGCTCAACCACAAGACCGCGCCGGAATCCCCGGAACGTATTCCGCTGAACGTCAATGATCTGCTCGACGATCTCATCGAACAGAGTGTGGCCATCGTTGGGAAACCGATAGCCATGATGAGCAAGGACGATAAAATTGAAGCCATCCAGTTTCTCAATCGTGCGGGCGCTTTTCTTGTAACCAAGTCAGGCGACAAGGTGTCAAAATACTTTGGCATCAGCAAATACACGCTCTACTCTTACATCGACGCAAAAAAAGATGAATAACACGAATTTCAGAATGAGAAAGGAATCGGTGACCATGGATTTCGAAGCCGTCAAACAAGCATCACAAACGTATCTCCCACAAATGACCAAGTTCCTGCGCGACCTGATTGCAATCCCCAGCGAAAGCTGCGAAGAGGAAGGCGTCATCCGCCGCACAATTGCGGAGATGGAGGCGTTGGGCTTTGACAAAGCCGAAATCGATCCCGAGGGCAATGCCTTAGGATGGATGGGTATCGGTGATAAGATCATTGCTTTCGATGGGCATATCGACACCGTCGGCATTGGCAACAGCGCCAACTGGGAAAAAGATCCCTACAAGGGTTATGAAACCGAGGATGTCATCTATGGCCGTGGCGGTTCGGATCAGGAAGGCGGCGTTGTCTCCGCTGTCTACGGCGCCAAGATCATGAAAGATCTTGGCTTGATTCCCGCCGGATACAAGATTCTTGTAACGGCAACGGTGCAGGAAGAGGACTGCGACGGGCTCTGCTGGCAGTATATTCACAACGAAGATGGCATCAAGCCTGAATTTGTTGTGTCCACGGAACCGACCGACGGCGGTATCTACCGCGGTCATCGCGGACGCATGGAAATACGTGTAGACGTCAAGGGCATCTCCTGCCACGGCAGCGCACCCGAGCGCGGAGAAAATGCAATCTATAAGATGGCAGACATTCTCAAGGAGGTTGAATCCCTCAATGAAAACGGCACCTCTGAGGAAACGCAAATTAAGGGTCTCGTCAAGATGCTCGATCCCAAGTTCAACCCCGAGCATTATGAAGACGCGCGTTTCCTGGGTCGCGGCACCGTTACCACCTCCCAGATTTTCTTCACCTCGCCATCCCGTTGCGCAGTTGCGGATTCCTGCTCAATCTCCCTCGACCGCCGCATGACCGCCGGAGAAACCTGGGATTCCTGCATCAAGGAAATCGAAGATTTGCCGGCCTGCAAAAAGCATGGTGCCAAGGTAAGCATGTATATGTACGACCGCCCCGCGTGGACGGGATTAACCTATAAGACGGAATGCTACTTCCCAACCTGGATCAACAAAGAGACTGCACCTCACGTGCAGGCCATCGCAGATGCATATAAGACGCTCTACGGTGAAAAGCGGATCGGCACGCCTGACGCGATGGTCAAGCGTGAGCGGCCGCTGATCGACAAATGGACCTTCTCCACCAATGGCGTATCCATCCAAGGCCGTTACGGAATCCCTTGTGTTGGCTTCGGCCCCGGCGCGGAGTCTCAGGCTCATGCGCCCAATGAGATCATCTGGAAGCAGGATCTCGTCACCTGCGCAGCCGTCTATGCATTGGTCCCCTCCCTTTATAAGGGCAAGGGGGACGCAGATGTTTGCCAGTTCCGCGCAGGCAAAACCAATAACAAAATTCAGTAATGATCATTATAACCGGAGGAATTTTATGAGCAAGAGCAATGTAACGCACTATACCCAAATTCTCGAAAAGCTGAACTTTTCGAAGATGTACGAAGGCGATTTTTTCCTGACTTGGGAAAAGACGCGCGACGAATTGGATGCAGTATTTACCGTGGCCGACGCGCTGCGCCATCTGCGTGAGCATAATGTTTCCACAAAAATCTTTGACAGCGGCCTTGGAATCTCCCTCTTCCGCGACAACAGTACCCGCACGCGCTTCTCTTTTGCATCTGCCTGCAACCTGCTTGGCCTCGAAGTGCAGGATCTGGACGAGGGCAAAAGTCAGATTGCTCACGGCGAAACCGTCCGCGAAACCGCCAACATGATCAGCTTCATGGGTGACGTCATTGGCATTCGCGACGACATGTACATCGGCAAGGGCAACACCTACATGCACAATGTTGTGGATGCGGTAACCAAAGGGCACGAAGACGGCGTGCTGGAACAGAAGCCAACCCTCGTAAACCTGCAGTGCGACATCGATCACCCCACTCAATGCATGGCGGACATGCTGCACATCATTCATGAATTCGGCGGCATTGAGAACCTTAAAGGCAAGAAAGTTGCTATGACTTGGGCATATTCCCCCAGCTATGGCAAGCCGCTGTCCGTTCCGCAGGGTGTAATTGGACTGATGACGCGTTTTGGCATGGATGTATCCCTCGCTTATCCAGAGGGCTACGAAGTGATGGACGAAGTCGTGGAGGTTGCCCGGAAGCAGTCTGCTGAAAACGGCGGCAGCTTCACCATTACCAACGATATGAAGGAAGCTTTCCGGGATGCAGACATCGTTTACCCGAAGAGCTGGGCTCCCTTTAAAGCCATGCAGGAGCGCACAGAGCGATACGGCAAAGCCGATTTTGATGGCATTAAAACGTTAGAGAAACAGTTGCTTGCTCAAAATGCAGAGCATAAGGATTGGGAATGCACCGAGGAAATGATGCAGCTGACCAAGGGCGGTAAAGCGCTGTATCTGCACTGCCTCCCCGCTGATATCACGGATGTGTCCTGCGAAGCCGGCGAGGTTTCTGCAAGCGTATTCGACCGTTATCGTGACCCGCTCTATAAGCAGGCCTCCTTCAAGCCGTATATCATAGCGGCGATGATCTTCCTGGCCAAGGTCAAGGAACCCGCCAAACTGCTCAAAAAGCTGGAAGAAAAGAACAAGAAGCGGCAGAAGGGTCTTGAGGACTAATTCACAACGGACTTCATGCGTTTACGATCTGAGCGGGTTGGACAATCGTCCTCCCCGCTCTTTTTCAGCCATAGTATGCTATACTATCGATAAATAACAACTTGGATTCTCCCCTTTCGCGCCGGCGGTTGGTCGATCTGTCCGCACTACGCAAAGCGTTGCATCCTGCGCTACGCTACCAACGGGGAATCCCATGGGAGACAAACCTATGATTCATGTTTATATGGGCGATGGCAAGGGCAAAACAACCGCAGCAATCGGCTTGGCCGTCCGTCATGCCGGAAGTGGCGGACGGGTGCTGTTTGTGCAGTTTATGAAGTGTATGGATACGGGGGAACTGCATGTCTTTGATCAGCTCGAAGCCATCACCGTGCTGCGCAACACCTGCCGACATGGCTTCTCCTTTGCCATGACGGATCAGGAGCGTATGTTGGTCACCGCCGCCCACAATGAAAACCTAGCCAAAGCGTCTACGGCATGTAGAAGTGGTCGCTGTACGCTGTTGGTGCTGGACGAGATTGCTTCCGCCTATGCGCTCAATTTGATCGACCGTGATGCAGTGGATGCGCTCGTGGACGCGGCAGATATGCCGGAGCTGGTGCTGACGGGGCGCGACCCTTCGGCGCACATGCTGGAACGAGCGGATTATATTACGGAGATGAAGTTAATACGGCATCCGTATACAATAGGTATCCAAGCACGCAGGGGCATCGAGTTTTGATGAAAGCAATGGACATCAAATCGCCCAGCATCAAGTTCTATGAAGACAACGGATATCTAAGCGCACAACATCGAGTTTTGATGAAGACCACAACCATTCTATCGCACAGGGGCATCGAGTTTTGATGAAAGCAATGTAAAATTGTTGTATTATTTGTTTGCCTTTCCTTGCGTGTCTGGTAATGCGGGCTTATAATAGCTGGCATGCGTGCTTAGCGCGTATGATTGTTTGATTTTATACATATACTGATTACAGTATGTGTAATTTGAAGGAGTTTTGGATGCGGCAGAAAAAACCAATGCCGGGGATCTTAATTGTTTTCATGGATGTGCTGCTAATCGGCGTCGCGCTGGTGATCTTTGCCTATTTTCACCATGTTCGTCCGGTCAAGGCAACCGGTCCGAAGCAGCACATTGTATTTGGAGACAGTTCGTCCTCCCTGTCCCCCACGGATGATCTTACCGCGGCCCCCCCGCCCACGGATGGACAGCCGGAATCGCCTCAGCCGGGAGAAAATCCCTCCTCCGACCAGCCGGAATCCACGGACACACCGGTACAAGCCGGACCGGTCGGTGATTTTTCTGCGACATTTCCCACCAGTGATACCGGTGTAGGCGCACTGTACAGTTATCAAACAGACGACATTCGCATTGCCGTCACTCAGAACAAAAAGGATGAGGCAACCTATTTTGTAGCCGATGTCTGGATTCGAAATATCCAGCAGTTTCATACTGCCTTTGCCACGGGTCAGTTTGAACGCGGCTCTGCTAAGTACAAAATGCCGCTGGAAATTGCCAATAGCAACTCTGCCAAACTTGCCATCACCGGCGATTATTGCAGCGCGCGCAGCAGCGGACTCATCATTCGTAACGGCGACCTGTTTCGCGACAGCATCAGTGAGGACATCTGCATTCTCTATGCGGACGGCGTCATGGAAACCTATTATCGCGATCAGTTCAAGTTGCAGGATGCCATTGGCCGCGGCGCATATCAATCCTGGTCATTTGGGCCAAAGCTACTCGATGGCGGTCAGCGACCGGTCTCCTACGATGGCGCATCTGAAAATCTGCAAAGCGTCATCAACAACCGTGATCCGCGTGCAGCCATCGGTTACTACGAACCGGGGCACTATTGTCTTGTGGTTGTGGACGGCCGCCAAGGCGACTATTCCCGTGGTATGTCGGTGGTGCAGTTGAGCAATCTCTTTGTCGAGTTGGGCTGCAAGGATGCCTATAATCTTGACGGCGGTCAAACCGCAGCCATGATCTATGATGGTGCTGTCATTAGCAAACCCTATAAGGACGGGCGCATCATCAGCGATATCATCTACTTTGGCGCTTAATGCTGCTTCTGCCAATTTCGAAAGAACCGCAGCGCCGCTATTACAAATGACTTGACGAATTTGAACCGTCAACGGGAGGAAGTGCAGTCCATGCGCAAGATACAGAACATTTTGGCCCATACCAACATTGTATTCGTAGGCGTTTTTCTCACACTTTGGGTGATCAATACCGTAAATCCAAAGATGCAGTTCCTGTCCAGTGGAATCACCAATATTTTTCTGCTGCTTTTTTGTCTGTCCGCATTGGCGCTTGCAATCCTCTGCGTGCTGCAATACCGACATTATCAAAAGATGCAGTATGAAAAGGCCGTTGCTGCAGCAAGAGCCAAACGCATGGGACAGGCACCCGTGCGACCGCCCCGCCGTTAGGCCGACCATCCTACACACGTTTCGTTTGCCATAAAAAGAGCTACCCTTCCACGATTTGTTAGAATCGTATGGGGGCGGCTCTTTCTGTTTTTTAAGATTATTTTGTTGTTCCGAAAATAATTTTCGCTACATTTCCAAACTGCCGGTTGTTCTTGGGAATGGCAGCACGTCACGGATGTTCTGCATGCCGGTTACGTACATGACCATGCGATCGAAGCCCAAGCCGAACCCCGCATGTTTTACACCGCCATACTTGCGCAGGGACAGATACCAGTCGTACTGTGAGGCATCCATCCCTAGCTCTTGAATGCGCTGCTCCAGCACTGCTAGTCGCTCTTCACGTTGGCTGCCACCAATGATCTCCCCAACGCCGGGAACGAGACAGTCGGCCGCGGCAACGGTCTTGTTGTCATCGTTGACGCGCATATAGAACGCTTTGACACCCTTTGGATAATCCGTGACAAACACAGGACAATGATAAACCTGCTCGGTCAGGTAACGCTCATGCTCGGTTTGCAGTTCCAGTCCCCACTCGACTGGGTATTTAAATTCTGCGCCGGAAGCTTGCAACTGTTCCACAGCCTTGGTGTAGCTCATCCTGATAAATTCACTGGAGACAACATTATTCAGCCGCTCAAGCAGTGTCGTGTCGATGCGCTGGTTGAAAAACTCCATCTCCGCGGGGCAGCGATCCAGCACTGCTGTGATTATATATTTGATCATGGCCTCTGCCACATCAAGATCATCGGACAGATCACAGAAGGCCATCTCCGGTTCGATCATCCAAAACTCTGCCGCATGGCGGGCGGTAAAGCTATTTTCCGCCCGGAAGGTCGGCCCAAAGGTATAGATATCCCGAAACGCCATAGCAAAGGCCTCGCCATATAGTTGACCGGACACGGTCAAGTTGACCGGTTTACCGAAGAAATCCTGGGTGTAATCAACATCGCCGTCTGCATCTCTCGGCGGCTCGTTGACGGGCAGGGTCGTCACCTGAAACATCTCACCCGCACCTTCACAGTCGTTGCTGGTTAGAATCGGCGTTTGGACATAGACAAACCCACGCTGCTGAAAGAACTCATGGATCGCCGCCGCGACCACCGAACGCACACGAAACGTCGCCTGAAAAACATTCGTCCGGGGACGCAAATACTGGATCGTTCGCAGATATTCCAGCGTATGGTGCTTTTTTTGCAGCGGATAATCACTCGGACAAGTTCCCTCGATCACGATGGCATCGGCATGGATCTCAAAGGGCTGCGGCGCGTCCTCCGTCAGCACCAGCTTCCCCTGCACACAGATGGCACAGCCGGTGGTCAGGCCTTCGCCCAGATTGCGTTCGTCACGTTCATAGACAATCTGCGCTGTTTGAAAACAGCTTCCGTCCGTCAGCGCGACAAAGCCAAGGTTCTTTCCTTCACGTACGGTGCGCACCCAGCCGCAAACGGTGATTTCACCAACGCAGGCCGCGGGATCTTTTTGTACTTGTGCAAGCTTGAGCATCATATAACCATTCTTCCCATCAAAATTTTTATTAGTATATCATACCAATTCAATTATTTCCATTGTCCATTGCCGACAATTCCCGTTCTTATCAAGGATTCACAGGTTTTAGCATCTCTCCAATCGGTTGCCAAAGGCTATCCGGCTTGGTCAGATAAATCCTGAGATCCGCCTCCGTGGCACAAGTGCTTCCTATGCTAGGAAGCATCGCGCTCCCCATATATTGAATGATATTCTTAGGCACATACCATTTCCCGTCCAGATAGATCATCCAAGTAGTGCCGTGTTTATTCTTTTCTATCTGCGCTTTCGATGAATCGGTCAGATAGACGATCGGATAAAAGGTGGTTTCCACCTTCCCTTGGCCACTCTGATAATACGTCGCCAACTTTAGCTCGTCTTTAAGCAATATGTTGATTTTATTTCTAATTTGATAATACCCCGGTTTGTTTTCACAGGATTTAAGAAATGCCTGCAGAGCCTGCGGCGTAACTTCCGGAATATGATAGATGCTATATTGTGGGAATTCGCCGTATAATTGCTGAATTGCATCATAGAGCAGATCAAATAAATACTCATTGGGTTGCTTGCTCGTTCCGGCAATATATTTCTTGTACAGTTCATAAGCCGCATCATACATCCCCTCTGGCGTTGTGTAATCCACATCGAGGAAAAGGGTGCGCAGCGGGGAAACTATGCCGCCCACCGTGCACCGTGCCCCCTCGCTGCCGCTGACCGTCACATCCACCTGTACGAGGTCGCTGCCTAGTCGGGTTGCCTTCAGTTGAATTTTGCTACCATTATAATATTTTGCATCAAAAACGGGGGATCCCTCAAATACCAGATACCCCGCATCTGCTTTGTACACGCCGCGGCCCACATCCACGCCCGCGCCGTCCTTGGTGGCTTCCACCTTCCCTGCGTTCATCACGCCCTGCCGAATACTGTCCAGCACATTGCCCGCGACCATCTGCGCATCCGCCCGTACAACGGTACGATGATAGATTCGGTAAATGGGCGCGACAATTGAAACCACACACATGCCCAATATGGCTGCAAGTGCAAGAGAGACGATCAGTTCCACCATCGTGAAGCCCTTTTTTTGCATGCTGTTCCTCATTTTCCGATGAAGTATTGCAGCTTCAACGGATCAGCTGTTTTTACCAATATGGGAATTTCAATGGGATTGATACCCATTGACGTACCAAAGGACAAAACCAGCTTGTAAGACGCGCCGGCATTGACGTCGCTGCCCTGGTTCAATTCTATCTGCGCGCAGGTGGCTTCCAGTTGAGTGGATCGCTCAATCGCACGATTGTTTAACGCGATGGCCGCCCTGACCGCGGTGGTCACCGTTGTCAGTAAAATCAACAGCACCAAGAAGGCGACGATCGTTTCCACGAGTGTTTCACCCCGCTGCGTTGGTTGCCTATTCTGTTTTTGGTTCGGGTTCATCCGACTTGCTCGATAGACCATGTGCCCTGATAACTCCATTCATCAGAAATTGTCTTGCGTTGTGCGTTGCCGCTGTAACGATACCGCACGCGCATCGTATAGGTCTGCTCTTGATAGCTGACCGTCACGCTCAGTAGCACTGAGCGCAACGAAACATACGCTTTCGTCAGTGTGCCGCCCTTGCCGGCTACAGTCTCCACCCAGCCGCTGCAATCGATGGTCACCGGATCAATCGTCATTCCTTTCATGGGCGCATCCGTGGTTACATCATCGGTTTCTAGCTGTATATGGTACGGCCGGACACTGCTTTTCCCGCTTGCAATCAGCGCATCCAACGCCTGTTTGACAAGGGCTACCCCCAACGCGCCATTGTCCCGGCGGAGGGATTCGTCCACAACATCCAGCACCGAACGGGCGTAATAATAGACCTGTCGATCGGCAATGCGCGCAGACGCAGCCGCCGTTGTGGAGCCTGCCGCCGTCAAAACCGACACCCCCAGAATCAAAAGCACCATAAGCATCACCACCACGATGAGCATGCTCTCGCCCCGGTTGCCACAGATGGTTTGTTTCGTTCTCCGCACGTTTTTTCTCATCTTACGGCACCTTCAACTTTTGATTGCCCGTGGTATAGGTCGTGTTCGGGTCGACACCCAGCTTCACTTCCACGTGGAACGTGCCGCCTGCAACAAGACCGTTTGATGCACTCGGAAAATCCGGGTTCGGATTGCCCGCGTCTTTATACAGCACAATATAGAAGTCATTTCCGCTGGTATAATAATAGTATTTTCCGGTGCCGCCAAGCAACGACACCCAATGATTATTTTTCACCGCATCCGCTAGTGATTGGTCGCTGTTTTTAATGTCGTTTTGCACAATCGAGATCATTTGATCCGGTATGGCAGTATCTTCGTATTTCAACGTAAGCACCATGGGCGACAGCGGCGTCATGCTCACCTTGATATATGAAAACGCTAATGATTGAGCCTCATATGGCAACTGTCCACTCCCCAGCCAGACGCTGCCTGGCACCACAAGGGTCTTGCTCAGTTGATCGGTATCGATACACTTGTGATTCGTCACCCATAGCTCCGCCGCAATGGTATTGGTTCCGGCTGGCATTCCATCGTTGCTGCCCGTCCAATGTAGCGTAAGCGTATAGACGAACGCATAACCCATCTCCCGCTGATTCTTCCCGTCGCTTGAGCTGTTGGAAATCGCCGCACCCGCGCACTGAAAGCTGTACGGTGTACCATTTGAATCGGTACCCATTAGCACCTTCTGCTTATTGGCTTGCAGGTCTAAGAGCATCTGCGTCGAAATCGGAATGGTGATGGTCGTGGTGCTGCCGCTAATTGGCGCAGCAATCAGCTTGAGCGTGCCGCCTCCCGGCTCTAATAAGCGAAATGTTAGCGTAACTTCGTTGCTGTTGGTGCTGCTCTGCATCAGTTTTACAGAACCATATTCCTCGATGGGCCGATTCCACGGCGTACGGTGAAAACTAGCGCCTAGGCCGCAGAACCCATTTTTATCATTATTTAGATAGGGAAAGACGTATTGAAACGACCCGATACCCGGAATTTTCCCATAGGAAAAAGTATTGTCCACAAAGAGCTTCGTTGCGGCGTTGCGTAAATCCGACGAGGACGCGCGAATCAACCCTTGAATGGAGGTCTTGTTGCCGGTGACGTGATACTCCTGCACCGTGTTAAGCACATTGCCCAGAAACGCACAGTTCTTTACAACCGCCTTCTGATCCAAAACGCCAAACGCACCGCCATACACATCGCCGGAAAACTGCATATTGTAACAATTGATTATTGCGGTATTTCTGCCACCTTTTCCAACTATACCGCCCGTGGTATTGATTGAGTTTCCAAGATTGCGCGGTGTACCGGGTTCCCAAAACGTACGTAGCCCGATGGTTATGGCATCTTTTCCCGCATCGATGGTACGATTGATGAAGCCCGTATTGTAACAAGTTTGAATCCTGCCGTTTTGCAGCAGACCCACAGCACCGCCCACAGCGCCGCTGCCATAGACCGCGCCAGCGTTGTAGCTGGTGGCAAGCACCGCCGGTTCATTCATTGCACTGCCCGCCAGAATCGGATCGATCACCCCTGCAATCCCACCGGATGCCCCACCGGAGGATGCCTCGACCTGCGCTGCGTTGACGCAGCCTACAATGCCGCTTTGAAAGGCCGTATCGATATTGCCCACGATCCCACCAGCCGCACCGCCGCTGTCCGTACTGGATATTATATAGGTGTTGTTGGAGGATCCATAGGGATTGCCATTGGGTGCATAGACCCAGTCGCTTGTCCGCATACGCGCACCATAATACGGATTGGTTCCAAAGAGCCCCCGCACACCGTTTGTAATCCTGGCCGCCGTGCCAACCTCGCAATAGGCGATGACACCGCTGCATGTCCCCGCGATGCCACCCGCAAATTGGCCGCCGCTGACATCCGACGCAACATAACACATAGCGATGTTCCCATCGTTCTGCCCCGCAATGCCGCCCGCAATGCCGCTTGATGGGCTGGTGCTCTTGACCCCGCCAAACACGGTGCAATCCGAGATGCTACCATTATTGATTGCCGCAATGCCGCCCGCAAATCGCTTGCCCCGAATGGCACTGTTCCGGCCGGGATCTGATGAATAGGCGAGACGCACGCCCACAACAGAACCGCCCTGCGCAATCGTATCAAATAGCCCTGCATTATCCGCATCCGTAATCTGCAAATCGATAATGGCATTGGTATCGGTCATGCTTGCGGCGGTATCATTGACATATTTCCCCATGAATCCATCCGTGGTTACGCCCGGCGCACGATCATTGCGATTGCAAAGGGGTGCAAAATTCAGCGTTGTTCCCTGATAATTCACCATCTGAATCGGTTGGATCTGTTGATAAATCGTATTGGGCAGGTTGTAATGACGAATATTGTTCAGATGCCGAACAGATTTGATCTCATAACGTTCCACATCGGGATCGGGCTTTGCGGAAAACAACGCATGTACGGAGTTCGGGGCGTCCACTGTATAGGTATCCACTCCATCGCTGATGGCAAATGCCGCATACAGGTAGCCGCAGCCAATGCCCGGAAAGGTTTTTCGAATGCTTAAATTTTCTGACGCTCCAGCGGACTGTACACAATCCAGCACAAACACCAGTACATCGCTTGTTAGCCTCCGCTCTGTATAGACCGCCAGCCGCCGTCCATTCGCCCGCATTATCGGGTTTTGCATCGCGTTATCCAGCGATGTAATCTTCAGTAGATCCGCTAGCTTCAGCTCTGCGCCCGCAGTAGGATCGTCCGAAATCATAATTTTTTCCACGAGCCCATTCTGCGGCTCCAGCGTAAGCGTATACCGGTCTTTAAAACCACGCTGATCCAACGGCGGTAGCGTGCATTCCGCGGTCAGCAGCCCATAGCATGCGCCGCGGTTGATGCCCCCGACAACGGAATCAACGCCGTAATCCATGAGCCGGATATCGATCTGGTCGCTGATTGGTGCATTGATTTTTTCTCCTGTAGAATCCACACCATAATAGCCAACAAACCCTTTTCCCAGCGACGACACGTCCCGGTTGGATACGTTATAACCGCCGCTGTAACCGAGGGTTTTGATTTTTTCGCTGTAAAAAACGGACAGCACCTTGCCCGTCTCCCGATTAAACTCAACGAGAATGGCATTTTTCAGCACTGCTTTGTCACTCATATAAGGTTCCAACAAACCATACAGCACCGTACCATCCGTTTGCTCGCCCTGCGCGCGGGCAAGATAACACAGTTTACCCTGCTTAGCCAGCTCTGTATCATTCAGCTTGGGCTGAATGCACGAAAGATCCGCGATGATTGGCGCAGCAATGTGTTTCCCTGCGCTGTCCGCCCGGGTAAGCGCTGTCTGCGCAACCAGAAAAAGCGTCCGCGCAACATTATTGCGGGCGGACTGCTCACTGCGTTCGATGTAGTTTTTCACATTGGGAATGGAGATTGCGGCAAGCAAAACCAGGATCACAAGTACCGTTATGATCTCAATCATGGTAAATCCTTTGTTCCGCTCCGTCCTTTTCAATTTTATTGTCGCTTCTTTCCGTATGATCCTGGCGTATCTACTAACGGAGATACTGCACAAAATCAGCTTTGTTTATGGCCGCCTGCATGGCGGTTTCCCGGGTGATCCTGCCGGATTCCAGCAGTGCGCTCAGACTGCTGTTCATGGTATGCATCCCCTGTGACAAGCCGGACTGCATAACCGTGGTTAGTTGAAAGCACTTGTTTTCACGGATCAGGTTACAGGCAGCATCCGTACCAATCAGAATTTCGGTAGCGGCAATCCGTCCGTCCCCGCTCGCAAGGGGCAACAGTTGCTGCGTAATCACGCCCCGCAAAATCATGCTGAGCTGTGAACGCATCTGTTGCTGCGCCTGTGGCGGGCAGGTGTCCACAATGCGGTCAATGGTCTGGGATGCGCCAGTGGTATGCAGGGTACTGATGACCAGATGACCCGTTTCCGCTGCGGTAACCGCGGTAGAGATGGTCTCAAAATCGCGCATCTCGCCAACTAGTAGCACATCTGGGTCTTCCCGCAGTGCGCTTCTTAACGCACCCGCAAAGGTATGCACCGTCTCCCCCACCTCCCGTTGATGGATCAGCGACTGATTCTGCTCAAACACATATTCAACAGGATCTTCAACGGTAATGATGTGCGCCGCGCGATTTCTGGATATGTAATCAATCATAGCCGCAAGGGTAGTGGACTTTCCACTACCTGTTGGACCGGTCACCAGAATCAATCCGTTCGGTTTGGCGGCAAGTTCCTTGAGTACCGGTGGCAGTTGCAGCGTTTCTAGCGACGGGATGGATCCCCGCAGTACACGAATGGCCGCCGCCAGTCCCAAGCGGTGATGATACACGTTAACTCGATAACGATCGTTGTCGTGCAAAGCATAGGCAAAATCCAGATCGTGTCCCTCGTCCAGCAGACGTCTTTGTTCCTCCGAGCAGAAGGAAAGAATCAGCGTACGCACCTCAGCGTCCGTCAGCGGCGTAGCCAGCGGAACAAGTGAGCCATAGCGGCGTATGGACGTATGTAGCCCCTCTGAAAGATGAATATCGGAGCAGTCCTGATTGCGAACATAGGTCAATAGCTCAGGAATCGTCATGTGGTGTTCTCCTTAATCGGCATAATAAGCAATCTTCTGAAATTCCGCCACCGTGGATACACCGCTTTCGACCAGTGCCAACGCACTGTCCCGCAGAGAAATAAAGTTCTGCGTTTTTTTGATATAATCAATTATTTCATCCATAGAGCTATCCTCAACGATCATACGCCGAAGCGTTTTATCGATCGTCACAATCTCATGCACGGCGATTCGGCCTTTGTAGCCAGTGTTATTGCACTGGTGACAACCAGTTCCCTTGTGGAGGGTCTTGACCGCTGTGCCCAGAATGGCAATCTCCTCCGTGCCAGGCTCATACGCCACCGCACAGTATGGGCACACCTTTCGCATGAGTCGCTGGGCCACCAGTCCAACCAGTGAGTTGGCCACAAGATAGCTCGGCACGCCCATATCCCGCAAGCGCACGATGGATGAGATGGCATCGTTGGTATGCAGGGTGCTGAGCACCAGGTGCCCCGTGATGGCCGCGCGGATGGAAATCCCGGCTGTCTCAGAATCACGGGTTTCTCCCACCATGATGATATCGGGGTCCTGCCGCAGCAACGAGCGCAGCCCCGTTTCAAACGTCAGCCCTGCCGTATTGTTGACCTGCACCTGATTGATTCTTGGAATGTTCCGCTCCACGGGATCTTCGATGGTGGAAATATTGACAAGCCTTCGCGAGAGTGCCTCCAGTACCAGATAGAGCGTTGTAGTCTTTCCGCTGCCCGTTGGTCCCGTGATATAGACGATGCCATGAGGCGATTCTAGCACACGATTCAGTTTTGTATAGTCCTCCGACGTCATTCCAAAGGTTGCACCGTGATCAATTTTTACATTTGTTGAAAGAAAGCGGATAACCACCTTTTCCCCAAAGACCGTGGGAATGATGGACACACGGGTGTTCATCTCCAGACCGCTGACCATGGTTTTAAAGTGCCCGTCCTGCGGCAACCGCCGCTCCCCAATATCCAGATTGCTCAGAATTTTCACACGGGCCACAAGGGATGTAAGCAGTGATTTAGACAAGGTCACATAATCCGTAATCACGCCGTCCACACGCATGCGGATGGCGATATTGTTTTCAAAGGGTTCAATATGGATGTCGCTTGCGTTGACGCTATACCCGCGCACAAGAAGCGAGTTGAGCACCTGTACCACCGGCGCATCATCGCCGATTCCTGCGTCCTCCGCATCAAATACTGAGGTGTCCACCCCCACGGATTCATTCGCAAGGCGCGCGGCGTCCTTCGCGCTGATCTCGGAATAATACAGCTCGATGGCATTCTCAATATTGGATTTAAGATCCAGCACCACGTCCACAAGCATCTGCGTAATCTGACGAACGTCCTCGATGGCATAAAAATCAAGCGGATCGTCCATAGCCACCATCAGATGGGTGCCGTTCTCCGACACCGCAATGAGACAATACTTATCCGCAATCTGACGTGGTATGCGTTCCACCGCCGCCGAATCGATGCGAGCGGTCGTCAGATCCAGCATGGGTAGTTCCATGCGTGCGGACAGCGCTTCCAATAGCTGCTTCTCAGTGACGTACCCAAGTGCCAAAAAGATGGCCCCAAGCCGCATCTCCGGATGTGATTTTTGATGGGCAAGCGCCTCTGCAATCTGTTCGTCGGACACATAGCCATATTGCTTGAGCACATCGCCAATGCGGACGTTTTTCATTCCCTGCCGCTTCCTTTCCTGCGTCCTGCCGCACGAAGCTTCATTTTTTTCATTCCACCGTGCCAGTCTCTTCGATTCCTGTTCCCGTGTCGCGCGCTGCCACCCAGTTTTGGCCCGAATCGCGGTCATATTCGGCAACCACAAAGGTGATGTTTGCTTCGTAGGCCGGTTCATTGCTCACCGGTATAGGTGTTGTGATCTGTAGCGGTGTAGGCGTCATGCCACGCGGCGTTCTGGTTGCTCTTGGTGTTTTGGTTGGTTTCGGCGTTGCCGTAGGTAGGGGCGTACTCTGGTCATGGAGCGTAAATTTTGCAATGCGTATACCGTCAGCAGCGCCCACATACTCCGTTAAATTTACAAATTGAGATACCGTACCGGAGGCCAATACGTTCACTTGGTACGTGAGCACCGGTGAGCCATTCCCTGTATCCGTATTCGCATCGACATCCGCTTCTACATCTGATTGGTGGGTAATTGCTTCGGAAATCTGCAAAGACTGGGCAACCAAGCCATTCTGCTGCAAAAGTCCCGTAATATACCGATCCAACTCGTCACTCGTCATCACGGGCAGAAAATGCGTCGCCTGCTCAGCAATCCCTGCGTTTGATTTCTCCAGCCCCTGCCGCATATGGCTACTTTCTGCAATGAGCTGCTCCATCTGGTTCTGTGTTATCTCCTGTTCCAATACCGTTTCATCCAGCACGCCGGCACGCACAAGCGTGGGTTGAATCACCAACAGAACCATGCCTGCAACGATTACAACAGCACAAAGAATATACAGCAGCATTTTTTCCCGTTTGGAAAGTTTTGTCATCGTCTTACCCGCCTCATTCCATCGTATCCTGATTTTGGAGTGTGCAGCCCACAGTACAATAATACCGCTGGGTGCTGTCGCTGGTATAACCGGTGTACTGCACCGACGAGAACAAGCCAGTGCCGCGCAATCGCTCCACAAGCTTTGGCACCTCGTTAACCGATGCAGCGTTTGCATCGATCACAAGCGTTCCGTTTGCTTCGTCATAGAAATAATGATTGATTTCAAAAATGTTGCCCGCGCACGTGCGCACATCCGTAAAAAGCGCCCGGGTTAGCAGCGGGTGCAGGTTGAACTGTGCATTCTCCACGGCCAGACGATCATTGAGGGCAACCGACTCTTCATACTGCAAAGAGAGACTTTGCGCCGCAAGATAATCGGACTGTATGGCACTGATCCGCTCACTAATTTGATAGATGCGTTGGGTCTTATACATATTGTTCACAAGCAGAACACCCGCCGATATCAGCATCAACCCGGCAATTACCATCAGTGGCAGAAATACAAGCACTTGGCGTTTTTGCCCAGAGCTTTTCCGCCGTTTGATCTGTCTTCGATAGCCTTCGTAGAAATTGATGCTGTCATTTTGCCATTGTTTCATCGTTTTGACCTCACATCCCGCCAAGATTGGCAACAGCATACGCGTAATCGGACAGCGCAAACGCGCTATCGGGCGCGGTAACCACGTGGCCGCTGTCCTTTAGCACAGCCGCGGGCAAGTCATACGCCGTACTGATGTTCTGGAGCATGTCGTTTTCCTCCGGTCGGCATCCAATCACATATACATTTGTAATGGATTCGCCGCTGCGTTCCGACAGATTGAACTGAATGATGCTGGACACCATGCGGGAAATCTCCGCCGTACTCTCCGCCGTCCCCCGGGCTGCAATCAATCTTGCACGATTATTGAAACGAAACTCCCCGCGCACAAAGAGCGTTGCATCCAAAGCATTGCCGTCCATGCTCAGCACAATGCACGCTCCCTGCCGGTTTTTTTCTAAGAAGCGCACGAGTTTTTGCAGCACAGGCAGCGTGGTATTGATGCAAGCAATCTTGATTCCGAGTGTATCAAATAACTCTACATAAGACGCAATCAAGCTCTCTTTAGCAGCGCACAGCAGCGCGGTGTTCCCCTTGTCCTTGCCGAGATCACTCAGCAACATATACTCGCAAATCAGTGCGTCATCATCCAACTCAACGTCCGAGAATTCGTTTGCCACCCAATCCTTGAGCTGTTTTTGAGAGATCTTGGGCACAACCGCACGTTTGACGTTGATCTGATTGCCGCCAATGACAAGTCGGACACGCTTCCACCCACCCTGAAACGCCTCCCTGAGCTGCAGCAGCGCTTCGGAAAGTCCTTTTTCATCCGTAATGACGCCGCCAAGCACCGATCCAGCGGCCAACGGAACCGATGCATATTGTTTGATGCACGCGTGGCCGTCGACCGCGTGTCCCACCACGGCGGTGATGCGTTCGTTTGCAATATAGAGCGAGGTTTCCATGGTCTACTCCCCCTCATCAATCCATTTATTTCTCGCGTTTCCCTGAAAGTGAGTTTTTTACAGGAAGAGGCGTTGAACGCCTCCAAGCGCCTTACGCACTCATACCGATGGCATTGTATAACGTTGTCAGCGGCAGCATGACCGAGATAATCACAAGGCCGATGATCACCGCCATGATGACAATCATGACTGGCTCCAAAATGGCAACAAGCTGGCTGAGCGCAATATCTGCATCATAATCAAACGCATCTGCTGTGGATTCCAACATTTCATAAAGCTTTCCGGTTTCTTCACCAATCATAATGCTGGCGGCAAGCTTGCTGTCAAAGCCGTCCACGCATCCGATGGCGTCGGATAACGACTTGCCGTTGCGCACATCTGAAATCAATTCTGTAAACTGCGAGGATATATAGTCGTTGCCAATCGTATCCCTGGCATTTCTGAGTGCGGATATGATTGAAATTCCACTGGCATAGCAGCTCGAAAGCGTGCGCGCAAAGCGGGCGGTGTAAATAATCTTAAGCAGCTTACCCACCATTGGAGTCTTCAGGCGTATGCGATCCCGGGCCAGTCGAACCTTGGGAATACGCAGAACAAGCCGCAAAACGAGGACGAGAACCAGTACCGCAATTAAGAGCACCAGCCAGTTGCTTTGAAGTCCCTTGCTCAGATTGAGCATAAAGCTTGTTATCCCCGGCAGCTCCGCATTCATATCCTCAAATAACTGAAAAAATCGCGGCAGAATCAGCAAAAATACCGCCAGCAGAACGACCACCGTAACCCCCATCAAAAGGCACGGATAGATCATGGCAGAACGTACTTTTTTCTTGAGTCGATAGGATTTTTCGTAATGCTGCGCCATCTTGGCACTCGTCTGTTCCATCTGGCCGCTGGCTTCGCTGGCGCGGTACATGCTGATTAGCAGTTCCGGGAAGACCCCAGGCTGCGCTTCCATCGCCTCGGACAGCATACTGCCCTGCTTGAGCGAACGATATAGTTTTTGATATACGTCTTTTGCCTTTTTCGAAATATCGCGCTTGTACATGATGTTCAGTGCGCGTACCAACGGCACGCCCGCGCCAAGCATAGTGCCCAACTCCCGACAAAATTCTGATAGCAGACGGGCATCCAGCTTCCCTCCGGGCGCCGCCGTCTCCTGCTCTGCGCAGGAGGAGAGATACAGCTTTTGCGATTGCAGCTGCTCTCGCAGGGCTGGCCGGTTGGCCGCCTGCATTTCCCCATGAACGATTTTTCCGTCCAGCTTTGACGCTTTGTAGCGATAGACAGGCAAGCTTCCGTCTCCTAACTCATTACTGACAAATTTCTCAGTATCCGATCACTATATACCATCGCCAGATGATTGTCATCGTTTCAACCGGTAAAGATCATCAAATACCGCAGCAACAGTTCATGCCCAAAAAATAATGCGCACATACAACCGACTGCTAGAAATGGCCCAAATGCAAAGTGGTCCTTCCGTCCCATTCTCCTGCAAGCAAGTAAAAAAACGCCATAGCCGCCACCAAGCAGCAACGCAAAAAACATCCCCACAAGCGTCATCTTCCAGCCAAGCAAGAGACCCATCGCCGCCATAAGCTTGAGGTCTCCACCGCCAAAGCTCGTTGGAATCACGCAATTGATCAGTCCCATCGGTACGCTGACGCAGGTAAGGCCAATGAGTCGAGCAAGCAACCCCAGTTCCGGCGTAATGCAATAATCAATCACCGCCAGCACAACAAGCGCAAGAATCAGTCCATCCGGAATCTCCTGTGTATCCGCATCGATGAGCGCAACGGTAAACAGCACACAACCCACTGCAACGGCAAGCACCGCCTGCGCCGTCATGCCAAACCAAGCAACTGCGCCCACCGCAAGCAACCCCGCCGCGCACTCCACCAGCGGATAGCGCGGGGATATCCCTGCTCCGCAATAGCGACATCTTCCACGCAGAAACATCCAACTAAAAAGCGGCACAAGATCCCCAGCCAGAAGCGTGTGCTTGCAGGTTGGACAAAACGAACGCCCCCGTACAAAATCGATTTTCTTGGGGATGCGATAGGCAAGCACGTTGAGAAAGCTGCCGATACACGTCCCCACAACAAAGATAAACAGATACGCGATGGCCTTGAGAAATACAATCATGCGTTGGGTTCCTTCTGTAAAAGGCTTTGCCTTTTTCGCTGCATAGCGGCGCTTGCACCGCTATGCAGCGATTTGTATCCGGTTATCATTTATGGTTTTATCGTCCAGCTCTTTCCATCATAGGTCACATTATATTTACCTTTTACAAAAGTCATAAGATTAATCTGCCCCTTCGCATCGGCTGTGACCATGGCAATCCGTAAGAACGGATCGTTCTTCGTATAATCAAGAAGAACTTTGGCACGATTGGCGATCTCCCCTGAATCTGGCGTTTTCCCGGTCTCTCCGTAAATCTCTGAGGCTGCGGTCTGACAAGCCAACAGCGCAGTTCTGGCCTCCACAAGAACCGCCTTTTGGTTGGCTTTATCAATCCATCCCGTCATGGCGGGAATCATGATAGCCGCCAAAATCGCGAGAATCACGAGTACAACGATCACTTCCACGAGCGTAAAGCCCTTTTTGCTATGATTTCCATGAACCATCATTGGATACATCCTGCGTATTCTCCTGTTTGCTTGGGTCGGCTGCCCAATATTTTTCGCCATTGTATGAATGTCTTCTTTATATGTCATAATACCTCGTAGCGGCAGAAATGCCGCTACGCATCCTATCAAAAAAGTCCTTAAGATTGTTAAGTGGTGCGCCCCTTTCATCCCTGCATATTGACTTCGGCGGTATGTACACCGAAGCGGACGTCCCATTAAGGCAGCTTCCTTGTATCGTTTAAACCCATGTCGCTTCCAGCAACGTCAAAACACGATTATTCCCCATCAAAAAATAAGTCTTTTGATAACCTACGGAGCGGCAAAAATGCCGCTCCGTTTGTTTCGCACTATTGCCTGTTCAATTATGCAACCGTCCAAGTTCCGTTTGCAAAAGTTGCAGTTTTTCCGCCTGTTTTTGCAAACGTAAATCCAGTAATTTGAGCCTTTGCACCAATTGTCGTAACCGTTGATGTTGCACCGGTTATCCCCGCAAGCGTATTGATGTTGGCACTTGTGATATCTGCCGTGCTAGGTGCCGCGCCCTTTTCCCCATACCATTCTGAAGCCAATGTTTGCGCCGCAAGCAGAGCGGAACGCGCTTCCACAACAACCGCCTTCTTGTTGGCTTCATCAATCCAACCCGTCATAGCGGGGATCATGATGGCCGCAAGAATCGCAAGAATCACGAGTACAACGATCACTTCCACGAGCGTAAAACCTTTTTTGCTGTTTTTACGATGGATCATCTGCAGATTCATAGTGATATTCTCCTCTGTTACTATTATTTTTTATGTTTTTCAGTCGATGTTGCATACAGCATTTGTATCGAACAATGTCAATATTTCTGATTTCGATTATAACGCATTTTTTCTGTTACTTCAACACAATATAAGTTTTGTTTCATAATTAAATAATACATTTTGGAAGATAGACACCCATCTCAGCGTTATATGACAGATTCAACAAGCCAAAGTCATCCAATGATTTGCATATGCCTTCATCCTGTCGCACACCAAAATTCAAAATTTGCAGCGCGCTTTTCATTTTGACCAGCATATCGTGTATCGTAGGCCGTTGGTGTCACGCCGCAGATTGTGCATCTAACGGCAGCAGATAAATTTTTTGCAGAAATCGTTTGATCAGCTGGATATGCATCAGTCCATAGACCAGCAGAGTGCCGGACAGGTTGAGAATGACGTCATCAATGTCGCAGCTGCCGCAGCAAAGCACCAGTTGCAGCGCCTCCACTGCCACAAGAATTGCCATCATCAGCAGTAAAAACCGCCAAAATGTACGCATGGAAGGGAACAGACACGGCAGAAATACCGCCATGGGCATGAACATCAGCACATTGCCCATCAGATTGCTGATGGGAATCGTAGTGCCAATAAAATCATATAACAAGCAACGGATGTACAGCCGAATGGTCTCCAGCGGAACAAAATTTGTCATTAACGACCAGTTGGCTCGGTAAAATGCATGATCTGCAATATAGGTAACAAAGTGAATTCGAGAATAGACCAGCGTGACAAACAGCGCCAGCAAGTAATATCCGAACAGCACCCACATCACAGCGCACACGAATTTCCGGCGTTCGGCCTCGTTCGACACAGACAAAACAATCAATGCCGCCCCCGCGCCCATGGGAACACAGACGGAAACCATACAAAACAGCACCGGCCGGATGGAATTCATGGCACCGATGAGCAAATTGTACGCATAATAGATCATGACCAGCGCCGTGATTCCCAACAGAATGCCGCCGGAGATCCGCAGTGCAAGTTGTTTTTTGTTCATCTTTTTATCGTATACCAACACACGCAGGTTTACGCCCCATATGCTGCCCCCATTATGTTCGTTTCATACGGTCAACAATAGTGTTTGCCTGCGCATACAGTCGTTCTGCATCAACACCCACATGAAATTCTCCTTTTTCATAGAGTACTTTCCCTGCTACCATGGTCATCCGTACATTCTGCTTGCTGCCGCTGTAAACAAGATTCTTGGCAATGTTATTCTCTGGTTGCATATTCGGCTGGCAAAGATCGATCACGATCAAATCCGCCTGTTTTCCAGGGGCGATGCCATCACAGTCAAGGAATCCAAGTGCGCGCGCGCCATTCACGCAAGCCATCTGCAGCACCTCTATGGCATCCACAGCATCCGCGCCGTGACGCAGCTTCTGCAAGCCGGTGACCAAGAACATCTCCCGAAACAGATCGAGACAGTTGTTGCTGGCAGCACCGTCGGTTCCGATGGCAACCGGAATTCCTCGCTGTAGAAATTCATAAACCGGTGCGATTCCGCTGGCAAGCTTCATATTGGATGCCGGGCAGGTCACGGCATAGACACTGCGATCCTTCATAATCTCCATTTCCCGCTCGGACACATGTACGCAGTGATAAGCATTGCCGCCAAAGTCGAACAGCCCGGCTTCGTCCATCACCTCGAAGGGACGCTTCCCATGGCGCTCCATGCAGCCCGCCACCTCGGCTTCCGTCTCGTTCATGTGTACAAAGCATGGCTCTTTGAGCTTTCTCGTCAACATGCCCATCTCCTTAAGCAGCGACAGATCGGTGGTATACTCGCCATGAACGCTGATTTTATAGGAAACAAGTTGACTCATGCCATTGATACGATGATACTCCGCTTCCGATTCTTCGGGCCCACCGCCAAAGTTATTGACGCCGTCCATAATCGCCCCGCGAAACCCGGTCTCCACGCAGGCCTGCGCAATGGTATCCCGAAAAAAATACATATCCGACAGCGCGGTAATGCCGCTGGTTAGATATTCCAAAATCGCCACCTTTGTCAACGTATGCACATCCTCCGCCGTAAGCAGCGCTTCCTTAGGAAATACCTGGCGAAACAGCCAATCCTGCAACGGCAGATCATCCGCAAAGGAACGCAGAAACGTCATAGCCGAATGTGTATGGGCGTTTTTGAAGCCAGGCATCACCAGATTCCCGCAGCAGTCAATCTCACGGTCAAACAAAACCGCCGCCGAATCAGGAACGGCCGGCCCTGCATACGTAATCTCGGTACCATCGACATGCACTTCGCCATCGAATATCGGCGTATGGCCGATCAGGGTCAACACCTTGGCATGATATAATCTTATTTTCATAGGTGTAATATAGCACACCGATCATTACATTCTCAAGCAGGGAACGATAATTTTATATCCTCACCCATCATCCGGCAAAAACGGCGTGAACCGCTTTTCCCGCAAGCAACACGCCCCATGCTCTGTTGGAGCATGGGGCGTGCTGGTGAAATTAAACGATTGAATGGATTCCAGTATCAGAAGGATTCGTTGTTCAAACAAACCATGTGCTTATTGATGGGGCGAAGGAATCAGCAATTTGTGGCCAGCATAGATTCGGTTGGGGTTTGAGATGTTGTTGATGCGAGCCAAAATCGCCACGGTGGTCTCAAATCGATGCGCAATCTTAGTGAGGGTATCGCCGCGCTTGATGGTGTAAATAAAATAATATCCATCGTAATCACCACCAGTTACTTGAATGGCTTCACCATCTGTCAGGGCTTCAAAATCCAGATCATTTTCATTTACGTTTGTCATTGTTTAGAACCTCCTTGTTTTTTGATTACACTGTCAGTATAGTGACTCCTTCGCACCAAAAGCGCAACAAGAATTTTATTATTTTTATATTTATTGAATTATTTGAAAAGAGTCTTGACAATATAACCAGTACCCGCTAAAATAATAATAACAGTTATCGTTATTGAAAGGTTTTTCTCTATGCGTTATTCTAAACAACGTGAATGCATCTATCGCACCGTAATGAAGAGCGACAGTCATCCAACAGCCAACATGGTTTACAGCGCATTGAAAACGGAGTATCCCAAGCTGAGCCTTGGTACAGTGTACCGTAATCTCAATCAGTTGACGGATGTGGGTCGACTCAAGCGAATTCCGCTACCCGATGGCGGCTGTCGGTTTGACGGCACCACCTTTACACATTCGCATATTATCTGCGAAACCTGTGGACACGTTGCGGATGTCATGGTTCCGCCGCTGATAGATTTAGAGCAAGCCATCCAGCGAGAAACCGATTATACGCTCAGCTCGTTTGATCTCGTTTTATATGGGCAGTGCGCACTTTGCCACCAAAGTGGAAATACTTTATCATAAATCACGAAAATTATAGGAGGGTTACATCAAATGGAACTCAAAGGCAGCAAAACCGAACAAAACCTCATGACTGCGTTCGCAGGAGAATCTCAGGCCCGCAATAAGTACACCTATTTTGCTTCCTCCGCCAAGAAGGAAGGCTATGAACAGATTTCGGCCATTTTTACTGAAACTGCCGACAACGAGAAGGAGCATGCTAAGCTCTGGTTTAAGGCTCTGAACAATGGTGCCGTACCCGGCACAATGGATGCTTTGAAGGCAGCCGCTGAGGGCGAGCACTACGAATGGACCGAGATGTACGCTCAGTTTGCCAAGGAAGCCGATGAAGAGGGCTTCAAGGCATTGGCCACGCAGTTCAAGATGGTCGCTGATATTGAGAAGGAACACGAGAATCGCTATACGAATCTGCTTAAGAACATCGAAGATGGCATTGTGTTTGAGCGCAACGGCAAAACCTACTGGCAATGCCGCAACTGCGGCTATATCTGTGAACTGGCCAAGGCGCCCCTCGTATGCCCCGTGTGCGCGCATCCGCAGGCATACTTCCAACTCCTCGCGAAAAACTACTAAACGTTGTTTTAATTTCAGTTTAGCGGGCATGCAGCTTGTGTGCCCGCTGCTTCTATGTTTTTTTGCTGGGCAATTCAAGCCCCACGGGGGGATGCGCCCCGTGAACAAGCATGCTACAATATCTACATCAGTCTGCAAGAATGCGTGAGATGCGCCCCGGAAAGGATGTTTCTATCTTTATGGATGATATCGGATATCTGCACGATCACGGTGACGGCGTACCCCACAGGCACGATGGCGCGCCCACTGACGTATGCATTCCACCCCTCACGCACGGGCACACCCATACGCAAACAAAAAATGTACTCAATCGTCTTTCCCGCGCCATCGGTCACCTAGAATCCGTCCGGCGCATGGTGGAGGATGGACGTGACTGCGCCGAGGTACTTACACAGCTTGCAGCGGTGCGCGCCGCGCTTGGCAGCACGGGTAAGCTCATCATCAAGGATCATATTCAGCACTGCATTGTGGATGCCGTTGAATACAATGACGGCAACTCTCTCGACGAGCTCATCACTGCAATCGAACACTTTATTTAACACCCGCTTTTACCGCGTTTTCTTACCCACCTCCCTTTTTTTGAGGATTTTACCACGTACGGTCATTGGTTTCGCGGACATCCGGCCCTTGTATGAATTTGCATATTTCAATCCCCCGGTTTTTCATAAACCGGGGGTTTTTGGATACACGCTATCCACTATACAACATAAGTGAATGGTGGATAACTGTTGAAAATCCCCTAGCAAAGCCCGGTTTTCTGTGGATAACTATGTGGATGGTGTGGATATGTAGAACAATATTCATGGTTTTAACGGGAATATCTATGCAAGTGGGGCGAATAGGATGTATTAACATAAATTTTTCAAAAAATGAAACGGCAGGTGAACTACCCCATGTGGAAAGAAATTGCAGACTGGTTTGGCGCGTTGTTTATTACGGCGGCGGTGGCGGTGGCGGTATTCGGCGCGGCAGAATGGATACAGCAACACGATGCATCATCCATTCCGGCTACGGCGGATACTTTTACGGTGGTTGTCGATGCTGGTCACGGCGGTTTTGATGGCGGCGCAGTGGGCAGCGTCTCCGGCGTAAAGGAAGAGGGCTTAAATTTAGCGGTTGCAAAGCTGGTTTCCGACCGTTTGACGGCAAAAGGAATGCAGGTTGTCCTCACTCGTGAAACAAATGAGGCATTAGCTCCCACTAAAGCAAGAGATATGGCCGCGCGGCGCAACCTGTTTCGTGAGGAAAACGTGGATCTTGTCCTCAGCATCCATATGAATCAGTTTTCTGATCCGGATGTATCCGGTGCTATGGCCTACTATATGACCGGTTCCAAAGAAGGGCAAAGGTTAGCGCAGACGGTCATTGACAGCGTGTGCGATGCCATTGGCCGCAACCGCCGACTGGCAAATCCCGGCGACTATTTCGTCATTCGGGAATGTGCCTGCCCTGCCGTGTTAATCGAATGCGGTTTTCTATCCAACGCCGAAGATGAACGTGCTTTGCAAACGCCTGACTATCAAGAAAAGCTGGCGTCCTCCATTGCGGATGGCATCGTAGCCTATCTGCATACAAACAGCAATCCCGCTTGACAAACATGCATGGATGGATGTACCATAAACAACATCACGGGGGTGCCCGCCCTTCATCCGGCGGACTGAGAATTACCCTTGGAACCTGTTGGGTCATGCCATCGTAGGAAAGTGATGCAAATAATATTTCGCATTCAAATTCAGCTTCCTATGATGAGAGGAGGCTGTTTTTTTATGACTGCAAATGCGACTAACTCAAAGACAAAAGTCTTGGTCTATGGCGCGCTGTGCATTGCACTTTCGTTCGCGCTGTCCTACGTCAAATTGTTCTCGATGCCGTTTGGCGGCTCGGTAACGCTCTGCTCCATGCTGCCGCTGATGTTCTACGCCTATCGTTTTGGCACACCGGCGGGTCTCCTCGCCGGCTTGGCCTATGGCGTGCTGCAGTTTTTACAGGAGCCCATCGTCTACCACTGGGCACAGGTTCTTCTGGATTACCCGCTGGCATTCACCATGCTGGGTCTCACCGGTATCACACGCAGCAAAGCAGATCTCAACCAAGGCGCTGCCTGGCGTTTACCGCTCGGCATGCTGATCGCCTGCGTAGGCCGATTGGTCTTCCACGTAATCTCCGCTATTTTGTTTTTTGCTGAGTATGCACCGGAAGGCATGAGTCCTTGGCTGTATGCTTTTCTCTACAACGGGGGCTTTCTGGGTGCTGATTTACTCATCTGCCTACTCGTGGTCTCCATTCCGCCCGTACGTAAAACGTTGCTCAGGCTCTAACCCGCACGCTCGTTCGAGCTCCTGCACGCGGTATCTTTGTAAAACGGCGGCCAGCATACTTGCATCCGCCGTTTTTTGGTATTTGCACGGTCATCTTTCCGCCTTGTGTTGTAAAATGCGTCAAAAATCTCTATAATAGAGAAGAATTTTGATTGGAGTGAAGCACAATGGGTTTTGAATCCTACCTCGCATGCTCGGATTCCGTAAGGAACGCACTCAAAAATGGTGAGCCGGTCGTTGCTTTAGAGTCCACCATCATCTCCCACGGCATGCCGTATCCCAAAAATGTGGAGACTGCACTGCTTGTTGAGCAGACTGTGCGAGAAAATGGCGCAATACCGGCAACCATTGCCGTCATACAAGGAAAGCTGATGGCCGGGTTAACCCCCGACGAGATTGAATACCTTGGTAAAAAAGGACTTGCCGTCAACAAAGCCAGCCGCCGAGACCTAGCAGTTCTCATTGCCGGTGGCAGCGATGGCGCAACCACGGTCGCCGCGACCATGATTATTGCCGCACTGGCAGGCATCGGCGTCTTTTGCACGGGCGGTATCGGCGGTGTACACCGGGGCGCAGAAACTACCATGGATATTTCCGCCGATCTCGAGGAGCTGGCGCAAACCCAGGTGTTGGTCGTATGTGCAGGCGCAAAGTCCATTCTGGATATTGGATTGACGCTCGAATATCTGGAAACCAAAGGCGTAACCGTCCTCGGCTACGGCACCAAGGAAATGCCCGCCTTCTATACCCAGCGGAGCGGATTCTCCGTGGATTACCGCATGGACACCCCCAAGGAGATTGCCGCTTCCTTTGCCGCAAAGCGTGCCATCGGGTTATCCGGCGGCATGCTGGTAGCCAACCCCATTCCTGACGCATATTCCATGGATCACGACTTGATTACGGAAAAAATTGATGAAGCGTTGGCCGCGGCTAAGCGACTTGGTATCAAAGGCAAGCAGACAACGCCATTTTTACTGGATCAAATCCAGAAAATTACAGGCGGCGCCAGCCTTGAAGCGAATATTCAGCTGGTACTCAACAATGCGCAGCTCTCAGCAAAGATTGCCTGTGAGCTGGCCAGATTGTGAGCACCCCCATGCCGATTACAAATCATCTTTTTGGCAAAATGCCGAATGGAACGCCCGTAACGCTGTTTCGAATAGAAAATATTGGTGGTTCCGTCGTTGAACTATTGGACTATGGCTGCACGCTGCACGCGCTGCGCGTGCCCGATCGCACCGGCAAGCTCGTGGACGTAGTGCTGGGCTATGACACACTCGATGCCTATCGAGAAAACGACGGCTATTTAGGTGCCGTTGTGGGTCGCTATGCTAATCGGATCGGCGGCGCACAGTTTTCACTCAACGGTAAAACCTATACGCTTGCAAAAAACAATGGCCGCAACAGTCTCCACGGTGGTTTCGTAGGATTTGACAAGCATATTTGGGATGCAATGGCCGATGAAGACCGTGTGGTGTTCTCCCGCTGCTCCCCCGATGGTGAAGAGGGATATCCAGGCGCTGTATATACCAAGGTATCTTACCGCCTGACAAACGATAATGCGCTGATCATCACCTATGGCGCAGATGCGGACACGGACACGGTGCTGAGCCTAACCAACCACGCCTACTTTAATCTTGCCGGCGGCGGCAGTGTCCTTGCGCACGAGTTAACGGTGGATGCCGACTCCTACACGGAGAACGACGCGGACTGTCTGCCCACGGGCCGCCTGCTGTCCGTAGCGGATACACCAATGGACTTCCGCAGCGCCAAACCCATTGGCCGGGACATTGACAAAGATCATGACCAGCTACGCAATGGCCACGGCTACGACCATAACTTTGCGCTGGATACAACCGGGGACGAAACATACGCGGCGACGCTCTATTGCCCCGCAAACGGCATTCGCATGACAGTTAGCACCACCATGCCTGGCATTCAAATTTATACGGGCAATGAACTCACGCCACGGGTCGGCAAGCAAGGCGCCGTCTATGGACGCCGACAAGCAATCTGCATGGAAACGCAGCAATACCCGGACGCCCCCAACCAACCGTTATTTCCCTGCGCAGTCCTCAAAAAAGGGAACAAGTATCTGCACCGTACCACCTTTACCTTTGCGTCGATACGCTGACGCAAAGGTAACGATTTGTTGAAGAACCTTGCATCGATGCACCCCGCGTGATATACTGCCGTGAATCGAGCAGAAAGTGAGAACAATATGCAGACACTGAGAGACAAAAAGGGCTTTATTTGTGACATGGACGGCGTCATCTACCATGGCGACATGCTGCTGCCCGGTGTAAAAGAATTCGTCTCATGGCTTTATGCGGAAAATAAAAAGTTTTTGTTTTTAACCAACGCCAGCGGCCGTTCCCCCAAGGAACTACAACAAAAGCTGGCCCGCATGGGACTGGAGGTGGACGAAAGTCATTTCTATTCCAGCGCACTGGCCACAGCGGCATTTCTCAAATCACAAGCCCCCGGCTGCAGTGCCTATGTCATCGGCGCACCCGGATTATTCAATGCACTCTATGACGCAGGCGTAACCACAAACAACGTTGATCCCGATTATGTAATTGTTGGCGAGACATCCAACTATAATTACGAGAGCATTTGTCGTGCCGTGCAGTTTGTACGAAATGGCGCAAAACTCATCGGCACCAATACCGACATGACCGGTCCTTCCGAAAAGGGAATCATTCCGGCCTGCCGCGCATTGGTCGCACCCATAGAGATGGCAACGGGCAAGTCCGCCTACTATGTCGGCAAGCCGAATCCCCTCATGATGCGCACGGGCTTAAAGCTCTTGGGTGTGCACAGCGAAGACGCAGTCATCATCGGCGACCGCATGGATACGGATATCATTGCGGGCATCGAATCCGGGTTGGACACAGTGCTTGTGCTATCCGGCGTAACGGATGAGGAGGAAATGCACATGTTCCCCTATCGTCCCCGTTTGGTGCTCTCCGGCGTGGGAGAGATCCCCACCTCCCCGGCAAAAGAATGAACACTCGCCGGGGTTTCGTACCGCCTTTTGCATGGACACTAACGAGATTAAAAAGAAGCCATCTGGAGAAAATGTCCCAGGTGGCTTCTTCTATTTCATTTTCATTATAATCGGTTCTTCTGGTATCCGCCTAAGGTGTATTATTACAAGAAGAATTTACGGTTTCACATGGATTTTTTGTCCGTCCAAGCGAGGCATTTACAGGATTACTGGGAAAATCTTGGATTATGACCGTAAAAATGGCAATATTAATGCCGAAACCGCTTTCCGCAAGATTTAGAAACATGCCCTAGATTGCGCTCTTTAACTGTTCCTCGAGTTTCTTCTTCACCCGCTGAATGGCATTGTCGATACATTTGTTGGATTTCCCCATTGCATCGGCAATCTGTTGGTAAGAATATCCCCGCAAATACAGCTCCAACGCATTTTTTTCCAGCTTGCTTAAGGAATCTTCGATGCTCTTTGCCATTGCGTCATAGTTTTCCCGGCCGATGAACACTTCCTCCGGATCACTGATGTGCGTACTGACAAGTACATCCATGAGGGTACGCTCACCGTCCCCTTCATAGACCGACCGATTGAGCGAAACATAGGTGTTGAGTGGCATATGCTTTTTTCTCGTTGCACTCTTGATGGCAGAGATAATCTGGCGCGTGATGCATAGCTCTGCAAACGCCCGAAAGGACGTCAGCTTTTCGAATTCATAATCGCACACGGCCTTATACAGACCGATCATCCCCTCCTGAATGATGTCCTCACGATCCGCGCCGACAAGGAAATAGGTTCTTGCTTTACCACGTACAATCAGTTTATATCGTGCATAAAGCAACTCTTCTGCACGTGCGTCTCCGCCGCGCAGCAGGGTAATCAATTCCTCGTCGGTCAGGGTTTCGTAGTCCTTCATACAGTCTCTTTCGGTACTCCAGCATCCTGTCGTTTCTTTTAAAAAAACAAAATTCACCCAGCCACCGCAGCGTTGAGCGAGCTGATCTGCCCGTGCATGGGAATCGATACCAGAAAGTCACATGCTTCAGAAACAAGTTTTCCAAGCCCGACGCCTTCATTGCCAATGACCAGTGCCAGCGGGCCGTTGAGCCCCTGCTGATTCATGGAACGGCCATCCATATCCGCGCCGGCAATCCAAAGCCCCGCCTTCTTCAACTGCTCAATTGCAGCGACAATATTGGTTGCGCGGGCAATCTTGATATGCTCCGTGGCGCCGGATGCCGCCTTGACGGTTGCGGCAGTGACGGACGCGCTACGCCGTTTGCCAATGATAACACCATGTGCACCCGCACAATGTGCACTGCGGATGATAGAGCCAAGATTATGCGGATCCATGATGCCATCGAGTACGATGACAAACGCATCCTCACCCTTCTCCTTGGCAAGCGCAAGGATATCGCTCACCTCGCAGTATTCCACGCCGGCTGCATAGGCCACAATGCCTTGATGATTGGCCGTCTTTCCGCCATGCCCAAAGGGCAAACAAAGCTCGTCCAGCTTTTTGCGGTCGGTTTCACGAAGAACCAGTTTATGATCCCGCGCAAGGGAAACAATTTCGCGCAGGGAACCGTCCTGTTCAGTCTGCACCAAAATACGATCGATACTACGACCCGTTTTGATGGCCTCCCGCACAGCATTGCGCCCAATGATCAAAAATGGCAATTCATCGCTGTCACCCTGTTGCACTGCCGATAACTCCGGTTCCTGTGGGCGCGTATCCCGCTCGTAAGATTGATTACGATCGCCATAAGGCTTCTTCTC
>JAVVXB010000028.1:0-39263 GCA_036651815.1 Clostridia bacterium
CCATGATTCGTGATGCACTCATTATATGATTTGGTTTTCTAAAAATCAGTTTTTTTATCCCAATCTGTGTTGCAACCAACTGCGATACGATCATTGCAATAAAACACAGAACTATGTCTTTATAAAAATATATAAAGTTCCCTTTTATTACTATAAATAAAATGTATGCTGTGCTAAGAATACTTATTAAATATAGAAAAATTATCGCAACCTTTAACAAAGATTTATTATATGCCATTATAATCACCTTTCTATGGTCACAATGAACACGGGAGGGTAACTCCCGTGTTCATCAATGCTAGTTTTTATCGTGCAATATCAATAGTGCCAGTTAGTCGAGCTGAGTCATTTGCTTTCGTGCAACCTACATAATAGGATTTACTGCTGGTCAGCCCAGAAAATGTAAAATATCCATAGCCGACACGTGGAGCTTGTTCTCTTCCTACACGAGTAGCACCTACTAAGTCTTTTCTAAAACAATCGACATAATAGAAATCAGGTAGACCAGCGGTTTCGCTTGCTTGAGAAGATACATTTACGTTAAGACTTGATGCATTTGTAAAATAATAGTTGCTGTAAATGCTTGCAGTAAATGAGAACGATCCCCTATAAGTTCCCGCAACCCAATCCCATTGTTGCGTGGGAGGTCTTGCGCCGCGTTCATTTGATTCGACCCATACGTCAACAAACCCATCATTTATCGGGCCGCCACCTTCATCCATAGCATATGCGGCAACCGGAAGTGAAAGACATAACACCACAAGAGCGACAATTGCGAGTAAGCGTTTCAATACAAATTCTCCTTTTTCTAATTGTTCATATGAAAGCAACTAGACATCCAACATAAGCATCACACCCCTGTCGTGGTTTCTACTTATTTGACGTTCCAAGCACGGGAAATCGTGACAAATTGTATAAAAATATATTTTTTAATAACTGTCACACTTTGCAATAGTTGAAACGTCATAAATTCTGAGAAATAATTCTCAAAATTTACTTGGAGAACTCTTCTATGAAAACACTAAAGAAAACCATTGCCATTGTCTCTACACTCATTTTATGTTTGACATTCTGTGCATCTACTTTTGCTGCATCAGATGAAGATGGGGTCGTGCAAACACGAGACCTATCACTCACGCCTAGCCTAACTAGAAGCGTTGCAAAATTGCGTGGACGCTCAAGCGGCAGTGAATACATTACGGTCTCGTTCGATCTATATTCTGCAAGTGGTGCATGGGTTGGTGGAGGCTCGGCAGCTGGATATGGTCAGGCAACTGCATCAGATTCCGTCACGTTGGCTTCTGGCACTTACAGAATGGAAGCACAGATAGCTAGCAACAGTGGTTCCGACTATTCAAAGACATATTATCTCAGTGTTTAAAATTGCTGCAAGAAAGGAAATGACATTCACGAATAGATAATTTAAAGATGAAAAGCTGCGAGAGTTGTCCATTATTAACTGGCCAACTCTCATGTTTACTTTAGTGCGTCTAGTATGCTTTCAAATGCCTGCCCGTTGCTCGCTCCAATTGAAAGCACCGAATCATTCAGTAAAACGATACCGCCAAACTCACCATTGCTTGGATTAATCCCATAATAAAGAGTATATCCATTCCTAATTTCTGTAGACATATACGATTGGTCTTCTGTCCATGTATCCATTACCGTTCCTTTAAACCATTCTTGAGTAAGGCGAATCCAATTCCCGTCTTTATCAGAGTATGTAATCCAAATGGTCTGCCCAAAGTCGGGATCATATTGGCCTTGGACACTCGTTACGTTCCAAGAATCATTGGAAAGCACAAACGGCTTCAGTTTTGTTTTCATACAGAATTCATCAATACTTGAATAAAGAATTACCTCGCTAATTACTTCATAAGTTCTGTCAACAATAATACTAATCCCGTTAGTTTCTCTACCAGTCTCTGAATATTGTTGCGTAATTTCGGCATGGTTTTCAAACACCCGAATAATGTAATCAAATATTTCTTTCGCCATTGATCGCCCAGTAGGAATCAAAGTGAAGAACACGATAATTGCAGCGACTAGTCCTGCTATTGCGACCCTATAATAAGGCTTGAATCCAGTCTGTCTTACAATACGTCTTTGCTTATGATCTCTTCCCTTTTTTACTTTATAGATGGATGCACCAAGCTCTGCCCATTGTACCGCATATTGCGGATAGCGGAGCTTGCAGTTTTCCGTCATTTCTTCAATAGACGGCAACGTTGCAATAGTGATACGTCGTTGCGCCTCCGAAAGCGGCATGGTAAAAGCAGCATCAAGAATACTCGGATGCTCCCGTAAATATGCTTTTAATTTTTTACCGCTTATCATTATTGCACCTCGTCTATCTATATGACGTTTCAGAGCATGTAAACCGTGACAATATTTCATCTAATTAAAGCAATAATCATTGTAAATAGAAGCATATCATTCGGAATACTCTTTCGCATTCTTCTAAAGCGTTGCCGCAACGTGGCGGCTTTGATGTTCATGACCTTTGCTATGCTTTCGACCGTATCACCATCAAGAACATATCGAATAAATGCTTCGCGCATTTCGGGCGTAAAACTTGCTAAATAATGCTCTAGCCATTGTTTGGCATCGGAATGCGCATAATCATGGGAATATGTGCTTTCTGGGAAATCATCCATGATAGCAGGATCAGTTCTGACAGCTCGACTTTCTTTTCTGATAGCATCGATAGATGAATTTCGTGTTATACGGAATAAAAACGCACTCATGTTGTCAATTTTGAGATCGCTTTGCATTTCACATATTCTGACTGCCAAATCCTGAACAATGTCAAAAGACTTATCCTCATCGTTCAGGATGCTCATTGCGTAGCCTTTCAGTTGCTCATATTTTTCCGCGTAAACGTCAAAAAGTTTTTGTCTTGCTGTCATACTTGCTCCTTTGCGTCATTATAACAAATCCGGGACAATGTTCCAATGACACATTCTAATCGCTTCCACCCGTAAAACGGGTGGTTCGAACTAGGGCTATAAGCCCATATTGCCGACATGCGCCTAAAGACGCTGGCTTTCGTTCACTCAAGCTACTATGTCTCATCTTACTTAACGCCCCTTAAGGGGCGCTTTTTTCATAAGCGGATCTTCGTATTCCTTTACGCTTAACTTGTCAACCGCTATATCGTCTCGTTCTTGGTCTTGGATATATTTTCTGATTGTGGCTTCGTTCAAACCAACCGTTGTCACATAGAATCCTTCCGCCCAGAAATGCCTATTACCAAACTTGTACTTTAGGTTCGCATGTTTGTCAAATATCATGAGTGCACTTTTCCCTTTTAAGTAGCCCCTGAAACTCGATACTGCCATTTTGGGTGGAATGCTTAACAACAGATGTACATGATCCGGCATCATATGCCCTTCAAGTATCTCCACACCCTTATACCTACAAAGTTGTTTCAGTATGTCGCGGATACTCTCCCGATATTGATTGTAAATGATTTTTCGTCTATACTTCGGGGTAAACACAATGTGGTATTTGCACAACCATTTTGTGTGCGCTAAACTATTTTCCTGTTTAGCCATGGAATCACCTTTCCTTTCTGACATAGTAGCTTGAGCTCTTCTATGTTACAGGAAAGGTGATTCCTTTTGTATAACCCTTTGTCTCTCACCCGCATAGCGGGTGGTTTATTGTGCGACCGCTTCGCGCTCGCACAGACTGAAGTCCATAACAAGAATCGCTGCCACCTTTCGGCGACAGCGATCTTGATTCGTTTTCTTGTTGTTTTACCGGTCTTCTTGACAAGGGGTGGTTTATATGCAGTTGCTGCTGGTTTTATCTGTTATTGAAGGAAACCCCGAAGCTAGATCAATTAAAGTCGACCTTGACCTCGTTGAAATCACGATCGTTCTCGTAGCGAAGCGTCCATTGAATTCTGGAATGGCCAAATTCGCTGGCCAAGGCGTCAGCCTCCGTCATCAAATGTGAAACTTCGTCGGAAAGTGTTGTGCCCGCATGGCTCAAAGAATTACTCTTGCCTTTGCTGAATTTGTCGGCTTCTTTACGAGCCTCAGCCTGTGCCTGCTCCACAGCTTCGATCGCCTGCAAATAAGTTGCGAACTGTTGACGTTGCCATTCCGTATACTGCTGTGTCAGTTCATGCAGAACCGGCGCGCGACCGCTCAAATTACGCACAGTAAATCCATTGGAAGCCAGCGAACTAGCCCCAATGATAACTTCGCCGCCCGTACCCGCATTTCCACCGGCAGTGGCAAATGGATCCGCCGTAATAATTGGCTCTGCAGTGACGATTGGATTTGTTGGCGCATACGGATCGGGTGTGACGGTCGGCTCGAAGGTTGGCTCCAGTGTCGGTACGGCCGTAGGCAGCAGATCATCCGCGGCAATGGCACTGCGCACATAGTCGGTCAGTGGTTCGCAGCTCTTTAAATATAGATCTGCGCGCATGTCCGCCCAACGGTAGACGGCATAGGCCATTGAATATTCCTTCTCCTCCGGCACATCCACGTTAAATACGGTCTTGACAATCTTGACACGGTTGGCTTGATCCGTGATGCAAAAATTCCAGTTGAAGATGTTCTTCATCGTTCCGTTCATCGAATACATACCGATGTTTTCACTGCTTAAATTGTATGCAAACGCAGCGAGCGCAGCCGTCTGGCCCAGCGAACAGTTTGTAAACAGCTGTCCTTCAAAAGAGTTCACAATATCGGGGATCTTCAAAATCAAGTTCTGTTTTTGCATGGACTGAAACAGCGCCACCATCATCTTCTTCTGGCGGTTGACACGATTCCAGTCGCCGGCACTGCTGATGTTTTTACGCACACGCAGATAATCCAGCACCGCCTGCCCGTTCATATGCTGCTGACCTTCCTTATATTTGCGGCCCATCATCGTATAACTCATCTCTAACTCATAGTCCACGCCGCCGACTGCATCCACAAGGCCTTTCACGGCGGGCATGGTAACGGCAAAATAATAGTCCACCGGAATGCCGCCAATCATCCAACTGGCAGCCTCGCAGCTCTTCAAAAAGCCCGCGCCGCCGGGCGCTTCCATTCCGCCGCCGCAGTTCAACGATGCATTGAGCTTATAGATGCCCTTGACACCCGGGATCTTGGCATACGTATCCCTTGGTAACGAGATTAAATCCACACGATTTTCATCAAAATTGATGGCAAGGATCATCATCACATCCGAATGGTAGTCATGCTTACCGTTCCAAGTCTCCCGTTCCTCCGCGTAGTCAACGCCGATCACCAGTACGTTGACGATATTTTTCATCATGGTCAGATCGGCCTGCGCGTACAGTTGCTGATAAGGATCGATTGTCGGCGTTGCCGCCAAAGGCTCAGGGGTTACCGTCCCCGCTACGTCAATCTCATGGATCGTATCTAATGGAGGCGGTGTTTTCCCTGAGGATGCGCCAAAGAACGATGATGGATGATTGATTATTTTATACGCAAAGACACCGCCCGCAATGAGCAGCGCAATACCCAGCGCAATGAGCGCAATCCAAAGAATCCGGCTCCTTCTGCGTCGGCGGTGCCGTCTCTTTTTTGGCGTTTCACGCTGATAAAACTCCGTCGGCACAAACGCCTCCACACCCCCTTCACGTCTGGTTGGGGCTGTCTCCTGCCACAGTTCCGAACGCGTCTCTGCATCGTGGGGGGCTGGCTGTTGAAAATCCGATTCCATTAGCTCGTCCTCAAATGGCGGCTCCATCGGTATCTGCACCTCTGTTGTCTGGTTAGCTGAAACCGTCGGAGGAATGGTATCATCCTGCTGTGCATCAAACAGATCATTCATCAACTGGTCGGAACCATCGTCCATCCCGTTTTCGTGTTGGTTGTTCTTACGGTCTTCCATAGGTTAAGCGTTATCCTTTCACGCGTATAGACTCTTTGATCTCATCATTATATCAGAGATTTTATGGTTTCCACGTCATTTTTAAGATATTACAAAGAGTTTACATTATGACGATGCCGCGATTCTTCGCCGCAACTATCCAAAATCATTTCTTTTCAGCGGGAATGATTTAAGGTATAATAGTGATGTATGGCTTAGGCCACACAAATTATTACTTGTAGGAGGTCACCGCAATGCGTCCATTGGATGCATTGGTGTGTGTATCAAAAACGCTATGGTTGTCATCATACCGGCGTACCAGCCGGATGAAAAGCTATACAAGCTGGTACTCTCCTTGTCCGAAACTACGGATTATCCCATTATCATTGTCAACGACGGCAGCAGTGAAGACAAAAATCCACTGTTTGAATCGCTGGAGCCTTACGCAAAAATTTTAGTCCATCCCATAAATCGTGGCAAGGGTGCAGCGCTTAAAACCGCATACGCCTATATATCAGAGCACTTTCCTCCCGATGATGGCGTGATCACCGTGGATGCAGATGGCCAGCATGTCCCGCAGGATATCGTACGTGTTGCCAAGGCTTGGGAAGCTTCTCCCGATCGACTGGTTCTCGGAAGCCGTCTCTTCACTGGCGACGTCCCCTTTAAAAGCCGGGCGGGCAACGCCATCACACGCTTCGTTTTTGCCGTCAGTACCGGTGTCAAGGTGTTTGATACCCAGACGGGGCTACGCGCTTTCGGCGTGTTTCGTCTCCCTATGATGTTAGCTACAAAAGGCGACCGCTATGAGTATGAAATCAACGTACTACTCTATGCCACGCGCAACCACATTTCCATTGAGGAGGTTCCCATTGAAACCGTTTATATTGAAGACAATGCGTCTTCTCACTTTCATCCGATCCGCGATGCTTGGCGAATTTACAAGATGATTCTGCTTTTTGTCGCATCCTCGCTAATTACCTGCGGGTTGGACTATGTGTTGGTGCTCGTCATCAGTGCGGTCACGCAAAGTATGACTCATTCGCTGCTCATCAGCGTGGTATCAGCACGAGTACTCAGCTCGCTTGTCAACTACATAATCAACTGCAAGTTGGTATTCAACCACCGCAGCAAGAGCAGCATCTTGCGTTACTATCTGCTGGCAGCCGCAATTCTCGGGGCAAACTACGCGCTGTTGCTGTTGATTACAAAAGTTATGCCTCTGGCAATCGGAAAGATTCTGGTCGAGCTGGCGCTCTATCCGCTTAGCTTTTATCTGCAAAGAAAATATGTATTTCCACCTTTGGGTGACGAGGAGCTATGAAAGAAAAAACTTTTTCCATGAAGCGGCGTGTGATTGCCGCCATCTTTACCGACTTGGCCGTATTGGCTGTATTTCTCGTGACTTTTTCCTACTTCCATCATGTGCGCGTCAGGGACAAGGGGCCAACAGCCATCCCCTCTGCAGTCGCGCCGACGGGCAATAAACCCGCGCCAACCGTCCCGCCTATGGCCGCTGTTTCCTCCGATGAACCAGTCGCCGCTCAACCAACGCCGTCCAATGGCGATCTGGAGGATAGCGCAGGCGCTCCATCTGCGGATACCGGTCTGCTGGGCGGCCAATACGTCGATTTGTTTACTGCAGGAGAGGTCGTCTCCGATGAAACGCACTATCAAAGCGCAAACGTATCCGTTCAGATCGCAGAGCAGCACACCGAAAATGCCACTTATTTTGTCGCCGATATCTATATTAAGGATATTACCAGCTTCCGCACGGCCGTAGCGTTGGACTACAAGGAGTTCAACGATAACAATCGTAAAAACTGCATGCAAGTTTCGCAGCTAAGCGAGCTGACAAACGCCATTGTCGCCATCTCGGGCGACAACTATGTGTTCCGCAATGCCGGCGTATTGGCTATCCGTAACGGTTTGGAATGGGCGAAGGACATGCCATTCACCGATGACATCTGCACGCTGTTCTATGACGGAACAATGGAGACGTTTTCCACAAACTCCTCCGCTGCCTGCAAGCAGTATGTTGAAGCGATCTATGCAAAAGGCCCCTATCAGGTTTGGTGCTTCGGGCCAAGTCTGCTGGATGAAAACGGTCAACCTCTCACGAGATTCAACAGTTCAGTGAATACACAAAATCCACGTTCCGCCATTGGCTACTACGAACCCGGTCACTACTGCTTTATTCTCGTGGACGGACGGCAGAAGAACTACTCCATTGGTCTGACGCTACCTGAGTTATCACAAGTTTTCCATGACCTCGGCTGCAAGGTCGCCTACAATCTGGATGGTGGAGACACAGTTGCCATGACCTTCGGTCTTGATATGGTCAACCATCCGCAGGACACCGTGCCGCGGCCAGTCAGCGATATTGTCTATGTTGGTGAACCGCAGACGAATTTGGAGGGTTGAATTCATGAAAAAACTATTTCGTGCGGTGCCGCACCTGACGATTGTACTGTCGCTGATGACGCTGACGTTCTTCGGCATTGACCGTGTGAACCGCGGGATGGCGTTTATGACCAGTGAACTAAGCAAATGGGTATTTGCAATTCTGGCCGTACTGGCCATCGCTTCTTCGGCAGCATTGATTTCCTACGAATGGCGCGAAGACGCGCGCATTGCGCACAAACAGCAGCACATGCACAACAAGGAATAGCGTCAGTGTCATCCGTAAAACAGCCCAGGTCAATTGCGAATCTGTTGCCAATAAAGCGCTATGAAAGGAAGACAGGTGTCGCTATGATAGTGAACCTGCCGGCGGATGCTGCTCCGCACTGCGCGATGGCGAGTCATCGATTTCATCCTTCACTTGCCACCGCGATATCCAAGCGCTTTAGAAATATCCGCTGCGACGCCTAGTACCAGGTCCTTTGCATGGTTGAATTCCGGGGATACGATCTTGTGGAACATGCTTACAATTGCAAATGAGTATCCGACATTCCCTGCGGCATCGTAAATAGGCGCAGCAATGGAACACAGACCAATATGGAATTCACTGTTGTCCACCGCATACCCTTGCTTTCGGATTTCTTCCAATTCCAACGCCAACTGCTCATAGGTGCGAATCGTATTGGGTGTATACACTTGCATGCCGTGTTCACGCAAAATTCGTTTTACTTCTGAAGCTGCCAGATGCGCAAGCATGATCTTGCCCTGAACCGTGCAATGAGCGGGTAACCGCGCGCCAACGCGGGATACTACGTGGAATGCGCTGCTGGATTCATTGAATTCAAGAATCAGCGCTTCCCCCCGGTTCAGCACTGCCAGACAGACCGATTCATTGATTTCAAACGCAATCTGCTGCATGTAGGGTTTCGCAATGTTGATCACGCTGCGTGCACTACCGGCGGAGGAGCCTAGCTCAAGTAAGCGCAGTCCAAGCCGATAATGCCCATCCAGATTGGATTGCTCAACAACGTCCTCAGAAGCTAACGTTGAAAGCAAACGGTAAACAGTGCTTTTTGGTAGTCCTGACTGCGCCGACAGCTCCTGCAAGGATAAAGGTCGACCCGCAGTTTCAAGAAGTGTTAACAGTTCAAATGCACGTTTGAGTGATTGTACTTGATCGGACGCCATAGCATCGCCCCCATTCGCTTGTTGTATTGTATCCTATTTAGCATGCAAGATTAAAAAACATCAAGTGGGATCCGCCATTTGATGCGGATCCCCAGGATAATCCTTCATTATTTGCACATGATGCTTCCTGTCCATTCTGGCAAGGGCATCCAATCGAGCCCTACAAATTATTGTTTTCCGTCAAATGTATCATCCTTTATCTGAGGTGTTTTGTCAAGATTCACAATTACTCGTGTAATCAACCCAACGATCAATGCTGCGGCAAGCGCCGTAATCTCAAACACTGAGCCACCAGTAATTTCGTTATGGCCAAACTTGAACATCAGTCCGCCGATCCCGCAGACTAGGATTGCGCTGACAACATATAAGTTCCGGTTGTCACCAAGGTTTACTTGGTGCAGCATATTCAGACCGCTGACGGCAATGAATCCATACAGTGCAATGCATGCGCCGCCCATAACGCAGAACGGAATGGTCTCAATCAAAGCAACAAACGGTGCGAAAAATGCCAGTGCCATACAACCAACACCTGCCCAAAATATGGAAACAATGGAAGCATTACCCGTCAACGCAACGCAACCAATGGATTCTCCATAGGTTGTGTTGGCGCATCCACCAAAGAATCCGCCAATGACAGAGCCAACACCATCCCCCACAAGCGTACGGTGTAGTCCCGGATCTTCGATCAAATCCCGGCCAATAATATAACCGAGGTTTTTATGATCCGAGATATGTTGCGCAAGCTCAACCACGCCGATTGGTGCGTAAATCAGTGCAATATTCGCAATGGCCACGCCATCAATCGGGTACTGGCCATTTGTACGGATGGCTTGCAGGAAGGTGAATTCCGGCAATGTAAGCACACTTGAGAATTGAAACGGCGTAAAGAGCTTCACGAGCGGATCAACATTCAACACCTGCATAACCTCGACGTTGCAAGCTTTCCCTATCAGTGTCACAACTAGGGCAATCAAATATCCGCCTGCAATGCCGATGATGAATGGAATCAGCTTCATCATCTTTTTTCCTTTAATCGAAACAAGCACGATTAAGAAAAAGGTAATTAGACCAATTGCAATGGAAACCCAACTATAACTGGCATTGTTGGTCTGCACCCAGCTTGTAGCTGTACCCGAAAGACTCAACCCAATCAAGGCAACAATGGGTCCAATGATGACCGGCGGCAACAGTCGGTTAACCCAGCCGGAACCAGTAAACTTGACGATCGCTGCAACAATGACATACACAAGACCGGCAAAGCCGCAGCCGATGATTAGTCCCCAATACCCATAGTTCATGGTGACAGCCGCAGTCATTGCACCAATGAATGTAAAGGAGCTACCGAGGAACACGGGGGATTTTTTCTTTGTCGCGAAAATATAGAACAATGAGCCAGCCCCAGCACCGAACAGTGCAGCGGATGGATCCATGGAAAGCCCGACACTGCTGATGATCATTGGTACCAGAATAGTTGCTGCCATAATCGCGATCATCTGCTGAAACGCGAATATCAACGTTTGCGAAAAGCGCGGACGATCTTCGACATCATAGACCAGTTTCACTACGCTACCTCCCGTTATGCTTTTAATTTTTGGTAAATCTGTCTGAACTTGCATGCCGTAAAGATAAAACCGATGCGATACACGTTGAAATCTGAATGCGTATTTGGGGTAAGTGGGCACATATTTCCCAATTTAGAAAGCAACCATTCTTTTACAATTGCTTTTTCATGGGCGAATCGCCCGTATAAACAACGATTTGTCCTTATATCAACCGTAAGATGTTCTTCTCTGCTCAGCTCCTTTCGAACCGCACGTTTTTTTTGCAGATATGCGCCTTCAATGAAACCCGATTTTACAGCAGCGTTGCCTTTCGTTCGAACGATGCGATGACCTTGCCAGCCTTCAATATATAGGGGCGGCTTGCACGCGTGCGCAGGGCTTCCTGGACATTTGGTGCGTCTATCAGGTTCATATCCGCAACATTTCCAACTTCGATGCCATACTTTTCGTCCGGATCAAAGATGCGCGCGGAGTTCTTCGTAATCATATCAAACATAATCCTTGCGGTATCCGGCGTATTATATTGCGCCGTGTATGCGCCGACCAAGCCATAATCAAGCGGATCACCCGTGCCATAAAGATGAAATCCATCACAGATGGTATCCTGCGCGGTTGCGACATTGATGCCCATATCAACCATTTCCCGAATGCGCGTTACGCCGCGGGTACGTGGTTCAGGATCAATGCCCATAATTGCCAGAACTTGCGTATTGGTGCAAACGTTCACATCTGCCTCTTTCAACATTTTCATCACTTTGATTGCATGCGACTGATTTTGATAGGTGATAGAGGTGCAATGTCCGCCGGTAACGCGACCGCCCCAGCCTACCTGTTTTGTTAACCAGGCTGTATATTCGAGTGAGCGGTCAAACATATCTTTGGACTGGTCAATGTGCATATCAATGAGGCATCCATATTTCTCTGCGATTTGGAACACAAAATCCACATGTTTGAACTTATGCTCATCTAACCACTCTGCCGCCGGCATACCGCCCGCAATATTTGCACCCATCTCCATGGCTTCCCACATGAGTTTTTGCGAGCCGGGGTTGCAGTAGATACCCTCCTGCGGAAACGCAACGACTTGCAAGTCGCAGATATCTTCTGTTGCTTCCTTGGCGGCAAGAACGCCCTGCAACGCCACGAGCTTTGGATCCAGATTGCTGATATCGACATTCGTGCGGAGCTTTGTCGTGCCATACATGACGCACTCCCGGATGGCGCGAATGGCACGGTTCTGCACATCCTCCACCGTATAATTCCGAATGCGGTCATGCATGATTTGAATAGAATCCTCGAGCGTTTCCGAGCTGTCCGCTCTGCCATTCTGTGATGTATAGACCTTGTCAAAATGCATGTGTGGGTTAACAAAGGTTGGCGTGGCCAGCATTTCATTTGCATTTATCACTTTACAGTTGGCTAAGTTCGCCGCATCGATGTGAGGTGCAATTTTTTGATATACGCCATTGTCATCAATCAGAATATCTTGGTTTACACTTTTGTCTAACAGATGAGCATTTTGGATGAGTAACATGTCGTCTCCCTCCTGCAAAAAACGATAGAATTGTCATTTGGAATTTATCTTTAGTATAGTACGCAAAAAATGGAATCACAATTGCTTGTGTTCCGCATCGTGAAATGATTATCCCGATATATCGTTGTTTCTTTGCAAATTGTAAATTTGTTATTCCGAAACATGGGCAATGAAATGATATAAATAGTGGAATGAGTCAGTCAATCCCGCACAATTCTAAACATAAGCAGCATATGTGAAGCATGATCATCCTTCATTCTTATCGTTTGAAATTGCAACTTTAGTCTGTATTTTTTTTGAAATGCCTTACTCCTTTTTCTCTATCCCTATGTTTCGTGAACGTCTAAATAAATGCCATGTTTTTTCAAACCTTGCAAATTCACCATTTGATATCTATGACATTGAAGCAAGTATACCTGCGGTTTTTCTTTATCTTCTTTGTGATTGTGGAAATCTCATTGTACTCATTAATAAACATATTTTTTTACAGAGATGCCAATGGCTGTATTGTTGTGCACCTGTTTCCTGTTTTTCCAAGCGATCCCGCGACAGACTGCAAAAAAACAGGGCATGCTAACATCTATGCGAAACAAATTCGCAAATGAGTATGTGAAAGGAGACCACAAAAAATGACGTTCAACGATCAGCAGAACAAACAGTCCGAGCAAAACAAGCAGAAGAATCAGCAGAATCAGCCGAATCAGCAAAAGGACAAGCAGAAGCAACAGGACGACTCCTATCAGTTCTAATGGAGGTGCCGCATGCTGAACGCGAAAAGACTCCGTGTGAAACGTGTAGCCCAGGTACTGCCCAAACAGAGCGATGTGGAGCATATTCCATCGGATGTGCTTGGCAGTTACACGGGTTGCGCAATGGACGGTGACCGACCGATTCAGGACGCGGACGACCTGTAACACAACCGCGAAAAGCAAGCCCAGTGCGCAGACGCAATCTGCCTGTACACTGGGCCTTGCAAACATTCGATATGTATGGACGCCACAGATTGTTTCAATGGCTCATCAGGATGGATTTATAGACACGAAGATTGTTTTAAATGCGTCGTATAGTGCCGGATCGTTCTCTTTAGCACCTGCAGAATTACAGTGCATAGCGCCCAGCTTGTTTGGCTGCTTCAATCATTGCCTGTACGTTTATTTTTGGCGTATCCGTCTCCAAATAATCCGAGGCCGCAAATATATAATGTCCACCGGGTTTTCCGATGGAAACTGTTTCCTCCGTACGACGGCGCACCTCTTCTGGCGTAGCCGTTTTGAGGAAGTCAACCTGGTCCAGCGTGCCGCAGAGGATCAATGAATCGCCAAAGAACGCCTTGGCAGTAGCCAAGTCATTGTCTCCCTGTCTAGGCATGGCGACCGTCTCCCATACGGAAATTCCCATCTTTTTGTAGCAAGGATACAGATTTTTTGCACGCCCGCAATTATGGTACACCGTAGGTAGATCGGCTGCTTTGGCAACATCCAGCACCCTTTGCTCATAGGGCATAACGCAATTCGTAAAGAATTGCTCGCCCATCAGCGCGCCATTGGCAATATTACCCTGGATACCCATGCAATCAAAATCGCTTTTTGTAAACAGATCGCAATGCTCCACGCAAAGCTGTGTAAACAGCCGAATATATGCATCATAATAATCCGGATCAGCTAGTGCATCTACCATCATATCCTGCACGTTGATATAGCGGGACACCAAATTGTAAACAGACGAAATCGACCATGGCACGGTAACACCCCTGCTTCCGATGGCCTGCTTTGCAAACGCGGAATAAGCAAGAAACTCCTCCCGATACGCTGCATCCATGGGCGGCATGTACCTGCGAAACGCTGCGAAATCATCCGCATCCTCAATCAAATATTTCGCTGTGGAAAAATGCGTACCGCCAAGCTTATCCGGCTCATAGGGTGCAGCCTCCACCTGCGTCAGCGTGCGCGTGGGTGTAACGATGGTTTGGTAACGTTTAAAAACACCGTTCTCCACCTCCGTCCGTATAGTAACCGCCCAATTGGGTGCGCTGTGCAGCATGGCCGCCGGCGTATCGTAGCGGTTGATGCGCGCCATCAGATCGAAATCCAACGCATCCGCACAAGCTTTTCCGTCCAATAGGCGATCTGTCTCGGTTTTATGGAGAAAATACGACAGATAGGTTTCCTGAACAAAGGGGCTGACCGGCACCCGATCTGGGATGCCGCCATGCAGCACGCACAGCAGACGTTCACGCGGTGTCATAGACATTTTTTCATAAACCTCCATCCGTTTTCCGGCAGAAAGCGCCGGGATATTCAGCAGGTATTCCATTTTTGCAGGCAGTAAGGAATGCAAGGATGTGTTCCTCCGGCACGTTTGCGTCGATGCCCACGCAGGAAATCGTCAGTTTGCCCTCCTCTGCCTTACCGATACGCAGAAGCTTCTGAACCATCGCCACAATTTGCTCAGGCGTATCGCTCATCAAATTAACGGCAGAATAGCGGGCGTTTAACAGGAGTGTAGGAAAGCATTTGCGCACATAATCAAGATTGCTCCCAGCACCCACTTCCGCAAAGGTAAGGTTTGGTACCTTGCTATAGCCATTGCAAACGTGCTCCATGGTCTTTCCACAGTGGTGGATGCCAAAGAACGGAAATGCTTTTGCTAATTCCGTATCACAAGGCAGCAAAAATTCCTCATAAATAGCATTGGAAACCATTTCTACCGAACAGTTTGAAGTGAGATAACACTCTGGCTGTATCTGCCGGACAATGGCAGTTACCCCACCTGAAATATCCGGGCAAAGCGAATAGCACCGTCTGCCAACATCGATTGAAAGCTTGGTAAGCTGTGCAAGAAGCGCATTCATTTCGTCTGGTTCGCTATAATACGCAAGGAACAGTTCCTGTCCCATTAGATCCAGTGCGATGTTCTGCACCCCCTGCAAGTTTAGATAGGGTTCCACGCGACCGTAATGTTCCAGTAGCCAGTCAATCTGCTTTTGAACGCGCGCCCAGACGGGGTCGTCATCCAAGTCCGGTGCGCAAAGCCGGCCAACTGCCTCCACATCTAAATTTTTACACTTAACTTGTGGGGAGTTGTCGGGCTGATAGACGATTTGGCAACCCATGATTTCCGAAAGCAGATAGCCGGCCGCCAACAGATCCGTGCCAATGAGCGGACGTGGTTGCGGGCTCTTTTCACCAATGCCATAGGCACCAAAGTGATCGTACAGACAGCGGCGCATCCGTATGTCACAGTCGATGCGATATCGGGGATCGTCAAAGAACGGTTGAGAAAAATCAATTCCCCCATATTTATGCCACCATGTTGGATGAAATGTAATATCAAACGGTACCGTTGTCATGCAATGATCGCATCCTTTTTTAAACATACGCGCAACTTGCGTCAATTTTTAATATTCAAGATAAACGTTTTTCTATCTGTATTTATCATACATATTTCAATTCATTATGTCAATATCATTCTATAATAGACTAATCGTTTTTCACATACAGTATAAAATCATTTTTGCCCGTATAACAGATCGAAGTGATTATCCGTTTGTTTACGAAGATGTAGGCTGAAGTCCATAAATAATAAGCTGCCGCATAAAAGCGGCAGCTTGGTTGCGTAACTGCGTATTACAGAAAGCCGCGAATGTTGTTATGCAATGCTATGCCGACATTTAATTCGGTGATCTCTGGAACCTTCCCTTCGTCCGTGACTAGATTATACAAATATTTTAGTCCAAGATACCCTTGCTCCCGCGGGTTCTGATAAAGTGTTGCCGTCAGTGTATTTGAATCGAAATACGGAAGCAACTCCTCGTATACATCCGCACCAATCACCTTTATTCTTCCTGAAAGTCCCATCTGCTGTACCGTTTTACATGCAATTAGGGTTCCGCGAGCATTGTTGCAGTATATGCCAAAAATATCGTCAAAAGCAATCAGATACCGCTCTATACGCTCCGCCAGCCGATCCAAATCAAAAAATTCATACACCTCCAGAATATCAATCTGTTGTGCGCGCCGATGTATTTCGTCCAGAAATCCATGGGCATTCAGCCGATGATTCGCCAATTCTCTGTTGCCGCCCAGCAAAAGAACCTGCCCCGTTGGCGGCATATAAAGACTGCACATCAGCTCAGCCGCAACCCGGCCAGCACCATCCGCATTATCCCCAATAAAGGCGTGGCGAGTACTGTTATAGGCATCGCTGTTGGCAGTGACAACCTTGATCCCTTGGTCGGTAAACATTTTAATTTCTTCAGTTAATCCATGCTCCGATACGGAAGTCAAAAGCAACCCGTCAATATTCTCGCCGCGCTCGGCGAAGATGTTTCGCAGCAAGTTCGATTGCTCCTCCCGTTGCAGTTCCGGAGTAAAATACTTGGTCAGCTGCACATTGAATGCCCGAAGCTCCTCCGCGCATTCGTCCACCCCTCGATTGATATATTGATAGAAATATCGGCTGAATTCACGCGGCTCCACACCTGCAAACACTAACTGAATCGGTCTACGCTTCAATGCTGAGGCAGCACGGTTGAGCCGGAAATCATTTTTTTCAATATAGTCCAGCACCCGCTGGCGAGTTGCCCTGCTGATACCCTTCTTGTCGTAGATAGCCTTGTGCACGGTCGTGAGTGAGACGCCCAGTGCAGCGGCAATGTCCTTGATGGTTACAATCTGATTATTCATGAAATCGCTTCCTCTCCGGAAACCATTGTTCCAAAAACAACGATTCCTATAAAATCAAATCCAATTGATGCGCATGTGCAGGTTCATTCTCCGAGTTGGCAATCCTTATGGGTAATATGTTGCCGTTAAATTCAACCGCACATGAAAAGGAAAACAGGTAGCGGATGACAATTGGTGTCAGCAGTCGGCCTATGAGCGCCGCAAAGATCCAGATCCACTGCAACAGTTAATCCCTGAGAAATGAACAGTGAAATACTTTCCAAAGCAGGGGTTCTCCTAAACCAAACAGATAATCGAAGTGTCATCATGCAGACAAGTGCGTCATGGAACACTAGTGGAGCGCATTACGCCCTTTTTGAATGCCACAGATTGTCCACGCTTTTATCGCTGCTGCTATTCAATCATTGGCGTCCACCCTAAGCTTATCGTTTTACAGTTGTAGTCTCGCCGATAAACCGCTTTGCACGAACACGGATTGCGTTCATTTTTTAGGAACTTTCCGATTTGATCGTTCTCCCTATTGGTATGATAATAAAGGAAATAGAAAAAAAACGCAAGGCGTGCATCTGCTGATGTCCCCGTATGTTGAGTACAGCACATAGCAAGAGAAGACGAAGCGGGAATTGTTTTGGGACATCATGAATAGAATTATTTCTTAGACAAACTGAATTGCAATAATCATGCTCTTATATTCAAGCGACAAACGTGAGACGCCATCCAATCGGAATCAAAAAGATGTTGTAACTGTATCTATTGCAACCGTGGTTCAACCGATTTAGTGAAGGCGCGAACGTATCATTTTCGGTAGCTACGTCATGCGTAAGCTCACGGGCGTTCACATTCATGCAGAACAAGTGCCAGTTGTTACCGTCTTGCTATATTTTGACTTCTATCACCGCAGCATCCTCTGGGCAATGTAGCTCAATCTCGCAAAGATAGACCAACGAAACATCAAATGCCTTATGTTTTCATTGCGTCACACAACGTTTTGCAGTTATGTGGCTTTTGCGTTTGAATGGAGTGCAACACACAAGGAGGAAACCATTCAAAGCAACTTGCCCAGTGGAGGTTACTTATGGAATTCACCTTGGAGAATTCACTTATGGGCATCAACGGTATGGTGCGGCTACGCCGCCCTTGACATCCGTCTTCACCGCTGTTGTTTTGTAAATAAAGCGGCGAAAGCGGTTAGCCTGCTGCCGTCAATCAATTTTTTGTTTTATTTTACACTTCTGTTGGCTGTTAACGCATCATTTTTGATTGATCCCATTGGTAGAAAAAACGGTTGTTTGATGCTTGCCCTTACGTAAGGTTTTTCCGGTTTCGTTGTTTTTTCTTGCACTTATTTTACCGTGAACGATTGCGTATATCCCCGTTTTATTTGAGGTTTTCAGTGGTTCCGTGTCATTGTTTAACGTGAGTTAACCCGGCCACGTTTACAGTCAAGACCACCCGCTTTCACGGGTGGTCTTGATGATGTGTTTTAACGGATTAACTTATTTTTTCAGACACCCCACTGTCGTTGCGTCGTTATGGAAGCGACTAGCCGCATAACAATATAAAACTATCGCACAACGCCCGACTGTACTTATTCAGAATCTTCCGTTTCAGTAGGCTCATTGCCTGCGTCCTCAGTATCCTTTGCGGCATCTTTTGCTTCTTCTGCTGCATCGTTTTTCATTTTAGAGGCCTCTGCAGCGTCATCTTTTTCTTTTTCAGCCAGTTGTTCAGCTTCTTCGACGGCATCTCTTTCCGCTTCTTCCGCTAGCTCTTTTGCCTCAGCCTCTGCATCCTTTTGCTTTTCAGCAGCCTCTGCAAGGGCATCTCTTTCTTTTTCGGCCATTTCTGCAGCTTCCTCGGCAGCGTCTTTTGCAACGTCCTCCGCATCTTCAGCGGCATCGGCAGCATCTTCAGCAGCGTCTTCCAGCGCGTCGATACGTTCGATCTCGGCCATAATATCCTTCACAGATTTTGTGAGCCATTCCTCTGCCACAATGTTCGCATCCGGAGATTCGCTCATAAGTTCCTGCACCAACAACAGTTTTCCCGGCGTCACACCCAAAGCCTTGGCTTCGTCAAGCTGCGCCTGATTCACGGTCATGGTTTCCACCGACACATTTTGATGATTATCCGCACATTGCGTTGTAACGACTTCCTTAAGAAATTCCGCTAAGTTTTTTGTAGTAATAGGCTCCTTGCCAGATGTGGCAATGACGATACCGCCCGGGGCATTTCCATCGAAGTATCCCTTCGCAGTGATTTCGTTCAATGTTAGCTTGATTGCCTCATTGATGGTATTATTGTTCAGGTCCTTCAGGTTCATTTCCTGCAAAATTTCCGCACCGTCCTCATTCACTGCACGGACAGTTAGCACACGTCCGAATGTGTTGAGGGTATACTCGATGGATGGATTCACGTCCATGCTGACATAGGCCGTAGGCGCCATGTAGGCGTAAGTGCTGCCGCCTAAGATACCAAGGAGTGCGAAGCATGCCGTTGCTGTGAGAATGCGCCCGATCAGTTTCTTTTTTGTAATAGCGAATTCTTTCATTCGTATCACCTTCCTTACTATAATTTTCTTGTTGGTTTTCCATTGTCGGGAATGACTGCATCTTTCGAAAAGCATCTTTCCCCGTCATTAAATACTTTCGGCGTTATCGATATTTTTTTCGGGGTAGACCCAAAATATGATTTGCTGATGTAAATTGGCCAAATAGTGCTTTGTTCAGGACATGGTTGCAAAGCAAATACTACATAGGACGACTTAAAGGTGAAGTTGTTACCGCTCTGAATATTTAAAAAAGAGACGCCTCCCCACCATAACAGCATGGATTCGTCTCTTTTTCGAATACTCTTTTCGGAGATATTCTTCATATAAGATACCACACACATTTTGTCAACACGGTGCAGCGCGTGCGGCGTTTATACCCCGATGAACGAAGAAGCAGGACAAATAGCGAAAGGTTCACAAGGCGAGAAAATATGCAATATGATTGCGACGTTGGATCATCAGCCGGTTCAGCACCATCATCAGTCTGGTTTTAGACGGTTGAAAGGACGTTCTGAGAATTTTAGCCGGAAAAAATGAAAGCACCAATTTCTGGGCGACGGTGCTCAGCAACCTAAAATCTGAGACGTTGAAGATATTTTTATCGCCTGCACGGATAATCTGACAAGCTTTTCAGTCGCTATGAAAGCGGTATACCCGTAAATGGAAATACAGAGCTGTAGCATCCATCAACTCCGCAATTCGAGAAAGAAACCACAGCCGAGGCTGATTATTCTTGCAGTGATCGTATACAGCCAGCCTGCATGCAATTGTTTGATAGCAAATCTATCCCGAAATGTCCATTGCGATTGCCAACCTTACTTGGCTTTTATGGATGGTATTTACGGATTAATTCCGCGTTGCTCCCACTTGACGAATCTCTGTCAACAAACAAATGAAAATCAGGGTGCGTTTTCAAGCAACTGGCAGGCACCATCTCATCTGCATATTCAGCCGCTAGTACCTTCCTGATCGCATCAGCCTTGACTTTATAAGGTACGGGAGAAACAATGGTCTGGCATTGCATAATCTGATATGGCGTCATGGTGATTGCCTGTCTGGGCACGTCATTGAGCGTTGCAAACCATCCTTCCCCCACTTGTTGACGCTTGCACTGTTCATCCAAGTCGACGACAATGTATGCATCTTGGATATCAAAGTTTGCTGGAGGATCATTAAATGCAATGTGACAATTCTCACCGATGCCAATCACCCCGACATCAATTGTATCCTCACGCAGGCGCTTTGTCAGCATTGCAATGTTCTGATGGATGTCACCCTCTCCGTTAACAAACACTGCTTCCTTGAGTCCATTAGCTTTGGTAACAAAACGCTCTTTTAAATATTTGCGGAAAGAAGCAGCGTGGCTCTCCTGTAAGCCCACATATTCATCTAAATGGAACATCGTTACCCGGCCCCAATCCACATCTTCTTTGACAAGCGCCGCAATGGTGTCGAACTGCGAGGCACCGGTGGACAGGACAATCCTGGCATATCCACGCCGTTGAATCGCGCCATTCATTTTCTCTGCGATCATTTTTGCCGCTCTGGCACCAAGATCTTCTTTTGTCATCGCTATATCGAAATTCATGTTGTCATTGCCTCATATTAATATTTTATTGAAACTGTGCGCCGAATATCATGCGCAAATTGGAGTGCTCAACGTATACATACCGATCACATTTTTTCTAGGGATACATTTCAATTATGACATTTTCCATTGTTGAAACGCAGATTCGCATGGTCTGCCGTCACACACCCAGACCGAAAGCAACTCGGGAACCCAAATTGTTGCATACATGGTCTCGCAGCACGACGAATGATTGCAAATGCTCCCGCTTTCCTCATGCGATTGAATGAGCCGCATCATATCGTCTATTGTTCGAGGGGTGCCACAATCTGATAGTTTTTGTTGCAATAATTGAAAACGCTCCAGCGAATTTTGATAATACCAAATATCATAATCATATTTTGCAGCCATTTCAGGAATCACGTAGTGATTGGTTGCATAGCCAACCAAATCTTGAATTTCACGTTGCGCCATGTGGGTATTTCCGCATTCCGCAACAACTGCTCGTCCGCTCCTGTCAATTAGCGTAACATTTAGACCCAAGCGATAGAACCGATGCTCTTGTAGAAAAGCAATCGCAGCATCAATACTGTCACAATTCTGCAAGACATAATGGAGCAATGTCATTCTTTCCAAGTCGCCAATTTGTTTGTTTTTTTCGATTGCAGAGTTCGATCCAATACACAGCCCTTTTTCATTGATGCCCGCTTCACATTTTAACGTCCCGATCTTACCAAGAAACAGGCTGTGATAGCCTGCATCCGGCTCAATTTCTGATAAGAAATAATCTGCAACTTGAAATGGCTCAATATCCGTCGTCTTCCCCAGTATTGTCCCGAAGTCGGTACCGCGAAATGTGATGCTTGTGCAGCAGCTATGCTTGCTTTCTCCACATAGCTGAACAATTTCTTCCCAGTTGTTGAGCATCAAGGCTTGATCAAATTCCATGCCGCTGCCCTCAGCAATTCCCCGGAGCTCATCGACTGCATACGGAAGTAAATGTTCCATTTTAACCTTTATGTCGTAGCATATCTCTTTTAACCTTGCGGTTTCCATTTCGAAGTTGCAGTGCTGTAAATATGCCCTCTGAATTTCCGTTTTAAAGTGTTGTCCATGTAAAAAACCAATCTGATAGGAAGTCCCAGCCGAACGAAAATATTGCATACATATACCTCATCTCAAATTACTTTTGCCTATAGAAATATGAATTGCTTTCTCAACAAAATGCTGATTCATCAATTGAGTTGTGATCAATTGCAAATACAGTCGTGATAGCATATTCGATTTTTTTCTGTCATGCTTGCGCTTGTTTGAAAATCGTCTTAGGTTATGATTCTAAAAGCCACATCTATGGTTGGGCGAGAATTCCGTTGTCAGTTTCCGCAGGTAATTCACAGATTTACCAAAAGTAAATCCTGAAATGGGGGTGCTGAAACAGCAGGAAAATTAACGAACCGTTCGTTTGTGGAATTTAGTAATACCCCTTCATTATTCGTGTACATTCCGAGAAATAATCATTTTTTTGCATAGCCACCCATTAAAGGAGGAAGATGCTGTTGATTTTTTCTCGTTCGCTGACATTGCTTTTGGTTAACACCAATGTTCGTGTGTGATAAACCATCTGCCTGATTTTTTGCTTATAATACAGATTCCGAAACAGCAGCATCAGTGCATAGTATCCTTGTGCGAACGGATCTTGGAAAAGCGTTAAGTCAAGGATATCGTCGCGCAGCATCTCATCAATTTCTTCGTTGGCATCATATCCGAACATCAATATTTTTTTGCACGGTCTGAGCAGTCGCATTGCGCGGCCCAGCGCTATTGTCCCGAGCATATTGTTGGTGTAGATCGCGTCCGGTTGATCGATGCAAATCGTCTCTTTTGCCAACCGCATTGTTTCTTCGGTATCATTTGGAAACAGTCGCATATCATTCAACACATAATTCTTTTTGCTTAATCGCATTTGTTTTGAAAAGACGTCCATTCGCTGTTGGTTAATGATCAATGGCGTGTCGTCCGCAAACAAAGAGATTTTCGCATTTGGCGGCAGCATTCGATCCATGAGTTCCGCCGCAAGTTTACCCGCCAGCACCCCATTTTGCCCAACAAAGCAAAGCCTCTCCCGGGATGAAAGATCATTTGTAAAAGTTACAATCGGCATTCCCTGCTTAACGATGTGCCTTGTAAAGTTGATGATTGCATTCGTCGTTACAGGTGTAAGCAATATTCCATCCACACCGGCGGCAACACATTCCTTTAGCCGTTTGAGTTGATCTTCCGAATCGTATCCATGGCAAAAATAGTATTCCAATTCCACTTTGTACTGTGCGATTTCCGAATAATACGCTTCAATTCCCTGTAGTACCATGCAAAAATACATGTCGTTTGCGGGGCATACAACAGCAATTCGAATTTTGCTTTTCATGGGCAGCGTACTTGCAAGAATATTGGGTTGATATCTCATCTCGCGAGCTTGCAGTATCACTTTTTCCCGTGTTTTTGAATTAACCCTTCCCTTCCCGTTCAATGCAAAGCTAACCGTCGATACCGATAAGCCAGTTTGGACTGCAATATCTTTAATTGTAACTCGTTTTTTCTCCATAACCCTCTTGTTGATATCCCAGCATTTTTCTGAATAAAACCCGCCAAGGACAAATCATCTTGGCGGATTCGCATTTCACTTTCCGGCTAAATGCTGCCAACAACGTCACGCTTTACGGATGTCAATATCAACCGCATCCATTTCGTTTCCGTATGCATTGATAGGATGGCAACTATTGATCCGAACATTTTCATTTGCTCTGATTAAGTCAACGACATCAAACTTCTCCAAAAATCCAACGATAATATCCGCATCATTGATAAACGTATTTCTGTTGGCAACCACATCCGCATACGAAGCAAGCATATGATTCGTATGGATCTCAATGGTGCGATTCTCAAACAAAGCCGCAATCATGGCTAATATGCCGCCTTGACCTGTTGTCTCAAACATTATTTCAGAAATGCCGCCCATCGTCAAGTTTGCATGTTCCAGCGCACAGAGAACTTCATTCACCCGAACTGAAATCATGTCCGTTCCGCTGGCAAAAATCGTTTGAACAGCCATCGACTGTGTATCAAATCGAATTTTATGGCTTTTTCGGAACGTATAATTCATACCAAACGGTTTCAGTTCCAGTACATTGCCCCGCTCAAGTAGCTGAACCGGATTAATCCCCTGCTGTTCCAGATCCAATAGCACCGTCAAGCGCTTTTCCCCGAAATCACGGCAATAGAACGTTCCATCAAAATCATAGCTGTTTGCAGTACTGATTCGAAAATCCGTACATTCATAATGATCGCATTTATGCTGCGCCACAGAATAATATCGGTAGCTTTCTCTTTCAACATTGCTGAAAAAATTGATGAGCTCCGTCTTGCAATCCGGATTGTTTCGTAACTCTTTTTCCTTTTTCAGTCTTGCAAGCTCCTGTCTATTCCAGTCAATAGCATCCCATTGGTTTATCGTAGCATATCCGCAGGAAAGCTCATCTTGAGAAAATATTTTCACATTTTCTTCTGGTCGGAAGCCTTCCTGCTTTCGCAGCCACTTGTTCATCCAATAGTAGCAGCCCTCCCGCGTTTGCTGATGGATCTCATGCCGGGAGTCAGACACCGCCATATTCACTCTCTCCGGCACGCCATACAAACTATAGAGTTCATTTAGTTCATCCTTAATGCGCATTGCGCCTTCAATCGGAAATATGTTATCACGAAGCGCAGCATTTACCAGCACAGGCCGTGGTGCAACCATCCAAACTAGGTCTGCCTTATCAAAACCGAATTCCTGCAGACCAAAAGTGGCCTGCTCCGCCTCACCAACACCGTTCCAATGGAGGTCTTCCTCAGCACTGGTTAAATACTGCATAACAGACGCAACTTTCACGCGAGGATCCAGCGCCATAATGAAAGATGTTTGCGTTCCGCCACCCGACTGTCCCATGCATCCAATGCGTTCCGTATCCACATCAGCCCGCGTGCAGAGGTAATCAAGGCCACGAATTCCGTCCCAAAGATAATGTGCAGCGTATTTTCGTCCAATCAGATATTGCGGCAGGGCCGCCTTCATATGATTTGCAACACAAATATAATCGGCTCGATCCAAATCGCTGAAATCATCCTCCAAATTTGCCCGTTCCCCTTGATACTGCGGGTCAAACGATAAAACAACAAATCCATTTTTGCACAAGTTTGCGCAAAGAATTTGATTTTCTGGCAACGCCTTTCCTTCCGGCCAGTGTCCAATGGGCACCAGCACCGCTGGCAGTTTTCCTGTGCAGAACTTCGGGCGATATACATTGCCCGGGACATAGGAACCGGGGAACGTTTGATAAAGAATCTTTTCTATCACATACTCGCCACAGTCGATTTCTCCAGTCCTTTTTGTTTCCAGCGGACAACTAACAAAATCGATTTGAATCAATTCCTGTAGCCATTTTCGCAGCTCATCTGCCCGTGCCTGCGCTTGTCTACGACTATTGGAGGCAAAAATCGAATTCACCTCTCTGCGCCGCTTTTCCAACCGTTTTCCGATTTTTTCGAATATGGCTTCCACGAAATACTCTGACTCACAGCATTCAATCATTGTTAGTTTCCTCAGCCTTTCACAGCGCCAACGGTAACGCCCGAAATTATATACTTGTTGAGAATTACGAAAATAATCGCTGCTGGGATCAGCATGATCACAACACCAGCAAACAAAGCGCCCCAATCGACCGTATAGGTCATAGATCCTTGCAACGCGTACATGCCGAGAGAAATGGTGCGAAGCGACTTTTTCGAAGTAAATACGAGTGCCAGCAAATATTCATTCCAAATCCAAACAAAGTTAAACGATGAAACTGCAATCAAACCAGGTTTAGCCAGAGGCATAACAATTTTCCAAAATAGCCTGTTCTGTGAGCAGCCATCCATGGTTGCAGCTTCAATTACATCTTCAGGGATAGAACTGAAAAAACCAGTTAATACAAATGCTGTAAACGGAATGCAAACGGTTGCATATACAATAACCAGGCCCTGGTATGTGTCCGTCATTGCAAAAGAACTCATCAGTTTGTATAGCGGAATGACCATGAGCTGCAATGGCACGCCCATTCCTAAAATGAGAAGTGCAGTCAGCAGCTTTCGTCCCCAAAAATGGAATCTGGTCAGCACATATGCAGCCATAGCCGATACCAGCAGCGAAATCAGCAGCGAGGCCGTCACGATGAGAATTGAATTGAACAGGTATGTTCCCATCTGTGAGGTTGACCATGCTTTTACATAGTTACGAATTGCGATATCGATGGACGATGGCAGCGACCATGGGTTTTGAAAAATTTCCACACTGGATTTGAAAGAAAAAGAGATCGCGATTATCAATACTCCACAGATCATTAACGTCCATAGCGTCAGCATGAACCAAGTAAATACCTTTAATCCGTCGACTGGCTTTCTGTATTTTTTCTGGAGTGGCCGTTTAACGGCGCTCACACTAGAATTCATAAGTTTCCCTCCTTGCAACCTTCCGGAATAGTAGCACAAACAGCATCAGCACCAACAGCAGAACAACCGCGCAGGCAGTTGCATAACCGAGTTGGAAGGTTTGGGTTTCTAAAAATCCAAAAGCATTTTGATAGATATATGTCCCCATCACATGCGTTTGATTGGCGGGGCCGCCGCGGGTTAGGCTCCAGACCATCTCAAACATCTTTAGTGAATTGATAATCCAGAGGGATATAGCGATTACCAACACATCCCAGATCATAGGCATTGTGATCTTGAAAAAAATCTTTATCCGGCTTGCACCTTCGACCCGAGCAGCCTCAAAAAAAGACTCTGGTATCTTCGAAATTCCAGCGTTAATTAAAATCAGATAAAATCCCATATAGGTCCAAAGTGAAATAAACAGTAGTACGGCCATACCCGTTGCGCGGGAACCTAGCCAAGGAATTGCCCATTTTTCCAATCCAATTGATGTCAAAAAGCTGTTGACAATACCAAAGTTTCCATCGAAAATAAATCCCCAAACAACTGCAATGGCTGCAGCCGAAATCATATTCGGAAAGTAAAAGAGATTCAAAAAAAACTTTCTTGTTTTTTCGCCAACACAATTTGAGAGCAGAAAAGCAAACAATAATGCAAAAAAGAAAATCAGTATCCCGCCACCCACCATGATGATGAACGAATTTTCCATGGCGATTCCAAAGTTCTCGTCTTTGGCAATGCGGATAAAATTCTCAAATCCAATATAATTTGGTTTTGCCGAAAATCCGGACCAATCGGTCAGGCTAATGCGTAGCGCATCAAACGCCGGGTAGACAAAGAATATCGCATACAACAGAAACGCCGGAAGCAAATAGGGAAGAACAATTTTATTCTTTTGTTTGATCATAGCACTCTCCCACTTCTGAAACCAAATCGGCCAACGCCGAAATATTCGCAGAGATGCCAAGTGTCGGCCGTATTTGCCGGCACTTGGCAGTTTCAATCAGTAACGTCCTTACTTATACTAATATTTTCCTGGTTTAGTTTGCGTAAAACTTGGTAGTTTCCGCATCCAACTTCTCGATGCACTGCTCTGCAGTGAGCGTTCCCAACATCATCTCCGTGATGGTCTTGTTGTAAACGTTATTGAAATACTGTTCGTACGTGGACAGTCCGCCCATAACATCCGATACCACCGTGCCGGACTGTAGAATAGCGCCCTGGTTTGCCAGTTGCGGAATCGGTGCACCATTGACCTGTGCGCTGGGGGATCCAATCTTGGTCATTTCGTCATCATAAACCTTCTGACTTGCGAATTTGATGAAATCCGCAGCAGCGTCCTTATGCGGCGCGTCTTTGAGCATAACCCAATAATTTCCCCATGCTTCTTCGCTGTTCGGAAATTTTTCTCCTTCCACGGCTGGCCATGCAAAGATGTCCATTTCAAAATCTGGCGGTGTAGAATCACTCATTTCAGCAACCAGCCACGTGCCGCATGGAATCATCGCGGTCTTGGACTGCACCCAGAGAAGCTGCGATGCCGGCCACACGGAACCCTGATAATTATTCTGGAAATATTCCTTGTCGATGATTTCCTGTATGCACTGTGCCGCTTTCAGGAAGGCAGGGTCGCTGGACCACTTGATTTTCCCTTCGCAGGCTTCTTTCAGTGCATCGATACCAGCGGTATGTTCTGCAAGGCGTGTGTACCACCATGCACAGTTTCTATCAAAGTTGCCATCGCAAGAAAACGGAGCGATTCCGGCCGCCTTTATTTTTTCTGCGGCTGCCATCAGTTCATCCCACGTTTTCGGCACCGCAATACCAAGATCTGCAAAGATCTTTTTGTTATAGAAAAATGCGCTGATGTAGCTTTCGCGCGGAATCCCGTACAGTTTTCCATCGGCACCTCTACCAACATCAAGCGCGGACGGAATATAGATATCGGACCACTTGTCAGCGCCCGCATAGCTATTGGGCTGTGCCAAGTACTCATCTACCGGAAAGAAAATACCTTCTTTGTTTTGAATGTCCATCAATACGCCGCTCCCCTGATCGGTAATGTCAGGAAAGTCTTCGCCAACAGGTGAAGCCAGGCGGGCTTTCACCTTAGTAAGCACCTCGCGTCCTGCCCAAACTGCATTGACCTTAACCCCAGTTTCTTTTTCATAATCATCAATAAAACCCTGCATCCAAATCTGAACTGGCTCGCCTTCATTCATGAAGGACCAATAGTTGATTACCTTTTGTTCGGAGCCGGACTCTGCCGTCCCTGAGGTGGAATCCTTCGGTGTGCAGCCGGAAATCACCGGTAGCAACAAGCATGCAACGAGTAACAGTGCGAAAATTCGGGTGAACTTTTTCATTAGATTTTCTCCTTTTTTGAATTATGATGTTTTGAAATGCTAGAACGTTTTATCATTCCCGTTAAATATAGTTATTATATTTGCATGAAAAACGTTTCCTGTCAATACCTATTCTTTCGCTTTCATCAACTTTCTTTTGTCTAAAAATTTCATCCGTTGCTATAATAGTCGGCTTGTTTCTATCTGAAACAACGGAATCCATATCGAATCTGATGCATCCATCCATCTAAATAACGCCTTTTCCCCTATTATGATTCTAATATGTCCCACATAATGTATCCTTATTCCACTTGCTCAATATCAGAGACTCGGCCACAAATCGTCCGCGGTGATCGTTTTTTTGTAAATATTTGATAATATTGGTCTTCGAGTGCATTTTTGAAAGACAAATTTTTGGTTCCATGTGGATTTTCATAAATTCAACGGAACATTTAAAAGCTTGCAGGAGGAAATTTTTGGAATTAATAATGAAAGAATGACCTTAAGTTACTGCAACCGCTTTTCAAAAAAAGCAAAACATGCCATGCTTCTGAAAAAGTAGAGTAAACGTTTATTCTATTATTGTTTTTTTGTCCACGCATCCCCTTATAAAATCTACATTTAAGCAAAACGTTATGTTTGTGCATTTTTAGAAAAACATTCAATGATATGCTTTACAAATCCATATATACGCCATAATTAGATGCATTCTCTTGAAATATATGCTTTATTTAGCTGAATTATTTGATGAATCTATCCTTGACAAGCCATTATGCACTCATTATACTCGAATATAGCCATAACGTTTTTGTTGCATGTTGCAAAACGTGAAAGAGAGTCTATGACAGAGAAGCGAACCACAATTAAAGATATCGCCGAACAGGCGAACGTGTCCATCGGCACCGTTCACTGCGCGCTCAACGGGAAACCCGGCGTGAGTGAGCAGAACCGCGCACGCATTATGGAGATCGCCCGGCGTCTTGATTACCGGCCTAATGCTGTGGCAGCTTCCCTCAAGCGCAAAGCCATCCGTATCGCGGCGGCGTTTCCTGGCCCGACCGAGGAGAGCAAGTTTTATTATTCATTCATCTGGGAGGGCATCCGGGATTGGATTCAGTCCCAGAGCGATTTTAATATCAGTCTTGTAGAGGTGCCCTTCTACCTTGGTGCCAACAGCCAGGCCAACGAACTGGCCAATCTGCTCGACTGGGTGGAGATTGATGGCCTGATCACCACGGGCTATACCGATATACGTGGCATGACCGCCGTGCAGGACTTTATTGTGCGTGGCATTCCCGTGATTCTCGTGGGCGACGATATTCCCCAATGCGGGCGCATGTGCTGCGTGCAGCCAAACTATCAAATTATCGGCAGAACCCTTGCGGAACTTCTGACCAAACAGATTCCATCGGATGGCGGCATCCTGCTGTGCGCGGGCGATGTGATCGTGCCCTCTCATTATGAAGTGGTGCATGGGTTCGATGCATACCTGCGGGATCATGGCTGCAATAATCCCATTTATAAAGTGCATGAAGGTGACAGCCGGAGTCGAGTGTTTGACCACCTTGTACAACAGTTGCGCCAGCGAACGGATCTTGCTGCCTGTTGCTCGGTCAATGCCCGCAACAGCGTCCTGCTTGGCAATGCTCTGCAAGAGACGGGGAAGGCCGGCACGCTGTCCGCTGTGGGCAGCGACATTTTTGCGGAGAATGTACGATTTCTCCGGGACGGTGTCTTTACAAACCTTCTATATAAAAAACCTTATTCCCTAGCCTACACGGCAGCCAAATACCTGACCGACTATCTGCTCAAGGATGAACGTCCACCCCAGGACGTAGTCTATCTGGGCAGTGAAATCATCTTTGAAAGCAGTCTGCCCATGTATGACAACGGACTGTTCCGCCTTTTACGCTGACTGCGTGCCGAGTCTGGATCTGCCAGCAGGCACGTTAAATAGATCAAGAATCATCGTTTGGAGGATCCCCCCATGAACCATTCATTTACGGAAGACCTGTTTCTGACCTGTGAAACCGGCAAGCATCTTTACAATACCTATGCAAAAAACATGCCGATAGTGGACTATCATTGTCATTTGCTGCCCCAGGAAATCTATGAAAATAAGCAGTTCGAAGATCTCGGCGAGATGTGGCTTGCTCACGACCATTATAAGTGGCGTACTATGCGCACCTTCGGCATTGATGAGCGGCTGATCACCGGAAATGCCAGCTTTTATGACAAATTCCTTGCCTTTGCGGACATCATGCCAGAACTCATCGGCAACCCTCTTTATATCTGGTGTGCACTGGAGCTTAAGCGTTTTTTTGACATCGGCGAACCCCTTTGCGCAGAGAGTGCCGACCGAATCTATCAAAAAACCAAGCAGCTCATCGCCGAAAAGCATATGTGCCCCCGCTGGTGCATGAAAACTTCCAACGTGGAACTAGTTGCCACCACCGAGGATCCCATTGATGACCTCAAATATCATCATCTCATCGCCGCAGACAAGGACTTTGCGGTCAAGGTGATCTCCGCCGTACGTCCCGACAAGTCGATGAACTGTGAGAAGGAGCCATTTGCAGGCTATTTACCGCAGCTAGAACAGGCCGCCGGCATGTCGATCGCAACCTTTGCGGACATGATTGCCGCCATTGAAAAGCGCCTACCAGTCTTTAAGGCCATTGGCTCCACAATCAGCGACGCGGGTCTCGACAACTTCCTGTGGCGGGAAGCCACCGACTCAGAGTTGGACGTCATCCTGAAAAAAGCACGCTCTGGCGAGCCAATTTCTTCAGTAGAAACCGATCAGTTTCGCACGGCGTTCCTGCTCCAGATGGGCCGGGTTTATGCCCGCAACGGCTTCGTCATGCAGATTCACATCGGTGCCTACCGCGGCGCAAACGCCGACATGGTCGCTAAACTTGGCGCAGACACCGGTTATGACTGTACCGACAGCGCCAGCGACGTGCGCAGCCTGGGCAAGCTTCTCAATACGCTTAACAGCGAAGGCAATCTGCCCAAGGTTATCCTCTATCCGCTCAACGCAGCGGATATGGAACCCTACGCCATCCTGGCTGCAACTTTCTGCAAGAGTCCGGTACGCGGGCATGTACAGTTGGGTGCACCCTGGTGGTTCAATGATCAGGTCTATGGCATCGAACGTCAGTTTGAATCTGTAGCGAACCTCTATCCCATCAGTCTGTCGGTCGGCATGCTGACCGACAGCCGCAGTTTTTTGAGCTATCCGCGTCACGAGCTCTATCGCCGGGTGTTCTGTAACTACCTTGGTAAGCTGATTGATCGGGGCGAGTATTTTTCCAGTGAGAAGTCACTCCAGACGATTGTGGAAAATGTTTGCTACAACAACGTGAAATCATATTTCGGCATCTAAATAGAATAGGGGAAAATAGCCCATGTTTGATACATCCCTGCGGGACTCCCAAAGCACGACGGTGCAACCGCTGCTGCCGGAACAATTTGACTTCGACCAGTATGGGGACTACAGCAAAGCATGTAACGCGCGTGTGGATCAGTTTCTGCAAGCCGATTCCGGCGTGCTGGTCTACCGTCGTTTTCGCGTGGCGGAGGTTTACGGTTATGAGTGTAGTGACCGGGAGCTCTCCCTACGTTTGCAGCTTGGCGCACTGCATGCCAGCATGCAGTACCCGGCGGATATCCCAAACTTTCTCGAGCCTTGGTTTGGTCTTGGGATCGGTGCGTCGGCTTTCGGAGCGGCCTATGTCTGGAACGATGGACAGGCCCCGGCGGTGATCCCTCCCTTTGAGGGATTAGAAGATGCGGTAGCCTATTCTCCCGTCGCGATTGAAAGCACAACCATCGGGAAGGAACAGCTTGCATACATTGAATACTTTCTTGACCAAACCAAGGGGAAACTGCCCATGTCCTTATCGGATGTGCAGTCCCCACTGAACATCATTAGTGAGATCATGCCTGCCACCAGTCTGTTTGTGGCCATGTTGGATGATCCAGAACTTTATGGGGAGCTGTCCGCACGGGCCGGAAAACTAATGAAAGCCTACTTGCTCAAACAAAAGGCGCTCATCGGCGATGCGCTGGTCTATCCGGGCCATGGCTTCGCCTCGAGCAATAAGCTACGCGGCCTTGGCGCATCGGATGATACCAGCATCATGATCAGTAATGCCCTCTTTGATGAAATGGAAACACCGGTTCTAGCGGATATGTGCGAGCCATTCGGCGGCACGTCCTATCATAGCTGTGGCAACTGGGCAGGCAAGATCCCCTCCGTGCTGAAGATCCCAAACCTTGTCTCAGCGGACGGTGCCTTTACCAGCGAAACCGACCCCGCTCCAAACGAACCCTCCGTTTTCTCGGAAGCCTTCGCGGGCACGGGCAAAATTCTCAACGCACGGGCAGTGGGCAACGTGGAGCGTGTTGTCAAAACGGTGAAGCAGCTCTGGAGGCCCGGCATGAAACTGATCATCTGCACCTACTGTAAGACCCCTGAAGAGCAGCAGGAAGCCTACGACCGCATTCACGAAATCTGTAAATCAAATACGGAAGGACATTGAGCGATATGAAAACGTATCCCAAATCAACACATCGCTGTGGGAACGCCACCATCTCTATGGTGCGCGGCGGAACGGCAGATTTTCTCACGATAGAAGGCAAGAACCCTGGCTTCTCCGGTACCATGGAGAATGGCATCTTTCTTGCCCCGCTGACCCATGACAACGCGGTGTTGTTGCGTAAACTCTTCCCCTTCACCGCACCAACACCGGTTCTAACCGGTGTTCGCACAGTGGGCGTGGGTGACCGCCTTGGCATTGCCACCGCCGGTCACATTCAGGTCTTCGAGCAATATGACGCCGTCCCCGTACTGGCACAGCAGTCCATCCGGGAGTTAACACTGACGAACCGCACCTATGCGGATGTGCTGGACTGCGTAACCTTCTCTGTCTTTCGTGAGGATTTTCAGAAGGGTTTCGGCGCGGACGGCGATCACCTGAAAACCGACGAAGAAGTTGAATACGCCCTGTCGAACGGTTATACCATGATCACACTCGACTGCTCCGAGCAAATTTGCAACGATATCACCGATAAAACCAACGAAGAGGTGGATGTCGCCTATCAGCCCGACCATCAGCTGGAAGCACTCTATTGTGGCAAGACCTTTACCGTGGAGGATCAGCGTGTAACCTTCACCAAGGAGGACTTTAAACGTACCTGCCTGATCTACAACGCAGCACTTGCGCATGCAGTGCATATCTATGAGACCCACATCGTTGGTAAACCCGTGGATTTTGAAATCTCTATTGATGAGACCACGACACCCACCACCCCTACCCAGCATTATTTTGTGGCAGCCGAGCTGATTCGCCGCGGCGTAAAAATTGCCACTGTGGCGCCACGCTTCTGCGGCGAGTTTCAGAAGGGTATTGACTATATGGGTGACCTAGCCCAGTTTGAGCGTGAGCTGGCGATTCATGCCGCCATTGCTCGTCACTTTGGCTATAAGCTCTCCATTCATTCCGGTTCGGATAAGTTTTCCACCTTCCCAATCATAGGCCGCCTGACCCATGGCAATTTTCACGTCAAGACCGCCGGAACAAACTGGCTCGAGGCTATGCGCGTCATCGCCATGATTGACCCATCGCTGTACCGCGAGGTGCATGATTACGCCCTATCCGTGTTTCATGAAGCCACCAAATACTATCACGTGACCACGGATCTAACGAAGATCCCGACGCTCACCACCCTGACGGATGCGCAACTACCGGAGCTGTTTGAGCAAAATGACGCACGTCAGCTCATTCACATCACCTACGGTCTGATACTCAATGCCAAAGACAGTACGGGCAATTTTCGTTTCAAAGATCGCCTCTATCAACTCTGGCGCGAGAACGATGAATTATATGAGCAGCGCCTTGTGACCCACATTGGTCATCACCTGGAGCTTTTGTACCGCGACATCCCCAAATAACGCAGGAGAAAAAAATATGTCTAAAAAGTATGCCATTGCATGTCCCACCAGCATGGGCGTGCGCATCACTCCAACTGATCGCCAGCAGGTGGAGATCAGCCACATGTTCTACATGCAGTCTACGAGCGCCGAGTCCAACGTTCTGAACATCGCGTCATCACTGGGCAACGAGTGTCTGGTGCTGACCAAGTTTGTCGAGGGCAGCCCCATCTCAAAGTTCATCCAGAACGAACTTCGCAGCCGCAACATTCGCTATGAGGGCGCAACGATTCCTCAGGGCGGTCCCTGGGGCTATCGCCATCAGTTCAATATTGCCGATAGCGGTTACGGTATGCGCGGTCCACGCGTGCAAAATGACCGTGCAGGTGAGGTTGGCTGCACCCTATCCATTGATGATTTCGATACCGAACGTATCTTCGGCACCGAGGGCGTTTCCATCCTGCATATTTCCGGGCTGATTGCTGCACTGTCCCACGAAACCAGCGTCTTTTGCCTTGAGATGGCAAAAACGGCGAAAAAGTATGGAACCATGGTTTCCTTCGATCTCAACTACCGTGCTTCCTTTTGGAAAGGTCGTACGGAAGAGCTCTCCCATATTTTCAAGGAAATCGCCTCTATATCGGACGTCCTCGTCGGCAATGAGGAAGACTTCCAGCTTTGCCTTGGCATGAAGGGGCCTGATGCTGGCGGCAAGGATCTGGCAGCCAAGATCGAAGGCTTCAAGGGCATGATTCTTGAAGTCGAGGCAGCCTATCCCAAAGTCAGATACTTTGCCACGACCCTGCGTCAGGTAATCAACGCCAACGAGCACCTCTGGGGTGCCATCGCCCATGCAGACGGCAAGTGGTTTATCGAGGAACCACGCCAGATCCCGGTGCTCGACCGCATCGGCGGAGGTGACGGCTTCACCGGCGGCCTGCTCTACGGTATTCTAAAGGGCTGGGATGCGGAAAAATGCATGCAGTTTGGCTGGGCAACCGGTGCAATGGCCACCACCTGTATCAATGACTACGCCTCCCCGGCAGATGAGGATCAGGTCTGGTCCATCTATCAAGGCAATGCCCGAATAAAGCGCTAATCAATGGCTGTAAAGACATCGCTTTGTCTTTTATTGATTCATGAAATCGGCATATCCAACGTCCATAAAAAATCTTTCTGTACAGGTCAATCTTCTGTGCAGGAAAATTCCGGAATGAGGGGTATCATAAAACCGCAACCATAAAGGAGGAAAATTCAAGATGCAAAAAGCCAATATTGGGCTGATCGGTCTTGCCGTCATGGGCGAGAATCTGGCGATGAACATGGAATCGAAGGGCTTCACGGTAGCCGTCTACAACCGCACCACAGAAAAGACGGATCGTTTCGTCAACACCCGCGCAAAAGGTAAAAATATCATATCCTGCCACACGTTGGAAGATCTGAAAGCAAATCTATCCAAACCACGCAAGGTTATGATGATGGTAAAAGCCGGTCAGCCGGTTGACGATTATATCGATAAACTTCTCAACATCCTGGATCCCGGCGATATCATCATCGACGGCGGCAACAGTCACTTTCCCGATACCATTCGTCGCACAGCCTATGTTGAGAGCAAAGGTCTGCTGTACATCGGTACCGGAGTTTCCGGTGGCGAAGAAGGTGCGCTGAAAGGCCCATCCATGATGCCCGGCGGTTCTCCGGCAGCATGGGTAGCAGTGAAGCCGATCTTCCAGGCCATCTGCGCCAAAGTGGAAAACGGCAGTTCCTGCTGCGATTGGGTCGGCGAGAATGGCGCAGGCCACTTCGTCAAAATGGTGCATAACGGCATTGAGTACGGCGACATGCAGCTCATCTGCGAAGCCTTCCAGCTCATGCGCGATATGTTGGGCATGCGTGCAGATGAAATGCACGAGGTGTTCACCGCGTGGAACAAAACCGAGCTTGACAGTTACCTCATCGAGATCACGCGCGATATTCTTGCCTACAAGGATACGGATGGTCAGCCCATCGTCAATAAAATCCTTGATACAGCAGGTCAGAAGGGCACCGGCAAGTGGACTGGCATCGCCGCGCTGGACGAGGGTGTGCCGCTGACGCTGATTGGCGAAGCGGTGTTCAGCCGCTGCTTGTCTGCAATGAAGGACGAGCGGGTCTTTGCCAGCAAAATTTTCCCACATGAAAAACCCGTGTTCACTGAGGACAAGGCCGCTTTCATCGAGGACATCCGCAAGGCACTCTATGCCAGCAAGATCATTTCGTATGCGCAGGGCTACACACTCATGCGCGCCGCAGCCAAGACCTACGGCTGGAATCTGAACTACGGCGGAATCGCACTCATGTGGCGCGGAGGCTGCATCATCAGAAGCCGGTTCCTTGGTAAGATCAAAGATGCCTATGACGCAAATCAAGAGTTATCGAACTTGCTGCTCGATCCGTACTTTGCAAATACCATCAAAACATTGGTACCTTCCTGGCGTAAGGTCTGCGCGATGGCAATCACCAATGGTATCCCGATGCCCGCCTTCTGCACAGCGTTGAACTACTTCGATGGCTACACCACTGAGTTTCTGCCAGCAAACCTGTTGCAGGCGCAGCGCGATTACTTTGGCGCTCATACCTATGAGCGGCTCGATCGTCCCCGCGGCGAGGTATTCCACACCAACTGGACCGGGGAAGGTGGAAACACCGCGGCCACTACCTACAACGTATAACCATCTGGCCGCTTTTTCATAACCCGCTGATGCCTTCTAAGTAGCAGTGGTCCTTATTAGGCTATTTGCCTGCATGTCGACCAGTTCCATAAGAGCAGCCCTAAGCAAGGAAAGCGGCAGCGTTGCCACGATTTTTGCCCCTTTTATCTCACTGATGTTTACTTTTCTACATAAAGGCGCCATCCTGCCAATGAGTATTGCGATGAAGAATTTGGGCTAACGCCCAGGAGAAAGCGAGGAATTATTCAATGAAACTTCCCTATCAACCCGATTTTAGCGGCAAAGTTGCCGTTGTAACCGGCGGCGCAGGTGTTCTGTGCGCCATGTTTGCAAAGACCATCGCGGCGTGCGGCGCAAAAGTTGCTATTCTCGACTTAGCAGCCGACAAGGGTCAGCTCGTAGTTGACGAAATCCATGCTGCCGGCGGCGAGTCCATGGTCGTGAAGGTCAATGTGCTCGATCAAGAGAGCGTCGAAGCTGCCCATCAGACCGTTCTGGACGCCTATGGTAAGTGCGACATCCTCGTCAACGGCGCCGGTGGCAACAATCCCCGCGCAACCTGCGACGATGAATTCTTTTGCAAAGAAACCTTTGATGATCCAAACAAAAAAAGCTTCTTCGATCTCGATCCTGCCGGATTCGATTTTGTATTTAATCTCAATATGAAGGGTACACTATTGCCAACGCAATGCTTCGCGGTCGATATGCTGGATCGTCCCGGCAGCGTGATCCTGAATATCAGTTCTATGAATGCCTTCACGCCGTTAACGAAAATTCCCGCCTACTCTGCGGCCAAAGCCGCTGTCAGCAATTTTACCCAGTGGCTTGCCGTACACTTTGCAAAGTGCGGCATCCGCGTCAACGCCATCGCGCCCGGATTCTTTTCTACGACTCAGAACGCAAAGTTGCTCTGGAACGATGACGGAACGCCAACAGCACGTACCGACAAGATCCTGCTGAACACACCCATGAGCCGCTTCGGCGAAGCCGAGGAGTTGCTGGGCAGTTTACTTTTCATGCTGGACAACAACGCTTCTGGCTTTGTGACCGGCGTAGTGCTGCCAATCGATGGCGGTTTTTCCGCCTACAGTGGCGTCTAACGGAACGGATTAGGAGAAAGCAATGGAACTCTGTTTACGCGCCAATGCGGAAACTGGCCTGACCGATGAGCAAATCAAAACCGGCCTTATTTCGTTGATGACACAACATCCTGCCAAAAAGGTACTGATTATTCCACCGGATTTTACGCGTTATTTTAGCAAGGCAGGCTTCATCACCAACGTTTGCTATCATTACTACACCGATCAGGGCGCACATGTGGACATTCTACCGGCGTTAGGCACCCATGTTCCGATGACAAAGGAGCAGGTTGCCGAAATGTTCTGCGACGTACCCTTCGATCGATTCATTGCCCACAACTGGCGGTC
>JAVVXB010000029.1:0-16934 GCA_036651815.1 Clostridia bacterium
TCCTCATCCGCGCCAGATCGCAGAAATGTCTGGCTTGGCAATCCCATTCAGATACATCTACACGAAGTGGCGCACGTTGACTTGATCATTCATCAAACGAAAAAAGCGAAGTCCCTAAGGGAACGACGTGTAAGCGTGAACAGCTTTCTCAGGCGTTGACGCTGTCAAGGCTACAAGCGCCGAAATTATGAAAGCAATTCGTCCACTCCAAGTATTCCCCTCATTCATTCATGCTGTGTTCCATGTGATTAGCCTTTGACCGCTCCGGCAGTCAGTCCCTTAATGAACTGCTTACTCATAAAGATGTATAGGAGAATTACCGGCAGTGATGAGAGTGTAAGTACCGCCAAAACCTTGGACCAGTCTGTTTGATACTGCCCAAATAATCGAGTTACCCCGAGCATCAATGTTTTAGATTTTTCATCGTTGATAAAGATCAGTGGAAACCACAAATCGTTCCAGAACGGAACTAAATTATAGATGGCAACCGTTGCCATTGCCGGTTTGAGCAATGGTATGACGATAGTGCGAAACGTCCGAAACCGGCTTGCGCCATCCACAATGGAAGCCTCGATGAGTTCACGCGGAATCTGGCGAATAAATTCTGTTAACACAAATACGGAAATTGGAATGCCCATCGCAACATAAACAGGAATCAGTGACCAAATCGTATTGAGTAGGCCGAGCACGCGCATCATGTTCAGCAATTTGATGGAAGCAATTTTGATCGGCAGCATCATGCCCATGATAAAGAAGAAGAACAATACGTTTGACCAGCGACCGCGCCACTGTGACAGTGCATAGGCTACCATGGACCCAAACAGCAGAATCAGCGTCAGCGAAATTACAACTACGATCATGCTGTTGGCAAAATACTGCACAAAATCCCCGTTGACCAATACTTCTGAATAGTTGGAAAAATTCCATTTTTCTGGCAATCCATAAGGATTGGAATAAATGCTGAGTCGATCTTTAAAAGAATTGACAATCATCACCCAGATAGGAAACAGCACAACAACCGACCACAGACAAAGGATGATGTGCGACGGAATGTGCATGTTTTGTCGGCGCAGTGAGCCGATATGCTTGGTTGAATGTGTTTTTTCCATCGTTGTTACTCCTTTGCCCTCGTATATTTCAGCGCAATGAGCGATCCGACCGCCAGAATGACGAATGTAATCGTTGCAATCGTTGCGCCCAATCCGGGATCTGGAATGCCGATCGGGTGCTGCCCCGCAATGCCGATGCGATAAAAGAACGTGCCGAGCAGATCCGTGGAATAGCCGGGTGCGCCATTGGCGTTTTCCATAGCGTAGACAACGTCAAAAGCGTTAAAATTGCCAACAAAGGTCAGAATGCTGATGATGCCGATGACCGGCTTCATCAATGGTAGCTTGATATAACAGAAAACTTGCCACGGGGTAGCGCCAGCGATGTCAGCTGCCTCATAAATATCGTCGCTAATGTTTTGTAGGGCAGCGACAAACATCATTGTGGGAATGCCGACCCATTGCCAGCAAGAAACCAAAGCAACAAAGATAAGCGCTGTCTTTTCGTTCCCCAACCACGGCTGCGCCAAGCCGCCAAGTCCGATTGATTGTAGCATCGCGCCAGACCAAACGGGATTTAAAATCAATTTCCATAGATAACCGGTGACAAGAATTGCCAGCGTTACAGGAATGAAGATCAACGTTTGATAGATTCGAAATCCTTTCATGCCCTTTTGCGTCAACAGTACGGCAAATAGAATACCGAGTACGTTTTGCGCCAACATATGGATCAGAAAAAAGATGCATGTGTTGCCAAATGCCTTCCAATAGCGGGTTGACAGTTCTGCATCTGTAAATAGGCGTTTGAAATTATCCAGCCCCACAAATGTTTGGCCACCTGCTTGCGTACCGGTGTACAGGCTAAGCCGGATACTGTCAATCAACGGAAACGCCATGAATAGTACATAGAAAAACAGTGCGGGTAGCACATACCAAACCCAGTACCTGCCGCCGGGATTCAAATGACTTGGCTTCATCTGCCGCATCGATCCACCACCCCTTTTACAATTGCAGCCGAACGCAGCACACACTGCACTCGGCTGCCGTTTAGTTTCACTAAAATCGTTGCTTTATCACTGTACTACGGAATGTTATTTAACCAGTGCGGCAACGCTGTCAGCCGCCTGCTGCGGTGTCTGCGTACCCTTGAGCACGCTGATAACCGCTTGGTTCATGGGTGCGTACAGATCCATCAATGCCGGCCATACAAAGCGTGCATCGGTTTCTTTTTCTTTGTTGAGTGCAAGGAATTCATTGGCCTGAGGATTCTCAAGCTTGATATCCGCGTTGATCATCGGGAAATAGCCAACCGGCAACAGTGCGGACGCGGTAGTTGCGCCGTCAACACTGGCAATCCATGCGAGGAATGCGGCTGCTTCTTCCTGATGCTTGGAACCTGCATTCATGGTAATGGCCATGTCGGGATGGAAGCAGATGGCCGTCTTTCCGCCGGCGGGTGCAGGAATTGCAAATAAGCCCCATTCGAACGGAGCATCCTTATAGACGCTAGCGGTCCAGGAACCATCTACAAACATCGCCGCCTGTTGTGTGTTGAACAGTGCTTGACTGTCATTATAGGTTACGGCTTCGAATCCTTTGGGTAGGTACGGAGCGACTTTGCCAATATCCGTATAGGCTTTGACGAATGCTTCATCGTTGACTTTCTTTTCGCCTGATTCATACTTAACGCGCTCGGTTGCACCGCCAATGTAGTTGGGCAGCATGCCAAGGAAGAATGTTTCCAGAATATCCCATTCATCCGCAACGCCGTTTGCCAACGGGGTAATGCCTTTTTTCTTAAGCGTTTCGCACAGGGTCAGGAAATCTTCAAACGTTTCCGGAATGGTCAGTCCTTCTTTTGCAAAGATGGTTTTGTTGTAGTATACCGCATGGGAAACGGCTGCAAACGGTACGGCAAACATCTTGCCGTCCTTCGTCTGCCAGGGTGCAAGATTGCTGGCCGTGAAGTTCTCCATCAATCCAGGAATGTTGGAGCAATCGGCAAAATAGCCTGCTTCAAACAACTCTTGACCGGTAGCGTAGGAACGAGCATACATGAGATCCGGACCGGTGCCACTGTCCAACTGGAGACGTAGCGTAGCGTTGTAATCCGGCGGGTTGGTTGGCTGGAACTTGATTGTTACATTGGGGACGAGTGCGTTGTAAGCAGAAAGCAACGCATTCATTTGATCCACATCGTCCGTACGCCATGAACCCATCGTCATTTCAATCTTTTCCTTTTCGGCGGGTTCTACGGTAGCCTCGTCTGTGGGTGCTGACTCAGGGGCAGTTTCTTCTGCAGGCGCAGTTGCAGCCGGCGCGCAGGCCAACGACAGCAGCATTGCTACCAGCAATACGATCGCAACCATGTTCCGAAATAGCTTTCTGTTCATTGTTTTTCCTCCTGTTATTTTATGCAATTGACCCAATGGGTCAAACTTAGGTGCAATGACAGTGATTCAAACCAGCATAGAAAAGCCCTTATTCTTTTTTTGTATGGATCGTTATATAAAATCAAGTAACCCTTTGTACTTTTATATTGTAATCCTTGGCCAGTAGCAAAAATAGTTTGTTCGTATTCATTATTAGAAAAATCGTTTTGCACGCGTATTGTTCTTTTGTTCCGGCTTGCTTTGATGATATGAATTGCATACACTGATAACAATTGTTCGATCGGTGGATTTTTTCATGAAAAATTTTGATTTGCATACCAATGTTTCGTCTGGTTCTGTGTGCTCCATTGGCGGTGAACTGATTGCTTGTGCCGTCAAAGGACGGCAACTGCTCTGGCATGGAGACCAGGCCTATTGGGAAGGACATGCGCCGCTGTTGTTTCCCATTGTCGGACGCGCCTATGGTGGACAGCTTATCATTGATGGATGTTCCTACGAGATGCCGATTCACGGTGTGGTAAAAAATAGAATCTGGTCACTCGTATCGCAGAGCTCCGATCGCATGATGCTGCGCTTTGTAGCCGACGCAGAGTCCTTGCAGCACTATCCGTTTGCATTCGTAATTGATGCATCTTACATCCTTCACGTGGATGGATTTACCACGCGTTATACCGTGCGGAACAGTGGCAATCGTCCGATGCCGTTTTGCATCGGAGCGCACCCGGGTTTTCTTTGTCCAATGGAACCGCACGCATGTCTTTCGGACTATGAGCTGCATTTTGCGCAAAACGAGGAGGGTACCATTTACAAACTTCGCGACGCTGCATTCCCGGAAAGGGTCTTCCACCTCAACGAATTGCAAAACGGGCACACCTTACCTTTGACGGACACGTTATTTACCCGTTATGGATCGATTGTATTTGCCGGAACCCACTCCCGCAGCGTGGCGCTACAAAACCGGCGTACAGGCGAGGGCCTTCGATTGGATTTTCCCGACTATAAAACGCTTTGCCTTTGGACAATCCCCGGCAGCGGGTTCCTTTGTATGGAGCCATGGAGCGGACTTCCAGCCTTCATTGGTGAAACTGGAGAATTAGCCGATAAGCCCTATGTGCGTACACTGCCCCCCGGCGAATGTGCGTCTTACGAATACACCGTGCACGTTTATTCTCCTGCGAATCAATCACCACAAAACTAGGACAAGTTTCTCAATGCAGAATTCGCGATGTTGAGTGGACTTTTTTGTCAATTCAAGCGGTGAATTCACAGATTTACTTGCGGTCATTCTATGATTACGGGCGCACAAACGGCAAAAAAGATACTAACAACCATTTTTTGGGGGATTCTGGAAGCACACCCAATGGTGCCGTCAATATGCGTATATACACGCCCGCCCAATCACAAACATCCCCCGCCGCATTTCCGCAAGCATCAATATTGAATCCAGCAGTATGAAATTCCATCATGCTGGCAGATATGTTTGGCATCAAGCAATTTCCTTACCGAAGCTTCGCAAATATCATACGTCCTGCGGAGGTTTGCAGCGCGCTGGTCACAATCAGATCAGCCAGCTCCCCGATGCGTTTCTTGCCACCTTCCACAATCACCATTGTGCCGTCCGCAAGATAGCCGATGCCCTGACCTTGCTCCTTGCCCTCCTTGGTAATCATGAGGGACATTTCCTCTCCGGGCAACAGAATCGGACGAATGGCATTTGCCAGGTCATTGATGTTAAGTACCTGCATGTCCTGTACGGCCGCAACCTTATTTAGATTGTAATCATTGGTTACAAGCACCCCGCCTAGGTCTGTCGCAAGCCGCAGGAGTTTGATATCCACCTCGTCAATATCCTCATAATCACGTTCCTCAATCACAACCGGTAGGCTGAGTTCCTCCTGCATAGACTTGATAATATCCAGGCCTCTGCGTCCTCGGTTACGCTTCATAGCATCGGAACTGTCGGCAATATGCCGCAGTTCCTTCAGCACAAAGGAAGGTACGATCAGTGTCCCCTCAATGAAGCTGGTCTTGCAAATATCGAAGATTCTACCATCAATGATCACAGACGTATCCAATACCTTGGGCTTTGCCGCATCCGGTGCGATGGCCTTTGCAAAGCGGCTTCTGCGGAAGGAAGTCCCCTCCATTAGCTCCACTCGCCGAATAATTCCAATGCGTCCGCCATAATAGCCGCACAGCAGATACAACAGCAACATAATAATTTCCGGTACAACCGGAACAGGAATCATTTTTACAATCAGGCTGAGCAGAAATGCAAACAGGATGCCGATCATTATGCCGATTGCGCCAAATAAAATATCTAGCGCAGGCATTTCGGTCAATGCACGCTCAACCTTTTTAAAACAGCCGTGAACTGCTTCGATGATTTTAGGCGATAATCTATAAAAAATAATTCCGGTTGCAATGCCCAAAATCGTGTATAGAACAATTAGCACGGTGGTATTGGTCGTATAGCGCATCACGTACTGGTAACCGGGAAATCTGATTGTATAAAGAATCAGAGCCACGCCCCCACAGCCAACGCCTACTCCGACCAAAGCAAGAACGAATCTCAATACCTTCCGCATGCAATGATTGGCGCCTTCCTTATATTTTTATCACCCCCCAACCAGGGGTAGGAATTCGCTCTCCTCCTTTCCGCTTGAAGCAGCGAGTTCAGCGACAAGAACCTGTCTCGCCGTCAAATACATCTTGCGTTCCCCCGCTGAGAGTCCTTTCTCCTTGTCGCGACGGATCAGGCACTTAACCACATCCGCCACACCGAAAATATCACCTTCCCGAAGCTTGTCCAGGTTATCGCGATAGCGCTGATTCCAGTTGTCGCTCTCCAATGAATATTCCTCATCTTTGAGAAAATCGACAACGCGAGCGCAATTGTCCGCATCGGCGAGCGCGCGCAGCCCAACCGCATCGGCGGCCGCAACTGGCACCATAGCAGTCATTCGTCCCATGACGAACCGCAGCATGTAATACTGTGCGGTTTCGCCTAACACCGACTGTTCTTCGATGGATTCCACAACACCAACGCCATGCATTGGATAGCAGACCAAATCGCCGATCTGAAACACAACTGCACCATCCTTTCCTTATAATCTACTTATTCTATTATAGCGGAAAGGGAAAGCGTATGTCAACAAAACTTTGCATCATACCATACGTTGTATGCTGTGTCAATAGTAATTTTCTTGTCGATTGTTCGTGGTTTTTCCTGCTTATGGCGTTGCGTTCAGGTGAATATTGCGTATATCGTATTATACACATAAATCCGGAGCTTTTCCATGTTTTTCATTTTCAAAGCGATGTGCCGATACAACGGAAGCCTTATTCGTGTGCTGGTCAGTAAACTGATCCCATTCTGAATGTCATTCTAAAGCCACGCCATGGTTACCTGTTCATCGGCGTTTTTATTCAATATCTATCCGTACATCCTATACATTCAATAAACTCAGTATATAATAAGAGTGGCGACCGTCGCCACTCTTATTTTTCGATCCGTTCAATTGCGGCTGCGATCCTTCGATCCTTCCTACAGCAAGGTTGGCTCTTCGAGAAAGCTCATGTCCAGCAAGCGCTTATTGATACGCTGTTCGAACATGGTACTCATGGGTGCGCGGTCATGAATAATCTTGACTGCCTGTGCAAACATCGGCGCTGCTGAAATGATGCGAATTTTGTTTGAAAGGTGCGCGTCCGGGCACTCCAGCGTATCTGTGGAAACGAGGAACTCAAGGGGGCTATCGTCGATGCGCTGAATGCCTTTGGCATTCAGTACGTTGTGAGATAGCGCAGCATAGATTTTTTTTGCGCCCTTTTCCTTCAGCCCATAGGCGACTTCGATCAATGTGCCGCCAGAGATGGAAAAGTCATCAACAACAAGACAGTTTTTATCCTTGACATTTCCTATGATCTCAAGCACCTTTGCATTTTCATCGTGACCGGAACGCATTTTATCGCCAATTGCGACCGGCGTACCCAACTCGGTTGCAAACTCCCTGGCACGCTTTGCGCTGCCCGCGTCCGGAGAAACCACCACAAGATCGTCATCCACGATCCCCTCGCGTTTCACATACTCACAAAGAAGTGATTTTGCAAATAGGTGATCCACTGGTTTTTTGAAGAATCCCTGTACCTGCGGTGCGTGCAGATCCATTGTGATAATACGGTCAACGCCTGCGATTTCGATACAATCCGCACATACGCGCGCACGTATGGACACGCGAGGCTCGTCCTTTTTGTCACCCTTTGCATAAGAAAAATACGGAATAATGGCAGTCACGGAATTTGCGCTGGCACGACGGAATGCATCGATCCAAAACAGCAATTCCACAAATTCATCATTCGGCTGGCGTCCAATGGGTTGAACAATGTAAACATCTTTGTCGCGAATGGATTCGTTTACGCGAACAAAGATGTTACCTTCAGAAAATTTAATGGTTTCGGCGTCTCCAAGTTGTGTGCCGAGATACGCACACATCTTGCGTGCGAATGGTTTGCCCGTACTTCCGGCAAAAATTTTGATAATTCCCGCCCCGGTATACATGCCATCCCTCTTTCTGTGTCAATGATTATGTTATGCTTTCATTTTCATTATAACAGATGTTTCGAGGTGCGACAACCCGAACAGACGCTTTCCCAATAATTAAATCAAATGCCACAATTTCATAGAAAACGTGCCGTTTTCAGTCTCCCGGCACAAGGTTGAGCAAGTCCGCCTCATTCGCAACGTTCGTATAAGCATCGGGAACATCACCAACAATGATGTTTTCCGCAATGGGTGCAGTCACCTCAACCGTGAGTGTGTGCGATTCTCCCGGCAGAATGACACGCACAGTTGCGATCAGTTTAAGATTGATGCGGTGCAGTGTCTGGTTGATGCCTGCACTCCGAAATTCACTGTCGAACGAAGATTTAACCGCACCCGCCGGTGTAAACCGCATAGCGATGCGCGGTCCACGCCCAGCCAGTAGCGGGATACCCGTGATCGTTCCTAAGGGTACGGAGATTCCCTGCTCCCCCATCTCCGTGATGCGACCCTGTGCGGAATTGGCGCAGTCCGCCGCCAGCACGTTTAGCCGTGCGCTATTGGCTTGCAGCAAATACACTTTGCTCTCCGTTGCCCGTATCTGTATAAGCGTGTCATAATCATATCCATCCGCAACCACCTCCAATATGGCGTCATTCATTGCCTTAGCGGCAGCGGACTGGACGCGTGCGCTGGCCAATCCCACAAGCACAGGCCGGAGATTTGCATTGATAAAAACAAAACCGCCTACAAGCAGTAGCATCACGGCAAAGGCGGCAATTGTCCATTTGCTTCGTTTTCGCATATGATCACCCCATGGTATCGTATGCGGTTTACATAGAATCGGTGTCAAGGCGCGATTGCCGACGTCCCATGAAAAGCATATAGGTTTCGTTCAGTTCCGGCGTATCCCGCCAGGTACACCCGATGGTCACGCCGGGACGGTTCTTCCCGTGGCTATCGCTGCCACAGGTCACAAGCAGTCCCCGTTGCTTCGCGATGCTCAGCAGAATTTCTGATTGTCCCTCGGTTGAGGAAGAATGATATGCCTCAATCCCCATGATACCATCCGATACAAGCTGATCGCTCAATTTATGGATGCTCTCGCCACAGTGAAAGGGATGTGCCCATACCGGTACGCCACCCGCGGCCGTCAGCGTATCAATGACCTCTTCCGGTGTAAAGCGTCGAACCGCATAGAACCCTGGGCATCCGCGTCTGAGATATCGTGCAAATGCGTCCCGAACATCCGTTGCAAAGCCACCGTTAACCAATGCCATCGCAATGTGCATCCTTGTTATACTACCCGTTGAGTTTGCCAGATAGGGCCGTACATCACAGCCCACTTTCAACAATTTCTCAAAGATGACCGTGTTGCGTTCCGTCCGCCTTTGCCGTGCGATATCCAGCGCCACCACCAATCGGGGATGATTGATATCGATATCCAATCCCAAAATATGCAGTTCAACCGGCCATTCCGTATCCATTTCCACAGCAGGCAATACGACCACGCCACAGACTTTTCCTTCTTGCACAGCCTCCAATACGCCCTCCGTACAATCATGATCCGTCAATGCCATAAGACCAATGCTCTCAGCCTTTGCGTTCTTAACCACCTGACTGGGTGCATCGTATCCGTCGGATCGATTAGAATGCATGTGCAAATCAAACTTGTGTTGTTCCATTATCTCAAATGCTTTCTTTCCCTGCCCTGCAGAAATATGTTATCAGTCTTCCATTTGTTTTGTAAACAAAAGCGGGACGTACGGCGTTGCCGTCCTCCCGCCAGTCTATCAAAAAAGTCCCCTCGAGGTTTGAATCCGACTCCGGCGGTTCATTTGCCGAAGCCAGATCGCTCAATTCAGGCGGTTTCCTGTGATTTTTGTGATGCGACAACCCGAAAAGGGTTAGGCAACAAAATGATTCTGCTATCGAAAATCAATGCATCAACAGCAGTACCAAAGGAGGGCGGCGTCACCGTCCTCCTTCGATTTTTACTGTTTGTTCTCCTCCGAAACATGCTCGGCGGAATCCCCTGATTCAACAGGTGTTTTCGGCGTTTGCGTCGCCTTCTCCGCCGCCGATTCAGCATTCTGCTCTTCGGCACGTTTAGCAGCAGCCTTTTTGCGCTTTTCAATTACTTCCACAGGATCGGCACCCTGGTACACCTGATCAAACTCTTCTCCCGTAACGCGTTCATATTCGATCAGCATATTGGCCACGCGATCCAGCGCTTCCATATTGGTGCTGATCGCCGTCTTTGCGCGCTCGTACTGTTCATCAAGAATTTTGCGCACCTCATCATCTACGGTAGCCGCAAGAGACTCGCTATAATTGCGCTGGTGTCCCCAATCCTTGGCGATAAAGACTTCTTCCTGACCACCGAGGAACATGGGTCCGATCGATTCGCTCATCCCGTACTCAGTCACCATCTTGTGCGCAATCTCGCTGGACTGTTGCAAATCGTTGTACGCGCCGGTGGAGACATCCTCAAATTTGAGCTGTTCCGCAACGCGTCCGCCCAATGCCATTGCAATGCGGTCAAGCAGCTTGTTCTTCGTCACGTGCATCATGTCCTCCTTGGGCAGATACATCGTATAGCCCGCAGCCATCCCGCGGGGAACAATGCTTACCTCATGTACAGGATCGCAGCCCTTCAGCTTGAGCGAAACAATGGCGTGACCAGCCTCATGGTAAGCCGTGATGCGCTTATCGGATTCCGTTATCACACGGCTACGCTTCTCCGGACCCATCTGCACGCGGGTCGTGGCTTCCTCCAGCTCCACCATGGTAATCTTTTTAAGGCCTGCCCGTGCGGTAAGAATGGCTGCTTCATTCAGTACGTTTTCCAAATCCGCACCCGTAAAGCCCGGAGTTCGCTTGGCGAGTACCCCCAGATCCACATCCGCCGCAAACGGTTTGTTGCGTGCATGCACCTTAAGGATTTCCTCGCGTCCCTTCACATCCGGATAGCTGACCGTAATCTGGCGGTCAAAGCGACCGGGACGGAGCAATGCAGGATCCAGAATGTCCGGCCGGTTTGTCGCCGCGATGACAACGATGCCCTCGTTCGGCGCAAACCCATCCATCTCCACCAGCAGCTGATTGAGCGTCTGCTCCCGTTCATCGTGACCGCCGCCCATACCTGCGCCGCGATGGCGGCCAACAGCGTCGATTTCATCAATAAACAAAATGGCAGGCGTGCTACGTTTTGCCGTAATAAACAGATCCCGCACGCGGCTTGCGCCAACGCCAACGAACATCTCCACAAAATCGGAACCGGAAATGCTGAAAAAGGGAACCTTTGCCTCGCCGGCTACCGCCTTTGCAAGCAGCGTCTTACCGGTTCCTGGCGGGCCCACCAGCAAAACCCCCTTGGGAATGCGTGCGCCGATTGCATTGAAGCGAGAAGGATCTCGCATGAAATCGACAATCTCCTTGAGTTCCTCCTTCTCCTCATCCGCACCGGCAACATCCGCAAAGGTCACATGCATCTTGTCGCCGATCTGCATCTTTGCGCGGGATTTCCCGAAATTCATCATCTGTTTGCCGCCACCCTGCTGACGCATCAGAAAATAATAGAATACGCCGAACGCACCGAATATTAGAATATACGGCAGAATGATCGACCAGATGGATTCCTCCTGCAGCTTGGATTCGTAAGCAAAAGAGTAATCCGCGCTGGAAACCTCGTCCACTGTGGCGAATTTATCCGGATTGGCCGCATACACAATGGCCGCCATATCCGATCGGAAGGTCGCTTCCGACGGAATCACCGCATAGAATTCCGCTTTCTTTGGCAGATCCTTCATCTCAAATTTGCTGCCCGCATACAGGCCATAGATCTCCCGATAGTTCACCTGTATCGCTTTGATGGTCTTTGCATCGCCGGCACCTTCGCCCATTTCCGTCCGCTGCACCATCTGTAGGAAAGCGGTGTTGTAATCCAGCGTGTCCGGTTTCTTTCCACCTGGGTTCATCCCGGACACCATCATGATGATGGCTCCAAAAAGCAGCACCCAGATGATTGCCGTCATAACTTTCTTGTTCAAAAAAATATCCTCCATTTGCAGTAGGCATAGTTTCCCCGCCGCAGATCATTCTTTTTCTTTCCGCCTGAAAAGAAAAAAATTAAAAGAAAGCAGCGTCTCGCACCCGCGCATGTTCGCAGGTTATATTGGTTTAGTTCTCATATACCGATGGCTTCAGCACGCCGACATACGGCAGATTGCGATAGATCCCCGCAAAATCCAGTCCGTAACCAACCACGAACTTATTTGGGATGATAAAGCCGCAGTAATCGGGCGTAATATCGCACTCCCTACGCTCCGGCTTATCGAGTAAACAGCACACCTTCAGGGAGGCAGGATTGCGGCTCTCCAGCAGCTTGGTCAAATGCGACAGTGTCAGTCCGCTGTCCATAATGTCTTCTGCAATGATCACATGCTTACCGGTGATGGACGTATCAATGTCCTTAGTAATGCGCACAATACCGGAAGTCTTCCGTTCATTGCCATAGCTCGAGATTCCCATGAACTCATATTGCACCGGAATTGTCATAGCCCGCGCCAAATCTGCAAAAAACACACATGCGCCCTTGAGAATGCAAATGAGAATAACATCGTGGCCGCAGTTGGCATAATCCTTGGAAATCTGATCTCCAAGTTCCTTGATGCGTGCCTTAATGGTTTCTTCGCTGAGCAGAATCTCCGCAACATCCTTGCTCATGTCCTGCGACATGTTCATCTTCCCTTACCCCCTACAATAAACTATATGTAAAATTCGTTTCGTTCCATCCGTAATCCTAGCCTGTTGGCAAATGGCCAATCCGGCCGCATAATAGACCGTGCTACCGCTTGCCAGCAGCGGAATATCTCGTTTTTGCCTCGGTATTTTTCGATCCGTCATCACATCGGACAGTTTTCGCATCCCGGGTGTCCCCAACGGCTGAAACCGATCTCCGTTTCTTCTTGTGCGTACAACCGCATGCTCCGGCAGACAGTCCACATCTAGAAAAGCTTCGTTCCCGTCTTGGGGTGTCCACCACCGCTGCGCTTGCTCTGAGAGAAAACGCCCACCGGGGAATGCTGTCTCGCCGTTTAACACAAAGGGTGTTTCATATGCCGTTTGTTCGGGATACGTGCCAATATACAACCGTTTATCATCCACCCAAGCATGCTTTCCCTGACGCAGTTCAATGCAGGTTCCCGTCTGCGCCCCTGCCAGATCGCAGACCCGGCAGATATCTGCCTGCGTGACATCTGCGCTGAGAGAAAGCAATCGTTTTTTCACAACCCTTGCACGGATCGGTTCCGGCAATGCCACCAGTCCTCTGCGATCGTATCCGTCCTCCGCAAACAAAGTTTGCGCCGCCGCTTCAGCAATCGTGTTCAGATATCGTTCGTCGGCATCCGCAAGGCGCGCTGTCTTGCAAAGCGCATCCGCAACCGTTGGATTAAACGTCTTCATCAACGGCAGCAGCTCGTTTCGGATGCGATTGCGTGTCTGTCTGTTTTCCGCATTGGTCGCGTCCGTGCGATACCCCTGCCCACACTGTGACAAATATGTTTCAATCTCTCCCCGTGAAACCGTGAGAAACGGCCGAACAATATCGCCGCTACGCAGTTGCATGCCAGTCAGGCCAGATAATCCGCACCCGCGCAAAAGGTGCATCAGCACCGTTTCGGCCTGATCGTCCCGGTGATGTGCTACTGCAATACAGTCTGCGTTCGTTTCTGCTTTCACCCGCCGCAAGAATGTATATCGCAACGTCCGCGCCGCTTGCTCCAGCGTCTCTCCGGTCGTCTTGGCAGCGGTGGGTACATCAACGTAGTCAACCGTCAGCGGAATACCCAGCCGTGCGCACAGCACTTGGCAAAAGCGTACATCGGTGTCGGCATCCGCACCGCGGATACCGTGGTGTAAATGCGCGGCACACAAACCGGAAAATACGTCCTCCTGTAGTAATGAATAGAGCATCAGCAACAGCGCAGTGGAGTCCGCGCCGCCCGACAGCCCGACCAGCACCGTGTCATCACGACAAATTCCACAGTCATTCAACATGGTTTTGGTCAATAATTGCACCGCATACTACCCCATAATGATATTGCATATTATTCTACCCGCTAACGCAGGATTTGACAAGAGTGAAGCGAAAATTACACGTTGACTTCATATTGAATACATGTTTTTGACAAAATATGCCTTTCCGGGATATGATATCGTCAACGTTACAAGAAAGGGCATTTTTCTTATGCCGGACATCCCGCACACAGGTCACCGGGAGCGCATCCGCAGTCGCTATGCCGAAACTGGCGGGGACGGCTTCCTTGATTATCAGCTTTTGGAGCTCCTTTTGACTTATTCGATTCCGCGGCGAGATACCAATGAGCTGGCGCATGCGCTGCTGGATCGTTTTGGTTCGCTCTCAGGCGTATTGGGTGCGGAAGTTCGCCAGTTGATGCTCGTAGAGGGCATTGGCGAAAGCACCGCCATCTTTTTGCATTTGCACGGGACACTGCAAGAACGGCTTGCATTGGAAAAGCTCAACAACGCACGCGGGCGTGTCGCCCTCACCACCCCGCTTTATGCAGCGCAGTTTGCACGCGCCAAGATGCGAGGCTTTGGTTATGAAACGGTTCTTGCCACGTGCCTCAACAGCCGCCGTGAAGTTCTGCATACTGAGATCTTGCAGCGCGGTTCCCTGACTGAAGCGCAAGTTTATCCCCGCGCCATTGCAGAAATTGCGCTCTTACGGCGCGCCCACGCAGTTCTGCTCATACATAACCATCCCTCTGGCAATCCGTCTCCCTCATCGGAGGATGCTGATGTAACGGTTGGCGTCAGGGCTGCGCTCGGCAGCATCGGTGCGCAGTTGATGGATCATCTCATTGTAGGCGATCCATTTGTATACAGTTTCTCTGCGGATGTCGTGCTCAATTTATCCGATGGCGCGCTGTCTGCCATGCGCATCGATGATTTTCAGGCCAGCCGCGCCAATCCGCCGCAACCCATATTGAAAAAAGTCATGGAACAGTATTGAACGTTCCCAAGAAAAAGCGCTTTCATCTATCAACCTTGATGAAAGCGTTTTGTATGGAAGCATCCCACAACGTTCCCGTTGCAGCATCTTCCTAGCAACCGAAACGCACCATCTGTTATTTGATCAAGAACCGCACCGTCACCTTGGCGTTCACCGCAATGGCACTCGTCTCAAAATCCACGCCAACCAGTTTGCTGTCATCATGCGGCGTTTCCTCAACGCCACTCACCATGCCAAGCGTCACGTTTCCCGCATCCGCAATGGTCTGCGCTTTCTGCCGTGCATCGGACATGGCGGCCTGCAACGCATTTTGGTACGCCGTCGAAGAGTCGGCCAAGCTGTAGGTAATGCTCTTTAGTTCACAGATTGCCGCATCGATAATACCGGACATGACGGTGTTGGCCGTGCTGACATCGTTGGCCGTAATGATCACAATATCCGTAGCCGCATAACCCGTAATCGCGCCATCGTTTACCCGTTGCTGCGCCGTGATGGTTGTGCCCGCATTGGTAATGTCTCTGTCCAGCACGCCAAGCGTCTTGGCCACTTCGTAGACGCTGGCAAGATTTGTGTCACAGCGCTCGCTGGCTTGCTCCGCAGTATCTGCCGTACCGGAAACGCCGATCGTAATCGTGGCATAATCTGGAGAAACGATCACCTCGCCATATCCGCCGACCACAATGATATGCTCCGGCGCAGCCTGCTCGTTATTCACAATTACCTCAGGCGCTATAGGCTTTGGCGTAGGACCGGGTTTAATCTCCTCCGCTGCCTTGCAGCCAAGCATAAGCATCGCTGTGAGAACAGCAGTGGCCAGCCAGATGTGTGCATGTTTCATAGTAGCGCCTCCTAGTCCACGCGGTGAATGGGTGTTCCGTTCAAAAACGCTTCCAGGTTTTCTTCTGCAATCCGCATCAGGCGCACCCTAGTTGCTTGCGGCGCCCAGGCAATGTGCGGAGTGATGATGCAATTTGGTGTATTAAGCAGCGGGTTGTTGCGGCTGATGGGTTCCCGTTCGGCCACATCCACCGCCGCCGCAAACAGTTTTCCATCGGTCAGCGCATCCGCCAAATCCTGTGCATTGATCAGTTGTCCACGGGCGGTGTTGAGCAAAACCGCGCCTGTTTTCATCTTTGCAATCGTATCGGCGTTGATGATACCCATCGTATCCGCCTTTGCGGGACAATGTAGGCTCAGCACATCGGAACGCCGAAGTAGCTCATCAAAGGGCACATATTCGCCCACAAAATCCGGGTATTCATGGGGACTTGTCCCAAGAACGCGCATATTGAACGCCTGGGCAATTTTCGCAGTAGCGCGGCCTATGCTGCCCGTACCGAGTACCCCGAAGGTCAAGCCGGCCAGTTCAGTCAGCGGATAATCCCAGAAACAGTAATCCGGCGCGGCCATCCAGCGCCCCTTGTGAACCTCGCGGCTGTGGTGACCCACTTGGTTGCAGACCTCCAGCAGCAGCGCAATGGTCATCTGCGCCACCGCGTCCGTTCCATAACCAGGCACATTGGTCGCCACAATGCCCTGCTTGCGGATAGCCGCAAGATCCAGCACATCATAACCGGTTGCCAACACTCCGATATATTTCAAGTTTGCCGCCCGCTCGAGATCCGCTGCGGTAATTCTCGTCTTATTGGTAAACGCAACATCCGCGCCATTCAAGCGCTCCGCCGTGCAATCCGGCGGCGTGCGATCATAAATTGATAACGTTCCAAATCGCTTGATTCCGTCCCAGCTCAAATCACCGGGATTCAGCGCATATCCATCCAGTACTACGATCTGCATGCATAGACTCCCTCGCTTTCTATCTGTTGCTTAAGTATAATGCATCTAAGTATAGCGCATCGAACAGTTGCTGACAAGCGTACGCACGCGATGCGCCAGCGCAGAGATAC
>JAVVXB010000029.1:17034-38846 GCA_036651815.1 Clostridia bacterium
AATCTGTCGTGTGGGATCACGCCCACATCCACGGGCTATGCACACGATGCGCCAGTGCAGAGATACAATCTGTCGTGTGGGATCACGCCCACATCCACGGGCTATGCACGCGATGCGCCAGTGCAGAGATGCAATCTGTCGTGTGGGATCACGCCCACATCCACGGGCTACGCACGCGATGCGCCAGCGCAGAGATACAATCTGTCGTGTGGGATCACGCCCACATCCACGGGCTATGCACACGATGCGCCAGCGCAGAGATGCAATCCATACTGCCGAAAAAGCCGTTCAAGCGGGCGTATGCGCGCCATGCCCTTGGTTGAGCATGCTCATGAAAACAAATTATGCATATTCACTACGTAGAGTCCATTGTAAATGGTTCTCAAAAAATACGGGTTAAGAAAATCACCGTGTGTAGCACGTTCAATTGTTTACAATGGCACACCTGTATTTTCCTGAACATGTCCCGGTACCGCAGGTGTCGCAAGTTGCATGCCCCCACAAGATGTGGTAAAATAGTTTGAAATATTATGCTGAAAGGCTTGGTGCATCGCTTGACAGCGAAAAAAGACATAACGAAATCACAGGCAGGCAAATCCGGTACCCGCAAAGCATCCAATACCCGTGCAATCAACCGTGAAATCGATCGTCGTCAACGGGAAATTGCCGGCATTGTTTTGATTGCCGTTGGCGTTTTGCTCGGCGCATATATGTTTTTTACCACCGCCGGCTATCTAGGCGAGGTGGTCATGACCTTTCTTTTTGGTATATGTGGCATTGTCGCCTACGGTCTGCCACTGGTTTTCATCGGCATGGGCATCCTCTCCATAAAGGGCGGCAGCGATGAACGCATGCGCGGCTCGGCGTGGTTTGTGTTGCTTGGCGTGCTTGCGCTCATCACCCTTATGCAAGTTACACAGAATATTCCCTATCGAGGTGTATCCTATATGGATTATCTCAACGGCGCATACACCTCCGGTACCATGGCCCGACAAGGCGGCGGATTCGTCGGTGGTGTGCTTTGTTATCCCATCCAGCTTTTGGGCGGGAACGTGCTAGCCTATACGATGTTGATCGCGCTCATTCTCATCTCCGTGGTCGCGGTCACCGGTTTATCCATCCGAGATATGTCCACAAAGGTTGGTGAAACCATGCAGACCGCCGCGCAGTCGGCCGTGGATACTGCTCACGACGTACAGATCCGCATGGAATCTTCCAGAGAAAGGAAAATGACCTCGTTCGACCTATCAGCGGCAGACGGACAGAAAAAACGCGAACGGAAAGCGGGTGTTTCCAAGCCCTTGCCCGCCCCCAAAAAAATAAGTAAAAGAAAAAAAGCCGAGATGCTCGACGAATTAGACGAGTTGATCTCCTTCCTACCTTTCGAAGGAGAACTTCCCATGCGCACGGATATCAAGTCCACCTCGAAAAAACCGGTGCCCGTTGTTTCCGATATTTGGAATGACGTCGAGCCGGTTGTCGATGCGCCCTTGGTCATTAGACCCATGCCAAACGAAATCCCAGTTCGCGAGGAATTGCCGTTACCAGATACCGAGCAGCTCTTTGGCACGCAGTCCAAGTCTGCCCCTCGAAAAATAAAGGATCTTAAGCAAGCGCAGCATCCGCCAGAAAAACCGTTCATCGCTAAGGCGGATGTCGCCAATCTGCCGGAGGTTACATTCTCCAATACATCCGCTTATGAGCCGCCGTCGTTTACTCTGTTGAATTCCGCAAGCATCACCTACGGCCGTGCATTAGAAAGTCCGAATGAAAAAGCGCGGCTTCTTGTGGAAGCGCTTGAAAGCTTCCATGTCAGTGCCAAGGTAACCAACATCTGCGTCGGTCCGGTGCTAACCCGATTTGAGCTGTTGCCCGCACCCGGTGTCCGCGTCGCCCGCATCACCTCTCTCTCCAACGATATTGCGCTGGCGCTGGCTGCACAGCGGGTGCGCATCGAAGCGCCTATCCCCGGCAAAAATGCCATCGGCATCGAAATCCCCAACAAGGACACGGTCACGGTTGTGCTGCGCGATATTGTGGAAAGCAAGGAATTCATGTCCGCTAAATCCGCCATCACGCTTGCTCTTGGCAAGGACATCAGCGGCAAGGTCGTCGTTGCGGACCTTGGAAAAATGCCCCATATGCTCATTGCGGGCGCAACCGGCTCCGGCAAGAGCGTTTGCATCAACGACATCATCATTTCGATGATTTATAAATCCTCGCCCGCAGACGTGAAAATGATACTGATCGACCCCAAGATGGTGGAGTTGTCGGTGTTTGGCACGCTTCCGCATCTGCTGATCCCTGTGGTGACCGATCCAAAGAAGGCATCGAGCGCACTCCGGTGGGCAGTCAACGAAATGACTCAACGCTATAAGAAATTCTCCGAGATCGGCTGCCGTGATCTGGCGCGTTACAATGAAATGATGGATACGCCAGAAAATCGTCTGCCAAAGCTTGTGGTCATCATCGATGAGCTGGCCGACCTCATGATGGTCGCCCCGGATGAAGTGGAGGACTCCATTTGCCGCATTGCGCAGCTCGGCCGCGCATCCGGCATCCATCTTATCGTTGCAACCCAACGCCCCAGCGCGGATATCATTACCGGCCTCATCAAAGCCAATATTCCATCCCGCTGCGCATTCGCTGTATCCAGCGGCATTGATTCGCGCATTATTCTGGATTCAACCGGTGCAGAAAAACTGCTTGGACGCGGCGATATGCTCTTTCACCCCAATGGTGCTAACAAGCCTATGCGCCTGCAATGCGCCTTTGTGTCGGATGAAGAAGTTGAGCGCATCGTGGCTCACTTTAAAAAGACCATACCGAAAACCGAATTTGACGAGCAGATCATCAAGGACATGAGTTCCGTTTCCAAGAATGGTCCCAACGGAGGCGTTTTCGGTGAAGGCAAGCAGGACGATGAGTTGCTCGGCGAAGGTCTGCGTATCGTGCTTGAGAGCGGCCAAGCCAGTATTTCCATGATTCAGCGTCGTCTGCGCGTGGGCTATGCCCGTGCCGCACGATTGATCGATATTATGGAGCAGCACGGCTATGTAAGTGGATTTGATGGCAGTAAGCCCCGCAAGGTACTCATCAAACGATCGGAATTCGAAGAATTGTTTGGCGACGGTATGTCATTGGCCGGAGAGGAGCCAACGGAAGAATGAAGCGCATTGGTGTAATATCGCTTGGCTGCGCAAAAAATCAGGTGGATACCGAACGGATGCTAGGGCTTTTGACTACATCCGGGTTTGAATTGGTGAACAACCCAGCACAAGCCGACATCCTGATTGTCAATACCTGCGGCTTTATCGAATCCGCTAAGCAGGAATCCATTCAGGCAATTCTAGAAATGGCACAATATAAAAAAAACGGCACATGCGAAACTTTAGTTGTGACAGGTTGTCTGAGTGAGCGCTACCGCGCAGAGTTGATCGAAGCGCTGCCAGAGGTGGATTATTTTCTTGGCGTAAGGGAGTATCATAAGCTGCCGTCGCTGCTCGGCGTCCGACCGTCAGATCAAATTTGCGCTCCCTTAGGCTGCGGCGCAGAGCGCATGCTGACCACTCCGTTTTACAGTGCCTATCTGCGCGTTGCAGATGGCTGCGATAACATCTGTACCTACTGCGCGATTCCGCTCATCCGTGGCCCACTCGTAAGTGAACCGATGGGATCGCTGATCGATGAAGCGGAGCGCCTTGCCGACAACGGTGTCACAGAGCTGACCATCATCGCGCAGGATACCTCCGGCTATGGAATCGACCGCTATGGCGCACCAAAGTTGACCGATCTGCTCAGCAAGCTATCTACCATCGACCGCTTGAAATGGATTCGGGTGCTGTACACCTATCCCGATACCGTCACCCCCGATCTGATTGATTTTATGCGTAGCCATGAAAAGATCGTACACTACCTTGATCTGCCGTTGCAGCATATTGCGGACAGTGTGCTGACCCGCATGAATCGGCGCGGCAACGGCAACTACATCCGCAATCTCTTAGGTTATATACGCAGTAACGCAGATGATTTTATCCTGCGCACCACCATGATGGTGGGATTCCCCGGTGAAACGGATGCAGACTTTGATGAACTCATGATGTTTCTTAAGGAATTCCCATTTGACCGCCTCGGCGCATTTACCTTTTCTCCTGAAGATGGTACTGCCGCCGCCGTCATGCCCAACCAAGTGCCGGAGGATGTGAAGCAAGCTCGGCTGTCCGCGTTAATGACCCAGCAGCAAGGGATCTCCCGTTTACGGGCAGAGCGCCGTGTAGGCCAGATTACAAGTATTCTCATCGAAGGCAGCGATGAAACGCATCTCTTCGGCCGCTCTTGCGCCGAAGCGCCGGATGTGGACGGCCGCATCTTACTGCCCCTCGACGGCGGCAGTCCCCCCATTGGTACATACGTACCGGTTCGCCTAATTCGTGCGCTGGAATATGACATGATCGGAGAATTGCTATGGACACCCTCAAAAGAATGAACCTACCAAACCAGTTGACCATTCTGCGCATTCTAATGGTCCCGTTGTTTATTGCGTGTTTCTTTGTGGATCGATGGATTCCCTGGTGGAACTATCTGGCCGCAGGCATCTTTTTTGTTGCAGATATGACGGACGTTTTGGATGGATATATCGCCAGATCTCGTAATTTGGTCACGAACTTTGGCAAACTGATGGACCCAATCGCCGACAAGGTTCTGTTTTGCTCCGCATTCATTTTACTGACTTGGCAGGGACAGCTATCCCCGCTCCTCTGCATCATCTTCATCGTGCGGGAGATCATCGTAACCGGTTTCCGTCTGGTCACGGCAGCAGGTGGCACCGTCATTGCCGCCAATTGGCTGGGTAAAATCAAAACTGCTTTGCAATTTGTGGGCATTCTAGCCATGCTTTTGAACAATCCGATTTTTTCACAATGGAATATCAGATTCGACTTAATTGTGCTGTATGCGGCGGCGGTGTTCACCATCTGGTCGGCAGTGGACTATATTTTGCATAACAAAGAGGCTATAAAATGGGATTGATTGCAGAGATTGTTTCCGTTGGTACAGAACTGCTCATGGGGCAAGTTGTCAATACCGATGCGCAGCATATTGCGCAGCAGTTGGCTCCGCTTGGTTTTCAGGTATTCTACCATATAACGGTTGGTGACAACGTCAAGCGTCTCACCAGCGCCGTCCATACAGCCATCGAACGCTCTGACGTCGTTTTGTTTACCGGCGGTCTTGGCCCAACAGATGACGATCTCACTAAGGAAACCGTGGCCGCAGCACTGGGTCTCACCTGTGAGCCCATTACGGAAGAGATCGAACGGCTTATCCGCTATTTCAAGGATAAAGGTCGCGCCATGGCCCCCAATAATTTTAAGCAGGCCTGCTTTCCAAAGAATGCGCTGATCCTGCCAAACCCCAATGGCACCGCCCCTGGCTGCATTATGCACGCGGGTGATAAAACAGCCGTACTGCTGCCCGGACCACCCCGGGAACTCTTCCCCATGTTCGACAATCATGTCATGCCCTATCTGGAACGCATGAGCGACACTACGCTATACTCCAAGGAAATGCGTATCTTCGGTATGGGTGAAAGCGATGTGACCTATAAAATCCGGGATATCATTGAACATCAAACCAACCCTACCGTCGCGCCTTATGTGAAAACCTGTGAAGTCACACTGCGCGTCACCGCCCATTGCAAGGACGAAGCCGATGGAGACCGCATCGTTTCTCCAGTCATCCAGCAAATCTGCACACGGCTTGGAGACGTGGTCTACTCTACCTGCGGTGAATCACTCCCCGTGCTCTGCGCCAGTCTGCTTACCAGACAGAAATTAACTGTAGCGGTTGCGGAGAGCTGTACCGGCGGCCTACTGACAAGTGGATTTGTTGACATACCCGGCAGTTCGGCATTTCTGCTTGAAGGTTGCGTCACCTACTCCAACGAAGCAAAGATCCGCCGGCTCGGCGTATCGGAAGAAACGCTGGCACAGTATGGCGCGGTCAGCGAACAATGTGCACGCGAAATGGCCGATGGCATCCGGAAATCCACCGGTGCGAACATTGGCCTTTCCACCACTGGCATTGCCGGTCCGGATGGTGGCACTCCAGAAAAGCCCGTAGGCACGGTCTACGTCGCGCTTTCCACTACGAATGGTACCGATGTACGTAAGCTCACCCTGTTCGGGGATCGAGAGCGTATCCGAATCTCTGCAGTTCTGAATGGATTTGACATGCTGCAAAGAAAACTCCGTCCTTAAAATAAGGATCGACTAAGCGAACAAATGTTGGTATAATGAATATAAGAGAGAGTTTGAGAGGGTATTGAGATGGTCGAAAAAGAAAAAGCACTGGAAATCGCGCTGGCACAGATCGAAAAACAGTTCGGCAAGGGTGCAATCATGAAGCTCGGTGATGCGGGCGCGCGCGTACCGGTCGCCACCATATCGACCGGCTGCTTGGAGCTGGACTATGCACTCGGTGTAGGCGGCATTCCACGCGGCAGAATCATTGAAATATACGGTCCAGAATCCTCCGGAAAAACCACGCTTGCGCTCTCCGTAATCGCGCAGGCACAGAAAACGGGTGGCACAGCGGCATTTATCGACGCAGAGCACGCTCTGGATCCCATCTATGCAGAAAATCTCGGAGTCAAGGTGGATGATCTGTACGTATCCCAGCCGGATACCGGTGAGCAGGCGCTTGAAATTACCGAAGCACTGGTGCGCAGCGGCGCCGTTGACATCGTGGTTGTGGACTCCGTTGCCGCACTTGTTCCAAAGGCTGAAATCGAAGGCGATATGGGTGACGCGCATGTCGGTCTGCAAGCCCGGTTGATGTCTCAAGCGTTGCGAAAACTTGCTGGCGCCATTAGCAAATCCAATACGATCGTTATCTTCATCAATCAGCTGCGCGAAAAAGTTGGCGTAATGTTTGGCAATCCGGAGATCACACCCGGCGGCAAAGCGCTGAAGTTCTATGCATCCGTGCGTCTCGACGTACGTCGCATCGATGCACTGAAAATTGGAACGGAAATCATCGGCAACCGCACCCGCGTCAAAGTTGTCAAAAACAAAGTCGCACCGCCGTTCAAAACTGCAGAATTCGATATGATTTATGGCGAAGGCATTTCCCGCGAAGGTTCACTGCTGGATATGGCTGCGGATCGCAAGGTCATCCAGAAATCTGGCGCATGGTATGCCTATGGCGAAATGCGTATTGCGCAGGGACGTGAGAATACCCGTCAATTTCTGAAGGATAATCCGGAATTTGCCAACGAAATTGAAGCCAAGCTACGTGCGCTTTTCGAGGAAGAACGCCTGAAAGCCGCTTCCGAAGCCGAGGCAAAACGCAACAACCGTCTGAATACGACAATTCCGGTTGTCACCACCACCCCGCCGCCGCCTGCGCGCCGCGCAGCCCCCGCACGTACACCCGCACCGGCAGCCGAGCCAAGCGTACGATCGGAAAACGACGAACCGTTTCCAGATCGCTAACCACATAACAGAGGGAGAAGCCAATGCCTCAATCACAAATTTCACAGCAGTCGCTCACCATCATTCGAAAAATGCAGCAGAATGAGATTACGGAGAGCGCTACCTATCAGGCCATAGCGGCGAGCGTTAAGGACAAGCATAATCAAGATGTTCTTTTGCATCTGGCCCATGAAGAGGAGACCCACGCAAAGATCTGGCAGAAGTACTCTGGGCTGGAACTTAGACCACAAAAATACAAGGTTTTCTTGCGTAAATTATCTACCGTGATCATGGGCTTTACGTTCACCATCAAGCGCATGGAAAAAGGCGAAGGTCTTGCTCAGCAAACCTATGCCCTACTGGCGCAGGAAGTGCCGGAGAGTATTCTCATTTCTGCCCAAGAGAATGAGCATGAACAAGCACTCATGGAAATGTTGGATGAAGAACGCCTTCAATATGTTGGTTCCATGGTGCTTGGTCTCAACGATGCTCTTGTGGAATTGACCGGTGCACTAGCTGGCATCACATTTGCGTTGCAAAATACACGGCTCGTTGCGTTATCCGGTCTTATCACCGGCATTGCAGCAACGTTGTCCATGGCCAGTTCCGAATTTCTCTCTGCCAAGAGCGATGGCCGCAAAGATGCACTCAAATCCTGCACCTATACCGGCGTTGCGTATCTGATCACAGTCGCGTTGCTGATTCTGCCGTACCTGTTGTTTTCAAACGATAACTACGTATGGGCGCTTGTAAGCATGCTGGCTATTGTCGTGTGCATCATCGCGTTTTTTAGCTATTATATCTCTGTCGCAAAGGATTTGCCATTTCTACGCCGCTTTTGTGAAATGGCCGTCATCAGTCTTGGTGTTGCGGTCATTGCGTTCGTCATCGGCCTGATTGCCAAGCAACTTCTCGGCATCGACGTTTGACCCCTGCCGCTAGCAGCATCCATTCAAGATCGTACAAAAGCCGTCCGCTCGAATCGTAATGAACGGACGGTTTTTGTTTTCACCTTTTTATTCACTCAATTCAAATTTGTCGTGTAATGTCATATTGGTTTGCTCGATTTGAATTTTCCGTGCACTGTTATAGAGAATTCTCATCGACATTATGTGAAAATCGTTATCCTTCGGCCATACCTGCACGAAAGCGATACGGATACTCGCTATTCCACTGTAACGCTTTTTGCAAGATTCCGTGGCTTATCAACCGCGCAGCCCTTCTGCACCGCCAGATAGTATGCCAGCAGCTGCATGGGTACAATGGCACAGAGCGGAGCGAGTGTCTCGTCCATCTCATCAATTGTCCATTGCTCATGTGAATGTCCAAGCGCACCCTCCCACGCACCATTCGTCACAACCAGCACATGGGCGCCACGCACCTTGACCTCCTCCATGTTACTGGATATCTTCGCAAGCAACTCCGGTTGCGTCGCCAAGGCAACCACCAGTGATCCTTCTTCAATCAGCGCGATGGTTCCGTGCTTCAATTCCCCCGCTGCATAGGCTTCGGAATGAATGTATGAAATTTCTTTAAGCTTCAGCGCAGCCTCCATCGCAAGTGCATAATCCATACCGCGGCCAATAAAAAATACATGCTTGACCGCAAATGCCCGACTGGCAAAAAACTGAATTTTCTCCCGGTTATCCAGCACTTTCTGCATGGATGCAGGAAGCTTGATCATGCCCCCAATCCGCTCGGCTACCCGCTCCTGCGCCATTGCGCCACGTTTTTGCGCAAAATCCAGCGCAATTAGGTAGAGTACGCAAATCTGAGTCAAATACGATTTTGTGGCAGCCACCGCGATCTCGGGACCGGCATAGGTATACAACACCCGATCTGCCTCTCTGGAAATGGTGCTGCCAATGACATTGCACACTGCGAAGGTATCGCAGCCCAGCAGTTTAGCGCGCCGCATAGCCGCAATGGTATCCGCCGTTTCTCCCGACTGACTGATAACCAGAAATGGATCGCCTTTATGCAACATGTTATCGCCATATCGGAATTCACTGGCAATATCCACATCTACCGCCATGCCGGAGAGTCGTTCGATAAATTTTTTACCCAGCATCGCCGCGTGATAAGCCGTACCGCAGGATACGATTGTCAGCCGCTCAATCCGCTTGGCCTGCTCCGCAGTCCACGGAAACGGTTCGTTTTTCAGCATGCAATTTTTTACATCAACATACTGCTCCAGCGTTTTGCGGAAAGCATCCGGCTCCTCGCAAATTTCCTTCATCATATAATGCTCGTAATTACCTTTTTGGGCAGCTTCCACATCCCAGTCAATGTGAGTCGTTTTTTGATGCATCTCGTTGCCAAACTCATCATAGTACACAATTTCATCCGGCCGCAAAACCGCAATCTGGCGGTCGCCCATAAAGCACACATCCCGTGTGAGTGGCAGGATGGCGGGAATATCAGATGCAACAAAGCTCGCTTTTTCACCGTGGCCAATCACCATTGGGCTGTCCTTACAAGTACAGTAGATGGTGTTTGAATCGTCAGCAAACAGAATCGCCAGCGCAAACGAGCCTTCGATCAGCCGCACCGCCTGCTTAATCGCCATCAGCGCATTTCCACGGTAGAGAACCCCCAGCAGCTGTGCCACAACCTCCGTATCCGTTTCGGATACGAATTCGCAGCCGTGCTTCATAAGCATCTGTTTTAGCTTGAGGTAGTTTTCGATGATCCCATTGTGTACGAGAGCGATGGTCTTTTTGCCATTGGTATGCGGATGTGAATTGATGTAATTCGGTTCTCCATGGGTTGCCCAGCGCGTGTGTCCGATGCCACAGACGCCAGCAATCGGTTCACGCACTATCAGCTGTTCCAATCGATCGATCTGTCCTTTGGACTTGCGCAACGTAATTTCGCGTCCATCCCAAACCGCTAAACCCGCGGAATCATATCCGCGATAGGCGAGTGCAGTCAATCCATCCATCAGAATTGGCACGCAGTTCTCTGTCCCAGTATAGCCAACGATTCCGCACATATGGTTTCCTTCCTCATTTTCAAAAATACGTCCGACCTCAGGCAGCTTGGTACGCTACCCGTGACCGGACGCCATTGTCGCAAAAATCACGTTGTTATTATACAAATTAGGGTATATTGCGTCAATTGTTTTTTCTAGTCTTTTGAAATATTATCCAGAAAACGTTCGCCTGTTCCATATTTTTCATAAACATAGTCTACGTCCTTATCCCCGCGCCCAGATAAATTGACCAGCAGCGAACCCGTTGCATGAGTGCGCGCATAACGAATTGCATAAGCCAACGCATGTGCGCTTTCAATGGCTGGAATGATCCCCTCCAACCGACACAGCAGGAAGAATGCTTCCATTGCCTCTTCATCGGTGACGGATTCATACTGAACGCGGCCGCAGTCATGCAAAAACGCATGTTCTGGCCCAACGGCAGGATAGTCCAGTCCACTGGCAATCGAATAGACCGGCAACGGATCACCACTCTCATCCTGCAGCAGCATGCTTTCGAATCCATGTAGTACACCTTTTTTGCCAAATGCCATCGATGCGGCGTTTTCACCCACGCCTTCACCACGGCCCATAGGTTCCACACCAACGATCTCAACCGGTTGATCCAGGAAAGGAATGAACATGCCGATTGCATTGCTTCCGCCGCCCACGCAGGCCGTTACAACATCCGGTAGCATGCCGGTCATTTCGACAAACTGCTCCTTGGCTTCGATACCGACCACCATCTGAAAATCACGCACCATCTTCGGGAACGGATGCGGCCCAACGGCAGAACCGATACAGTAAATCGAATCCTGATATTCGTTGAGGTATCCTTCAAATGCCGCGTCAACCGCTTCCTTCAGCGTTTTCAAACCATGGGTAACCGGAATCACCCGCGCGCCAAGCATCTTCATGCGGGTCACGTTGGGCGCTTGCTTGGCAATGTCCACCTCGCCCATGTATACGTCGCACTTAAGACCAAAATACGCCGCCGCCGTTGCCAACGCAACGCCATGCTGCCCTGCGCCCGTTTCCGCAATCAGTTTCTTCTTGCCCATATACTGTGCCAACAAACCCTCACCCATGCAATGGTTGAGTTTATGCGCACCGGTGTGGTTCAAGTCCTCTCGCTTGAGATAGATCTGACATTTTCCGAGATGCCGGCTCAGTCGATCGCAATGATAGACCGGCGTCGGACGACCCTGAAATTCCTTGCGGATACGGCGAAGCTCGCTGATGAACTGTGCACTGTGACAGATGGTTTCATACGCATCGTCAATCTCACGAAACGCAGGCACCAGCTCCGGTGGCAAATACTGCCCGCCGTAAGCGCCAAATCGTCCATCCGCCGTTGGATATTGTTTGAGATAGTTGTCGAAGTCCTTGTATGTCATTCTGTTTTTTCCTTGCCCATGCGTGTTGGCGGTGGGCAATAATCCTTTCCATCTTTTCTGAATTTTGGACGCATTTCTAACAAATGAATTTGCGGTTTCGCACGGTTTTTTTATCTTCTTAAGCAGAAATTCGCAGGTTCACTGGCGGTAAATCTAGAATTTTGAGCATTTAAATGGAGAAACGGTTCCCAAAAACGCTTTTCTGAGAATTTAGAAACGCACCCTCTGGTTTGCGGAACATAAAAAAAGCCCATGCTCCCAAAGGGGAACAAGGACGATGCTTACCGCGGTGCCACCTTGTTTTCCCGAATAACCATTCGGACACTTAATAGAATGCCAACACATTCCTCACGATATAACGGTCGCAACCCGTTGCAAGATACTCTTCAAAAAAATCGTTTTCCCCTGCACGCTCGGCGGTCCATTTGAAAAATTGCATCCGGCGGGGATTCCACCATCCCCCGCTCTCTACGCGGGCAAGCTTTTCGTTATCTCCGTCTCACAGCTTTGTTAAGAGTTTATATCAGAATATGCATCCTGTCAATCAAAAATTCACCGCGGCAACGCGCCGCGGTGAACCTCATGCATATTCAGCTACTGAATCTTGTACTTGTTTTTAATCATGCCATTTTGCATGTCCACTTCGATCCACTTGACATAGTTGAGTCCCCGCGGAAAGTTTGCGGGTGCTTCGTAATCGATGATGATCGTGTCACCCTCGATTTTGTACGACGCTGTGGTTACCTCCGCAGATTTAGCGTGATATTTATTGGTATCATGCTCGTTAAGATGAAACTCGCCCGCACGCACTGCCATCTGATCCATCGTTTGCCCGTCGGATCCATCGATCCGCACGTCAATCCACTGGTAGGAGTTGCAGACCACCTTCGTATACCAAACCGGGGTAAGCGTTCCTTTTGCGCCAACGGAGTTCTTATATCCGCTCTTGAGATCCGGATCAGTGATATAGATGCGTATGTTACGATCATCCGGCACGTCGATGCGCAATTCGCCACTGGGTTTTAGATTGGTACGCAGAAAAGTCTTCGTCACAATATCTGCCGGAGCAAAACTATGGGTCACAAATTTGCGCGTATCATAGGCATTGTAAATTTTGAAATCAACGTTTTTAAGCTTCTCTGTGCTATAATTCATCCAAGCAGGGAACTTCACAATCCAACTGAGCTTGTTCGTCTCCACCATGGGATGCTTTACATCATAAGTAATGTTTTTACATTCCATTTTGGTCACCACTTTTTTCATCACTTCCACCGTTTTATTCGGATAGTGATAATAGACGATCTTACCCTTGATATCAATATCTCTCGCGCCAGAAAACCGAATGTTATACCGGAATATGCACTGGTAATTCTCAGCGTTCTTGCGCATGTACGTCAAGGTCTCTCCAATGCCGTAGATCGTCAACTTAATGGTGGTATCGTCGATTGGAAAGATCTCCATCTGCATCTGCGGTGGCTGTGCAGTCTGCGTCGCGTCCGCATGTGCGCGATTGACATATACAGGCGCAAGCAGCACGATTGCCGTCAGTGTCAGCGCCGCAATGCGTAGAAAGCTTTGTCTACCGCGGGTTTGAGCGGCATTGGTATCTCCCATGATGGTTCCCCCCTGCTATTTCGGTTATTGAATTATTGATGATCTCCGAGCAGTGTGCCGCATTCCGGGCAGAACTTGGGTACGCTGCCTGATGGCACCACATAGCCGCACTTGGCACACTTGACGCCTGCGGGCATTGCCTTGCCACACTCGGCACAGAATTTACCGGTATTGACGTGACCGCAAGAGCAAGTCCATCCGCCTTCCGAAGGCTTAGGCTTCCCGCACTGTGCGCAGAACTTTCCGGTGTTGCCGGTTGCTCCGCAGGGGCAAGTCCAACCGGAACCAGCCTGCTGACCCATTCCAAACAAGGAATTGACATTCGCGCCGCCCGCCTGATTGGCCATATTCATCCCCGCAAACGCCATAAATGCGCCGGAGCCTTCGTTCTTTGCAGCATCCTGCATGGCCTGCGCTTGTGCGCTGGCAAGGGTTGCCGCAGCCATGGTCGGATCCTTAAGTGCAGCCGCCTGCTGGAGATTCTTGATCCGGTTTTCATCTTCGGGAGAGGCAGAAACGCTGCTCACGCCAAAGGAAGCGATCTTGATGCCGCGTTCCTTGCTCCACTTTTCGCTGAGCACCTCGTTGAGCGCATCCGCAATTTCCATGGTATGTCCGGGCAATGCGCTGTAGCGAATGCCTAAATCGGATATCTTGGAAAAAGCAGGCTGCAAGGCGGTCAGCAACTCAGTCTTGAGCTGGCTATCAATCTGGTCACGGGTATACTCCTGCTCCACGTTGCCGCAGACATTGGCATAGAACATCAGCGGATCGACAAATTTGTAGGAATACTCACCAAAGCAGCGGATGGCGATATCAATATCAAGTCCAACGTTCCTGTCTACTACACGAAACGGAACAGGATTGGCTGTACCGTACTTGTTACCAACGATCTCCTTCTTATTGAAGTAATAGACGCGCTGATCCTTTCCGGTATCACCGCCGAAGCCGATACGCTTTCCGATCAGCTTGATCGAGTTCAGCAGTCCTTTGCCAAAACCGCCATAAAACAAGGATGGCTCAGTGGATGTATCATAGATAAATTCACCGGGTTGATCGGAAAACTCCACAACCTTGCCCTGCTCGACAATCATCATAAACTGTCCGTCATTGACTGCAACAATCGAACCGTTGGAAATGATATTGTCAGAGCCCTTCGTATTGGTGCTGCGCATACCAACGCGGCATTGTCCTTTGCTAACTAAAACATCCGATGACAAAGCTTCACAGTAAAAATATTCGCGCCATTGATCCGCCAGTACACCTCCGGCCGCGCCGGTAACTGCAGCAATTAAGCCCATTGTTCTAACCTCCATCGCTATTTCATACATTCTATCAACGGTAATGACATCATTATACCAACGACGGATATCTTTGTCGAGACAAAGGGAGGAATATTGCATTTGGAAACACTGAGAAATGGGGATACGGGTGTATTTGTATCGTATTTACAATTGGCACTGACCCGTGCAGGCTATACGCCCGGTGACGTAGACGGCATATTTGGCACGCGGACGCTGGACGCTCTATCGGCATTTCAACGAGAAAACGGCCTTTCTGCGGATGGAATTGCCGGCCGGCTGACCTGGGCGCGCCTATATCCGTACTTATCCGGCTATACCATGCACAAAGCCCGACAGCCTGATACTTTTTCTTCGCTTGCCAGTAAATATGAAACCAGCGTATCCGCCCTCGTAACAGCCAACCCCGACGTGGAGGCAGACGATATCCCCGTCGGCGGCAGTTTAGTAATTCCCCTGCCATTTTCCATTGTACCGGACAATGTGCCATACTCCTACGCACTCAATACCATACTCATCGATGGACTTGCCGCGCGCTACCCTTTTATCAGCGAAGGACTGGCTGGCAGCAGCAGTATGGGTAAACGCCTTGAAACCGTGTCGATTGGTCACGGCAGTAAACAGGTGTTCTACAACGCTTCCCATCACGCCAATGAGTGGATCACTTCTCTGGTTCTGCTGCATTTCTTGGAAAACTACGCAAAGGCCTATGCCGCCAAAGAAGAAATAGCGGGTACGGATGCCGTTGGGTTGTTCAACAGCACCACGCTTTATCTACTGCCTTTGGTGAATCCCGATGGCGTCGATCTCGTCACCGGCGCGCTACCCGTAAACGATAGCTATTACCGGCAGGCAAAAGCACTCTCGGAATACTATCCCTCCATTCCATTTCCTATGGGTTGGAAAGCCAATATTGCTGGCGTTGACTTGAATCTTGGCTACCCTGCCGGTTGGGAACAGGCACGGAAAATCAAGTTTTCTCAAGGGTATACGCGTCCCGGCCCACGGGACTATGTGGGCAGCGCACCGCTCGCGGAGCCTGAGAATCGCGCAGTCTACAGTTATACCAAAAAGCATGATTTCCTTTTGACGCTCTCCTATCATACGCAGGGTAACGTCATCTTCTACAAATATCTGAATTATGATCCCCCTCGCGCGACGGAAATCGCCGGCGCCTTTGCCCGTGCAAGCGGATATGAGGTTCAATTAACGCCCTATAACAGCGGTTTCGCGGGTTATAAAGACTGGTTTATTCAGACGACCAATCGTCCTGGGTATACCATTGAAGCGGGGCTCGGTGAAAGTCCACTCCCGCTTTCGCAGTTTCCATCGATCTATCGGGATAATGAAGGAATCCTGACTTTAGGGATGGCACTGAGTTGAGAAGCATGCTATACTACCTTTCATGGGAAAGTCTGACAAGAAATCGTTTATAAAAGGTGCCGTCATACTGGGCATTGCTGGCCTAATCTGCAAGATTATAGGCGCTTTTTTCCGTATTCCGCTCTACAACATGTTGGGCGATGGCATGCAGTATTACGAGGCCGTCTACCCCTATTATTCCACGCTGATTACCATCAGCACCGCTGGCCTCCCGACCGCAATTTCCCGCATGGTCGCAGAACGCGTTACGCTTGGTGACTATCTCGGCGCACGCCGTGTATTCCGCAAAGCGCAGTTTTTGCTCCTTGTTTTTGGCGTGGCCACCGCGGCGTTGATGTTTTTCGGCGCGGATGCGCTCGCCATGTCCACCGTTGGCCCCGGCGCCGCGCCCTCCTTCCGTGCAATGGCTCCTTCGCTTCTCATTGTAGCGTTGCTATGTTCCTATCGAGGATATCTGCAGGGTATGCAGCGCATGACAGGTACCGCGCTCACCCAAATTGTGGAACAGGTGGGCAAGCTGGTCATTGGTCTCTACCTTGCCTATCTCTGGATGCCGCGCGGCCTTGAATATGGTGCGCTTGGCGCCGTGGTCGGCGTCACGCTGTCAGAATTACTGGCACTCCTTGTCATCGCCGTCATCTATGTGCGCCGTCGCCATGAGTTTTTGCCTGCTCAAGCACCTTCCATCGGTATAAACGACCACAATGTCTTCCGCGATCTGATGCTCATCGCAGTCCCCGTGACCATCGGCGGTTCCATCATGTCCCTCACCGGCATTGTGGACGCGTCCTTGATCAAGCGTACCCTGTTGGAAATCGGCTTTACCGATATAGAAGCCTCCATGCGATATGTATGCCTGCGCAGCAACGTCACCACGATCATCAACATGCCTGCTGTTCTGACCGTAGCGCTTGCCATGAGTCTGGTTCCCGCCATCAGCGCGGCGCGGACACACGGCGATATTGTCGGCGTGCATAATATCTCCAATCTGGGCATCAAAATTGCAACCCTGATTGGCATGCCTTGCACCATTGGCCTACTGGTGTTGGCCGGTCCGGCTTTGGATCTGTTATATGATATTGACCCGGTACGTTTGAGCATCGCCACATCGCTAATGCGCACATCGGCGCTCTGCGTCATCTTTCTCTCTCTGGTTCAGGGTTTGACAGGAATCTTGCAGGGCATTGGCAAACAAAATGTTCCCGTCATCAATCTGGCCATCGGCGGCGTTGTAAAAATAGTCATCATGCTTACGCTCATGCGCAATCCCAATATTGAGATTCAGGGCGCAGCTATCTCCAACGTTGCCTGCTATGCAGTCGCCGGCCTTTTGAACTTTATCTATCTCATCCGCTATACACAGCTGAAGGTCAACTGGATGGACGCGATGGTCAAGCCTTTTTTGGCTGCTCTTGTGATGGGTGCTTCCGCATTCTTCTCCTACGTTTTTATTCAGAACCGTATCCCGTCCAACACCATTGCCACCATGGGTGCCATTCTCATCGGCGCAGTGCTATACTTCGCTGTTGTGTTGCTGTCGCACATGTTTACACAAGAGGATTTAAATTTGATTCCAGGTGGAAAATATCTTGCACGTTTTTCGAGGTGAATGTTTCCTGATGTTTACGATTGTCATTGCGCCACTTTCAACGCCAGCCACCATTACAGCCGCCGCATGGAACGCCATCCGTTCCACCGAACGGCTCTTTTTGCAAACAGACCGCCATCCATCTGCCCAAATGATCGTCTCCGAAGGCCTTTCTTATACCACCATGGATGATCTGTATGAATCCGCCGCCGATTATGACGCGCTAAACGGAGCCATCGCTGCACGTCTTGCAGACGTCGGGGACTGTGTCTACGCCGTAACCGGTCATATCCGCGACACGCAGCTTCCTGCCATACTGCACGCCGTCCACGCGCGCGGTGGCGAAGTCTTGACGTTGCCCGGAATTCCCCTATCCCGCGCTGCATTCCCTACCCTGCCGGAAGGTTCTGTCTACCCGGCAAGCCTGCTGCCCGACGAACTGAACCCCGATCTTCCGCTGTATATAGAAGAGATCGATTCTCGAATTCATGCCGGCGCAGTCAAACTGCACCTTTTTGAATATTATCCGGATAATTGGGAAATCCTGTTAGCAAATATGGATTCAAGCGGTCGCTGTACATCAAAACCGGTATTGCTCTATGAGTTGGATCAACAAGTCGCTTACAGTGCAACCACCGTCGCCTTCGTTGCCCCTGTGCCCTTTGAAAAACGAGAACGGTTCGGCTATACGGATCTCTGTGCCGTCATTCGCCGTCTGCGTGCACCAGGCGGATGTCCGTGGGATCGAACACAAACGCATAGTTCCCTTAAAATGCCGTTGCTGGAGGAATGTTACGAGCTGCTGGATGCCATTGACGAGGAGAATGATGCGCATCTGACCGAGGAGCTTGGTGATGTCCTCATGCAGGTGGTGTTTCACACAACCATTGCAGAGGAACAAGCTCGCTTCAACAGTCGAGATGTAACAACAGATCTTGTACAAAAGCTGATTTTTCGTCATCCCCATGTGTTTTCGAATGTGAGCGTCCATTCTGCCGATGAAGTTCTCGTAAACTGGGACAAGCTAAAAAAAATTGAAAAATCACAAAAGACCCAGACCGATGTCCTCATGAGCGTTCCGCGTAATCTTCCCGCGCTCGTGCGCAGCAAGAAGGTGCAGAAGAAAGCGGCGGATGTGGGGTTCGACTGGCCTAGCGCAGAAAACGCGCTGCCGAAGATACAGGAAGAGCTGAACGAACTTGCCACCGCGATGACAGACAATAGCAACATCTCCGAAGAAATGGGTGATCTTCTGTTTTCGGTTGTCAATGTTGCAAGACTACTCCATTTGGATCCTGAATTTCTACTTTTGGAAGCAACGGATAAGTTTACCGCCCGTTTTGCATCCATGGAAAAATTGGCTGCAAAACGTGGGTATTCGCTTGATCAATTGTCATTTGATGAATGTAATGCGTTGTGGGATTCTGTCAAAACGTCCCGAAATGGGGCATAAAGTTCACAAATTGGGGGTTGCCAAGCGTAAATAACACTGGTACAATAGCAAAGCAATCAAAAAACATTGGAGGATTTACACCATGAACAAAACGGATCTGATCGCAGCGGTAGCCGCCAAAAGCGAGCTTTCCAAGAAAGATGCAGAAAAGGCCGTCAATGCGTTTGTCAATTCTATCGAAGAAGCTCTGAAAGCAAGCGAAAAGGTTTCTATCGTTGGTTTTGGCACATTTGAATCTAAGGATCGTCCTGCCCGCAAGGGTCATAACCCTTTGACCGGCAAAGAGATCGATATCCCCGCTTCCAAATCGCCCACTTTTAAGGCTGGCAAAGCGCTCAAGGATGCCCTCAACTAAGAGATTCCATCCAAGTTTTCAAAAGACGCGGCAATTGAGTTGCTGCGTCTTTTCTTTTTTTAAACGCAATTCGTTTACTAAATATTGTGAAGTTTGGACAAGTACTTGATTCAATCGACAATATGCGCAATAATAGACGCATTATCATCGAAGAGAGGGAGACAAACAGAGAGCATGAAAGAACTTCAGGAACGCATACAAAACGAGGGAAAGGTGCTCCCCGGCCACATCATCAAAGTCGATGGTTTTCTGAATCATCGCGTGGATACCCGCTTGCTGCGCAGTATTGCCAAAGAGTTTAAACGCAAATTTGATCTTACCGGTCTCACAGCCGTGTTAACCGTCGAAGCATCCGGCATTGCGCTGGCAACCATTTGCGCAGAAGAATTTGGCGTGCCCATGATCTTTGCCAAGAAAGCCAAGTCAGATAATATCGAAGGCGGCCTCTACCACAGCGACATCTTTTCCTATACTTATAAAAAGAAAGTCACACTGCTTGTCGCAAGCCAATGGCTCAGTTCTCATGATAAAGTCCTCATCATCGATGATTTTCTTGCCAATGGCGAAGCGTTGCGAGGTCTTGTTGAAATTGTGCAGGAAGCGGGCGCTGAACTGCTCGGCATCGGCGTCGCCATCGAAAAAGGCTTCCAGCCAGGCGGTCAAAAGTTGCGTGACTCCGGCATTCATCTGGAATCCCTCGCAATCATTGAGGAAGCCACGCCGGAACTGATTACCTTTCGGGAAGAGTGAGCAATGAGAGAACGTATCGTAGTCCTAGACTTTGGCGGTCAGTATAATCAGCTCATTGCGCGCCGCGTACGCGAAGCAGGTGTGTTTTCGGAATTGATTCCACATTTTGCATCCATCGAACGCATCAAGGGACAAGGTCTGTCCGGTATCATCATGACGGGTGGTCCGGACAGCGTCTATGCAGCCGGTGCCATGGCCTGCGCGGATGAAGTATTCTCCCTAGGTGTTCCGATTCTCGGCATCTGCTATGGCATGCAATACATCGCCAAACAATTCGGCGGTGAAATTGCCGCTACCCACATCAAAGAATACGGCCGCACGCCGATTCAACGGACCACTCACCAACTGCTAGCGGGGCTTGGCGACGTTGTGTGGATGAACCATAACGATTCCGTGATTCACGTGCCCGAAGGCTTCTCTGCCATTGCCAGCACAGAACACTGCCCGGTCGCAGCGTTTGCCGATGATGACCGCAAACTGTACGGCATACAGTTCCATGCTGAGGTAACACACTCCCTGCACGGCGAAAAGATCTTTGAAAACTTTCTCAAAAGCATTTGCCATCTGGCCTGTAACTACAGCGTAGCCAACCTCTCCGATGAATTGATTGCGCAAATCAAGGATCAAGTTGGGGATGGCCGCGTGTTGGGTGCGTTATCCGGCGGCGTGGATTCATCGGTTGCGTCTGTATTGGTACATAAAGCCGTTGGTGATAAACTTACATGCATCTTTGTCGATCATGGTCTGCTGCGTGAAAATGAAGCACAGGAAGTTTTGCGTTTCTACCGTGATACGCTTAACTTGAATATCAAGTTTGTTAACGCCAAGGAACGTTTCCTCAAAAAACTTGCGGGCATCACCGAGCCGGAACAAAAGCGCAAGATCATCGGTGCGGAGTTTATCCGTGTTTTCGAAGAGGAAGCCAAAAAGCTTGGCGGTGCTGACTGGTTGCTACAAGGCACGATCTATCCGGATGTTATCGAAAGCGGAACCACAAGCTCGGCCACCATCAAGAGCCATCATAACGTTGGTGGTCTGCCAGACGATATCGGTTTCGTCGGTCTCGTTGAACCGTTGCGCATGCTGTTTAAGGACGAGGTGCGCGCCTTGGGAGAGCATCTGGGCATTCCCCACGCGTTGGTTTGGCGTCAGCCTTTCCCAGGTCCTGGCCTTGCCATTCGTATCCTCGGCGACATTACCGAAGATAAGCTGGAAATTCTGCGCAAATCTGATTGGATTTTCCGCGACGAAATTAAGAATGCAGGCTTGGATGAAGCCATCTGGCAGTATTTCACCGTATTCACTGGCATGCGGAGCGTTGGCGTCATGGGAGATCTGCGCACTTATGATTATGTCATCGGCGTACGAGCCGTCACAAGCACTGATGCCATGACCGTTGAATTTGCTGAGATTCCATATCCCGTGCTGCGCCGCATCAGCGAACGCATCATTGCGGAGGTTCCTCATGTAAATCGTGTTGTCTACGACATTACCTCAAAGCCCCCGGGAACCATCGAGTGGGAGT
>JAVVXB010000030.1:0-37749 GCA_036651815.1 Clostridia bacterium
GTCATTTGCCAGGCGACGGAAGACTTTTGACATTGAAAGTTATTCGACTGTCAATTATCGGAATGAAAGCGAGATAAAAAATAGGACTCAATATCAAACGCTGGCGTACGAGCCATATACGAAGCAACAGCGGGCGCTATTTGCAAAGAGGCAGATGACTCCTTACCGCGGAACGTGGGGGAGGATATGGCGGCGGAAATTGCGGAAAGAACGAATGCCAAACGTCATACGTTTTAGTGCCTTGATGCGCTGTTGCAACCTTCGGTAAAGTCATCGGAATAGGGATAATCAAAGGCGTTAAGAACGTAGGGTTCACAGTTTTACAGCATGGTGATACCGACATAATACGCAGAAAAAAATCGGCAATGAAGGGATGCATTCTTAATTTGCGTAGACGCTGTTGGACCTCTGTTTTATCCGTATAGCGAAAGTGCAGGAGCATAGGATCGGCTAAGAGGATACTAGAGCAATTTCGACGAGACTGCTTTTGTGGTTAACGTCTTATTGTAGCTGCTTTGTTCATAGTTGCGCCGGAAATAGGCATTATACAAAAGATCCGTCCAGAAAATCTGAGATATACGCGCAGAGGTAGAACCGCCTTGCAACGGCCCCTCATTGCTGCCACAGAGAAGGACGATGTCCGCATACTTCGTGCTGGGGGATTTGGCAAATCGTGTGATGACGATGATGGGCACATTGTTTTCTTTTACAATTCGCATAATGTCAAGTGCGTCCTTGTTGCTACCGCCATAGGAATAAATGATTGCGAGATCCTCGCTTCGCATCATGGCGGCAGAAATTGCCTGAATATGGCTATCCAGCACACATTCAACGTTTGGAATGATACGGATAAACTTGTTCTTCGCGTCCATAGCTGCATTACCGGAAGCGCCATTTCCGAAGAAATGAATTCGTGCAGCTTTTTCGATCATGGAAACCGCTTTCTCTAACATTTCATAATTAATTAGTTCAAAGGTACTGTTCAGGGCATACAATGCATCGTTCAGCGTTGACTGGCAAGTGCCCTCCATCGTGTCGGCAGCTTGAACTTCACCGGAATAAACAATTTTAGTTTTGCTGCCAATATTGGAAAGAGCCTGCGCCAACAAAACCTTGAATTCCTGGTATCCATTCAGGCCGATTGCTTTGCAGAAACGAAAGACCGTCGTGTCGCCAACGCCGCATGCATCGGAAAGGTCAGTGATAGCCATGTACAAAATTTCGCATGGATGTGCCAGTACATAATCGGCAACCTTAGCCTCGGCCTTTGAAAAGCCCTTATAGTTCAGCTTGATAAAAGTGTTCAGATCATACGGTGTTGTTGCCATGTGCCCTCCCAAATTTGTAATGTTTAGTACAGCACGATCAGGAATTGTTCGCGCTAGATGTCATCTGAACGGATTGTAGATGTTTCCATGCAAGGAGCGCCTCCTGATACCGTTGTGTGATTTCCATTGGACGAGTAATAGCTGTGCCGACCACTGCCGTCCAAGCGCCTGATTGAAAGACCTGTACCAACTGTTCTGGGGTCCAAATGCCGCCTTCGGCAATAACCGGTAAGTCGAGCGTAGACGACATTTCACGAATCATCGTAAGATTCGGCAGGGGCGTGTTTTTCGTTTCATTTGTGTATCCGCTCAAAGTTGAGCCGACACAATCAAATCCAATTCTCTGCGCGTTAACGGCATCTGCCAAAGTGGAGCAGTCGGCCATAAAAACCGTGTCCGGATACTTGCTGCGTAGGGGCATAAAAAACGCTTCCAACGGTTTGCCGCCTGGACGCGGACGGTTGGTGGCATCGATGGCAATGATATCTACATGCGCCTCAACAAGCGCATCGACCTCTGCCGCTGTAGGGGTGATGAATACAGGGCAATCCGGATAATCCTTTTTGATAATGCCAATAATGGGCAGATCAACCTGTGTGCGGATTGCGCGGATATCTTCTACCGTATTGGCACGGATACCGATGGCTCCGCCGCGCTGGGCGGCCAAAGCCATTTTTGACATAATCTCCGAACCATGTAACGGCTCGTATGGAAGCGCTTGGCAGGAAACAATCAAACCACCCTTGATTGCATTCAACACAGGCCTACTACTCTTCATTCAATTACCGCCTTTCTAATACAATCGTTGTTCAACATAAGCGTAAAGACAATTATCAGCATTTTAAAAGTACTCCTATATACTCTGGTGCAAAACCGATTGCGTACGCGCATCCGTTGTCGTGCTGGGGTGGCACGGTCCGTCATCCATGCCGCTTCCAAAGTGGATGCCGAACGACATTCACAAGGTGGCGTGCATGTCGGAATCCTTCAAATGAATCAGTGCCGAACCAGGAAAAGAACCGTGCAAACAACGGATTTTTATTTCCGAAAACCTTTCACAGATTGACTGAAAAGCTAAAATCATCAAGTAATGCGGCCTGTTTTCCAGAGCTCTAACTCATATCATAGTTTCATTCTACACTCCTTATCTTAGAAATTCAATTGCCTGAAAGGAAAAATAAAATATATTTTCAGAAGTATTGAAAATTCTTTCCACACGTGTTAGGATGAATTTGATCAATTGCTTTACGGACATTCGGCCGTAACGAGAGTCTCTCATATTGCAAACGAAAGCAACAACATGAATGGAGGAATGGAAACTATGAAACCTGCAGAACTGAAGGAAGCGCTGAAGGGTATCTGCGCAATTGCCGTCACGCCCATGAAGGGAAACTATGACATCGATTATGATGGCATGCAGAATCACATTCGCTTTTTGATGGGCAAGGGCATTACTGCGGCAAACAGGTGCACGTTGGTTGTCGGTGGTAGCACCGGAGAGTGCGGTGCCATGACCATCAGCGAACGTAAAAAATTAATCGAGGTCGCGGTGGAAGCGGCAGGAGATCAACTGCCGATTATCGCGGGGTGTAACCATTCCAATTATTTGGATGTCATCGATCTCATGCAGAGTGCAGAACGTGCAGGCGCGGCCGGCATTATGGCGGTGTCGCCCTATTACTACGTTCCCACGAATGAAGCAGTGGTTCGTTTTTACACCGAAATTGCGAAGCATACAAACTTAGGCATTTTATTGTACAACAATACCGAAGTAACGCATAAGGACATTCCCGCTGAGGTAATGGCAGAACTGGCAAAGATTTCCAACGTGGTGGGTATTAAGGAATGCACGCCTAATTTTCCGAAAATGGAGCGCGTTGTCCGCATGGTAGGAAAGAACATGACCATTATCAATGGACACGGCGAGTTCCTTGAACCGTTTGCGGCGGTTGCCGGTACGGAAGGCTTCATTTCAAGCACCAGCAATTTTGCTCCCGAAATTGCACTGGCAATTTACAAAGCTCGTTCCACTGGCGATTTTATCGGCGCAAAGAAGCTGCGTGATCGTCTGTCTCCGTATTTGGATCTGGCTGCGGTTGAGTCTGCTACCGGCGGAGAACCCGTCGTTTTAGCGATCTTAAAGCGCGCAGCTGATCTTGTTGGTTCCTATGCAGGCCCAGGCCGTATTCCGCTGCCGCCCATCACACCCGAATTGGATGCTCGCATTAAGAAGATGCTGAAGGATGTTGGATTGGTCTGATCAGCGAATCAGCAACAACTGGTTTGTCGGCAGATTCGTCGCCGTCACCGAACGTGTGGCGTTTCAATCAAGAAGAACTGGCCACGAATGGAGGACCTATCATGGCATTTTCACTGGGCGTGGTTTTAGAGTCGTTTGAGATGGGTAGGGATGAAGCGCTTGCCAAGGCGGCGGAGCTGGGACTGGATGGTGTGCAGATGTATGCGATATCCGGCGTGAATGCTCCTGAAAATATGACAAGTGCAGATCGCAGAGCGCTGGTTGCACAGATGCGCTCACACACGCTGGTTTTTTCCGCACTCTGCGGCGATCTTATGCAAGGGGGCTTCGGCGACCGGGAAAAGAATAAGATGCTCGTAGAAAAATCCAAAAGCATTGTTGATTTGGCACTGGATTTGGAGACAAGAATCGTGACGACGCATATTGGCGTTGTCCCCGAGGATCAAAACTGCGAGAAATACAGAGTTATGCAGGATGCTTGCGGCGTGCTGTGCCGTTATGCAGAAAGCAAAGGTGCGCGGTTTGCGGTGGAAACAGGGCCTGAGACGGCTGAATCCCTGAAGCAGTTTTTGGATTCGCTCGGAGGTACGGGAATTGCCGTAAACCTAGATCCTGCCAACCTAGTTATGGCTAGGGGAGAGGATCCTGTTCGTGCGGTGTACACGCTGCGTAATTACATTGTGCATACACACGCCAAGGATGGCGTAATGGGGGCACGCGGGCAGGATGTGCCGCTTGGAACGGGACAAGTTCATTTCGACGCATATCTAGCAGCTCTCAATGATATTGGGTATAACGGGTTTCTCACGATTGAACGTGAGCATGGCAATAATCGCATAGGCGATGTCACAGATGCAATTTCGTTTTTACGCGAAAAAGCCGTTGCAATTCTTTAGCTTAAGGGCGGTCAGCAGACGGCAAAGCATATGGATCATTTCAGACAAAGGAACTAAATTAATGGAGGTAAATTATGAATCAAAAAATTAGAACGCTTGTTTCCTTGCTTCTGGTAATTGCCACGATTCTTTCATTAGGTGCCTGCGTGAAGACAACTCCGAATGCAACTTCAGGGGAAAATCTTGCCTCTGAAACAACGACGGACGGCAAAGCGCCTGTAAAAAACGGTGAAAAGCAAAAGGTTTCCGTGCTATGTCCTGGTGATGAAGCCAAAACACGCTCCCTTATGGTTCCGTTGATTGAGAAATTCCAAAGTGAAAACCCGGATATGAAAGTGGAAATCATTTATAAAGGTTGGGGCGATTGGATCGCAACCTATGCTTCCATGTTTCAGGCCGGCACCCAGCCAGATGTTATTATGTGGTGGGGCAAATCACTGAAAGACGAGTATGTAGCCGGGAAATTTGTACCCCTCAATGACTATGTTGATCCCGCCGTTGTTGCTGAGATTCCCAAGAACATGCTCGACGCAGTTACGGTTGATGGAAACCAGTATCTTCTTCCGGTTGATTCAAGCGGTTTCTTGCTGTATTATCGGCGCGATATTTTTGAGCAGGCTGGACTTGATCCCAATTCACCTCCGAAGACCTGGGACGAGCTGCTCCATGCTTGCGAACAGATCGCGGCGAAAACGGAGGTTTATCCGCTGGCTTTGCCTGGCAAGTGTGGTACGGAAGCCCTTCATGAGCTGATTGCTACCTTCATCAGTCAAAGCACGGGCCAACCGATGTTAGACGAAAATAACCGCATCTGTTTCAACAATGCGGAAGGACTTGCCGCACTCGACTTTGTGATGAAGCTCATGCCATATGCGGATCCGAAGAGCACTGAGTATGCAAGAGGCGATACGCGTCAGCTCTTTATCGATGGCAAGGCAGCCATGACGCTGGGCGATGGCGTTTGGGCTGTGCCTGGCCTCCAGAAGACATTTGGAAATAATCTGAACGAAACCGTTGCAGGCATTGCACCGCCGCCTGCCGGACCCGCTGGAAAGTATAACGTTGTTGGCGTAAATGGCTGGGTTATTGCGCAGAAGGATAATGCCGAAGCGGCAGGCCGTCTGATCAAGTTCCTGTATAGCCCTGAAGCGCTGTTTGCGTATCACAGCATTTATGGCTCTACACCTTATTTACAGTATGAGTTCGACCAGGAGACGTTCAGCTATGATTTCTGGAAGGTTGCGCAGGAAGCTACCTTTGAATACAATGGCGTTCTGGGTATTGGCAAATACCATCCCGTTGGATCCGGCATCTACGCACCGCTTGAACCCATATGGTCTGAGATGATAATGGGGAGCATTTCTACGGAGGAAGCGCTGCAGAAGATTGTCAAAGAAATTGACGGTATCAATGGCCGTTATGGCATTGAATAATTGAGCACATGTCCTGCGGATGAGATGGAAACTGCCTTCAGGCAGTGGTGAGTCCTCCTTGTATCATGCCGATTGGTTCGCGGGAATTGAGTGGAGACAGTCGCCGCTCCGATAATCGGAGCGGCGGCAAGTACCTCTTACAGACGGAAAAAATTTCGCCGTGCAGAAAAATGAGATTTTTACGGGTATAGGAAAGGTGTGGCAAGGTGAACAGACTAAAGAAAAAATTTATGTTGTTTTTGATACCGCTTCTGGTATTTCAAGTGTTGGTATATGCCATACCGATCGGCTCTACAATATGCTCTGCGTTTACTAACACAGTCGGCCCTACTGCGGGGCAGTTTACGATGACCGGTAACTTCAAGCGTGTGGCGGACGATTTGCTACCAATTATACTACGCACCTTGGTATGGACGTTTGGATCCATACTGCCGGCAATGGTCATTGGCCTAGGTGCAGCGTATTTTTTTAGACGAAAGTTCTTTGGGCAGAAGCTGTGCATCAGCATATGTCTGATTCCTTATACAATTCCACTCATCATTGTTGCGGCTTGCTGGTATTTCATGTTTCAACCCAATTTTGGTCTACTCAATACTATTTTTCAGAAGTTGAACATCACACAAGAATCGTTTCAGTTTTTCACAAAAGATCGGGCGATGATCTCCGTTATCATTGCACGCATCTGGCGTTCCATGCCGTTTGCATTCCTGTCCTTCTATGCGGCCATTCGAGAGATTCCACAGGAGCATTACGAGGCGGCCTCAATTGACGGCGCCGGGGAATGGAAACAGTTCTTATATATTACGCTGCCACAGCTCCGCCCAGTTGCGCTGTCAACGGGTATTATTCTTACTGTTTGGACATTTCTGGTGTTTGATATTATCAGCGCACTGACGGGTGGCGGGCCTGGGACGACAACGACGATACTGCCCATTGCCATCTACCGGGAAATGTTTGCAATGCATGATGCCGGTGCTGCCAGCGCACTGTCGTTGATTTCAATTACAATTATGAGCATATTGACTGTGCTGTACTGGAGATTCATGGAAAGGGAGAATACGTGATGATTAAAAAAAGCGTACGTTTCAAGGTGCTGTATGTCCTGGGTGGAGCATTTATTCTATTTTTTAGCATAGCACCTGTTTACTCGGCCATCGTGGTCTCTCTCACGCCGGCTTCCCACTCGTTGGATCCAATTTCCATCCCGCGATTTTTTGAAACGGCTAACTTCGTGAATGTAATGCAATATATTCTACGGCCAATGCTAAACAGCTTTTTCTATGCGATCGTTACGACCGTTATTGTTCTAGTCATTTCCATTCCATCGGCTTATGTACTGTCACGGTTTCGGTTTAAGGGCAGACAAGCGTTCCGTTTCGTGTTGCTATTTACGCAAATGCTGGCTGGTGTTGTGCTTATGCCGGCGGTTTATTCCATTTTTGTTCGGTTAGGTCTTGTAAATTCCGTACCCGCGTTGATATTCATTTTTGTCGGGGTGAGTCTGTCGCTCTCTGTTTGGCTACTGTTTGGCTTTCTGGCAAGCGTTCCGGTGGAGATCGAAGAAGCGGCAATCATTGATGGCGCTGGAAGGTTTCGGCTTCTGTACGGTATTGTTGTACCGATTATTAAACCGGGTATTGCCGTCAGCGCAATTTTCACATTTGTTGGTACTTACAACGAATTTGTTATTCCGCTATTTTTAATGAACGACGCATCGCACGGAACCGTTACGATGACGCTCAATAGTTTTATGACCGCCATCACAATCGACTGGAACCTACTTGCTGCTGGGTCGATTATCGGCATGCTTCCGCCGCTACTGATTTTCTTGATTTTCCAGAAGTATATCATTGGCGGAGCTGCCGCCGGTGCAATCAAGGGCTGAACCAGCTGTTTCTATACAAATTCTAGCAGATGTTAAACGCAATATATGATGCATGCGAAACAGGAGGAGGATAATGATGAAGCAGACAGGAATTGGCGTGATTGGCTGCGGAAATATCAGTGATGTTTATATTAAAAATCTGTCGATCATATTTAGTAATACCAAGGTGGTTGCCGTTACGGATATCTTTCGTGAAAAAGCAGTGGAAAAAGCGGAAAAGTTTGGAATTCCGTGTGTTTGTAAAAATGTGGAGGAGTTGCTTGCACAGCCAGAAGTGGAGATTGTTCTAATTCTTACGCTTCCGCACAGTCATGCGGCGCTGGCAAAAGCTTCGTTGGAGGCAGGGAAGCATACCTACGTGGAGAAGCCATATGCTTACACGCGTGCAGAGGCCAGAGCGCTTGTAGAACTGGCCAAGAGAAAAGGTTTATATTTTAGTTCCGCGCCAGATACGGCACTCGGTGCAGTGGTGCAAACGGGTAGAAAACTGATTGAAGACGGTTGGATCGGGGACATTATTGGCGCAAGCATGAGTTCTTCCTTCGGATCGCCGGAAACGTGGCATCCAAATCCGGATTTTTTTTACAAAGCGGGGGCGGGGCCGCTATATGACAACGGCCCATATGCCGTCTTGGCTATGGCGTATCTGTTAGGCCCATTTGCGAGCGTAAGTTGCGCGGGGCGCAAGACGTATGAATACCGAACGATTACAAGTAAGCCGCGCTATGGAGAAAAGATTACCGTTGAGGTGCCAACCTTCCTACAATGTGTAATGACATTTGAAAGTGGCGCGATTTCTACAGCGATGTTCTCCTGCGATACCTGCAATGAAAAACTGCAGGAAAATGGGTTCGAAATATACGGAAGCCTTGGCACGCTCGTTTTATCACATCCCAGTAAGTTTGGCGGAAAGGTGTTATTAAAGACTAGACAAATGGAGCAATGGCAAGAAATACCCCTGCTGAGCTGCTACAGCGAGACGATGCGTGGGGTTGGCGTGGCCGACATGGCTTATGCCATAGAAAACCACCTTGAGCCGCGTCTTTCTACCGACTTAGTTTATCACGTTGTCGATGCGATGATTAGCATTGATGAAGCATGGCAGACGGGTCAAACGATTCGTATTGAAAGTACGTTCCAAAAGACGCGTCCGTTGCCCATGGGTGTTACCATTGGAAATGTTGAGTTGGAATAGCAACAGGATCAAATAGGCGATGTCTGCGAAACAACTTGCGGAGCTTGTATGGCGTCCCATATGCCGCGCAGCTCTGCTGCGAGCATTTGCGGTTGCCTGTATAGAGGAATAGCAAAGTGAAATATAACTGCATGGTCGTGTTAGATGTTGGTGGTACAAGCATAAAGTCTGCCTTAATTGGTTTGGATGGAAGGTTGACATCTGTGCGGGAGGCACTTTCCAACGCGCATATGGGTGGTTCCGAATTGATGCGGGCGATTGAAAACGTTATTAATCAATACGATGGATATGACTCGATTGCCATGAGTATGTCCGGACAAATCGATGTGGAAAATGGGGCGATCGTCTTTGCAACACCCAAAACCATTCCCGGTTTTACCGGTGCAAAGGTAAGAGCGCCTCTCGAACAACGGTTTAAAGTTCCTGTTTTTATAGAAAATGATGTGAACTGTGCTGCAATTGGAGAAGCACGTTCGGGTGCAGGCCGGGGGTATAGTCAGTTTCTGTGTATCACCTATGGAACTGGTGTTGGTGGCGCGATTGTGCTGGCTGGACAGGTGTTTCATGGCGCCCATTGGTCCGCTGGCGAGATTGGCCATATGCTGGTGCATGCCGGCGAGGATGGGGCTGTCTGCGCCTGCGGCCGTCACGGATGCTACGAAGCATACGCCTCCACAACGGCACTTTGCCGCATGGCAGAGCGCGCAGTTGGATACGCGCTGGACGGGCGTGAGATTTTTGCTGAGTTGAATCGGCTCCATGGTGATGGTCCACTGTCTGCAGTAATCGATGCGTGGTGCGGCGAAATCTGCTATGGGCTGGTATCGCTTATCCATTTGTTTAATCCGGCACTTATCGTAATGGGCGGCGGCATCATGAATGAAAAAACCATAATTGAGCTTGTGCGTGAGAAGCTATATCCAATGCTGCTTCCAAGCTATCGCGATGTAAAAATATTCGGGGCGGAATTGGGGAATTGCGCGGGTATGTTGGGCGCCTGGCATCTGGCCAAGGAAACTTTTCAAATATAGCACACCAAAGTGAAGGGATGCAAACAATGAACTACGATGTAATGATAATTGGTGGCGGTGCGATAGGCAGCGCCATTGCCAGGGAATTGGCGGGTTACCATGTGAAGGTGGGCGTTCTCGAGAAAGAAAGTGACGTATGTCTTGGAAACAGTGGACGAAACACGGGACTGTTGCACGCGGGCTTCTTATATGCTGCGGGGTCGCTACGGGCGCGCTTCTGCGTCGAAGGAAACAGGTCATACGACGCGTTTGCTGAGCAACTGGATGTGCCGCTCAAGCGGACTGGAAAACTGACTGTTGGTTCTACCCAAGCAGAGCGGGTTCGGCTTGAAAAGCTCATCGAAAACGGTAAAATCAACGGCGTACCAGGGATGCGCATCATTGAACGCGAGGAGCTGCATGCATTGGAACCACATGTTGCCGGAGAGTTTGCCATGCTCAGCCCAACGAGTGCCATCATCAGTCCCTATCAGTATACCATCGCTTTGGCTGAAAATGCAGCAACCAATGGAGTAACATATCACCTGGGACAGCCGCTGCGCAAGGCGGAGCGGCTACGCGGCGGTGGGTTCCGACTCATGACGGACGAAGCTGTTTACGAGGCCAAATGGGTCATCAATAGCGGCGGATATAATGTCGATGCTGTTGCGGAAATTCTGGGTACGCAGGGATATCGAATGGAAAATACAAAGGGTGAATACCTCATTTTGGATACTCGCGCCGGTGAATACCTGCATATGCCGGTGTATCCTGCCCCGGATGAAAACTGGGTGTACGATGTGCACGTCACGCCTACGATCGATGGAAATGTGCTGGTTGGACCGACGATCCTCGGCGGTATCATTGATAATGAAGATTTTGACACAACGGCGGCGGCGCGCAAATTGCTGCTGAATAACGGAGCCAACCTGTTTAAGCCGCTGCGGCCCAATATGGTAATTCGGTCGTTTGCGGCTCTTTCGCCTCACCTTGGTGCGCCAAAGGATCTGCCAGACGATTTTATCGTTGATTGGCATGAGGACGAAAACTTAATACATCTCGTTCGTATGGATTCACCAGGGATAACGGCATCGTGCGCCATCGGTCGTTACGTGGCTGGTATCATAATCGAGCGGGAGCACTTTAGCAAGAACACAGCTTTTGATCCTGTGCGGAAGGGAATTAGAAGATTTGCGGAACAAAAGCGCGAAGCGCAGGAAGCAATGATTCAGGAGAATCCGGACTATGGCGAGATCATTTGTCGCTGTGAGTGTATTACAAAAGCAGAAATTATGCAGGCACTGCAAAATCCTTTGGGTGTCAAAACCGTTACGGGTGTAAAGTATCGCACCCGCGCGTCGATGGGCCGGTGTCAGGGTGGTTATTGCGAAACACGGATGACTTCCTTGATTCGTCAGGTGACGGGGGTGACAGAGGTGGGCGTGCGCTATTCTGGCAAGGATTCGAATATGTTTACTGGGAAGGTAAGAGACCTATGAATGTGATTGAAAAGGATGTTGTCATCGTAGGCGGCGGTCCGGCAGGACTGGCGGCGGCGGTGCGCCTTCGGAAAAACGGTGTTGAAGATATGCTCATTTTGGAACGGGAAAAGAATTTGGGCGGAATCTTGCGCCAGTGTATCCATGACGGGTTTGGATTAACACGCTTTGGCGAATCACTCAGTGGTCCTGAGTACGCCCAGCGATTCATCGACCAAGCGTGCTCAATGAACATCGAATGCAAAACGGGCACCACGGTTATTGACATTACGCGGGACAAGCTTGTAACCGCAGTATCGAGTGAAGGCATGCGATGCTATCAGGCAAAGGCCGTAGTGCTTACCATGGGATGTCGTGAACGAACCAGGGGCGCTATCGGGATTTCCGGTTCGCGACCGGCGGGTGTATATAATGCGGGCGTGGCACAGAGTTATATGAATCTATACAATACCATGGTTGGCAAAGAAATTATTATTTTAGGTTCCGGTGATATTGGCATGATCATGGCGCGCCGCTTTTCTTTGGAGGGGGCAAAAGTAAAGGCTGTGTTCGAGGTGCAACCTTATCCAAGCGGACTGCCGCGCAATATTGAGCAATGCCTAAACGATTATCAGATTCCGCTTTTTCTGAGCCACACGGTTACGTGCATTCATGGAAAGGACCGGGTGGAAGGCGTAACGGTGAGCCGCGTTGACGAGAATCTTCAACCCATACCTGGCACAGAAACGGATTATACCTGCGATACGCTGGTGCTTTCGGTTGGACTTATTCCGGAAAACGAATTGTCACTGCTTGCGGGTGTGAAGTTGGATGACCGTACACAGGGCGCGGTAGTCGATGGAGACTTGCAGACGAATCGGGAAGGCATTTTTGCGGCGGGCAATGTGCTGCATGTGCACGATCTTGTTGATTTTGTTTCGATCGAAGCAGAAGAACTGGCGGATGCAGCGACCGAATACCTAAAGCGCGGCAGTCTACCGCTGGCGATAACTCCATTGAAGGCGGGGCAGAATGTTGGGCATGTCATTCCACAAATCGTAGATGGTGTTCGGGATTTTAAACTGTCTCTGCGTGTAAAGAAGCCTTTGCGGGATTGCAGCCTGGTGGTGGTACAGGGTGAGAAAATCGTTAAGTCAGTAAAATTGCATAAAGCCATTCCGGCAGAGATGTTGCAGGTGCAGATAATCGGCAGCGAGCTTACGCCGGGTGAGGAAATCGAGGTGCGTGTAGTATGACACGGAATTTCGTGTGTATCGTATGTCCAAACGGCTGTGAACTGACAGCGCATTTGGAGAACGGTGTTCTGAGTGGAATCGAAGGTGGACTGTGCAAAAGAGGCTCAGCCTATGTGGAAAGTGAGATGCTTCATCCGGTGCGAACCGTTACAACGCTGGTTCGCGTACGTAATGGGCAAATGCCGTTGACTTCGGTGCGCCTGGATGCTCCGATCCCCCAAGAAAACATTTTTTCGCTAGTGGAGCGGCTGAAGAACATGGTGCTTAACGCGCCCGTTCATATCGGCCAGGTTGTGCTCGATAACGTATTCGGCAGCAGAGCAAATGTGATTGTTACAAAGAATGTGGAAACAACGCAGGAAGGAAAATGCTGAGATGAAGCTCAATTTGCCGGCTCATAACCTTTTTAGCAACTTGCCGGTACCCATAGAATTTCCAGACAGTTGGGACGTGCGAATCCATACTTATCATGGGGCGGATGCCGCCGGGTTGACGCGCGAGGAAATTGCGCAGGCGCTTCGCGCACCGTCAGGTGGTGTTCCCATTGCACAGGATGCCCGGGGCTGCAAGACTGCGGTGATCATTGTGGACGATATTACGCGGCCAACACCGGCGGAAAACATTGCCAAGGAAGTGATTGCGCAACTCGAAGAGGCTGGGCTGGAACGGAAAAACATACATTTTATGTTTGCTCTTGGTATGCACCGGAGCATGAGCCGGGATGAGTATATTCTCAAACTGGGCGAAGAAATAGTAAGTGAATTCCGTATATACAATCATAATCCGTTTTTTAATAATATTCGCGTGGGTGTAACCAGTACCGGTATACCGATTGAATTAAATGCTGACTGTGTAGCGGCAGATTATAAGGTTGGCATTGGAACGCTGGTACCGCATCCCCATACCGGCATTGCTGGTGGCGCCAAGCTGATTGTGCCAGGAATTGCATCGGCCGAAACAATCCGTCGGTATCATCTACAACCTGCACATCGATGGGATCTGGGCACGCCTGGCCGCAAGATTACAGTTGAGGCGGCAGACATGTTGGGCTTAAATTGCAAAATTGATGTGTTGTTGAATGGGCATGGCGAAGTGGCACGGCTGGTTGCGGGAAGCTGCCGGGACAATCTGGAAAAAAACTACGATGAGATTGTTCGTTTCTATACGGTACCAAGGCCGGAGCCGGCTGAGTTGGTGGTTGCTAACAACTACTTTAAGCCCTCAGAGCCGGACGCAAGCTCTTGCTATCCTTCCTTTTATTCCCTGATTAAACCGGGCGGACAGTTGGTCGTTTCTGCGCATACGCCGTTAGGCGCGATTCCTCATTATATGTTCGGGAGATGGGGCGAAAACTGTATCGGCGGACTGCTGTATACAGGAGAGCGCAAGTTGCCGAAGGATATTTCCTGCTATGTTGCCTTCTCACGGTATATGGATCGGGGAACCGCTGTTTTGTATCATTACGACGACTCGGACCCACGGGTTCACTGGGCGAGAAAGTGGGAAGAGGTAATCGAAATTCTTGGGCACAAGGATCGTTCGGTGCTGGTGCTGCCGTATACCATCGTACCTTACTTTGATCCACCGCTGCAAATGGATCAAAACTGACTCCAGTAAAACACTTTTAACAAGATGATTTAAAACAATGCCGCCTAGGCAGGTTACCCTTTGGGGGTGTGTTATGAATGGCGCACAAGCTAGGCGTTGTCTACATGCAAAAAAACATATGGTACAACCGGGAACGGCGGGTCTTTCTGCAAACCGATGGAACGCGAGGTGCCTATGGATCATCCTTCTTCAAGCAGGGAAAATATACGCTATAGCGCACTCAGCATAACCTATTGGATGGTGTGCTGCGTTATGCTCAACTACGCTAGCGTTTTTTTACTGGCGAAGGGATTCAGTAATTCTCAGATCGGTATCATTCTTGCAGCCGGATATCTGGTGTGCATGCCTTTGCAGTCGCTTATGGCTGGGTTTGCTGACCGTAGCCGCAAGTTTTCACCGGTTTCCATTCTAAGCATGTGTGCTGCTTTGGTAGGAATTGCACTGTTCTTCGCATTGATCGCGCCATCGCATTCACTGACTCTGGCTGCTGCATTCCTGCTGTTTATGGCAATGACTCGAACCATGCAGCCGTTGCTGAATGCCTTCGCGTTTCATATGGAACGGCAGGGCTATACCATACGGTTTAGCATTGCCCGGGGGCTTGGTTCGCTGGGCTATGCTGCTATGACTGCGCTGCTTGGTTACCTGAGCACGCGCCTTGGAGCGAATATATTGATCTATGCGGCGCTTGTGGCGCTTGCAGCTATGTTACTGCTACTGTTTCGATTCCGGGGGATTTGCCCACCTTGCGCCAACGTCCATCCAAAAACAAGGAGGATGATTCCCCTAGGCGCCTTTTTGCATCGTTATCGAAGCTTCCTGTTCTTCCTTGCAGGAACTTCGTTCCTGTTTTTTGGACATGCCGCGATCAACGGCTTTATTATTCAGATTGTAAATCATGTCGGAGGTGGCAATACACAGATGGGTACGCTTCAGTCCTACGCCGCCGTGCTGGAATTGCCAGCTATGTTTTTGTTTGATCGACTCTATCGCAGGTTCAGCTGTATCAGCATGGCAAAATTTGCAGCGATATTTTTTCTGATTAAGTGCATTGGATTCTATTTTGCGAGTTCAATGACCGGACTATATATTGCTGTATCGATGCAGGCACTGTCGTTTGGCTTGTTTACGCCAGCATCAATTCGATATGCCAATGAGGCGCTCGACCCAGCGGACGCCAATAAAGGTCAGGCGTTTATCGTGCTTGCGATATCCGCCGGAAGCATTCTGGCCAGTGCGTTGGGGGGACGACTACTGGATATAAGCAGTGTTCGCATTTTTCTGCTGGCTACCGTTTTGGTATCCGCAATGGGGGTGTTGCTCATGGCGTTTGTCCCCAGAAAACCGAATAATATGGATTGCAAAATCTCGGATCCAAAATAAAAGCAAATACGGCAATCTTTCGCTTGGTAATAGACTCGCGCTCCTTTCGTTTTCATCTCACACTTATTAAGGAAGCAATGCTCAATGAGCCGCGGATTCTTGTAAAGCCGCCAGTCGCATAAACACAGGTTAGATTTAAGGGACTTGTGCGGAATTTTCAAGGTTGCATCACAGTATGGACGGTAATGAATATATTGGGCAGCAGGTTCGCATCGCAGACCCTGTTCCACAACACCGTTGTATCTAAAATCCCTGCGTAATGCAACCAATGCTCAGCAACCGCAACATCGTTTGTGTTTGCCGGTGACTGAAGCACATGGATTGGATTACCCAGTGTATTTGCGGGTGCATGTACTTTCGCGTTGCGGTCACCACATCTATTTCCAACGTATTTGTTTTAGGATTGATTTATAGGAACGGGTTTCCGTTTTTGTAGCCTTGCCACTAGCTTTATGAGCGATCATATAGAGCGCTGACCATACGGATATCCTGTAAATCAGCGTCTCCTTCCAGATCGAGACATAGTTGCCTCCAAATCTAACGTTCTTGTTGCTGTGCAAATCGCCGATGGAACGTTTGCAATGCGCTGTGCCGCTCCGATAGATCCCGTCACGATGTGCTGTTTGGCGCCATCCAAAGAATACCGGTGTAAATTTGTCTGTTCTTTTAAGCATTGGTTTTTTTCTGCTGCTTGGCATCCCGAAAGCAGGGCTGAACCGTTCCATTCAGGATCTAAAAGTTCGCAACGCCGAATTCATATATATAAAATCTTCAATATATTCCACAGTTTTATTCCGCTTGCCTCTTGTCACCACAACATAAACGATAGCAGCGCAGTAAGCACGGCATGACAGCAGGGGAAAACAGGTGGATAAAGAACACCCATGTATATGAAGGATGGTAAAACGATCTACAAGACTTTCCTTTTTGCCTCATGTCAGATATAATAAGGACAATTGAGATGGAGGTGTGGAAACAGTGTCAACCTTGAAACCATTGGTGATTCAGTCCGATTTTGGGCGTGCCGACGGCGCAGTTAGCGCCATGTATGGCGTGGCGTATTCCGTATGTGAAAATCTCAAGATCTCCGATCTGACCCATGAGATTCCTCAGTACGATATTTGGGAGGCGAGCTATCGCCTGATTCAAACGGTCAGCTACTGGCCAAAGGGCACGGTGTTCGTATCCGTGGTGGATCCGGGCGTGGGGAGTACGCGCAGAAGCATTGCGGTGGAAACAGCGGGCGGGCAGTATGTCATCACGCCGGATAACGGCACGTTGACCCACGTAAAAGCATTGTGTGGGATTGTGGCTGCGCGCGTAATCGACGAATCCATCAACCGCCTGCCGGGTTCCGGCGAGAGTTATACGTTCCATGGACGAGACATCTATGCGTTTACGGGGGCGCGGCTTGCTGCCGGAATCATTGAGTACGCAGGCGTAGGACCGGAGGTTTCGATCGATAGTGTGGTCGAAATTCCCATTGTGCCCGCCACGATTGAAGGCGGCAGCATCACCGGTACGGTTGACGTACTGGATGTACGCTTTGGCAGTCTTTGGACCAATATTCCACGGGCGCTGTTCCTAAAGCTTGGCGTGCAGTGCGGCGATCGGATCGATGTTATCATCGAAAAACGCGGACGGACGCTCTACCGCACTTCCCTCATATACGCACATTCCTTTGCGGATGCGTTTATCGGCGAGGCGTTGGTCTATGTGAACAGCCTGGATTTCATGGCGGTGGCCATCAACCAGGGAAACTTTGCGCGTGCTTACAATGTGAGCACAGGCCCATCGTGGACCATTACGATGGCAAAAGCACACCAACTTGGATAGGGGGATGAGATGGAGCAAAAGCAACCGATCATAGAATTTCAAGATTTTTCATTTCAATACTTTTCTCAGGCAGAGCCAACGGTTACCGGGATCAACCTGACTATTTATAAAGGGGAAAAGGTGCTGATTGTCGGGCCGTCCGGCAGCGGGAAAAGTACGCTGGGCAACTGCATCAACGGACTGATTCCGTTTTCCTATCCCGGCCAATTTCACGGCAGCTGCAAAGTTTGCGGCCAGGAAACCGCAGGGCAGAGTATCTTCGAGCTATCCAAGCATGTGGGTACTGTTTTACAGGATCCGGACGGGCAGTTCGTGGGGTTGTCGGTGGGCGAAGATATTGCGTTTGCGCTGGAAAACGAGTGTATGACACAGGCGGACATGAAGACGATTGTGCAAAAAACGGCAGATATCGTAAACATGGGTACATTTTTGGATTCTTCGCCGTATGAACTTTCCGGTGGGCAAAAGCAGCGGGTATCCTTTGCGGGGGTGATGGTTCATGACGTGGAGATTCTTCTCTTTGATGAACCACTGGCAAATCTAGACCCGGCAACGGGTAAAACAGCCATTGATTTGATCGACCGCATCAAACAGGATTATAGCAAAACGGTAATTATCATTGAGCATCGTTTGGAGGATGTGCTCTATCGAAACGTGGATCGCATCATCGTGATTGGTGATGGGAAAATTGTCGCAGACATGCCGCCGGACGAACTCATGCAGGCCGGGATTTTGCCAAAGCTTGGTATCCGCGAACCTCTGTATGTAACCGCGCTGCGTTACGCGGGTGTGGAGGTCACCAAACAGCTGCATGCTGGCAGGATGCAAACGCTGGAGGTGGACAAGGTGAAAGATGCGATTGTCTGCTGGAACGACGCGCAGACAACGCGGCCGGCTCGGGAAAAACGGCCGGATATCCTGCGAGCCGAGCATGTAAACTTTGCATACACAAAGAATCGTCAGATTCTCAATGATATCCACTTCTCCATTGAAGAAGGTGAAATGGTCAGCATTGTTGGAACCAATGGCGCCGGCAAAAGCACACTGGCTAAGGTCATCTGCGGGCTTGTGACGGATGTGGAGGGCGAACTGTATCTGTGCGGAGAAACCATGGCGGGTACAACGATCAAAGAGCGCAGTGAAAAGATTGGCTTCGTCATGCAAAATCCCAATCAGATGATTGTCAAGCCCATGATCTATGATGAAGTCGCACTGGGGCTTCGACTGCGCGGGGTACCGGAGGAAGAGATCGAGGGCCGTGTGGAACGTGCACTGAAAATCTGTGGATTGCTGCCATTTCGAAAGTGGCCTGTGTCCGCACTGTCATTCGGGCAAAAGAAACGTGTAACGATTGCCTCCGTATTGGTTCTGGAGCCGAAGGTGATGATCCTAGATGAGCCTACCGCAGGACAGGATTATCGCCACTATACGGACATTATGGAATTTTTAAAGCAGCTCAACGCTTCTGGCGTCACCATCATTCTCATCACGCACGATATGCACCTGATGCTCGAATACACTCCACATGCCATTGTCCTGCACGGCGGGCGTATTCTGCATGACGGAACGGCGGTGGAAGCGCTAACCAATGCGGACATCTGTGAGCGCGCGAGTCTCAAAATTACATCTCTGTATGAATTGGCGGAGCGTTGTGGAATTGACGATAAGCAGGTTTTCGTACAGAACTTCATTGATTTTGAGAGGGGGAATGCGCGATGAAAGCCAAGCTGTTCGATTATGTGGAGCGCCATAACCTCATCTACGATCTCTCGGGACTTACGAAGCTCATCTGTTTCCTCTGCACCACCATGGCAGTGATGTTTTCCTATGATATTCGTGTGGTTTGCGTGATTCTTGTGCTGTCGCTAGTCTTTTTGCGAATGTCGGAGATCAAATTTCAGCAGATCAAGCTGATGGTGTATTATGTGCTGGGCTTCCTGCTGCTCAATTTTGTGCTAACCTATGTGTTCAGCCCCACCTATGCTGTGGAAATCTATGGAACGCGACACGAATTATTCACCATCTGGGGCCGGTATGTGGTGACGCAGGAGCAACTCTTATATCAGGTGACCAAGCTGCTGAAATATGCGTCCGTGGTGCCGCTTGGCGTCATTTTTTTCCTCTCGACAAATCCAAGCGAGCTGGCAGCCAGTGGAAATCGCATCGGCATTCCCTACAAAGCGGCGTTTGCTTTTTCCCTTACGCTCCGCTATTTTCCGGATATCATTCGCGATTATCAAGATATCTCCCTAGCACAGCAGAGCCGCGGGCTTGACCTCAGCAAAAAAGAGAAGCTAAGCAAACGCATTAAAAACACTATGAATATCTGCATCCCGCTCATCTTCTCCACGCTCGAACGGATTGATCTCATCAGCAACACCATGGATCTGCGCGGCTTTGGCAAGGAGAAAAAACGAACCTGGTATGCGGCTAAACCCCTAGGTAGAAACGATAGAATTGCGTTTGTCATATGCGGATTGGTGCTATTCGGCTCCATCGCGGTAAGCGTATTTATCAACCATAGTAAATTTTGGAATCCATTTATATAAGGAGCATATAATGAAACCTATTCTTGTATTTCAGACGGACTTCACCTACAAAGAAGGGGCGGTATCCTCCATGTATGGCGTCGTTAAAACCGTTGACCGTACGCTGGAGATCATGGACGGAACGCATGAACTACCACAGTTCGATACATGGAGTGCCAGCTACCGCTTGTACCAGAGCCTTCGTTTTTGGCCAGCGGGAACAATCTATGTTTCCGTGGTGGATCCGGGCGTAGGAACTGCCCGCCGTGCCTGCGTGGCAAAGGTCAAGGGCGGCTATTATGTCGTATCTCCCGATAATGGCAGTCTGACCCATATCAAACGATATATGGGCATCGAAGAGGTGCGCGAGATCGATGAATCGGTCAATCGTCTGCGCGGCAAGGACACAGAGGGCGTGGCCATTTTTCATGGTCGCGATCTGTTTGGATATACGGCGGCGCGGCTTGCCAGTGGGATAATTGACTTTGCGGGTGTTGGCCCCGTCTATCCTGTGGAAGAGATCGTTGAACATCTGCTGGCCGAACCCATCGCCAAGGCGGGGGACGTGGCTGGTATCATTGAAATTGATGATCCAAACTTCGGTAATTCCTGGACGAATATTCCAACAGCTCTCTTTAACAAGATGGGCTTTGCTTACGGTGATGCCGTCCGCGTGACCATCTCCCGCAGCGGGGATGTGTTGTTCGATGAGGCTGTGACCTTCCATCCCAACTTTGGGAGCGTGGCGGAAGGAGAACCGGTGATCTACAACAACGAACTGATGAAGATTGGGCTGGCCGTCTGCCGGGGCAGCTTTGCAAAATCATTCGATGTTGGCTTTGGACCGGAATGGAAAATTCATTTTAGAAAGGTTTAAAATATGCAGCTTATGGAACCAATCGTATCGATTTGGAAAATGATAGGGATGGTCGTCACGGCGGTGGTCAGCATCGGTGTGCCGATTACTCTGCTGGTTATTTGGCGCAAAAAGACGGGCGCAAAGGTGTCCGCAGCCATCTGCGGGGCGCTGATGTTTGTGCTGTTTGTATTTGTGCTGGAGAACGCCTGCCATCAACTGTTCATCTTTGGCAGCAATGGCCTTTCTTCATGGATTCATAACCATGTTTGGGCGTATGTGCTGTATGGCGGACTCGCGGCGGGTATATTCGAGGAGACAGCCCGGCTGATCTCCTTCCGCTGGCTACTGAGGAAACAAAACGACCGCTCGGTCGGCGTGATGTATGGCATTGGTCACGGTGGAATGGAAGCGATCTTGATTGCGGGCGTCAGCATGATCTCTAACTTCTTTTTTGCCATATCTCTGAATGCCGGGGGTGCGGATGCGCTGCTTGCCCAGGCTGTAGGGCAGGAAACTATGATCTCAGCAGCAATTGAATCGATAAAGAGCATGCCAGCTAGCATGTTTTTCGTGAGTGGTGCGGAACGGATTACGGCCATGATTTTGCAAATTGCACTGTCGGTGCTGGTTTTTCAGGCTGCCAGACGTTCCGGCAAATGGTATCTCTATCCCGTGGCCATCCTGCTGCATGCGGCCGTGGATTGGGTGGCAGTGCTGTATCAGGTTGGGTTACTAGCCAATATTATCTGGGTGGAGATCATCGTGCTGGCCATGACGCTGGTCATCGCTTTCTGGGTTTATCGGCTTTATCGGGCGGATGCGCCCAGACCGCAGGAACCTGCAGAGTTGATAGAACCGTAAATAGCATAGGCAGCAGTATCTCCGGCACAAGCTATTACCATGTTGGTGAATTCTTGCAGCTACCAGCATTCATTGCGTAATTGTTGGCGGAGACCGCATGACAAGGAGAATTCTGGTGGCTTGTAAGGATTCATTGGACAAAACAAGCATTGTAAAGGGGATAGAATCCATGGAAGATCTTCAGAAAAAGAGCAATACACAGCTATACAGTACAAATCTGCTGACCCAGCGACAGAAAACCGAGGATAGTATTGTCGAAGCCAAGCACGCAGTGGACGCAAACGAAAAGTAAACGATACCCTTCCTTTCTCAATGCGCAGCATTTCGATGGAACGTGTGCTTGAGAAAGGAGGGGCTCTCAATCGGATTAGGAAAGACGCATGATTCTACGGTGGATGCGGCAGCGAGAAGCCAATTGCTAGAGAATCAGGTAAGAAGTGGGGGGAGGGAAAAACCATTGGATCAGAAACGGTCCGCTCGCGGCGGCATGACTCTGGTTGAGGTAATTGTGACGTTGGTGGTGCTGGGTATTCTTGCTGCCATTCTGATTCCATCCATGATTGGATGGATCGATGACGCAAATGAGAAAACCTGCATTGCAAACCGGGGTTCCATGTTGGAACATTTTCTTGGATACTGCGTGATTTTGGAATTGGATACAGAGCAGGCTACAAACAGCGATTTTCAGGCATTTGTTGAGGACGGAAATCTTGGCGGACAGGTGAAATGCCCGTCTGGTGGCATTTATACCTATGCCAACGGGGAGATCTGGTGCAGTAAGCATGGCAACCACTAAAAACGAATGTGCCGGCATAAACACGTACAGTTGTCGTTCACGGCAGTTAAAATGAAAACCACTGATGCGGCTGCCGATATGCTAAACGAATATAGAAGATCTCGACGATTCGTACAAAATGAACTCGATAGCAAAGTGCTTCGGCATAATTGGGGAACGACGACGTGGCCAGTAACATACTGTCAGATGTACGCAACAGGAACGAAAGTTATCAAAAGCTAAGATGTGGTTCGAAAATTTCCCAAGAGCGTTTCCGGTATTGTTTTTGCCATTTCTGCGCTCATAATCCATGAGTTCTCTACTTAAACTGACAAAAAACACTCAAAATTGCAAATTCTTCTTTTAGCCATACGCCCTAATAATCAGCGTAAATAAGAAAAGGTACCAAATGAAAAAAATATAGCTAGATTCGTATTGACAAATCAACCTGATGATACTAATCTTAATGTAATGACAAAACAACTTACTATGAATATCAATATATCAAACGGAACGAGCATATAGATTTAACGGCCAGAAATGGCATAAGGAGAAAAAGTGCAGGAATCAATCAGAAAAATTAAAATTGATAAATCCGTTCCGATTCCACTGTATTATCAATTGAAATGTCAGCTTCTCGATTTGTTGAATGAAGATATTTTGAAACCGGGCGAAATGCTGCCAGCCGAGCCTGACATGTGCAATCAGTTAATGATCAGCCGTCCGACCATTCGGCAAGCGCTTGCTGAACTTGTGGATGAGGGATATCTTGTTCGGTTTAAAGGAAAGGGTACCTTTATTACCAAACCAAAGGTGCGGGATCGGTTTCTGAGCAAACTCGAAAGTTTTAACGATGAGATGCGAGCAAAGGGGATGGTGCCCCACACGAAAGTTCTTGCACAGGAAGAGATTCCTGGGAATCCAGACTGCAACTCACATCTTCAGATCCCGTTTGATCAATCGCTGTTACATCTTTGCCGTGTTCGTTATGCGGATGAGGTGCCAATGGTTTACCTAGATACCTATTTGCCATTTCAAACGTATCAGAAATTATTGGATGTAGATTTTACTTATGCTTCGCTATACGAAGAATTAGAGAAGGTTTACGGCATTCATGTAACCAATGCGCACCGTGAAATTGAAGCTGTACCTGCACGGAAAAAGGAAGCGGAATTTTTGGAAATTGCCCCAAATAAACCGATTTGCTTTGTTCGTACGGTCTCCTATGTTGAACGGGACAATAAACCGGTCGAGTATTCACTGGCTCGTTATCGCGGCGATCGAACAAAATTTGAAGTTGAAACGTATCGCTGAAGAGACATCTATTGGTTAGGACTGCCCGGAAATGATGCCGATCGTTTCCGGGCAGTTGTTTCTATAATGCGATTATGCCCAGATAATTTCCGGGTTTTTGCGTGGCGGAATATTCATGTATTGGAGATCGGGATAACCGATAGCAATGGATGTGACGATGCCAAACCCACTGGGAATGGCAAGCGCATCCAGAACGGCTGGGGTGTATGTGGCAAGTTTGGGAAAGATACCGTTGATACAAGTGCCGAGTCCCATCGTCTGGGCAAGCAAAACGATATGCGCCGCAGCGATGCCTCCATCCACCTGTTTGCCAAAGCAGTCAAGAATCACGATGACCGCAGGTGCTGCATAAAAGAGAGAATCATACCCAACCGTTGCATCTTTCAAGATGCGAAGTAACGTATCCCGATCGAGCCGCAACGCATGTTCGTCGATACGATCGGATAAATCTTGAATCACCAATTTAGTAATTTGTGGAAGTTTTTTGCGCAGAACAATGTAACGTAAATTTTGACGATTCAAACCTGTCGGTGCGTAGCGCACGGTTTCCAGCAACTGAGATAGGATGGAATCATCCAGAGGCTTATTTCGGAATCTCCGTATACTGCGGCGCTCGGTAATCAGACGAACGAGCGAATGCTCGGGAACGCGCGCAGCTGCGGAATCATATGCTGCATTGACCGACCAATGCAACTCGTTCAACGAGATTGCACCGCATGGACAGATGGATAAACAATGGCCGCAACGGATGCAGCGAGATGAATTTTGAACGAATGCTGCATTGTTATCCAGATCTAAAACGGAAAAAAAACAGCTTCGAACGCAAAGTCCGCATCGGGTACATTGCTGTCGATCAATCTGGATCGATATAAAAAACACCTCCCTTAAAGAGTTTAATAAAAATCGGATGATCTGTGTAAAATATAACGATGGAAGAGGAATATGTCAATACATAGCACTAAGTAAACAGAACAGAATGTATTTACTAATTTACTTTTTTACTTGACATGGTAGCGATGCTAGAATATAATCAAATCACAATATAAATGTAATGACATAATGAGATCACAACAGATTAGCAGTACTGCAAAACTCAAATCAATTTTGAGAGACATCTCAAAACAAAAAACGGAGGAAGAATAAATGAAAAAAGCACTTGCACTATTGATGGCGCTGTGCGTTGCCTTCGGAGCGGTTGCCTGTGCGGCGCCCGCGCTAGAAACAACGGGACCAGCGGCCGAAGCAACGGCAGAAGCCGTCGTTGAAACCACAGAGGAAACACCTGCAATTAGTGAACTGAACATCATCTATATTACGCCATCAACCGAATCTCAATATTGGGGTGAATACATGCTGGTTGGTGTTGAAAATGCAGCGGCAGATATCGAAGCACAGTATGGTGTGAAGGTCAACATATCGATGGTTGGCCCAGCGCTGGAAGCGGAAACCGATGGCTATGTGAAGGCGTTTGAGAACGCGATTGCCAAGAAGCCGGATGCAATTATCACGGGTACGCTGGTTCCGGACGCAACTGCACCGCTCGTACAGGAAGCATTCAAGCAAGGGATCATTGTGAATTTCATGAGTCTTGGCCTTGCAGAGGGATACGAAGAATTTTACGGAACGAAGTACTACTGTGACATGGGCGCACAGGGTGCCGAAGCTGCAAAGGCGATGCTAGTTGCTATGGAGGCCAAGGGAATCGAACCGAAGGGAAAAGTTGGCGTACATATGAGTGTCGTTGTTCCCGCATTGGAACCCAGAATGTCCGAATTTGCAAAGTATATGGCTGCGAATGCGCCTGAAATTGAATGTCTCGTAACGTTATACAATGAAAACGATGTGAACAATGCGCAGGCCAACTGCGAAAACCAAATTTCCACATATGGTGCAGAATTGATCGGGCTCTATGGTGCGAACAACGTCTCTGGTGACGGCCTTACGCTGGCAATCAAGAACGCTGGCCTGTCTGGCAAGATTGCAGCGGTCGCCATTGACTCCGATGATCTGGAAGTTGAAGCACTAGCAAATGGCACGCTGGATGCGATTGTTGTACAGACTCCTTATCAGCAGGCTTACACCGCAGTTATGAGCGTTTACAATAAGATCGTACTGGGACAGTCCGACGAAAAAGATGTGAACGTTAACGCAGTTACGGTGACCAAAGACAAGATGAACGACGACGAATTCAAAGCGTTGCTCGATCCAACACTCAATAAACGCGGCTAATTTCAAGTAAAAAGCAAGCAAATACCGGGCTGCGGATTTCGCCGCAGCCCGGATATATGAGGTATTGTATGTCGCAATCTGAAACGCTTCTGCGAGTAAATCACATTACAAAAACCTATCCTGGCGTATGCGCGCTATCCGATGTGAACTTCTCGGTAGACATTGGCGAGGTTCGTGCGCTGGTGGGTGAGAATGGCGCTGGGAAATCAACGTTAATTCGCCAAATTATGGGCGTCGAAACGGCGGACAGCGGATGTGTTGAGATCGCGTGTGATGGAGAATGGCGCGTTCCAAAGAGCGCAATTGATGCCAAGGGACTTGGGATGCATGCGAATTATCAACACGTAAATATTGCAAAAGAACTCAGCGTTGGCGAAAATTATTTTCTGGGGAATATGCCCCAGACAAAGCTGGGGACGATCGATTGGAAAACCGTTTGGTCGGAAAGCCGAAAGGTGCTGGAACGATTTTCAATGAATGTGGATCCCTGCTCCAAAATTGCTGACTTAACAATTGCGATGCAGGCAATGGTAACGATCAGCAAGATATCGATGAATCAGAAAATCCGTCTTGTAATCTTTGATGAGCCAACCGCTCTTTTAGAGAACGACAAGGTTGAAATACTATTTAACTTCATCCGCGAACTGAAAGTCGCCGGTGTGAGTGTGATCTATGTTTCGCACCGTATTGAAGAAATTATGGAGATTTGTGACTCAGTCACCGTTCTTAAGGATGGATGTTACGTAGATACCAAACCAATTGGTGAGTTGGATAAGAATAAGATTATATCCATGATGGTCGGACGCGAAATGACCGATATCTACAACATAAAGCACGGTGTCATCGGTGAAGAACTGCTCCGGGTCGAACATTTTTCGGATGAAAAGCATTTCAAAGATGTGAACTTTTCGGTTCATGCTGGCGAGATCGTCGGATTCTTTGGCTTGATCGGCGCAGGTCGCTCCGAACTGATGAAATGCCTCTTTGGCGCTGAGCGGGCAACGAGCGGAGATGTGTTCATTCGTGGGCGCAAAGCTCGTATTCGCCGGCCTGCTGACGCGATGAAGCGCGGCATTGGGTTGATTCCGGAGGACAGGCGTAAAGAGGGGCTTGCGCTACAACTATCCGTAAAAATAAACGTCAACATGAGCTCGTACCATACAATTTCCAAATGCGGATTGATCGATCTCAAGAAAGAGACAAAACGGGCGGAGGAGTATCGAAAAGCGGTCGGTATTCGTACGCCATCAGTACATCAAACCGTAGAGAATCTTTCTGGAGGCAATCAGCAAAAGACAGTAATCAGCAAGCTTCTTGCTTGCAATCCGGATATTTTTATCTTTGATGAACCAACGATAGGCGTCGACGTCGGTGCAAAACAGGAAATCTTTAAGATTATGGAGCAGCTTGTTTCGGATGGCAAGGGGATCATTGTGGTCTCATCTTATCTGCCGGAAGCGATGGGCTTGTCGGATCGTATGTACGTGATGGCGGACGGCGCAGTGAAGAGCGAGATTACGCGAGATTTAATCGGCGAAATGACCGAAAAGGATATCTTAAAAATAGCTTCGCAAATCGACTAAGGAGAAGGATTATGGAGACGGCAAAAACCAGGTTTTTCAGGAAGACAGAATTTTCGCTGCTATTGATTGTAATCGGTTTATTCGCAATATTTACATTCACAACCAATAGTTTTTTCTCACAATATAACCTAACGAATTTACTTAAGCAAAGCTCGGTCATTGGCATTGTGGCGGTTTCTGCGACAATTATCATCATTACTGGTGGAATCGACTTAAGCTGTGGCGCAATTACCGGCATGAGCTCGCTGATTGTAGCGCTGCTTATGACGGAAGCAAATATGTCAATTGCAGCTGCTACCGTAATTGCCGTTTTAGCCGCATGCGTTTTGGGGCTGTATAACGCGGTGATCATCTACGAATTCAAGGTTCCACCGTTTATCGCAACGCTCGGCAGCATGCAGATTATCCGTGGACTTATCAAAGTGATCGGAAAAGCGAAGACAATTGCGGGACTGCCGGAAGAGTTCAGCAGTTTTTCCAATGGAACCATACTCGGCATTCCAAATTTAACGTTAATTTGGCTTGCGGTGCTGTTAATCGTATTTTTTGTATTGAAATTTACGCGATTTGGTAGGAATATTTATGTAATCGGAAGCGGTGCAGAGGTCGCTAAGCTCTCTGGTGTCAATACGAGACTCACAACCTATGGCGTGTATGTATTTGCGGGCCTCATCTGCGGCATAGCGGGCGTGCTTTTGACTTCGCGTGTCAATAGCGCGGTTCCCACAGCAGGCTCGGGCTATGAAATGAGCGCAATCGCCGCAACCGTAATTGGAGGCGCGAGCCTTTCCGGGGCAAAAGGTGCGGTCTGGGGGACTGCGCTTGGGACGGTGCTGATGATTTTGATTGACAATGGTGGAATCCAGCTTGGAATCAACCCATTTATCATGGAGGTAAGCACCGGTGTTTTGATCACGATTGCTGTCATTATTGATATGACGCGCAGCAAAAAACGGTAGAATGCCATGTGTTCGAAGGAGGAACTGGATGTTTGATTTTAGTACAGTGAAAGACCAGGCAATCGCAGAAAAAGTACGCTGTGAAGCGATGGAGCTTGTCGGGCATTGCCACTTTGGTTTACAGGGTGTCGATAAAACGGAGCAGGACGTGAAAGCCGTTGTCAATCGGATGCTGAAACGTGGATTTCAACCGTTCGCGTTTGATACGGAAATTGTGTTTGTACCAATGATCCAATCGATTCTTGGGAGCGGACAAAGGTTGCATTGTGCGATTTCTTATCCGATGGGGCGTATGACGCTTCATAAGAAGTTGGCTGATTTGGAGCGCCTGAAAAAAATTGGCGTGCGCGATGTGTGCGTTGTTCTTGACTGGCAAGCGATTTTCTCGGAACGTTACGGCGATGTGGAACGTGAGGCAGCGGTTTTGATGAAGGAATATGGGGATGCTTTCGATAAAAATGCATTTGTAATTCCGGCGACACTCATGAGCGATACCGCGATTATTAACACCTGCAAAGCGCTGGATCAGGCTGGCGTATACTCTGTCAAAATCAACCCGGGCGCGAAGCTAAATGTTTCTTACGAAGAGATACAGCTTATCAACCGGAATTTTCCGAGACGTTTTGACATTCATCCTTCTGGCGGCATCCGTTATCTTGGTGAGTTGGAGCGATATCTGGAGATGGGCTGTCAGGTGATTCACACCGCAGCAACGCTGGATATTGTAGAGGTGTTTATCGAGCGCCAGCTGAAACGCTACGAAGCGATCTGACGGGAGGAAAAAATGAAGGAAGCAATCGTTTTAACGAATATTACCGAATATTACGTGACCGATGTGATCACGGAGAATTTGCTGTATAAAGCTGCCGAGTACGGGGTGGGTGAGTTGCTTGTTGGTGCAAGTTCAATTCCTGCAATTAAGGAAAAAGCAAAAAAACTCGGCGTATCCCTATCTGCGGTGATTGCGTATCCATCAGGTGCGTACAATCCGGACGCGAAGGCAGAGGAGATTAACGAGCTGAACGGGTTGTATCCGGAAATTGATGCCTATTATGCGGTTGTGTCACTGGGCATGTATTTAAGTCGTGGCATCGTGTGGTTGAACGCTGAGCTGGAGGCTTTGAAGACCGCCTCAGGAAAACATCGACTTTATATTATTACAGAAATTGCCCCGTTATTGAAGAACAAAAAGGCGGAGGAATTCGTAGCTGCCTGCACCAATTTTCACGTTGAAGGAATCGTTGTTTCGACGGGATTTGAGCCATACCATGCAAGTTTTCCGACCGAGGCCGATGTGCGTGCTTTCCGATTGATTTCTGGCAATGCGCTCTCACTGATTGGCGCGGGGCTTGATGCAAAGACCGCCCTTAGTACCGGTTGTAAAAAGGTATTGTGTGGGCTGGACGTGGAAAATCTACTATAATTTTATACAACGGAAAAGGAGGAAGCATATGAGCAAATATATGATCGGAATCGATATTGGAACGCAGAGTATTCGTGTGCAGATGTACGATCAGGATGCCAATTGTATCGCGAAATATGCCATGGCGCAATACATGGATACACCGCAACCTGCGTGGGCAACGGAGAAAGCATCCGTTTGGTGGGCAGCGACCAAGGATGGGATTCGTGCAGTTGTCAAGGAATCGGGTGTCAATGCGGAGGAGATCGTTTCGATTGGCTGTGATGCGGTGATGCATAGTCCTGTGCCGATTACGGCGGACGGCACGATTGTTGAAGATCATGTCCAGCTGTACTGCGACAAACGCGGGGCGCAAATCGCGGATGCCATCAATGCCTCCAAAGAGCAGCGGATTGCATACGATCTGACGGCTAACGTTGCCACATCCAACTGGCAGGGCATAAAAATCCGTTGGATCAAGGACCATCAACCAGAGGTTTATGATCAAACCTATAAATTTTTGACGGGTAAGGATTACATCAACTTTATGCTGACAGGAGAAGCATGCATCGATTTCAGCGAGGGCACCGGAACCTACTGCATGGACAGAAAGCGCTTAGACTGGTCGGACGAAATGCTATGCATCGTTGGTATAGATCGCGAGAAACTGCCGCGTCCTTGCAAGGCATATGATGTAATTGGCCGTTTGCGCAAACCGATTGCCGACGAACTTGGTCTTTCTACTAAGACCGTGGTGGTTTGCGGTGCCGGGGACATGATGGCATCGCTTTTTGTATCGGGACTCGCGGCAAAGGGTAGTGTTTCGGACTGCACAGGTACGGGTTCGGTGCTCTGCTACTATAGCGATGAGCCTATTCTGGATCCGCGGATCATGAATCTCAGACATGCGCTTGATGGATGGGTTGCGTTTGGGTGCGTGGATTCCTCCGGTGGTGCATTTCGCTGGCTTCGTGATACGATTGCGAAACAGGAATCTGCTTATGCGCGCGAGCAGGGCTTGGATGAATACGCCTATTTGAGCGAACTGGCGAAAGACACGCCCGCAGGTGCCGATGGATTGTTGTTTTTCCCATATCTTATGGGGGAACGCACCATGGGCAGCGCGGATTCAAGAGGATCTTTTATTGGGTTAAACGTTGGTACGGGCATAGGCCACATGGTGCGCTCGGTTTTGGAGGGCATTGCTTTCGAACATAAACGCACGTTGGATTTATTTGAAGGTTCTGGGAAGCACATTAACAGCGTTTATCATACAGGCGGTGCTGCGAAGGGCGCGCTTTGGAATCAGATCAAAGCGGACATTTACCAAAAGCCGGTTTATACGCTTCGTTTTGACGAGGGCGGCGTACTGGGATCTGCGCTGCTGGGCGGTGTTGGGGCGGGACTGTTTCCCAATCCAGAAACGGCGGCTAAAATGGTATTGATTGTGAAGGATGAATATTTGCCAGATGTAACCAAAGCACACCAATACTCGGAGCTGTTTCATGCGTTTTGTGAAACGCATGATGCGCTTCAAAAGCCGTTTTTCGCGCTTGCCCACGCCGCAACCGTGAAATGAAGAAGTATCGTGGGGTTCTGTTCGACTTGGATGGAACCCTGGTTGATTCCTTTGACTTTCATTCGCAAATTATTTGCCAGTATCTGTTGCGTCTTGGTTACCGCGTTGACATTCGTCAAGTATCGATGAACATTGGCAACACCATGACCTGTGTATTGGATGGATGTGGGGTAGCGCAAAAGGAACAGCCAACGATTGTTTGCGAAATTGATGATTTCTATTTGCATTCAGATCAACTGCGGCATTTAGCGTTGGTTCCCGGAGCACGGGAATTGCTGGCGGAATTAAAACGGTGTGCAGTGAAAACCGGCATTCTTTCCAACTCCAAACAAGCATTGGTGGAGATGATCGTTCGTCAGAATCAGGCGGAGAAGTTGTTTGATTTGATAGATGGCGCAACTGCACAGGCATTGAACAAGGAAACGCGGTGTGCTTTGGCTATGCGGGAACTGGGCTTACGCGCAGATCAGGTTCTTTATGTGGGGGATACACGGCATGATATTCGGCTTGCGAGAAGCTTTGGAATGGACGTCTGCATCATCAACGGACCAATCGGATGGGAAGAGGACTATGGCAATCTGATCGAAACCCAACATCCAGAATATGTTGTGAAGCATATAGGTTCCGTATGGGAAGCCGTTGGAGGCGATTCATTTATACCATTATGTAAACACAAACAGACATAATGACAAAAGAGAGATGAGTATAGAATTGTTGATTAGAACCGTAACTGGGGATATCAGTTCGCAAGAGCTTGGCTGGTGTCAATGCCACGAACACCTGTTTCTGTCAGATGGGAAAAGTTTCCAGATTAATTCCGCATTGCGTATGGATGATGAAGAAAAATCCGTCGAGGAGTTGATCGCGTACAAACGGGCAGGTGGGTGTTCTTACGTCGATGCACAACCGTTTGGGGCAGGACGAATGGCCGAGGCGATGGTCTGCGCATCGAACCGTAGTGGTGTCAAAATAATTGCCAGTACAGGATTCCATAAAACTTGTTTCTATAAAGAGGATGGGTTCATCTTCCGAGAATCGATGCAACAGCTGCATGAACGCTTTGTATTAGAGATTCAAGAAGGGATGATGGCTTCCGACCAGTCGCTGGAGAGGCGCATTGACGCGAAAGCCGGAATGATGAAGGTCGCTGTCGATTGCGGAGGGATCCGTGCAAATGCACTGTATGAGAAACTGTTTGAGGCAGCTGTTTCCGCTGCGGCGGAAGCAGGCGTATCGATTATGGCACACTTCGAGAAGAATGAAAGCGCCGAGCCGCTATTGCTGCTTATGAGTCAATACGGGTTAGCGCCGAATCGATTGCTTGCGTGTCATCTGGATCGGATGCGATATGACATTGGGTATCATCGTGAATTGGCGGCAACAGGCGTGTATTTGGAATACGATACGATCAATCGACTGCGTTATCATGATAACGAAATGGAGATCCGGTTAATTGCGGCGCTACTGTCGGATGGCTGGAAAGATCGGCTGCTGCTGTCACTGGATACAACCAATCAAAGACTCCGCGCATATGGAGCGGAAATGGGACTTGATTACATTCTTACTGAGTTTTCTGCATTATTACAAAGTGCAGGAATCACACAGGATGAACTATACACAATGATGGTTCACAATCCTTCGGAAGCGCTTGCTTTCGAAATTACAGAATAATAGCAGGGGAGTAATATGAGTAAAGAAATTGTAGTTTACCAAGCAAACAAGTGTGTATTTAACGCGGAACCGGCAACGCAGCCAACGTTGTATTTTATTGGCGTAACGACCGGAAAATCCTCCATTATGCGCGTATTTCCTGAGTGGGCAAAGGCGATGGGCATTAGTGACGCAGTGATCAAAGGCATCGATATTGCAATACACGAGGATCCGACTGTTTATCGTGAAGTGGTTGAATTTATCAAAAAGGATCCGCTTTCCTGTGGTGCGCTGGTTACAACACATAAGCTTGATCTGTATGAAGCATGCAAGGATCTGTTTGAATACTTGGATCCTTATGCGTTGATGTTTCATGAAATGTCTTCGATTTCAAAACGTGACGGCATGCTCTGCGGACATGCAAAAGATCCGATTTCAAGCGGACTAGCACTCTCGGATTTTGTGCCGAAAAACTGGTGGTCAGAGCATGGCGGTGATTTCTATGTTATCGGCGCGGGCGGCAGCGCAATTTCCATGGGTTCCTATTTGATGCGGGAAGAATTTCGGGGCAATTACCCACAACGTATCATTGTATCCAATCGCTCAAAGCCGAGGCTTGATGCGATCGAAGCGATCTTCAAGAAACTTGATCCGGGTGGCATTGCGTTTGAATATAAGCTTTGTCCAGAACCTGAGGATAACGATCGTGTGCTAAGTGAGATTCGTCCCTATTCTGTAGTTGTTAATGCGACTGGACTTGGAAAGGATCGCCCAGGTTCGCCACTGTCAGATGCCTGCGTGTTCCCGAAAGAATCGCTGGTGTGGGAGATTAATTATCGTGGGGAGCTGAATTTCATGCACCAGGCAAACGCACAGGCTGGCAGCCGGAAGCTGCACGTTGAGGATGGCTGGCGTTACTTCATCTACGGCTGGACTCAAGTAATTGCCGAAGTTTTCCATCTGCCGATCGAAGGCGAGTTGCTGAACAAACTGGATAAAATTGCGAAAGATTTTAGATAAAAACATGAAGGAGAAAAAAGCTATGGGAAACAAGAACGCGGAAATGTTTGATTATACAAAAGGCTTTATCTGCCCATTCGATATGGTAACCGGGCTTTCGACACAGGCGGTGTCCACGAAACGCCACCTTTCACAGATGAGAGGCATGTTCAGTGATGATAAAGCATATGAAGCAACGCTGGCGGAAGGGGATCGGCTGGTCTATGAATTCTATGAAATGGGTGCGCCTGAGGCATCGGGGGCATTGGCCATGGGAACTTCGATTACTTATCCCGGGAAAATTGGTGGTGAATATCATTTTACAAAAGGTCACTTTCATTGCATTTTGGATACGGCTGAAATCTACTTTGGCTTATCGGGCGAAGGATATATGCTACTGGAAAACCCGGAAGGCGATTGGTCGCTGAAGGCAATTCGCCCTGGTGTTGCGCTCTACGTGCCACCGCGCTATGCACACCGCACGATCAACACGGGTACCTCGCCGCTCGTCTCGTTTTTCACATTCCGTGCAGACGCAGGACATGATTATGGTACGATTGAGTCAAAGGGATATCGTAAAATGCTGATTGAACAAAATGGAATACCAACGGTTGTTGATAATCCAAAGTGGTAAATAATGGTGTTGCGTGATTTGTCGATGGAGGTAGTCGCGCAAACAAATAACAGGAAGGGATCACCATGAAAATTTTGGTAACACCCACGTCTTTTCGAAAATCGGAAAATGACGAGGCACGCTTAAAATTGGAAGCTTTTGCGGATACGGTCATATACAACACGCTGGGACGTCCGCTTCAAGCGGATGAAATTGAGCGTTATGCGGAAGGGATCGATGGGTATATTGCGGGCTTAGATTACATTTCGTCCGATGCGATCGAGCGGTTTCCAGTTTCCTTGAAGGTTATCTCTCGCTATGGCGCAGGGGTGGATCGAGTCGATCGGCAGGCGCTTGCAAAAAAAGAGATTGTTTTGACGAATACACCAGGTACAAATGCCGTATCGGTGTGCGAGCTTGCGTTTGGCATGATGCTTGCTGCAGCTCGTCATATTCCTGCATTGGATCGGGCTGTTAGAAACAGTGAATGGCCGCGCAGCCAGGGAATTGAACTTCAAGGAAAAACGCTTGGTATCGTAGGACTTGGCGCAATTGGGAAACAACTGGCACTTCGCGCCGCAGTTTTTGGCATGCGGATACTGGCATATGATCCTTACTTGGACCAGCGTTTTATTAAGCAGCATGCGTTTTCCGGGGGTTCGAAGGAGCAGGATTTAGACAGGCTGCTGCACGAATCGGATTTTATATCGCTGCATGTTCCACTGATGGATAAGACGCGGCATATGATTGACGCCGCCGCCCTGAAGAAGATGAAGGATGGCGCAGTGCTCATCAATACCGCTCGTGGCGGCTTAATTGATGAGGACGTGGCGGCGGCCGCATTGGACAGCGGAAAACTGGCGGCTCTGTGCTTGGATGCATTTGAAGAGGAACCACCGAAGAATAATCTTCTGACGAGGTTCGACAATGTTATTATGACTCCGCACACTGGCGCACATACCAAAGAAGCTGTCGCCGGCATGGGGATGATGGCGGTTGATAACTTAATTGCAGTAATCCGCGGTGAGTACTGCGATAATATTCTATAGGAAAAGGAAGGCGATATTTATGAAAAAGCAGGAGATCCTTCAGCGTATTGAGGCGTGTGGCGTTGTGGCTGTCGTCCGGGCGGAAAGTGCCCAGCAGGCAATGAAGATTGCAGATGCATGTATTGCGGGTGGTATCAAAGGTATCGAAATTACCTATACGGTACCGGGGGCCTCTTCGATTATTGAGCAGCTTTCGAAGTGTTATCAACCGGATCAAATGATTGTCGGCGCAGGAACGGTAATGGATCCAGAAACGGCACGTGCCGCAATTCTGGCTGGTGCCAATTACATTGTTTCACCCTGCCTGAATACTGAAACCGTAAAGCTATGCAGCCGTTACCAAATTGCATGCATGGCCGGGGCAATGACGCTGAAAGAAGCCGTTGATTGTATGGAAGCTGGTTCGGATATTGTGAAAATTTTCCCGGGCAATCTCTTCGGACCGAAAATTATCAAAGCATTTCATGGCCCCGTTCCGCAGCTTCGTATGATGCCAACCGGTGGTGTCAGTGTGGAAAATGCAGCGGAATGGATCCGTGCCGGTGCGGTTGCAATTGGCGCGGGCAGTGACTTGACGGCTGGCGCAAAGACGGGTGATTATGTTAAAATAACTGAAATTGCTCGTAGAATGGTCGAAGAAGTGAAGAAAGCCAGGGAGGAAAAATAAATGATTCAAGGGTTTGCGCATATTGGGCTGTTCATTCGCGACATTGAAATATCTAAAGCGTTTTACTGTGAAAAGCTAGGGTTTTGTGTGGTTTCAGAGACAGAGAATTTGGATGGAACAAAGATTTCTATGGTGCAGAATGGCGATTGCATGGTCGAGTTGGTGCAGCTACCGGGTTATGACGGATATACGGACGGGTTCGTCAATCATTTTGCTATGAAAGTTGCAAATATGAGCGAAGCAAAAGCGGAATTGGAAGCAAAGGGCATTCAATTCGAGATGGAACAACCGGTACGCAGCAATGTTTTTAATGGGATTAATTTTCTGATGTTTCGTGGCCCTGATGGAGAGCATCTGGAAATTGATGAGCTGCTGTAATCGCTTCTTTCAGAAGCCGGTGTGCATTCCAAAGTCCATTAGGATTGTGAAGGGCTGTACCTCATAACCCGTCTATTCAGGCTACGACGGCATGTATGCCGGAAAGGTTGCTTCATTCGGGTGGTTTTCAGCACAAGCAAAGTACAGTTCAGTCCGTTAAACAAATTGTTGGGCAGATACAAATAGCCCATTATGAATGGGCTATTTGTAATAAATTATGACAAGTACGATTATTGAAACAAGGATGCGGATAACAGCCGTATTCTTTGGCGGCCGAATGTTGGAGCAACAGCACAAAACCCGGACGACAAAGGGAAATGAACGCGCTTTACCGCCCTTAACATCCGGCGTCCCTGCCGTTATTTTGCAAACAAGTTGGTAACGGTCAGGCCGCTACCGCCTATCAAATAATTGCTCTGTTTTGCACCTTCGTTTGGGGGTTATACGGAATAGACGATTGAGCCAAGCTGATTTTTACGGGGAGCTTGGCTGTTCGACGATGACAGCAGGGCTTCTATACGGATCGGTACACTGCTTGTTCTCAACTGTACAGCTCAGCGCCACTGTGCTTTGCGGCCGCTACAAACGCCAACATTGCGATGCTTTCTAAACATGGCATCGAGCCCACTGAACGAAAGCCGCTCAACAAAAAACCACCCCGAAAGGGTGGACAGATTTGTTTGGTGGGGATAACAGGGCTCGAACCTGTGACCTCTTCGATGTGAACGAAGCGCTC
>JAVVXB010000031.1:0-36815 GCA_036651815.1 Clostridia bacterium
CGTGATGCCTGCGACGAAATCATCGGTACGCTTTCCCCTTTGGCTTGGAGCGTTTACCTGTTTCATACTGATCAATTTGAGCAGTATAAACTTATTATAAGTATACGCCTTAATGAGTTTTATATTGAAACCTATCACAAGTCCTATGGAAAAAGAGCCTTAAGGCAGCATAAATGACTGCACCGTCAAGCCTGTTATGCACATGGACTTTAGTCGCACCTTTTACGCTTTTTTAAGAATAACAGTTGCTACACCGCTAAATGTATGTATGATAAATGCGCTTTTCTGTTATAGATCGAAATCGGTGAAAGCGCACTATGAAGTTGATTTGAGCAGATGAAACAGTTCCATTTGCAGCGGAGAAAAGTTCAGCACGTCGGTGTTTACGGAGCATGTTGAGATTAGGGGTAATTCCTATATGAATTTTCGCGGCGTTGTAACGCTGAACGAACCCGACTATATGGTCGGTACAACCAATATTGCCCTTGTCAATGCGGTCAATATTCATAAAGCATCCGAAGACTGTTTGCTACGCTATATGGGATTCTACCAGAGCAAGCTGCCGTAACAAAATTCATAAAGCATCCGAAGACTGTTTGCTACGCTATATGGGATTCTACCAGAGCAAGCTGCCGTAACAAAGGAACCGACCGCCACACAGGTAAGTACGGTGGCTTTTCAAATTGGCAGCGGCTTGGCACTTAGCCATGTGATGACCGTCGGCCGCATGGGAAATGAGGAGGAAAGCCGTTGAGCGTGGCAATGCCTGTTTATGCAGCAGGTTAACGGTGTCGGGACGGTGAACGGTAGCCGGGATATCGGCAGCGACATTGATTCCAATATCGAGGATCACGGGAACGAATCACTGAAAACCACAGTGGGCAGTCGAGGTGTTTTATGACATGCATTGGATCAATTCCATGACTGTGAGCGAAATCACCAGCCCGGATACGAAGCTGATTTCCTTTGGCCAACCAATTGAAAATCTGGTTGGATGGCTTCAAAAAAATAGGATTGCAAGCTTTTACCAAAGATGCCCATACACTCTATGTGCACATACCGAATTGGGACTGATGCGAGTTTGGAAGCCGGATACGGCAACCTATACGCTTGAGCCTGAATGGAGTTTGTTTATCAACTTTGAGGATTAATTGGGTTGTTCCGCATATCCCGATCTTTTGAAAGCGACATCAACGGTGATCCGGCATCGTGGAACGCTTTAACCATGAGCGCCATCGACGGACGCGTACTTGACAGCGATCGCAGCGAATAAGAACGCATAATCGTAAATGAGGGTATGTTTCTAAAAGATGGATGCACGGTTTTAAATTGATTTTATATCAACTGATCCAAAGAACCCAAGGCTTACCGGCGGTAGACCTAGGGTTCTAAATGCAAAAAAGATAACGCTGATACCGAATACGATTTTGGGGAAGTTTTAGAAACAAGACCCAAGGTTGACATGGGTATCAGTTGAAAAGCGAATTCACCTCACATATGGTTTTCTCCACCAAGATGTCTCCGCCCTCTGGACCGCAGGTCGTAGAAGCGGGTTTACTGCTGTAGCTACCGCCCTGAACGGCCGTTTCGGTGGGCAGATATCCTCCTAGGCCATTCGCCAATTGAACCACAAACAGTTGGCGCGCTTTGACCCGCGCCTTCATGCGCTGAGCAAATTCACTGTACAGTTCGAAAGGATTCGTAACAATGCCCACGTCCGCAATGCGAACGATATGGCAAACGAACTCATAGACTTCCGATTTCTGCTGAAGCTCCCAGCGAAGCACGACCCCCTGAGGTTCAAACGCCTGCACAACGTCGCTCATCTCCATTGGATGATCCGCCGAAAAGCGTTGTTTCAATATTTGAACCGTCTTTATCGCCGTCTCATAATCCTCACGGGAAACTAGGCGTAGCGGTAGCTCCATCTTCAACACACGGTGCGCAAACGCCGGCGAATAATCAATATAGTTGCGCGCCGTTTTATAGCCCCGCACGACAGCTTCCGTAATGCGCGAAGCAATGCCTTGACACTCCAGCGTCATATCAAAATTGCGAAGCACCTCCTTGGTTTGTCCGCCCCAGTCGACAAGCGCCTGCTTGTTATCCTTGCTGATACGTACCAAATCCAACGGTGACAGATCCCCTGCCGCGCCGCACAGTGGCAGCACGTACACACCGCCCAACGCCTCGCGGATGGAATTGCGGGTATAGCACCAATAGTCGGCAGTAATAAACCGATGCAGTTCAAAAACCTGTGCCGGGCAGGGGATATCCACAACAACGCCCGTCAGTCGGCCCTCCATATCCCAGGTATAGAGCATATCCGCAGAGGCATCAGCGCCGCTTTCAAAACGCTGAAAATCACCGCGGGAACAGTCGCCATACATGATGGTTTCCTCGTTCTGGTTCCCGCCGAAAACGGGACGACGGCAGAATCCAACCGTTGCATAATCATGCGCTGCGCAGATACCGCCTGGTTTTCTGCTGTTCCACGCGCGCGTGATCACATCCGCGATACGTTCCAGAAAATACTGCTGTGCCGCCTCGCCGGTCAATACCTCTTTCGATATTGCTACGGGTGGCAGAATCTCAGCGCCATAAACATGCTCGTTGTCCAGCCGCATGAAATCGGCAAAGAAATCGGAAGCATTGTGCGTGTGGGTTACATTGAAACTGATGGCATCAAAGTCCAGTCCTTGCTGTCCAGCCAGCAGCGCCCGCAGTTCCGGTAGCGCATTGAGCGGAATTTCCGTCATATCAAGCGAAACAAATATGGCTTGATTTTTCCCGCTTTCCAACGCCAGCGCAGTCGCCGTAATGGGATCGTGTACATATTCGGATACTCTGTGGTACATTTGGCCGATCATCAGCAACGGCCGCTGAGGGGTAATACTGGTTTGTGCCCATCCGATATTGATTGGTTCCATAACTAATTATTCGTCCTTTTCAGATCATTTGAATCCCGATAAGCCTGCAAAAATCCGATACCGCTTCCCGATGGTCGCCATACCCCACGATCACATGTTGGCAGCTGACCTTCTGCGCAAATTCTTCCACGGTGCAATCCTTTGGAAACACCTCGAGGCTTGGCAGTTGCGGCGCAGGTGGTGCCCAGCCGCATTCTTCCCACTGAGCAGGCTTCTTTGCGTCTGCCAAGTACATATGCATCAAATACTGTCCGTCACGGTAAATAAGCCGTGTGCAGGTTACCAGCCCCGTACGGACGTCGGATACATTCAGCAGGCTGGCGCTGAGTTGGCCAAAGGCCGTAGGTAACACTTTGACATCGCCCGCCGTCGCTGCTGCAGGGATGAAATCCGGAACACCAATGAGCATGCTGTTTTCGAAAAACTCGTAGTATTCCAAATAGGGTACAATCTGCCCCGTGATGCCGGAAAGCAGCAACTGTGTCACCGCTCCCATAATGTCGTTTTCCGGGACGGTCAGCACCCCGTAGAAATGCTCCAGCAGCATAAACACCATGGCTGGCGGAAATCCCAATAACTTCTTCATACCATCTACGTCGATGAGCGTAATGGCACGATATCCTCGTTCCTGAATTTTCTTGCCAATGGCCAAAGCATATTTCACACCCGTCTCGATTAAGCCATCGATGCAGGGCTTCTGAAATTTCCAGTTTTCCTTTATAAAAGCTACGCCTTCCTCGATACTTTTGGCATCCAGTCCATCCAGATTCTGCACCATCTCCAGCATTTCAAAAGGCTCTACTTCCACCCCCAGCACCCGACGCATGGAATTCCCATCAAACTGCGTGCCATAAAGCAGCATATCTCTGTATCCCATGGTGCCAACCCGCGCTGAACGCAGCATGTGCGCCGTATAAGCAGCATCCGTAAATGCCCTGATTTTATCAATTGGTTCCGATTTCCCGATCACGCTGTAAACAAACTTAAATCGATAGTGCATCGCCTCAAAAGCAGGGCGAATGGCCGTGGTCCCCGCCTGATCTGCCGTGGTTACTAAATGGCCGTTCTCCATCCAGCCACATAATCCCCATAGTAGCATCGGTTGATCTCGAAACGCATCCGTAACCCGAATAACGGCGTGTGTAGGAACCCAGCCTGCGACGCATATTATCAAGCAATCCATATCAAACCCATGAAGTTTGTCGATGCTCGCAATTGCCGTAGCATACGCACAATCATCGATAACAATCCCTGCATCAACGATTTCAGCGTTCAACGAACCGAGTGTTTCCAACGCATGATCATGCTTGATCTGCAGCCGCTCATAGGGCGTATTGATCTCGCCAAAACACACAAAGCCAATCTTCTTCATATATAAATATCCTCTCAGATCATTGTTTCCAATTTTTGATGCGGTGCGCTTGTGGAATCGCGGATGACTAAGCGAGATTGCAAAGACACGTTTTGCACAACATGGCTCTCCGGATTTCCAATGTTATCCATCAGCAGCCGTACCGCGACAGCGCTCAATTGTTCGGTCGGATTATTGATCGAGGTCAGTTGGATTGGCAGGTAATCATTCATAATGATATTATCAAATCCAACGACCGAAATATCTTCCGGCACACGAATGCCTTCTTCACTGAAGGCGCTGAGTGCACCAAGTGCAACTTGATCATAGCAAGCCACCACAGCCGTTACCTTCGGCTCCGATTCCTCGCGCAGCAGCTCCTTTGCGCGCAGATAGCCGCCTAATTCAAATCGTTCCTTGCCGCGTTTGATGTGTTCTGGGCGCAGCGGAAAATTTTTTTCCTGTAAAAAATCGCAGTAGGCTCGATAGCGCACATCGGATGCAAACTCTCCGATATATCCAATCTCTGTGTGACCCAGCTCCATCAAATGTTTCAGTGCCAGCCGCATTGAAATTGTGCTGTCAATGCAGATAGTATCCACTGGCAGCGTTACTTTGTTTTCCGAAATGAGAACCAACGGTAACACCGAATGGGCAATCCGATCATGTTTCTGAATATCATCCTCAGCATCCAATGAAAAACAATCATTTACGATTAAGCCGCATACATCGTGTTGCAGCATATGATCAAAGGCTTCTAAGATGGAGTTCACCTCGAACCCACCAATGCCCATGATCATTTGGTACCCTCGCTTCCTCAGCTCATGCTCCACGGTGCCCACCATTTCAGAATAGTAATGACTGCCAACCTCCGGCACGATTAACCCCACTGATTTACAGGTGCTGTCGGTAGGCCGCATGCGATACCCCAATTGCACCGCAGTCCGTTTCACAAGCTTAACGGTTGCGGGTTTGATATCCGGTGCATCCCGCAATGCACGTGAAACCGTGGACGTGTTTAAGCCTGTTTTTTCTGCAATGTCCCGCAGTTTAACCATATCTATGATTCCCCTGTATTATTTTTCGTCCTCGTAATTCATGATTCCATTGTTCGACAATTTCGTCAACAGTTTTCGATGAGGAACACTGTTTGGGGCATCGCTTCGTAGCGACACCCCAAACAGTCAGCTGCATTCGATCGCTTATGCGACCGGCCATGCATTCCCTTTATAAACAATGGCGCCCCACAAGTCTTGTTCGTAAGCTTCCACGTTAGTTGAATCGATGAGTACGGTACCGGAGTCATTCAGCTTGGCAAAGGTCGCCTTGTCGCCTTCTGTCAGGTATTCATAAGCCATGCGAATGGACTCATAACCACGCTTATAGAAGTTCTGTGCCAGCGTTGCCCATACTTTGCCGGCCTTGATGTTGTCGATGGTCGCATCAACGGCATCAATGTCCAGAATGTAGACATCCTTGCGACCCATTTCCTCGCAAACCTGTACAACACCGGGGCCGCCGGTGGATTCCAGCATCACAACAACATTGGTTTCCGGATAGGTGTTCAGTGTGTTTTCCGTAATGTTCATTGCCGTGGCAACATCATTTTTGTCGGCGTCAACGTTGACAATCTTCATATCCGGATACTTTTCTGCGATGCGATCTTCGATGCCCTTGCGCTGTTCCACCTGATTGGTAGTTGCCAGATCGCCCATAATAACGAAAATACTCGCTTTTCCTTCTGTCTTGGCGGCGATCATGTCAGCGGCATTCAGGCCGTAGTTGTAGTTATCCGTGCCTATCCAGGAGATGAATGCGGATTCATCTTCCAGCAGGTTTGACGTTAGAAACATGGGAATGCCGGCTTCTTTGGCGCGATTGAACACATCAAAGAGGGCTGGATCGAATGGTTCGCCAATAATGGCGTCCGGCTGCATGGTGATTGCATTCTCCATTGCTGCAATGTAATCGGTTACGATTGTGCTTGTGCCGAAAGTCGGCCCGATGATTTCCAGCTTCACGCCGTATTCTTCTGCTGATTTGCGGGCGGCTTCCGCCTGTTGTTCATAAACGGGGTGACCGATTAAAGCATTGACCAGGATTACATAGGGCTGATCGCCGCTCTCTGCGGGTGCGGCAGCTTCATCGGCTACAGCTTCTGCGGGTTTCGTTTCCTCTGCCGCGGGAGCCGTTGTTGCGACGGGGGCGCATGCAAAAGAACTGATTACAAACATGAGTGTCAATACCAGTACAAGTAGTTTTTTCATCGTTGTTTCTCCTATCTTTATTTTGTATGCCTCACGGCATTACAAATCCGAGTTGTTTCCGGCTCCGGCTGAATTGCTATTCTTAGGGCTAGATGCATTTCAACCGCCCGAACAGATTCGAAGGAAACGTTCTTCATCGGCTTCTTCATGGAGTAGCTCTGCGCGAATTTTTCCATCTGCCAGCAATAGGTATCGGTCGCACATGCCAACAAGCTCCTGCAGTTCCGAGGAGATCATAATAATCGCCATGCCTTTTTGAGCAAGCAGCGTCATCGTCTGATAAATCTGATTTTTTGCGCCCACATCAATGCCACGGGTAGGCTCATCCAGCAGCAACACCTTTGGATTCACCATGAGCCATTTGGAAAGCACAACCTTCTGCTGATTTCCACCAGAAAGGCTCGTCAGCATATCGTGGGTGGAGTTTGCTTTGATACTCAACAGATCCATGTATTCCTTGCCATACGCATCCTCGCATTCCTTTTTCAGAATTCCGTTGTGCGAAACCTTCTCTAGGCAGGCCAATGAAATGTTTTGCGCAATATCCATCATAGGGATAAACCCGTTCACCTTTCGATCTTCGCTCAGCAGCGCCAGCCCCTTATGGATAGCATCGCCGGGATCTTTGATTGTAGTAAGCTTGCCATCGATGCGCATTTCGTCGTAGGTGCCGGAAATTGCACCAAAAATTGCATTGACCGTTTCCGAACGACCGGCGCCCACCAATCCCACTAAGCCAAGAATTTCTCCTTTATGCACCGAGATGTCCACGCCGTCTACCACATTCTTTTTGCGGTTATAGGGATGTTTGACACGCAGATTTTTTACAGAAAAAACTTCGTCTCCAATGGGAACCGATTCTTTGGGATACATATTGCCAATCTTGCGGTTGACCATCGCCTCCACAATGTCCTCGACCTCAACCTCTTTGGCAGGCTTTGTCCAGACATGGTTGCCATCACGCATGATGCTGACACGGTTTGCCAAGCGTTTGATCTCCCTGATCTTATGGCTGATGTAGATGCAGGAAATGCCCTGTTCACGCAGTTCGAACAGAATTTTAAACAGCTCCTCAACCTCAGTCTCGGTTAGAGGCGAAGTCGGTTCATCCAGAACTAAAATCTTCGGCTTACGGGAGAGCGCGCGTGCAATGGAAACCATTTGACACTGAGACGCACTGAGATCGCGCAGATGCGTCGTCACCGGCATTTTTAAACCAACCATTTCTGCATACCGCTTGGCTTCCTCATACATCTGCGGCCATCGCACAATGCTATGCTTGGTGGGAATACGGCCTAGGAAAATGTTCTCAGCCACCGACAGATCCAGATGTACGCTAATTTCTTGATAGATCATCTCAATGCCGGCTGCGGAAGAATCCGCCGGAGAATGGAATACGCACTTTTTACCATCAATCCAGATTTCTCCGGAATAGGTAGACACATCATACGAGCCACTCAGCACTTTCATCAGCGTGGATTTTCCGGCACCGTTCTCACCGCAGATAGCCAATATTTCCTGTTCCTTCAGTTCTATAGAAACGTTTTTCAGGGCCTTTGTGGCGCCAAACGATTTGGAAACATCCCGCATTTCCAGAATTGTCTTTGACATAGGTGCCTCCTTTATAGGTTCAAGCTCAAGCGAATGCGGTTACGCACATATTCGAGCGAGCAGGCAAAGATCAGAACCAAGCCAATGACCAATTGCTGCCAGTAAGCGTCGATTTTAATGAGCGTCATCCCGTTGCTGATCATCGCCATAAAGAAGGACCCCATCACAACGCCAACAATGGAACCGGCACCGCCCTCCATGCTGATACCGCCGATCACACAGGCCGCGACAACCGTCATTTCAAAGCCCGAACCAATATTGGGCTGCGCAGAACCAACGCGGGAGGCCATCAATACGCCTGTGATTGCGGCCAGCACACCGGTTAATACAAACGCCGAGAACCGAATTTTGACGGTTGGAATTCCAGCTAGGCGCGCTGCTTCACCATTTCCGCCTGCTGCAAAAAGCTTGCGCCCATAGGTGGTATAGCGAAGCACCCAGCCAGCAATGATTGCCATGACGATTGCGATAATAATTACGTAAGGAAACTGGTAGTTACCAAGCTGGATGCCGCCCTGCCCAATGGCAAGGAATTCTTCCGGTAACGGATAGACCGAAACGCCTTTGGTATAGCCGGTGCAGAGGCCTCTGGCCACATACATTGTACCCATCGTGGCGATAAACGGCGGCAGATTGATCTTTTGGACAAGGAAGCCGTTGAACATGCCGAAAACTGCACCGATTATCAACGCTACAACCACAGCCAACCAAATGGGCATGCCGTAATAGGTCATCATTGCGGCTGCGGCCACGCCGCAGGCAGAATAGACGGCACCCACGGAAATATCCCAGCTTCCGGCAATGATTAGATAGGTTTGACCGATGGCTGTAATCATCGTGAAAGCCGCGGTGCGCATGACGTTGGTCATGTTGCCAAGGGAGAGGAACTTATCGCTCTGTACACTAAACAGGACGATTGCCAATATCAACGGCATTAAAACACCTGCTTCGCGTACATCAACAAATTTTTCGAGCAGTACTCTTCCGGTCGTTTTTTTCTTTTCCATGTTTCCTCCAAAGCGAATACGTGTTAGATAAAATGATTGGTCTAATCGACTGCACTGTTTTTCTTTCGAAACTATTTTCGATATGATTTCGTTCTTGATATTCCAAATATAGCCTAACTATTGGGTTTCGTCAACGGTCTTTCCCATAAATATTCCGAAACTATTTTCGACCATTTGTGATATCCGTATACTTAAAAAAACAGGGGCGACCGGAATCAACCAGCCGCTCCTGCGCTCAATCGAATATTTTTATTCACGAATATAGACGTTGCTTTAAATTCAAATGCAAGATTACCGCTTCATATAGAGGTCAAACTGTTCCATGTAGGCTTTTTCTTCCGGCAGGTATTTGCGTCCGGTATGAATGACCTCGCCATTGTTCCACTTGCGGTCGCCTACATCATCCGAAGTGCCCATGACGGTGATGTTCAGCTGGCGGCGGCGGGCGCGTACATGATCCCAATCCACAAAGTAGATATGGGCAAACTCGCCCCCATCCAGCACGCCGTCTTTAATCGTCAGGTTCTCACTGCGACCGAAAAATACGCTGCGCAGATGCCCATCTGTATTCATGCTGGTAAAATCGCCCGGTTCGTCCACATAGCGGCCATACTGGGCATGAATGGGGCCGGGGTGGCGATATTGATGTTCCTCTGCAAAATCAGGAATCATCTTACGCATGATATCCAGCAAGTCATGCTGCAAAAACTCCAGATCAAAGGAATCGATATCATGGCTGCATTCCTGCACCATCACGCTGCAAGTGGTGTGATGGCTCGCTACACAGCAGGTTCCGTTCTTTACGCCTGACGCCTGCACGATTTCATTGACTTCCTTGGTTACGTCGTGGAACGTCGGCACCCAGCCTTTGGATTGAAGCTCCAGTTCTTTCTGAAAAACAATATACTCCATGTTTCTTTCTCCTACATGCTGTTATTTATGACATGCATCCCATGCCCGACGGGCTGCACAAATCATTTCATCAACCATCGCCGGGCGGTCTGCGGCTTTCACCACGCCGCTGGACGAACCGGTTGCTTCTGCGCCGGCAAAGATGACGTCGTATACGTCCTGACCCTTGCTAATTCCAGCACCCTGCAACACATAGATATCCGGGTTCACCCGTTTGACTGCATCGATCGAGGCGATGACGTAAGCCTTATCGCTAGCCTTGCCAGTGCCGATCCGTTCATTGGGCTCCGCCACAATGATGTTGGGTGCAAGGCTAGCTACTGCGGTCACCTGCGCAATGGTATCGGTGCATACAATGGTTGCCAACCCAACCTCGTCTGCACGGTGAATGGTTTCATCCAAAGTCGCTAGGGAAATTGGTCTTTCGCAGTGATTGAGCATGACGCCCTTTGCCCCCGCCGCCACCAGCGACTCCGGCAACGTGTCTGCCAATCCGCGTCCCGGCCGCAGGGGATCCATATGAGGAGCGAACACAAAAATCCGTTCCGTCGCTTCTGTCACGCGCCGGATATCCACCACCGGTGTTGTAAAGATGATATCCACATCGTACTTTTTGGATGCTGCCTCTGCTGCCAATGCCAATGCCAGTACATCATCCCCGACCAGATAGGACTTTGGCCCTATTTCAAAAAACGGCGGTTTGAGCGTAAATTGTTTGTACATGGTGCCCTCCCATTTCTTCTACTACGTTTTTAGTGTAATATTTCATTTCTTAATTGTCAATCATATTTCCTTATTATTTGTGTATTGCTTTCTATTTAGAAATTCTATATACTGAATATAAATTATTTCGATGTGATGCAGTTTGTGTGATTTGCAGAAAACGACAAATAAAGGATTGGTATTGACGATGAATCAAGCAGCATGGGATATGGCCAAACGTACCTACATGATTGAATCGGATGCAATTTCTAAGGCGCTGGAAGGATTGGATGAACAGGAATTTTCCAAAGCCACTGTCGCATTGGCTTCCGCGCAGCGCATTGCCGCAAGTGGCTGCGGACACAGCGGGATTGCCTGCCAACATTTTGCGCATCTGATGTGCTGTATAGAACGTCCTGCGCGCTTTATTTCCCCTGCGGAAGCGGTGCACGGCGCAACCGGCTATCTGCAAAAAGGAGATGTTATGCTACTGGCCAGCCGTGGCGGAAAGACTGCGGAATTATTGCCCATTCTGCACATCTGCAAGCAGAAGCGCGCTACTGTAATCGCCGTCACCGAGCGCATGGATTCGCCGTTGGCATTGGGCGCGGATATCGTACTGAAAATGTGCGTAACCAGGGAAACCGATTGTTATAATAGTCAAGGCACCACAAGTTTTACTGTGCTTTCCGTACTGTTTGACGCGTTGCAGGCAGCATTGATCCCCCTAACAGGATTCACGAACGAGCAATTTGCCGTCATTCATCCCGGTGGAGCCGTCGGTGAACGGCTCAATAAATAGTGTCAATCCTCAAGTAGGTCTCTGGCAAGCAGCCCGGTCCGGTTGTTCTCCCGTCCATTTCCACCAGTCATTCCTTATGGTATACTTACCAGCAACGATCAATATCCGGAGGTAGGCACATGTCAAAAAACGAACTCAAGATCGATGCTCGCCGCAGCGCAATTCTCGAGCAACTGCGGCGCGATGGGCAAGTACGTGTTTCTCAACTGAGCGATCAGTTTTGCACAACGGTGGTAACCATCCGCAGCGATCTGAGTGCGCTGGAACGGGATGGCTATCTGGAGCGCACCCCCGGGGGTGCAATTCAAACCGTAAAGAACTTTTATAACCTCGACTTCAACCTTCGTCAGCAGGAGCATATGCCCGCTAAAAAATCCATCGCAACAGCTGCCGCCGATTTGGTAAAGGACGGTGACACGCTGCTCATCAACTCCGGTACAACGACCTACTTTACCGCCATTGCTCTTAAAAAACATAAAAATCTCAATGTGGTAACCAACTCTATATACGTAGCCATGGAGCTAGGCAGTACGCCCACGTTTCGCGTGATTCTGCTTGGCGGTGAAATCAACGCTCAATATGCCTTCAGCTATGGTGAAGATGCCAAGGAACAACTCTCCCGTTACAAAGCAGACTACGCTATTCTCTCTATGGATGGTGTGTGCAGCCAAACCGGTCTGACCACCTATCATGCCGAGGAATCAATTATTGACCGCATGATGATGGAACGAGCGCACGAAACCATTATTGTAGCTGACAACAGTAAGATCGAACACGAGAGCTTCTCCCATGTATGCGGTCTGGATAGCATTGGTTGTTGGGTAACCGACCAGCAGGCAGATCCCGCACTCGCAGAAAGGATTGCCCATGCAGGCATCAGCATCATCTTTGCATAACCAACCCAGATTGCGCACGCTGACTGTCATTTCGATCATGATGTTTTTCATCGGGTTCGAAATGGGCGGATTTCAGTTGATTTTGCGCAGAGTAACGGATTCCTTTCGGGCTACCGTCATCATGATGGGCTTTTTAGCCACGGCCCAGCATCTTGGCGTCATCATAATGCCCGCGCTGTTTGGACAGGTGGCCGATCGAATTGGCAAGAAGCGTGTTTTGGTAATCTTTGCAGCCGTGTTTGTCTTGGGTTGTATCATTGCCGCATTATCGGGGGGAATACCCATTTTTGCCCTAGGTGTGTTATTCATAGGCGCAGGTTATAGCGTGTGCGAATGCACAGGTACCGCCGCGCTAGCTGATCAATACCCTGAAAACAGCACCCGCTTCATCAACCTTTCCCAATGCATGCTTAGTTTAGGTGCAGTGATAAGTCCCATCCTGATAAATGCAGGCATCCGCAATTTCGGATGGACTTGGCGAGTCATGTTCTGCATCTGCGCCTCTGCTTATGGATTGCTGCTGCTTGTGCTGCTGCGCACGGATATTCAGCGTTCCCTTGTTTCGGAAATACAAAGTTCAAAAAAACATCCGATCCGGATCTTCTTCACCTCGCGAATTTATTTGCTGCTGTTTATCTCGATTCTTTTGTATGTGGGGCTGGAAAATGGGTTTGGTTACTTTACCGAATCTCTGTTTGCGCTCCGCCTCAACAGCGAACAGTTTGGCGTATACGCCATCTCCGCTTACTGGTTATGCATGACCGTTTCCCGTCTCCTCTTCAGCATTTTACGTCTACCCGTTGGCAAGATGCTCGTGTATTGTTTGGGTGCATCCTTTATGCTCTTGCTCGTTCTTGCGCTCACAGATATTCCTGTGCTATCGCTGGTAACTTGTGGGCTGATCGGCTTCGCCTTCGGCCCAGTATGGTCGGCATTGGTGGATTCAGCGATCAAACAATTCCCCCAAAACTCCGGTGGAGCAATTGGTCTGATGAGTACGGGGTGTGGCATTGGTGGCGCCGTTTTCCCCACAATGATGGGTTTCATGGCGGATCGGTTCGATCTGTCCGTCGCTTTTGCCATGTTAGCTATCACCGCGCTGATTGCGTGCATTCTCTGCTGGATCATCCAGCAAAAAAATAAGAAATCCGTTTTACAAGGGGTACAATAAGATGCAGTTTATTGGAGTGGATTTGGGTAGTACAAATATCAAAGCAGCCGTCTATGACCAGCAGCTTTCCTGCATCGCCATGGAAAGCATCCCCGTTTCCTATCTTAAAAACGATGGCTTCGTTGAATTTGACGCAGAGGCATATGTTTCAGCACTCAAAAATGTGTTGCACCGGGTGGTGGAGCAGAAAAGCGTTGTTCCCCATGAAATCAATACCATCACGTTTACAGGGCAGGCAGAATCATTGGTGATATTGGATGCGCAACGCAAGCCGCTTGTACCGGTTATCTCCTGGATGGACGAACGCTCCGTGAACGAATGTGTGGAGCTGAAGCAGCATTTTTCGCAAAAGGACTGTTCCGCAAAGACCGGTCAGTTGGCCATTCTCCCTACGTGGCCAGCAACCAAAGTTCTTTGGCTACGACACAACCGCCCCGATGTCTATGCAGCGGCGGTACACTACTTGTTGCTGAAAGACTACATCGTTTTTCGATTCACCGGTAAACTCGCAGCCGATCTATCCATTGCAACCTTCTCCTTCTATACCGATATCTACCAGAAATGCTACTGGCAGGAAATGCTGGATGTCTGCGGAATTCGTCTCGATCAGCTTCCACCGCTGGTGGAGCCATGCAGCGTAATCGGCAGCGTCATACCTGCGGTTGCTTCCGCAATCGGCATTTCTGAGCATACAGTCGTTAACATCGGCACCTTGGATCATTTCGCCGGGATGGTTGGCACCGGCAACGTTCAGCCCGGTGAAATGAGTCTGTCCACCGGCACGGTGATGGCGCTGGCTACCATGGCCGCTGACCCGATTGGAAAGGACACCGGTATCGCCATGCACTATGGCTTTCAACCGAATACGTATGTTACACTTCTCGTCGCTGAAAGCGGCGGCATATGTTTGGAATGGTTTAAACGTGCCTGTATGCCAAGCACCTCCTACGATGCGCTCAACGAGGAGCTTGCAAAGCGTCCCACCAGTGATGTTGTGTTTTTGCCATATCTGGTTGGTACCAACGCGCCAGACTTTAACAGCAACGCCTGCGGCATGTTTTTCGGTCTGCGGGACCGTCACGACCGTTTCGATATGGCCTATGCCATCATGGAAGGCGTGGCACATCTGCTCAAAGTCAACAGTGATCGCATTGCTGAAACGGGTACGCTCATCCACCATATTGTAGCCACAGGCGGCGGCTCAAAATCAGATATCTGGTGCCAATTACAAGCCGATATCACAGGCATTCCTGTGTGTATCCCACTACAAAAAGAGGCAGCATGTTTGGGTGCTGCCATGATTGGCGCGGTCTCCGCCGGTGCTTATGCCGATTTATCTGCCGTTTGTGATGCGGTCGTTCGTATGGAAAAAACGTTTCTTCCCCGTGAAAATCCCTTGCTTTCGCGGAAGCATCGTCAGTATCTTGCGCTGTACGAGGCCATGTGCCGTGTGCAAGAGCTGAGCTAAGCGCCCCTTGCCGCTCGACCAACAGCCAATAAAAAAATAATGTGAACAAGGACTTTCGTTCCGGCCATTTATCACGCCGCCCGCTTGCCATATGCCCCGCGCAAAAGACGATCCCGTTCTAACCCGCTTGTCTTTCTTGCTTTTGTATCCGTCAGCGAATCCGCCTTATACTAATGGCTCAGTTCTGCCAGCATCTCGTATAGTTGCTTTTGCTCAATCGGCTTTGCAAAGTGGGCGTTCATCCCTACTTCCATACATTTTCGAATGTCCTCCGCAAAGGCATTGGCGGTCATGGCAATGATGGAAATGGTTTTTGCCTGGGGGTGGTTGCAGCACCGGATGGCACGTGTGGCTTCATACCCGTTCATCACCGGCATTTGAATATCCATTAAAATGACATCAAATTCGCCTGGCTGGCTTTTCGAAAACAATTCATAACCAACTTGCCCATTTGGGGCTACCGTAACCATTATACCTTCTTTTTCTAAAATTCTCTTTGCAACCAATTGGTTCACCGGATGATCTTCGCAAAGCAGCGCATGAACGCCTGACAAGTCGGAGGCATACTCTAAAACTTTCTTTTCTTCTTTTTCCTGTAATACTCCCTGTGCAAAGCGCAATGGAAGCTCGATCACGAATGTTGTACCAACATTCGTGTTGCTGCGCAACGATATCGTACCGCCCATATAGTCCACAATGCTTTTTGCAATCGACAGTCCAAGCCCGGTTCCTTCAGTTTGTACGGACATGACGTTTTGTACACGATAGAACGGCTCAAAAATATGTTGCTGCTGTTCTGGGCTAATGCCAATACCGGTATCTGTTATTTCGAAGCGGTATAATCCTAAATTCTTGTTTTCCAAAGTGGACTCAGAGATACAAAAAGTAATCACTCCGTCTTCTTGCGTAAACTTGAGTGCGTTGGCTAAAATATTATCAATCACGCGGTGAATGCGTACAGCGTCACCGTTACAGCAATCATGCGTAATATCAAGCGCCAGCTCGATGCTCTGATGTTTTTTGCTTGCTAGGGTCCTCGCTCTGTTTGCGACAATCTGCATCTGCTCTGTAATGGAGAATGACTCGCTCATTAGAACCACCTTCCCACTTTCAATTCGATTCATGTCGAGAATGTCATTGATCAAAGAAAGTAATAGTCCGGAGGATTGCGCGATTACCTGCAAGCTTTCATGTATTTGTTTCGGATCGTTTTCATCCGCAATCGCAAGATTGCACATACCGATGATCGCATTCATCGGCGTTCTGATATCATGGCTCATGGAAGCTAGAAACTCTGATTTTGCACGGTTTGCATGTTGTGCAATTGCTAAGGATTCCGTTAGCGCAATTCTCTGTTTTTCTTGCTGCGCAAGCATATCCGTTACGTCAGCACGGCTAAATACCACAATTCCTGTCGCTCTGTCGTGCACGACAAATCTGGCTTGTTTCGTACGAATTTCATTGCCAGATTCCCGCAGATGATAGAGGAATTCGTATCTGTCTTGTTTTTGGAACTTCTGCACCACAAAAGCAATGGACATTTTTTCTATGTAAAGAGCCTTCTCCGTATCGATTACATAGTTTTCCGCCGTGCGCTGTACCGCTTCCGTATAAGAATAGGAAACACCATATTGATAGTTTTTCAGCTGGCCACTTTGGTTTTTGCTGCTATAAAACACCATGGTATCCATATGGAAATTGAGATGCGCCACGTAGTCATAATCAAACTGAATCACCGAGTCCAAAACCTGCTCCTGCATTTTGCTCACAGAAACATCCGTAACCGTTAAAAACCCGATCAATTCATTGGTTTCCGGCTGTAATGCCGTATCAACATGGGTGGAAATCCAGCGAATCCCCTGATCTTTTCCAAGACTGATGGTGCAGTCATAGCTGTGCTGCGTTATGCCCAATTCAAAACTGTTTTCCATGTTTTGATTTAAGAACTTTTTGCAGAAGGCCTGCTGCTGTTCTTCATTGGGAATCAGGGAAGCAATCCCGCGGAAGAAATCTTCTCGCACCATGCCAAAGCGATGCTCTACATCCAATCCGGTTCTATCTTCCACTTCCAAAATCACATTGCGGGTTACATTGCAGTGGCCCGCAAGAATCACGTTTTCTCCTAGGGTTCTATATCGGTATTTGATCGCATTCTCATATTTTTGTTTTGCTTCGACTTGATCCGTTACGTCAACTGCACTGCCCAAAGCATAAATCGGTTTTTCATCGCGATTCGGCAAAACCGTATAGGTGCAATGCTTCCAAACATAGTTTTGCGTGCGGATGTCCCACAGGCGCACCGTGACGGATACTTGGGTTTCGCCTTGATGAAGCTTTCGGTAAAAATCCTGAAAACGTTCTATATCTTCTGAATAACATTGTTTTTTCGCAATGAGGCTTTCCGGAACATTCGGAATTTCCATGCCAGGTATGCCATAAACATCTTCCGTGTTATGATTTTGTATGATGGTACAACGCTGAATATCATACAACCATGTGTCAATGTGATTCTGCTCCAAAACAGTCGCAAATCGGTTTTCAAGTTCTTTATATTCAGTGATGCCTTCCGCTGTAGCAATCGCCCAGAAAGGCTCCCCGCATTCATCAAACAATGTGGTAAATCGGATTCGTTTCCATATCAATTCACCCTTGGCATTGACGGTTTGAATATCCGCGCTAGCGGTTGGTTCGCCATTTTTTACGGCTTCCACTAAGGAATCATACCGCTCGATGCTGTCTGGACGAATCACGCCGCTTTCATAAAGACTTGCCGGATAGTTTTCAATCACTTCATCAAGGGAGTATTCAGTTATGGATATGGAGTTTAAATACGCTTTGCTGCTCTTAATATCATATTCCCAGTAGGCAAGTCCTGCGTGATCAATCGCAGCAGTTAATTTCTCCTGTGCCTTTCTCAGCTCAAATTGCGCTTTTTTTTGCTGACTGATATCGACGAATACACAATAAAAAAACTCGCCCTCTTCTTCGCTTTCTAAAAGCTGCCCTCGAATCAAAATCCATTTGATCGTTCCATCTTTGCAAATAATCCGTTGCTCATGCTCCGCAACGGATCTGCCGGCTGCAAGCTGCGCGGAGATTGCAGGTAAAACGCCCGAAAAATCATCTGGATGAATGATCGCGGACATCTGATTGCCCATGGCGGCAAATTCTTCGCGGGTATAGCCTAAAAACTCATATAAGCCGTCATTGGCGGAAACGACAGTCCATCCATGATCAAATTCGCAGCAAAATACGGCGCCTGGGATATGGTTGTACATCCGCGTAATTTCACTCGTATTTTTTTTCACTTTGGAAATGTCCGAAAGATAGATCACATAGGATGGAATGCCTTTCCAATTGATTGAACGAGAGGTAGCAGCATAATATTTTGACAAAAAAGCAATATGAATTTCATCTGGTTCATTTTCAATTTCTGTTGGGCATGCAATACATCCGTGACACGGTTTATCACGATGCCTGAAAACTTCATCGCATTTTTACCCCAAATAGTCATGAACCCCTGCGGCTGCAAGAATCTGCTCCATCGTCCTATTGGCATATAGCAGTTTATGCGTTTTTTGCTCAATCACATAAACGCCATGGGGGGACTGATGCGTAATATTGTAATAAAATTGAGCTTCGTCTGGCATCCCCGTCGTGATGACACGCCAAACGGGCATTCCGCATTTTTGTCCGATGATTTCTGCGCTCAATTGAATCCAAATTAGAGTACCGGTTTTGCCATAACAGCGAATGGATGTGTGCCTGATTGTATTTTTCTGTTTTGCATCGTGCACCGCATTGAATATCTTTGGGCGATCCTCTACAAATACTGTATGTAGTGTGTCATCCTTGATACATGCTTTGTACTCATCCTCCGTATATCCGAGCAAAGCCGGTATCCCCGCTGAAAACGATAAGGTTTTGATCTTTCCTTCCATTTCAAGACAAACGCATATTCCTCCGGGTATAGCCTCTATAAGATCGCTGCTGGACACCTCGTTTTCTTGCTGATTAAAAAAATCGTTGTCGAAGCTTCTCACAAGCTATCACCTCTCTCCATCATTGCTTGCCAGGAAACAAAGCATCTTCCAACTCATTCAATCGTTTTTGAGAAGCGCCTTTTTCTTTTGCAAATGCTAGCACGGTTACCGAGGCTAGACGACTTGGTCTCGCTCGTCCGTTTTCCCAACGGTTTATGGTTGAAAAGCTCAGATGAAGTGCCTGGGCAGTCTCTGCCTGCGTTAGTCCAATCTCTGTTCGTACTTCTTTTAGCAAAAAAGAAAGTTCCATTTTTGTACCTCGCAAGAAAATATAGTGAATGCTATATAGCGTTAGCTATATTATATAGATTGCTAAGGTTTGTCAATGGCCTCAAGATGAATCGCTTTTGCTTCTCAATTATCCATAAGCCTTAAGCAAAAAATCCCTTGACCGATCCAAATCAAGTCCACAAGCCAGAATACCAGCAAAAACGCTTCTGATTACAACATGAGCAATGCCCACTAATAATATCAGAAATACCCGCACAATTCGTTTTGATTTTGCATGATGCGATCAAAAATCAGCTATTATTATACGATAATATTGCCTTGGGGACTATAATCGTGCGGCGGTAAACGGGCAATTTTTCTTTAATCAAAGGCTTTGTGTGTATGAAAGGGCAGCGCATTTTTCTTGCTTTGATTGTAAATTCAACGGGTACATGGTAAAATATATCGTAATATTTCTTAGTTCGTGTGTAAATTCAACGGGTACATGGTAAAATATATCGTAATATTTCTTAGTTCGTGTTTCTAAAAGAAAAATTTGCGGTTTCGAGTGTTTTTTTGTCAGTTTAAGCGGAGGATTTGCTGATTTGTCGGAGGTAAAGAGCACAGATATGGCAAAAAGATACCGAAGAAGTTTTTTTAAATCTTGAAACACATCTTAGTTTACAGAAGATAGGCGGCGATATAGACATGCGCGCCAACGAGAAAAGGTACCTGATTTCCGCAGTGTTTACCGCTGCAGTTTTTGTGGTGCTCAGTGCGCTGTATGCGCGATATATTACCGATCTGTTGACAAGCGAGTCTCAAATGCATTTATCAGAGGTCGCGACGCAGGGTGCAGCTTCAGTGCAGCGGCAGATTGCGCGCGATTTTGATATTCTTGAAGTTCTGGCGGATGGAATCATTTCAAAGCCGGAGGTTCCACTGGATGAAAAAATTGCGCGGGCCAAGGAACAGGCAATTAGATTTGAAATGTATCGAATTGGTATCGTGGATCTTGAGGGCAATGCAACCACCACGGACAACCATGAATTTTCAGTACTAGATCGGGACTTTTTTAGCGCTGCTGTAACTGGCACCCGCTTTCTTTCTCAACCGATCGTTGATAAAGTGGACGGCGTGACATCGGGAATTGTCTACGCGATACCAGTATACCATGATGGTAAGGTTATCAGCGTCCTCTTTGCTGGATACGAACTGGACAAACTTACCGAGCGCATCGATATCAGCTTTTATCATAAAAGCGGCCTCGCTTTTATTACAGACTCCGCTGGCAATGTTCTCTTACATCCGAATAAAGATCGCATCGGAAAAAATATTTTAGAAATTGCAAAAGAGCGGAATCCTGCAAAGCAAGTAGAACAATTCAAAAACGGTCTGAAACGTGGTGAGAGCGGAGTTTCCCATTTTATCATGAAAAATGAAGAACGTTTTTTTGCGTATGCCCCGATTCAGGGCGCGAACAACTGGTTTTTAATTACCTCGTTGCCGGCAAAGAGCGTGTTTGAACGTTCTCAAAAAGTGATTTTCTTTACCATTTTTTTGATGGTAGTCATCTCGGTAATTTTTACCCTCGCGGCACTCTATATCGCCATGACGAAAAAAAAAGCAAACGAAAAAATCATAAAGCTGGCATACTATGATTCGCTGACCGGTGCGGCAAACATCGAGCGTTTCAAGCTGGACGCAACAGCGTTATTCCGCGAATTCGGCGCACAGAAATATACGCTTCTAAATTTTGATGTCAAGCATTTCCGCTATCTCAACAATAATCTGAGTTACGGCGCGGGCAATGAGTTTCTGATTCACATCGTTCGTTGCCTAACAGCCATTTCAACCAAGGGTGAAGCCTTTGCGCGTGTAGGTGCCGACCAGTTTTTGCTTTTGTTTTTTAGCAAGGAGAACGAGCATGAAACACGGCAAGCTATTGAGCGGCTACGCAATCAAATCGCCGCATGGACCCAGCCCTCTGGCGGATACTATTCCGTGCAGATTGCGTTCGGCGTTTATCAGATACCGGATCGGGATGCGGATATTATGATGTCAATCGAGAAATCCAACATCGCGCGTAAGGCGGCCAAGAGCAGCTATGAATCGGATATTGCAATATATAACACAGAAATGCAGGACCGCATCGACCACGATAAGGAACTTGAACAATCCATGCCCTCCGCGCTGAAAAACGGTGAATTCAAACTATTCATTCAACCAAAATATGACCTGTTGAGTGAAAAAATCGTTGGTGGAGAAGCGCTTGTCCGCTGGATAAAACCGGATGGCAAAATGGTGATGCCGGATGAGTTTATCCCGCTATTTGAACAAACGGGTGCAATCTACCACATGGATATGTATATGCTAGAGCAGCTTTGTGTGTTCCTGCGCGCTCAGCTGGACAGGAGTCTTCGCACGGTTCCGATTTCCATCAATCAGTCGCGTCGCTATATGTACAGCCCCGCTTATGTCGACATCATCTGCGAAAAACTACAAAATTGCAATGTTTCCACACAGATGATTGAACTTGAAATCACTGAAAATATTGTCTACTCCGACCTTGACAAACTGATTCAGGTGCTGGAAGTTCTGCATCAGAGAGGCTTTCGTATCTCGCTTGATGATTTCGGCTCTGGATATTCCTCCTTAAACGTGCTAAAAGATCTTCGAGTTGACACGCTCAAGCTGGATCGCTTTATGTTGAGTAAAACGCTGCATTCCAAGCGGGAAAAAACCGTTGTTTCCAATATGATTCGTATGGCAAAAGAATTGGAAATGTCCGTTGTCGCGGAGGGTGTTGAAACACGTGAACAGGTGCTTTTTCTGCGTGCGTGCGGCTGTGAAACAGCACAGGGTTATTACTATTCCGAACCTGTTTCCGCTGAACAATTTGAACAGTTGCTGCGTAGCGAGTAATACCATATAGGTTCTATGTTTACAGCCCGATTTGTTCCTGAAATGGCCGCCCTTATGTTATACTGTTTTATATGAAATTGAAAGAATTAATGTCTAAAGCCTATGCAAAGCATGTTGCTTTGTTTTTACTAGTTTTTATGCTTGTTCAGGTGCTGATTATCGGCAGCATTCTCCTATACTATAAGCAGCTGACAATGCGGCAGTTGCTTGCTGCATCCAACAACGTAATTGAATCAATGCACAACCACGTCAATCGATCCGTGGAGCAAGCAGAATCGGATTTGCAATCGCTCCTATCTCGCTACATCAACATTCGTATCCTTTCCAGTGACAACGAAAATGCACGGCAGATCGTCGCTTCTAATCTGAATGAAACCCTACGGTCGTTGAGCAATGCAGCCTCCAATACGGACGCCTATATCATCTATAATAACATCCACGATATTTGTTTGATTTCACGTAGCAATCGGCTCAGCTATCAAAAGCTTGTCAGCTTTCGTGGCTTTGTCGAAAAGTTGGACGGCTCAACGCTGATGGATATGACGGACTGGAGCGTCGTATCGTTTGAGGGCAGCCATTATCTGCTCCGCTGTTATTATTATTATGGTAGTTTTTTTGTGGCATTGTTTGCTTGCGACAGCCTATTATCCACCAGCTCCTTCAGCGGTTTATTTGACGACATGCAAAGCATCGTCCTCTCATCTGACGATGGAACGATCCTTTCCTCTGCGGGTAGCTGCGGTCTGTCGGACTCGATTCAAAATCTGAGTGAAGTTCCCAATTCGTTTTTCATCAACACGACGGTTTTCCCTTATAGCGGTCTCAAAATCAGCTTTATCTGCGAAAAAAATCTTTCCCCGTTTGTCGATACAACAATGGCATTCATCCTTTCGGTATGCCTTTCCTCCCTACTCCTGCTCGTCGCATTCCTCTGCTACATTCAGAACGAATTGTTAAAACCCCTGAACGAGCTAATGCGGGCAACGTGGGTTGTTGAGCAGGGGGATTATACCTATCGTGCACAGCTTACCTGTCACAATCTGGAATTGCAGGAGCTTGCCACCTCCATCAACTCTATGATCGACATGATCATACGTCAACGCATCGCTTCCTACGAAAACATGATCAACCGTATGAATATGGAACTGAAATATCTACAGATGCAAATCCGGCCGCACAGCTTTTTGAATGTACTCTCTACCATTCACAGCATGAGCTATATGAATGACAACGCAAGAATCCGGCGATTTGTTGATCTATATTCGCAAAACATTCGCTATTTGTTTGCGGCCTCACTCCAGACAGTGCCGTTGAAAAATGAAATACAGCACATTCGTGAATATATTGATTGCCAAAATATTCTTTATCCAGACTGCGTATTTTCTTTCATAGAAGTCGAGCCTGCCGCAAACGATTGGCTTATTCCGCAGATGCTGCTGCATGTGCTTGTCGAAAATGTCTATAAACACATCGTTTCACTGGATCGATTCACCTCGCTTTTTATACGTGCATCCGTTGAGCAAGAAGAAGATGCGTCGTTTTTGCAGCTTATCATTGAAGATGATGGCATTGGATTTCCGCAAGACGTCATTGACCAGATCAACAATGCAGATGGAACTGCACCGATCGGATCATCGAGAATTGGTTTAATGAACCTGACTCATACGCTTTTCATCTTGTATGGGAATTGTTCACTGGTTCAATTGAAAAACAAGTCCAATGGTGGCGGCATCGTTCAGGTGAGGATTCCCCGTACGACTGTTGAAATGAAGTGTGAACCGCATTTAAATTTTGAGGAAGAAACGAGACGCTATGCAAGCATTGATTGTTGATGATGACGCACCTACCGTAATGTGTATCCAGGCTTCTATTGACTGGGAAAACCTTGGCATTCAAAACGTATATGCCGCATACAATCAAAATGGTGCGACTCGCATCCTAGCCAAGGAGAAAATCGATATTATCATATGCGATATTGAGATGCCCATGGGATCTGGACTGGATCTGCTCGCTTGGATACGGAATAACGACTTGGGTTGTGAGTTTATTCTTCTGACCTGCCATGATCGATTTGATTTTGCATCCACAGCAATCGAGTATAAGGCCGCCTCCTATTTGCTCAAGCCATTTGACCCCGAAAAAATGACAGCGGAGCTTATTAAAGCGACAGAACGCATTGAGCAGAGCCGGCAGCTTCATGAATATAGCCGATACGGAAGCTTTTGGCTTGAAAATCGCGATGATGTGGAGCGGGAATTCTGGCGTGAGCTAATCACCGCCAAGATCGCCACACAGCGGAGCGCCATTCTCGCTGCGGCGGAACGCCGCGGAGTTACAATCCAAATTGACAAGCCACTCACGTTAGTCCTGTTCAGTTTGCAATATGACGCCAATACTGATACCCTGCGCACCGAATCCGCACAAGGCATCTGGGAACACCGTGCAGCAAAGCTCTTTGCAAAAGAACTTCTGAAATCAAACGGAATAGCCCGAATACAGACCGAATGGCACGGGGATCGGCTATGGATGATCTGCGTTTTGTTTGAAGAAGAACGTGCTTTTTTAGAAAGTGAACGCATGATTGATGTGTGCAAGATGGAGCTTCATGCCGATGTGAGTGGCTATTATGCAGAAAGCGTAGCCTTCGAACAGGCAACCGTTGTGTTACGTGCGCTCAAAAAAGCGGATGCGGATAATGTTGACCGAAGCTGTATGCTGCAACGGTTGCAGCCCCAGAGGAAAGCCGTCTCCAAAAGTGTTACGCTTGACCTGGCGCTGTTTCGCGAACGTTTGGCCGATGGCAATAAAGCACAGATACTAAATTACTTATATGTGCAGCTTGAAATGCTTGCAGCGGAGCAGTTGCTCACGCCGAAGACCCTCTATACCGTACAACAGGACATTCTCCAGGAAACCTATGCTTATTTGCATAGCCACGGGATTCGTCTTGACTTGCTTTTTAGAGATGACAGCTATTATAGTTTAACGACAAAAGCCAGTACATCTATGTACTGCATGATGAAGTGGCTAAGTTTATTTATCAATCATGTTATCGATACGGAACAGGCGCTTAAAGGAAAAGCCACGATCGTGAATCAGACCAAATTGTTTATTGACCAACATTTTTGTGAGAACATTTCCCGTAACGAAGCAGCAAACGCGGTGTTCCTTACGCCCGAATATCTGGCGAAGATTTTCAAAAAGGAAATCGGTATTTCGGTAAACGGGTATATCAACACAAAGCGCATTGAATTGGCAAAGGAGCTACTTGCCTCCTCTGACCTGACGGTTGGCGATATTGCCATCCGCACAGGCTTTAGCAGTAGCTCCTATTTTGTTACCATATTCCATAAGATGCTCAGGTGTACGCCGATGGACTATCGGCGCGACCACCCCAATAATGACGAGGTTACCCCGTAACGTCCAGTTGGCTGATGGCGCATTCTGCCTCATCTGAAACGAAAAATCCAACAGCCCCGTTGAGATAAGGTGTCGTTTCATCAACATAGGTAACCAGCATGATGTCATTGATGGAACAGACTATTTTTCCCCCGCGCGCTTCCGCGCAAACCCGGTATTCCTTTCCATACGCCCAGTCAAATTGGCTGGCAGCAAGTGTCTGGTACGCGGATGTTTTTTTCATGAGCGCCACTTGACCCGTACCACTGAAGCCAAAGGCATATGAGCGTATGGCTCCTTGCACACGAAACAGCAGCAGATGCTGTTTCCCCTTGATCGGCCGAATATGGCCGGTCGCAGAATAATCTTTCCAAGAGAGCTTTCCCGTATATACTTCTGCTCCATGCTCACCCTTTAGATACAGAAATCCGTTTTTAAGCTCGCTCGTTCCATGAAGGCGCGTAAACTGGGTAATCTCACGATGCGTTGGACGCCAGTATTCCTCTGTTTCGTTTGCAGCGCAGACGCTATAGCGTGGTTTGCCGGAGAACACAAGGGAATCAATCAAAACGCAAAGTTCAGCCTTGTCGGTATCCGGCCCGTCAACGATAAAGCGAAAGCCGGCTTCTTCAATGAGCATATTTCCGGCAGGAACCTGCATCGAAAGCGATTCCCATTTGCCGGGCATCAGAACCACGGGTTCTCCTTCTATGATTTCACCCCCGCGAAGGCCGACATACATACGCACGGCACACGTCTGCGCATAATCGGGCACGCATACCCTTCCCTCTATCCTCTCACCAGGATAAAGGATCGGTGAAAAAGCAGGATCATAACGGCTATCCTGAAAATCACTTTGGTGTAAATAGGTGCGCTTGTAAACATCCACGAGTTGACCCCGGGTCACATGACACGCGTAAATCTTGAGAGCACGTCTGCAGGTAGCTGTTGCCTCGTCAACATTTGACAGGAATGTCTCCGCCCGATATGCAAACTTCGCGTGTGCATGTACACGTGTACGCAGAGCCTGCGTCGCGCCCGGATAAGCGAACAAGCAGTCACCGGCGTGCGTAAGCGCATGCTCCCATTGCGCGGGAATCTGTTGTCCGGCAAGTTGGTACCCCTGCCGTGCCATATACGACGCACTCGTAGAGACGTCAGTCAAGTTCAGGCAGCCAAGCACGCTCGAGCAAGCCAGAAAATCATTGATCGGCTTACGCCATCTGACAAAATCAATTTGATCAATTCCGTTGAGAACACCGAGGATCGTACCCACATTACCGGCGTTGCAATCTGTATCCCACCCGCACATACAGCTGATACACAGCGATCGATCAAAGTTGCCCGCCCCATAAAGAAGCGACAACAAAATGACCGCAGCATTTGGAATGACATGACAGGCACCAGGATATTTATCATAGCCAAAGTTCGATTCAATATCTTGAAAGCATCGTTCCCAGTCATCCGGGTGCGCATCATGAAATGCAATTACATGTTGCGCCACACGATGGTACTCACAATGCTGTGGGATTACCTCCAGTGCCCTATCAATAATAGATGGGATATCGTTCTCGGAAAATGCAAGGCTGATGCAGGCTGCGATAAACATTCCTCCGAACACTGCATTGCCGTCATGCGTCACATGCGAAGCTGTACCAGCAAGTCGCGCGGCAAGCTTGGGGTTATTGGGACAAACAAGTCCCCAACAATCACTAAATATTTGTCCGCCGATCTGCTCCGCAGCGACAATACCGTTTGTTTCCGCGCTGCCGCTTTCCAGGGCAGCCATGCCGGAATGAAGGTTCAAATAAGCGGTATGCTCCGTGGATATTCCATAGCCACCCCACCAAAAAAATCCGTGCTCATATGGGACATAGTTGAGCAATGCAGCCGCAACATCCTGCGCAATCATGGAGTCTCCGTTCCCACCATCCTCCAAGGCGCGTACAAAAAAGAGCGGCCCGTTGCTGTCGTCATCCGCTGCAAACAGATCATAATCGATCAAATATCCTTGAATATGACCGAAAATATCCCTGATTTTCTGGAACGGCATAGATTCGATTGGCGCGCCAAGGCGTATGCCGATCATTTTACCCAGCCACCCTGCATAGACGCGCTCAGGATAGTCCCGTGAGAATTGTTCCATCTCCCTTTACCTCCAGCTTGTCCTTGTTTTATGATTGCAAACACCAATCCATAATTTGGGGCAACAGCGGATCCCAATAAGCAAATGTATGCCCGCCGTAACCGTCTGCAAACGTTGCGGGAACACCAAGTGTATCCGCAAGCGCTTTAAATTCGACGGACGATTGATAAAGATATTCCTTGTCATCCCTTGCGCAATACAGCGAGATATGTGGCAGCAGGCACCCCTCATCCTTCCGTTTTCGGAGCATATAAAACAGATCCTGCGTATTTTCATCCACTCTCGGCGGCGCGCCATAGATGCCCTCGCATTGATTACCCGAATTTGCGCTTCGACCCAGAATGCGGTCCTCCGCATGAAGCGAACCTGAAAGCGAAATGGCGGCACCGTACCGCTCAGGATAGGTCAAGGCGCATTTCAACGCGCCATAGCCGCCCATCGAGTTGCCGCAGACAAACGTTTTCTCGCGTTGCGAGGAAACCGGCAAGACCGCCCGAACAAATTCCGGGAGCTCCTCCGCGATATGCAAAAAGTACTTCTGTCCAAAGTGCATGTCCGTGTAAGCGCTGTTATAAGCGCTGGGCATAACAACGGCCATATTCCGTTCGCAAGCGTAACGTATGACTGACGTGTTATGCGCCCACCCAAAGCAATCATGGCTGAACCCATGCAGCAGATATAGCACGGGGAACTCAGGGGAAAGCGTCTCAAGCGGATCAAAATCCGGAAGGGCCACGAGAACGTTTGTGGACATACGCATAACGCGCGACATAAAATTGACGTGAAAATATGACATATTCGCTCCTTCTATCAGCCTTTAACCGCGCCAACAACAATTCCCTTAATAAAGTATTTCTGTACAAACGGGTAGATTACGGTGATTGGCAATATGCCAATGACTGCAATCGCCATGCGGATCGATTGCCCCGGCAGCATGACGACGGATTCATCCCCGGTATCGGTGTTATTTCGTAAAAACTCGATGTTCTTCATGATGCGCATGAGGTAGTTTTGAATCCCAAAATATTTGGGGTCTGTAAGATAGTACATCGCATTGACCCAGCTGTTCCAATAGGTCAGCGCCGTAAACAACGCAACCGTCGATACCACGGGAATCGCCAGTGGTAACGTGATCCGCAGAAAGATCATCAATTCTGAAGCGCCGTCTATCTCGGCAGATTCATACAGTGCAACCGGAATGCCGCTCTTGTAAAAATTGCGCACAAGCAGAACGTTGAATGCGTTCATCAGCAAATTTGGCACAATCAGCGCAGCAAAGGTATTTTTGATATCGAACACCTTGGTCCACATAATATAAGCTGGCACGATTCCGCCGTTGAACAGCATGGTAAAGTACACCAAAAACGCCAGCACATTGCGGTATTTGAACGTCGTGCGTGACATTGGATAAGCGATGGAAGTCGTTAATATGAGGCTAAGCGTCGTACCAACTACACTCGTGCCGATGGTAACCAGATAGGCCCGGCCAACGCTGGAAAACTTCTGTGCCAGATATCGGTAGGCATCCAGGCTGAATTCCTTAGGAATGATCGTATATCCACTCTTAATGAGTGCGCTCTCGCTGGTAAACGAACCTGCAATGAGCAATAACATCGGAAACAGCGTCAGCACCGTGCAAACGCTAAGAAATGCAACGGCAGCAATGCGGGCGCCCCTATTACGCTTCGTAAGCTGCTTTTTCATAAGCGATCATCTCCTCAAAACAGTGCGTTGTCAGGATCGGCTTTCCGAACGAGGCCGTTTACGATCGTAATCAACACGAATCCGCAAACCGACTGGAAAAACCCTGCCGCCGAAGACAATGCAAAATTGCCGCTTGTCATCAGCGCGCGGTATACATAGGTGTCGATGGTTTGTGTCACGCTTGTAAGCGGACCGGAATCCATCGGGATCTGATAGAACAGACCAAAATCAGAGTAAAACACACGGCCGACTGCCATAAGTACCATTGTGATGATGGTCGGCTTGAGCTGCGGCAACGTGATGGCAAAAATTTGTTTCCAGCGGTTTGCACCATCGATTTCCGCAGCTTCATAAAGTTCCTTGTTGATGCCGGAAATGCCTGCTAGGTAAACGACCGCGGTATATCCCGTATGCTTCCAAAGATAAACAATCAGGAGAATAAACGGCCAGAATTTTTTTTCGGCGTACCAGTCGAATGTTTCGACGTTAAATAACGGCATGATGGATTGATTAATAAAGCCGTTGGAGGAATTGAGCAGGGCATAGAACAAGTAGGATGCAATGATCCAAGAAACAAGATGCGGAAACAATAATGCAGACTGAAAAAACTTTGCTTTTATCGTTTGTCCCAGCTCATAGAGCAGTATGGCAACCGTCAATGCGGCAATTGTACCAATGGCAATAAACGCCAGATTATAAAGAAGTGTATTTCTCGTAATGATCCACGCATCATTGGATACAAAAAGAAACCGAAAATTGTCGAAGCCGCACCACGGGCTTCTGAAAATTCCCAATTTAAATTTATAGTTTTTGAAGGCAATAAATAACCCGGCCATCGGAACATAATTGTTGATCAATAGATAAATGATGCCGGGAGCAGCAATCAGCAGCATGCTGAGTGTGTTTATACGTTTGGCTTTGGTGCGTCGTTGTTTCTCCATGGCGGTTCTCCTTATAGGTATCAATATTCGGCGTCGCAATACGTGCGACGCCGAACTGCACCTAACTAAATATCAAGCGAAACAGTTATTTTTGAATACTAGCAAGCCATGTGTTTAATTGTTCCTGCTTGTCATCGAGGATCGTCTGTAGCCCTGCGGCATACAGACGGGTATTCATTTCTTCCAATGCCGATTGAACATCGAGTGAGCCAGTCCAAAATCCCATCTTATACTCGGTCCAGATATTGCTTACAGCCAGATACTCAGCCTGTACCTTGGAGAAATCATACACGAATCCGTAAAAATAAGAGGCTTTTGCGGCATAGTTGTCGGCCTTGTTCTGCTGGAAATCTTCTTTGTTTAGACCGCCAAGTGCGCGGTGGCTCAGCCACTTGCTACCCCACATGAAATAGTTCAGGTTGCAGGTGTAGGGTACGTCTGCGAGAGAAGCATATCCCTCCGGAGGCACTACGAAGCCGTCCGCATCAAATACATAGTCAACGCCCTCTTCGCCGAAGCTTAGCAGGTTATGAATGTATTCGTCCGTAAAGGTAAGGTTGAGGAATTTTGCCGCAGCTTCCGGTACTTTTGTTGATGAATTGATCATCCAAACATCATAGTTGTAGCTTTGCATGTAGCTGTCACTGATCTTGATGCTTTCATATGGATAGCCATAGTTATTAGTAAAGTTCGAAGCGATCTTCGGGTTGCCAAGACCAGCCAGCATAGAGAACAAATTGCCGGAGGAGGCAAGTTCGGCTGTGGTTGCCGTGGACGTGGCGGCATCCTTAGCAAAATAGCCATTCTGATACCAGGTGCGAAGCAAATTCACAAGTTCCTTAAAAGCGTCGGATTCAAATGCGTTCACGACGGTGGAATCCTCGCCAAAGACTACGCCGGAATACGGATTGGCGGCATCATTCCCAAGCGCATCCATGTGCAACGTACTCTGAAGATATGCCGCAAAAATATTATTCATACGGCTTGGGTCATTCATAATCATGTCCGGATAAGCCTGCTTAACCTGTGCAAATATATCCGTGAGCGCAAACACGTCCTTGACGCTGCTCATATCAAGATTAAGTTCCTTTGCAATGTCGGATCGATAGCACCAACCGGTGGGGACATAGTTTGATCCAACCGTATTGATTCCATAGACGCGGCCGTCAACCGTCGAAGGCATCAGCAGGCGGTCGTATAAAACACCGACAGCATCCTTCAGATCGGTATCCAAGTAATCCGTAATATCCAACGCGCTTCCATTTCTGATGTAATCCAGCGTCGGATATCCGTTCATGGCACGGAAAATATCAACCTGCTCATCAGCGGCAAGCATTAGGTTGATTTGCGTGGAGTAATCGCTTTGTGCAATCAGTACTAGCTCGACCTCTGTGTTGATCTTTTCGATGGTGTATTCGTTGATAAGTTTCTGAATGCGCTGCAGTTCCGTTGTCTCGGGAATGTCATTGCGCGTCATATACGCAAAAACGATGTGTTCGGGTTCTTTTTGTTCCGTCTCAACGGTCTTCGTTTCTTCCGTGGGCTCGAGCACCGTCTGATCTTCTGCAGGCATGGGGGCATTCGTGCTACATGCAACAAACGAAAATGCCATTATCAGGCAGAGCAATAGAGCAATTGATTTCTTCATGATGTTTCTCCCTCCGCAATGCGTGTTGATCCCGCCAAACATGTCGGGGAATGTGGTTTGATGATCTGTAGGTTTGTTATGTCAGTTTAACATATCTGTATTTTATGCAGTTTCAAAAACAAGCACAAAATGTATCAAAATTAAGCGATTATCTTGTTTCGCAAGGCACGGAAACGTATTCTATATATGAAAGGAAGTCGAACTATGAACAACTTATTTCGGTATGACGGACCCGTTGTTACGTTTTTACTTAAAATCGGGGAACTATTTGTCTTAAACATCCTTTGGCTCTTATGCTGTCTTCCCATCGTTACGGCGGGTGCAGCCACAACTGCGTTATGCAGGGTAGTTTTGAATAATCTACGTAAGCAAGGCCGCTCATATCGGGATTTCTTTCAGGTTTTCCGGCTTGAGTTTCGGCAATCGACGCTCCTTTGGCTTGTTTTTGCGGTTGTGGGCGCTGCGTTAATATTCAATTGGTATTTTGTCTTTCGGCTTAACAGTTCGGCCTTTCGCATTGCATTTTTTGTTGTGCTCTGCATTGTTTCTTTTGTCTATGTAGTCGTATTGACTTTTGTTTTCCCGTTACAGGCACAGTTTGACAACAGCATATGCAATACCATTAAAAACGCTTTTCTTATGAGCATGGCAAATCCTTTGGGAACGATTGTCATGGTCTTGTTCAATGCCATTCCCTTGCTATTGATCTATTTCTTTGATTTTGGATTTCTGTTGCTCAGCATTGACGTAGCATTGGTTGCAGCAGCGGACGCCATGATCTTCTCGAGAATTTTTGATCTTTATATTGATGCGAACACGGTAGAAAAACATGGAAATCTTAATGAAAAAATAAATTTATAGGAGAACACATGAAGTCTATTAAAATACTTGCACCCTGCGGTATCCTGGGTTATGGGTTCCCGCAGGAATCATTTGAACGCGGCATGGCTGCGCATCCCGATGCCATCATCGTCGATGCCGGCAGCACCGACGCCGGTCCCCATAAACTTGGTGCCGGCGTAGCCATTGTCAGCGATGAGGCTATGCATCGAGATCTCGAACTTATTATTATGGCAGCTGCACGCGCTGGCATCCCCGTTCTCATCGGCTCTGCCGGCGGTTCTGGCGGCCGCGTGCATGTGGAACATACCGTCTCCATTATTCGGCAGATTATGAGTGATCATTCCCTGTATGCACTTCGTACCGCTGTAATATGGGCAGATATTCCAAAGGACATGGTAAAGCAAAGGTTGCTTGAAGGCCGTGTCATACCGCTCGGAAACGAGGTGCCTGAGCTTACCCCAGAACAATTGGAAGAGACGGTTTCAGTCGTTGCCCAAATGGGCCATGAGCCGTTTTTGTATGCACTTGAGCAAGGATATCAGTTGATCATCGGAGGCAGGGCATACGACCCAAGCCCTTTTGCTGCATTTTGCCAATACCATGGATTGAAACTAGCGTACGGCTATCATATCGGTAAAATACTCGAGTGCGCAGCTCTTTGTGCGATTCCTGGTACCACAAAAGACTGCATGCTCGGCACAGTTTACGAGGACGGCTTCAGCGTTGAGCCGCTTTCAGATGCACGCAGATGCACGCCGCTTTCTGTTGCAGCCCATACATTTTATGAGAAGGAGCATCCCTATATCCTGCATGGTCCCGGTATCGTCATGGATCTGAGCGCATGCTCTTTTGAGCAGCGCACGAAGGGTTCAGTGTATGTCAGCGGCAGCCAACTCCAGCCCACTAGTCAATACTGTGTAAAGTTGGAAGGCGCTAGGACAGTCGCCTATCGAACGTTTGTGATTGCTGGCGTACGGGATCCGCTGATGATCCGCCAGCTCGACAAAATTGAAGCCGCCGCTGAAGAGCAGGTTCGTGAATATTATAAGAATATTTATACAGATCCTTATGAGATTCATTTTTTGAACTACGGATGGAATGCAGTGCTCGGCAAAAGCGAACCCAAGCGTGAATTGCCTCACGAAGTCGGACTCCTGTTTGAAGTCATTGCCAAAACTCAGCGCCAAGCGAATGCCGTTTGTGCTACTCTGCGCTCAACGCTGCTACACTTTGGTTACGAGGGCAGAAAGTCCACGGCGGGAAATCTTGCGTTTCCCTTCGCACCGAGCGACGTTTCATTTGGCCGTGTATATGCTTTCTCCGTATATCATTTGATGGAGATTTCCAACGAGGAAGCAACAAATCTATTTCCGGTTGAACCGGTTGTGTGGGATATGGAGGACATCAAGTAATGGCCGAATATCGTTTATATGATCTTGCCTCTGTGATTCGCTCTAAAAACAGCGGGCCTTTTCAGATTACGTTAGATGTGTTGTTCGACAACGCAGATACATATGCGTGCGTAAAGCAAAGCGGCGCGATTACAGCGGAATGCATCGCCTCGCAGTATCATATAGCAAGCTCACGCATACAAAACATTGTATATTTTGATACGGCATTGGGCCTAAAAATCACTTACGACCGTGAGATTCCATCGGGAACCTGCGGCGATCGCGACGTGTATGGAGCACAACAGCATATGCCGCTTGCCGAGCTTCGCATTACCCTTGAGGGGCTGTAACGGTAGGCGCACGATTTTGTTATTCAATCACTATTATCAAAAGAGGTCATCACCATTGTTGAGAATCATGAGCCAACTGCCTATGTCGGCTTTATCTCGCGTACTGCTTTTTACGAAAAAGCTGAGCACGCCTATGTGGCAGTTTCCACCAGTGAAGAGCAGCCCTATGGCTGTGTTATAATGAAAAAGGGTGTTCGGTGAAACGCTGCAAAACTACCGATCGCTCTGGTTCAATATTCAGGATTCAAAAGTCGATTTTGGGGAAAGGACATACACTATGCGCATACTTAATTTTGGCTCGCTGAACATCGATTATACATATCGTGTCGATCATTTCTTGCAGCCAGGGGAAACCAAGGCAAGTAAAAGCCTGATGATCAACTGTGGCGGAAAAGGACTGAACCAGTCTATTGCCGCCGCAAAAGCCGGTAACAATATCCTCCATGCTGGTTTGCTTGGCCGGGATGGCGATATGTTACGTGATAAGCTCTGTGAAAGCAATGTAGATGTATCCTTCTTGATCCGTTCAGAGGGACTAAGCGGCAATGCAATCATTCAAGTCGATGATGCCGGGCAGAATTGCATCCTGCTCTTTGGTGGGACAAATAGAGCGTTGACACATGCACTCATCGATGACACGCTAAATCAATTTGATCATAAGGGACTTGTGTTACTCCAGAATGAAACGAATCTCGTCGGATACATGATCGAACAGGCGGCGGCACGCGGTCTCAAGGTCGCGTTTAACGCCGCTCCTATGGAGCATGGCGTGCTTGAATACCCTTTAGATCGGTTGGATTGGCTTATCATTAATGAAGTCGAGGGAAAACAGCTCGCTTGCTGCAACTGTGAAGACGATATCCTCCCGATTCTGTCGGCACGCTATCCGCACTGCGGTATACTGCTCACGCTTGGGAAACGCGGCTCTGTTTATCATAATAGTATGGGAACTTGGCGTGCTGCGAGTTATGCGGTTAAAGCTGTCGATACAACTGCGGCAGGCGATACTTTTACAGGCTATTTTCTCTATGGGATGCTCAATGATTTTTCACCTGCCGAAGCGCTCCGTCTTGCAACCACCGCCTCTGCACTCTGTGTCCAGCGCACGGGTGCTTCCGATGCCGTGCCGGAAATGGCAGAGGTAAGGGCGGCAATGGCAAGCGGACAATATCCACCGCTCGAGATTGTTGAGCAATTGTGCAGTCTTTGATTCTTTGCTGGAACTTTAGCGAGGGGCGCAAGCGTCCCTCGCTAAAAGAGTGAAACGAGCGTCTCCCGACGTGAAAGTACTGTGATCGACGAAAAAAAGATGGATGCATTTGCGTAAAAGAGATTGTCCTCAATCACATTGTTCTTCACGCCATATTGAAGGCAAAGTCCACCGTAGCCGCCATTTAGAGTGTCGTTGCCACTAAATATGTTACGGATAATTCTATTGTCTGTTGCGATTCCACGCTCAGCATCGTAGTCACCCATTATGAGGCCTGCATTATGACAATTATAAACTAAATTATTTTGGACCGTCATATCGGAAGTGCTCTTTCCGTAATGCTCGCTGGCGACCTCTATGCCAAAATTTGAGGTGTAGATGGTGTTGTCCTCGATTAGAATGTTTTTGCTGCCGTCGCAGTAAATACCCCCTGCACTGCGCTCCCCGCCGTAGGAAGGATTCCTGCAAGAGTCAATATCATGCACCGTATTGCCGCTGCAAACGCCGTTGCGTACATAGTCGTTTTTTCCAGACGCAACCCTTTCAAATCCAATGAAATCAATACCGATGTTATCGTTGTTGTGTATAGAATTGTTTGTAACGATAAAATCCTCCACGTTTCCATTGAGTGCCAGCGCCTCGCTTGAGCCCCATATACGGTTGCATATCTCATGACCGTCAATGACGAAATGCGGTATCGCTCCAAAATGGACCGTGCGATTTCTCGTATGTAGACGGCACAGACTAACCCGGGAAAGGCTTCGCAGGGCACGCGTCGCAAACGCTCCAAGCCAAAGGAGAAAGCGTACCGATGATTTCGTCGCAGGCATCATGGAAAAGCGACGGGTAACCTGGTCACCGGAACAAATTGCAACCACCGTGACGTTG
>JAVVXB010000032.1:0-35566 GCA_036651815.1 Clostridia bacterium
AGGATAAAATGGAGTCAATGATACTTTGTTCGTGCATTACCCAACAAAAAATAATATGTTCATATTGAGAACACTTTAAAAATTGGTTTAACTGAAAACAAATATTTTTCATAACCATAGTTTTAGTTTCTTCATTAACAACGAAAGGCTGCATATCCCAACACCAATCACCATCGAGAAAAACATTGCGAGGCAATATTTTTTGTAGTTCTCTACAAGTAGTTGTTTTACCAACACCCATTGTGCCGCTTATCATAATTAATGTTTTCAATTATTTTACCTCGCAAAATTTAAATTTTCTTGATTACAGTGTAACAAAAAACAGGTTAAAACAAATGCAGAAAAGCATCTGTTTTAACCTAACTTTCGTGGTCTGGGTGGAGAGATTTGAACTCTCGGCCTCTTGAACCCCATTCAAGCACGCTACCAAGCTGCGCTACACCCAGAAATAATTATTTCAACTACAAACCGTAATTATTTTAGCATTTGCAAGATACCTTGTCAAGGAAAAATGTAGGTATTAACATTAATTCGATCATTCTGATGATATTTGCATTGCCATGGATATGCTGACAGTGTTATAGTTAAACAAATAGATAGTCATTCAACAAACGCCACCATGAGGATGGCGTTTGTTGATGTGTGAACCAGAAGGGGAATTGCTGAACATGAAAACGGACGTAGTCATCATTGGTTCCGGCCCGGCGGGCATCTTTACGGCGCTGGAAATGTTGCGCAAGGGCAGCAAACAGCATATTGTGCTCGTGGAAAAGGGACAGGCTGTTGAAAAACGCCATTGTCCAAAAAACAAAACCAAGCATTGTGTCAACTGCAAACCATATTGCCATATCACCACTGGGTTTTCCGGCGCAGGCGCATTTTCGGACGGCAAACTCTCACTGTCCTGCGAAGTAGGTGGTGATCTGCCCAGCCTGATTGGCACGGAACTGGCGCAGGATACGATTGATTATGTGGACAAAATCTATCTGGAGTTTGGCGCGGATGAAAAGATCGAAGGGATCGGCAATTCCAATGCGGTGAAAACCATCCGCAAAAATGCCATCAAGGCAGGACTGAAACTTGTCGATTGCCCGATTCGTCACTTGGGCACTGAGTGTGCGCAGAATATTTACTTGGCCATCGAACATTATCTGCAAGACAACGGCGTGGAGATGATGTTTGGGTTTGCGTGCTCTGATCTTCTATTGGGCGATAATCGCTGTCTTGGTGTGCGCGTTGGCAATGGTAAAGAAGAATTAGAAATTTTAGCCACGAATACGGTGGTGGCAACCGGACGACGCGGTGCGGATTGGCTGGATAAGCTCTGCGGAGAGCATGGCATTGCCCATGCGCCTGGCACAGTGGATATCGGCGTTCGCGTTGAGGTTCGCAACGAGGTCATGGAGGAGGTCAACGAAGTCCTCTACGAGTCCAAACTGATCGGCTATCCTTTGCCGTTTAAAAACAAGGTGCGCACCTTCTGCCAGAATCCTGGCGGGTTTGTTAGCCAGGAAAACTACGACAACGATCTTGCCGTGGTCAATGGACATTCCTATAAAGATTTGAAAACCGACAATACCAACCTCGCCATACTGTGTTCCCACAACTTTAATGAACCGTTTAATCAGCCTATTTCCTATGCGCAGAAAGTGGGCGAATTGACCAATATGCTGGGGGCGGGCCATATCCTTGTCCAGCGCTACGGCGATATTTTGAGCGGAAAGCGCACTTGGGCTAAAGAGCTTAGCCAGTCTAACGTACGCCCCACGTTGCCGGATGCTGTGGCGGGCGATATTACCGCCGCGATGCCATATCGTTCAATGGTCAACATCATAAATTTTATTGCCGCGGTCGATCAGGTGGTGCCGGGCTTTGCCTCGACAGAGACGCTGCTGTATTCGCCGGAGCTGAAGTTCTATTCAAATCGTATTAAAATGGATGAACACTTCAATACCAGTATGTTGGGGCTATATTGCCTTGGCGACTCCAGCGGATGGACCCGCGGTCTGATGATGGCGAGCGTAATGGGCACGCTGATGGGTAGAAACCTAGCTCAAATTGAATACGAAAGATAAGGGAGAAAACGAAAAATGGAACAATTTATTGTAACCTGTTGCTCCACGGCGGATATGTCCGCAGAGTATTTCGAACAGCGTCATATTCCTTATGTCTGCTTTCATTATCTAATGGATGGGACACTGTATCCCGATGATCTCGGAAAGACTATGTCCTTTGATGTGTTTTATCAAAGGATTTCAGCCGGTGCGATGCCAACAACTTCTCAGGTCAATACCGAGCAGTTCTGGGCATTTTGGGAGCCAATGCTGAAGGAGGGCAAGGACATTTTGCACGTTTGCCTATCCTCGGGACTTTCCGGCGTATCCAATTCCGCGCAGATTGCGCAGCGCGAAATGTCCGAAAGATATCCAGAGCGCCAGATCATCGTTGTGGATTCGCTGGGGGCATCGTCCGGCTACGGCATGTTGGTGGATGCCATTGCCGACCTGCGCGACGCAGGCGTGAGTCTTGCGGAAGCGGCCAAGTGGGCGGAGGAAAACAAGCTGCATGTGCATCACTGGTTTTTCTCAACCGATCTGACCAGCTATTGGCGTGGAGGACGACTTTCCCGTACGTCCGCAACAATCGCCAATGTATTCAATATTAGTCCGTTGCTCAACATGGATGCGCAGGGCCACTTAACGCCGCGCTTTAAAATTCAGGGCAAGAACCGCGTTATCAAGGCCATGGTGCAGAAGATGGAGGAGCTTGCTAACGGCGGATTGGAATACGATGGCAAGTGCTTTATGTCCATGTCTGCTTGCTATGACGATGCGCGCAAGGTTGCCGATTTGATCGAGGCCAAGTTTCCGTCCCTCAATGGCAAGGTTGTCATCAACAATGTCGGCACCGTCATTGGCGCACATACCGGTCCCGGTACTGTCGCACTGTTCTTTTTTGGAACACTGAGAAACTGATGCGGACGGATTGAAAAGCACTGAGTCGGAATAAGCGGCGTGTCTTGGCTAAGACTGCGTCAGCAAGGAAATACAGGATGGACAGTCCTCTTTGCTAGCCGAGTGGATGGGACGCAATTGACATGTTCAATAAAAACGTAAAGTGGGGCAGGTTATGAATATAATCGAGATGATAAAAGTACTGATACTGGGCATCGTGGAGGGCGTGACTGAGTGGCTACCCATCAGCAGCACAGGCCATATGTTGCTCATCGATGAGTTTTTACAGCTGAACATGAGCGAGGCATTTAAAGAAATGTTCTTTGTGGTCATACAGCTGGGCGCGATTATAGCGGTTGTGGTTCTGTTTTGGAAAAAGATGGTTCCCTTCCAATTTAAAGATAAGACGCAGCCTGCCGTAAAGAAAAAAACGGTTTCTCTTTGGTTGAAGGTCGTGGTCGCTTGTATCCCGGGCGCTGTCGTAACCATTTTATTCGATGATGTCATTGATGCACATCTGCACACGCCGGCCGTCATTGCCGTGGCTTTGATTGTCTACGGTGTCGCGTTCATCGTCATTGAAAACTGGAATCAAAAGCGCGTGCCTAAAATTAAGCGGCTATCAGACATTACCTATCAAACGGCGTTGCTGATTGGTTTGTTTCAGGTACTGTCCATCATTCCTGGCACATCCCGTTCGGGCGCGACGATCATTGGCGCATTACTGCTTGGCGTATCCAGAGTCGCAGCGGCGGAATTCACATTTTTCCTTGCCGTGCCGGTGATGTTTGGGTTGAGCACACTGAAAATTTTAAAATTCGGGTTTGCGTTTACGGGTGCAGAATTTTTGACGCTCGGACTGGGGATGGCGGTTGCCTTTGGCGTATCGATCTTTGTCATTAAGTTCCTGATGAGCTATATTAAGAAACACGATTTCAAGGTGTTTGGTTTGTATCGGATTGTGCTTGGTGTCATTGTGCTGCTTTATTTTACGATTCTGTAATTTAAGAACCTGATTTGAGAATGCCTTGCCTTCGTTCGATCGATGAGGCAAGGCATTTTGTATGCATCATTTTCGCCGCACGGAAAGTTTATGAACATAAAAATCGATGGATCTGCACGATAACGGAGCAGAGTAAGGAGACTAAAACGATGTCCAGCCGCCATCCGTCGCAAAGAGCGTGCCGGTGATGTGGGCAGCATCGTCCGATGCCAGATATAGGATGGAAGCCGCCTGTTCACGGGCTTTGGCATTGCGTTTTTGGAGATTTTGTGTTTTTTGACCGGCCATGCCCTGCGCCTCCGCGGGATCGACGCCCGCCTTTAACGCGGTATCCAGGCTCGCTTTTACGAACGCCATCGCTTCCTCCACCATGGGGGTATCGGTTCCTGCCGGATTGACAGAATTGATCCGAATCTGATATTTTGCATAGTCCAACGCCATGTTTCGCGTGAGACCATTTACGGCGTGCTTGGATGCAACGTAGGCTGCATTACCGGGCAGACCTACTAGCCCCGCAATGGAAGCGTTATTGACGATGACACCGCCTCGCCCCTGCGCCACCAGTACGCGGAGTTCTTCCCGGCAGCAATAGAACACAGACATAAAATTGTTGTTCATGGTTTCGGTCAGATCTTTTTCATCGAGTAGATGAACCGGACTGGGCTTTCCCATAACGCCGGCATTATTGATTGCGATATCCAAACCACCATAGGTGGTGACCGCGAGATCGACCATGCGTTTGACGTTGACGGAATCGGTCAGATCGATCACTAAAAACTGGGCTTCGCCGCCCAACTGACGAATCTCTTCGTGCGTGTCCCGCGATTCTTGGACTTTTCGATCCGCCAACACAAGCTTGGCGCCCTCCTGCGCAGCGCGGATGGCTGTTTCCCGGCCAATGCCGGTAGCAAAACCGGTAACAATCATCGTTTTCCCTTGAAACCGATCTTTCAGAAATCCCTGATCCATTTGTATTGCTCCTTTCCAATTGCAAATTGGTAGTCATAGTCCATTTTTTCCGATTGAACCATGAATATGCGTATGCAGGGAATGTGCACAAAAATTTATTTGATGCGTTCTCAATTACGCAGGCTGTTGAGCGGCGCGGGAATGCGTCCACCGCGGGCAATGAAAGCCGCGCTGGACTCGGCATGTACCGGCATGACCGGCGCACTGCCAAGCAGGCCGCCCATCTCAACCAGATCGCCAACATTTTTGTCCGGTGCGGGAATGATACGCACGGCGGTAGTCTTGTTGTTAATGATGCCAATGGCTGCTTCATCCGCGATGATGGCGGAAATCGTCGATGCTGGCGTGTTGCCCGGCACTGCAATCATATCAAGTCCAACGGAACAGACGCAGGTCATGGCTTCCAGCTTATCGATGGTCAGCACGCCGGAGAGTGCAGCGGCAATCATCCCTTCGTCCTCGGACACGGGAATGAACGCGCCGGAAAGACCGCCAACCTGAGAGGATGCCATAACGCCACCCTTTTTGACCGCATCGTTGAGCAGTGCCAAGGCAGCGGTGGTGCCATGGGTACCGCAAACCTCAAGTCCCATTTCCTCAAGAATGCGCGCGACGGAATCTCCTTGCGCCGGAGTGGGGGCGAGGCTCAGATCGACAATGCCAAAGGGAACCCCAAGCCGTGCGGAGGCTTCCTGTGCGATGAGTTGACCCATGCGCGTCACCTTAAATGCGGTTTTTTTAATGGTCTCGGCTACGACGTTGAAGGATTCTCCCTTGACCTTTTTTAGCGCATGATACACCACGCCTGGGCCGGATACCCCAACGTTGATGACGCAGTCCGGTTCACCAACACCATGGAAAGCGCCTGCCATAAAAGGATTATCCTCCACAGCGTTGGTGAATACCACGAGCTTTGCACACCCAAGTCCATCGTGTGCTTTGGTGCGCTCGGCGGTCTGCCGAATGATTTGGCCCATCAGTTGGACGGCGTCCATGTTGATGCCTGCGCGCGTGGAAGCGATGTTTACGGAGGAGCAAACATAGTTCGTGACGCCCAGCGCCTCAGGAATGGAGAGGATGAGCTTTTTGTCGCCTGTTGTAAACCCTTTTTCGACCAATGCGGTAAATCCGCCGATGAAGTTCACGCCGCAGGTTTTTGCAGCACGGTCCATCGCTTTTGCAAAGATGACATAGTCATCCGTATCGCTGGACTCGGCAATGATGGCCATGGGGGTTACGGAAATGCGTTTGTTGACAATGGGAATGCCCATTTCCCGCTCCAGTTCCTCGCCTACGGGAACGAGCCGTTCGGCACAAGCGGTAATTCGATCGTATATTTTTTGTGCGGTAACTTTTGCGCTGCTGTGTGCGCAGCCACGCAGGGAAATGCCCATGGTGATTGTACGAATGTCGAGATGCTGATTGTCGATCATCTGCAGCGTTTCAGTTATTTCCTGTTGATTGAGCATGTGCTTCACCTCAAATTCTGTGCATCGCGTTGAAGATATCCTCGCGCTGGATACGAATGCTTACGCCTAGACACTCCGCTTCCTGATTCAGGACGGAAACGATCTCCGCAAAACCGACGGAGGCTGTGGAGACGTCCACAAGCATGTTCATGGTGAACATATCCTGCAAGATGGTCTGACTGATATCGAGTACGTTAACCTGGATGTTGGACAGCGCCACGCAGACACCTGCGATGATCCCAACACGATCCTTGCCCACGACCGTCACAATTGCATGCATAAATAATACCTCACATTTTTCTGATGAAATCTAGAAAATTCTATCACAGGGACTATGGAAAAGCAATGTGTGCAAGAATGTGTGCAGCGATAGGCTGGCGAGAAAAATCCGAATCCCACCGTGCAGCCGTAGCTAAGCAGACATGCCATGGTGGAAAAGTGGGTTGAACATGTGCTATGATCAAAAGAACGCAGGCGATTGCAGCCATGCCAAGGATTCGACTGTGCAAGGAGAGTGACATGCAATATTTTGTCTATTTGCTGCGCTGCGCGGACGGCACGTTATATACTGGAATCACAGATAATATCCCGCGCCGCGTTGCGGCTCACAACAGTGGCAAGGGCGCCAAATATACAAGGGGCCGTCTACCGGTGCGCGTTGTTTATCGGGAGATATGTGCAGATCGAGCGGCGGCGCTGCGGCGCGAGGTGAGGATTAAAAAACTGTCCCGTCAGGAAAAGGAACGTCTCATCGCAGCGTATGCGGAGGACTTGCCGCAATTGCTTGCGCCGGGCGTACTGATGCAAGAACACTTTGTGCAGATGCAAGCGCTGGAAGCAAGCTGCTATGATGATGCCTTTATCACGCCCGCCGAGGAGGCGTATAGCTGGTATTTACAATATCCATATACCACCGTGGCGGCGGGAAAAGATGGAGCAATCGCTGGATTTGTCAATCTGTTTCCAGTCACAGATGCGGTGCTGGCAGGGCTGCAGACGGGCACGTATCAAGATAAGGATATGATCCTCGAGGACATCACAGATCTGCGCGAGGGTTCCAATGGACCGCTGCATCTGTTCCTTTGCTGCATCGCCGTGGCGGAAGCCTATCGTGGCCGTGGGCTCACCACGCGTCTGCTTTGCGCGGCTATGGAACCCTATGAAGCGCTGCGCGATCGCATAGATTGGTTGATCACCGACAATGTAACGGAAGAAGGCATGCGGCTCTCCAGACGATTTGGGCTGAAGCTCGTTTGTGAAACCAACCACACCTCCGTCATCTATCAGGAACGGTACGAGGTGTTTCGGCAGGCCGTGCTTACCGCTGCGGAGCGTGTGGATGCGGACGATAAGCCGAAGCAAATCGTAGCGAAATGATCGATAAGAGAAGAACCTGAACAGGAAGCTTCCATATCGGTCTATCAAAAAACTATTTAAAAGGAATTATCAAATGGGGACGGTTGGTTCGTGCGTTCTATCGACCGTATTGATACGCAGTGCAAGCAAAAAGCGGCGATCCAACGAAAGACGATCAATGTTGAGCGGTTGAGGCGGGTGCGAAAAGCCCCGTTTTTTTTGTGGCTGAGTTGATGGAATCGTGATTTTTCGGGGCGTAATGCGCATATGCTTTCTAAGACCGCTCCGCCATAACCAATGCGGCTGAACGGCGGCAATTTGGTCATGCAATTGTCGCTGTCAATTCAGGTGGCTGGTAACCAGTTGACAATCCAAACTTGACGGTTTTTTGGAGGCGCAGAATCACATTGTACCGAATCGTCCCATCAAGGCGCAGAAGCTCATTGTACCGGTCTGCCTCATCGAACGGCATGTCATCAAACAACCGGGAGACAGGGGGCGGTATGTGCGTCTGTATAAGGAGGAGGCAGGTGTCGACTAGACAGAATGGACATGGACAGCTGGAGGGCGAATGGCTCATCCTGCTGGATACGATGGTGTTCTCGACCCTGATGATTCTCTTTGGCATGCTGTATGCGTTCGTACCGGCGTGCGGCGGAGAAGTGAAGGGGAGATCAGCGGCAGAGCCGGCCAAGGCGGTGGATTCACGGGTGGAGCTTTCCAGCACGCCGCAAGCGTCACCGTCCCCTGCATATGTGCAACAAGAAGCAGCGCTGATAGAAACAACCTGTGAGCCGATGGAACACAAACCATCACCTATGGTCGAGCCAGGTGATTTTTCCGCGGTATTTCCCGCGTTTGAAACGGGAACGGATGCGCTGCTGAGTCACCAGAGCGAAACACTGCGGGTTTCGGTGGAGCGTGTGCAGGAAAACGGCGTGACTTATTTTGTTGCGGATGTATGGGTGCGGAATATCAAGATCTTTCAAACGGCATTTGCAAAAAATGGCTTTGGGCAAGGCATCATACAAATGCCCGTGGAGATGGCACGCGCGAACGATGCGATTCTTGCGGTAACGGGCGACTATTACGGCGTGCGGGATGTGGGTACTGTCATTCGAAACGGGGAGCTGTATCGGGATTCGATGAGCACGGATGTCTGCGTGCTGCAAACAGACGGCGTGATGCGGGTATATCAGGAGACGGAAATTTTCTCGCTGGAAAGGATTGCCCGCGACGCCTATCAAGCATGGTCGTTTGGGCCGCAACTGGTGAAAGACGGATCGGTGGCAGATACATCGCACAGCAGAATTCGGAGAAAAAATCCCCGTTGTGCCATCGGTTACTATGTACCGGGGCATTATTGCCTGCTGGTTGCAGATGGCCGCCAGGAAGGGTATTCCAACGGGCTAACATTGGAAGAACTTGCGAAGATCATGGCGGAACTCGGCTGTAAAGAGGCCTACAATTTGGATGGCGGCGCGACGGCGGCGATGATCTTTCAGGGAAAGTTGGTCAATCGGCCTGTCAACGGCGGCCGCAGGTGCAGCGATATCCTCTGCTTTTCGGAAGGAGCGTGAAAATGGAGCAGCATCGTGCATGGAATACACTGTGCCATGCGAATATCATACTCAGCAGCCTGTTCATTGTATTTTTCTGTATCGATCGGGTAAACCCGGCCATGAATTTTCTTGGCTGCGCGATGAGCAAGTGGTTACTGCTGGTGTTTGCATTGTGTGCATTGCTGTGCGGCGTTCGTACTGCCGTTTATCTGTATCGCAAAAACGTGCGTGCAGCCGAACGGGAATACCGGCATGCACAGCACGGAAAGGCTTAAAACTCCGTTTTGTATCAGCAGAAATCATGCGGATGCCAATCAAATCATTTCCCGTCAACACCGGGTTGGTGATGCGGGGAATGATTCATCTTATAAATAAGCTGGCAGGTTTATTGTTGCGCATATAGCTTTTTCCAGGCGGATTGGGTTTGCATAAACTGGGTATGATGCCGTTTCATATTTCGCGTATACTTAGCCAGCTCATCGGAAATCTTCATAAAATCAGGCTGATTAAAATAGCTGCAGAGTTTGGGCAGCGTTTCGTTCAGCGTGGCCTTCATTCCGCGAATGATAGATTCATATTGATCAGGATTGGTGATGTAAACCAACAGGGGCTTATAACGAATCCAACCAATGCAGGCACTGAGAAAACGGGCAACGACCACGCTGCTGGTTGTGGAAATCGGTTCAAGATGAATGGGCAGTACCCCGTCCAACAAGTGCCGATACGCAGAAAAACCATCATGAAAGGTATAGCAAGGAACCTGCATGACTTTGCGATCCGAGAGCAGTGTGCTTAAAAAAGTGTCTTCGCCGCGGGCGCCAGGGGGATTAAAAAATGGGAATGTCCGCTCCGGTTGTGTGAGATTGATACATAGATTCGAACCGGAAATGAATTTGCAATGGTTGATCTCCGTCACTGGGACAGGATCGTTGGAGACTAATACGGAGGTGTCGGCATAGGTCACGCCGCCATTTTTCATATTGAATCGTACAGAATCCCAGGTAACGATGTCATTGCTGATGGCTTCAATAAATTTTCCAAAATCAGATTCGGTCAACGTACCGTTGAAACCGATTTTGGGAATCGGAGATATGTAGCCGCAGTGATGCCCAATGGTGATATCCGCGTTTCCAATGTTCTGCAAATGCATCGGCAGGATGTACTGGCCGCCCCAAAGGCAGACGCCTCGATTATTTGTGACCGCAACAGGGTATTCATCGTCGTCCAGAAACAGGACATAATCCATGCCTCTTTCGATCGCGGCATACATGATTGAGTTTCTTTTTGCGGCATAGCCGGTTCCAAAGAGGAGCTTTGTCTCGCTTTCCAGCAGCTGTTCATCAGCGATGAGACGGTTGGTTTCCTTCTGCATATATTTGGTGCCAAGAAAGAAAATTTCGTCAAAGGAATCTACAATATCCTGACTTAAATTGGTAAAATCCGTTGACTGCGTATTGGAATAATCCAAATCATATGCCACAAATAGATTTAGGTTTACTTTTTTTTGCAGTTTGCTTCGAATTCCAGATTCATTCCAGCTATAAAGGTAGGAATTGAGCACCTTGCGAAAATTCTTTCGCCCGGTTGCAAACCCAATTCCAAGATTAATCAGTTCGTTTTTCATAAGTACTCCCTTCTTAGAATTGTGATGTTCGATCATCCGGTGATGGGTTCAAATTCAAGGCAGACATAGTTAACCAATCATATAACGGAAGATCATTGGTATGATTATACCACAGTTTAGATGGGCGCCTTGCGCTCCACACCATATGGCGCAATCAAGCGGCAACTGCTTGTTGAAATTCAGCGGGCTTGAAGATGTGGGTTCAATTGCCGAAAGGGTATTTTGCGCTGAAAAACTGCCTTTCAAAACCGCAGTGAGAGGAGGAGAAAAACTTGAATGGAAAAGAGATTAGGCGTATTCGGATCAAAATGAAACGGATCGATCAAACACTGAAAAAATCGGTCTTTAAAAACGTGTTATCCATCCGCAAGGAGCGCAGAGCAAAAGCTGTGCGCTCCGGATGACGGTTACCAACAACCCGCTGAGAACGGCGGGATTCATTCAGCACGGGGACAATATGCGTGCGCGGATCATGCCGTTATGAAAAGGGTGCCAAAGAAGAAAACGCATATGAAACGGGACGTTAGGCATGCGCGGAGTATGCCCATCATTAGTCGCTTGCCTTCATGGATTCTACCATGTTGATCTTGCGGATTTTTGGCAGCATGATGAGATCCACCAACAGGGTGAAGAGCAGCGTCACGGCTGCTGCGAGCAGGAAGCTTCGAACATATAGTGTGCGGCCAAACATGATAGCATCCATCTCAGCAGTCTTAATGACGAATGCATGCAGCCAGACGCCGAAGGCAAAACCGACCAGCGTACCAAGAATGCTCAGGAAAGTCGTCTCCCGGTAGATATACTTGGCAACCTCCGGCTCGTAGAATCCAAGAACTTTGATGGTCGCCAGTTCTTTCTTGCGTTCGGAAATATTGATGTTGGTCAGATTGTAGAGGACGATCATGGCCAGCGCGCCGGCGGCGAGAATGAGCACGTACACAATATAATTGATGTTACCAATCAGGTTGTTGAAGCTATCCTGTATGCTGGAGTTGAACTGAACCAGCGTGATATCGTCAAAAGCAAGCAGCTTTTTGCTGATGCTTTCCTCCGTGGCAGAATCAATATTGGCAACCGAAACAATGAGGCTGTCATATTCAGGAAAAGTATGAAAGAGCTTTTGATACAGCGCATCGCTCATAAAGACATAACTCGTTACATAGTTTTCCGTAATGCCGGTGACGGTCAGCTCCACTTGCTGTCCCGCATCGTCTTCGAGTGTGATCGCATCGCCAATCGAAAGATTCAGTTGCTCACACATTTTCTCCGTAAGCACCACGGAATCATCATGGAAGGGGACATCCGCATGGGCATCGCGCGTGCGCAACCGGATGTGCTTTTTCAATTCATCGGTTACTTGAGGCACATAGATGTTGGTCTTCTCCGATTTACCGCCAGAGAGTACGCGCCCGTCTTCCACATGGATGGCAGCGTAGCTTTCAATTTCATCCGAGGTATTGAAATAGTCAGCGATTTCGGAGTTGGATTTCAGCACGTCTCCATCTTTTAAAAAGACGGTCATATCAAAGATGTAAAGCGCGCCAAATTGTTTTTCAACAATGTCGTTGATGGAGTCGCGTAAACCAAACCCGGTCAGCAGTAGCGCTGTGCAACCTGCAATGCCGATGACGGTCATGTATAAGCGCTTTTTATAGCGGAAGATGTTGCGGCAGGTGACCTTCTGCGTGAATTTCAGCATTTTCCAGATGAATGGAATCCGCTCGAGAAAAATACGCTTGCCGGCCTGAGGAACCCGCGGCAGCATCAGCAGCGACGGCTTTTCCCGCAACGAAGTAATACATGCCCAGAGCGTTGCGAGCGTTGTGCAACATACGGCGATGGGCGCAATCGTCAGCGCGGTGCCCCAACGGAACACCGTGATAATCGGAGGAATGGTGTACAGCATGCTATATGCTTGACTGATGACCGACGGCAGCAACTTAAACCCAACCACAACGCCAATGATGCAGCCAAAGAGGCTTGCTGAGATGCTGTAGCTTAGATAGTAGCGCAGAATATTGCCGTCCGAGTAACCCAAGGCTTTGAGCGTGCCGATCTGTGAGCGCTCCTCCTCCACCATCCGCGTCATGGTCGTTAAGGCAACCAGCGCCGCGACCAAGAAAAGAAAGATGGGGAAGACTTTTGCAATGGCATCGATTTTTTCGGTGTTGTTTTTATAGCTGGCATAACTGACAGTATCGGAACGGTCAAGCAGCATCCATTCGGGTTCATCCAGATCATCCAGTTCCTTTTGCGCATCGTCGATTTTCTGTTGTGCATCCCGTAGTTCGCGCTTTAGATCCTCCTCTGCGTCGGCATACTCCTGCTCTGCGTCGGCCAGTTCCTGCTCAGCATCGGCCAGCTTATCGGCGCCGTCGGCTAGTTTCACCTTGGCGTCGGCCAGCTTACGATGATTCTTTTTAAATTCTGCCTGCCCAGTTTTTTCTCCCTCGTCGATTTGCTGAATCATGCCGTCATATTGCGCCTGTGTAATCATACCGGCGTTCAACGCGGCACTGGCATCCGCACGCTTTGATTGAATATCCTTTTCAAAAGCATTCTTCTGCTTGTAATATTGATAATGGGCATAATCATATTTTTTCTGGTTGGTTTCCAACTCGTCCTTGGCGTCGGCAAGCTCAACCTGCGCGTCGTCGAGTTTCTTGCGCGCATCGGCTAAATCTGCTTCCGCATCGGATTTTGCATCGTTATAGTCCACCTGCGCATCGTCGATTTCCTGCTGGGCATCCTCCTTCACCGTTACGAAGCGAATGACGGAGCGCTCCTTGCCGATGGTTTCGAGATTGTCTCCGATCCGTTCCATGAGATCCGTGTAGTCGGATTGAAAAGAATTGATGTCGGTTGCGCCTCGCACGGTTAAAAACAGATCCGTGTACACATCGAGGGAATAGCAGCTTTCAAACGTGTAGAGAATCAACTCCAGCTTGCCGGTACCAACGCTGCATGGTTCGGTTTCAACGGTCATGTATTGCGGACACCGAATAATGCCTACCGTGGTATAGGTTTCCACCGCATAGGTATCCGCACGATCCTCGTAATCTGTATTTTCTTCGGAAATGGTAAAGGTTTCACCCACCTTATGGTTTTGCGTAAAACGGTTGGTGCTGCACAGCAACACCTCGCTGGATGTTTTCGGCAACCGTCCTTCCAATAGAACAAAATCATTGAGGAACGATTTTGTGCCGCGTTGCTCCAACGGTATGCCATATAGACGGGTGGCATAGCTCGTGCCGTTGGAACCTGCCATGATGACATCCGTGACTTTGGCGGGCATGACGGTCTCCACATCATCCAATGCGCGAAGATAATCCGCATCGTCGTCGGTGACGCCCATCGTACCCTTGATATCAAAATCCATAAAGGCATTGTCTCGATAATATTGGTCTACTGTGAGTTTCATATCTGGTGCAGTGGCAACAAGACCGGCTAGAAAACCAGTTCCGATGACGACGATGCCAAGTATGGAGAAGAAGCGCGTCAGGCTTGTTTTAACGCTACGCCGCTGTAGTTTTGCATATGTCCTGTTCACGCTACCATTCAATCCTTTCCACCGGAGTGGGGTTCTCGTTCACAATGGATTTTGTTACCTGCCCATTGCGCACGTGAATGACACGATCCGCCATGGCGGTAATTGCCTGATTGTGAGTGATGACGATCACGGTTTTTCCGGTGTTGCGGCAGGTGTCCTGCAACAACTGTAAGATGCTCTTTCCGGTCTGGTAATCCAGGGCGCCGGTGGGTTCGTCACAGAGTAGAATCTTGGGGTTTTTCGCAAGTGCCCGGGCGATGGAAATACGCTGTTGCTCGCCGCCAGAAAGCTGCGCTGGAAAGTTCAGCATTCGATCGGAAAGCCCCACGTGGGCGATCGTATCCTTGGCATCCAGCGGCTCACGGCAGATTTCACTGGCTAGCTCAACGTTTTCGAGCGCGGTCAGATTCTGCACCAGATTGTAAAACTGGAAGACGAAACCAACGTCATAGCGGCGATAGGTGGTCAGTTGCTTGCGGGTGTAGCTGCTGATGAGATTTCCATCGAGGATGACTTCCCCTTCGTCGCAGGTATCCATGCCGCCGAGAATGTTCAGCAGGGTTGTTTTTCCCGCGCCGGAAGGCCCTACGATTACGCAGAAATCTCCTTCGTTTAACGACAGATTGATATGATCTGCAGCGGCGATGGTCTGATCACCCATTTTATAGTATTTGCAAACGTCCTTGCAGACGAGAAAATCTGACATGTAAAACCTCCGATTAAAAACAGATATTGCTAGTTTATACAGATTAGAAGCTGTACGCAAGTGGACAACATGCGCGTATTGTAACCAAAATACGGCGCATATAAACAAAAACGACGCTTGAAGCGTCATTTTGGCAGCCAAGTATTCGTTGATGTCTATTGAACGAGAGCGGGTATGAGCAACACTTGCCCCACATACAGACGTTTACGATTGGGGATTTGGTTCAGTTGAACCAAAATATTGATCGAGGAGCCATATCTATGGGCAATTTTGGTGAGGGTGTCGCCTTTCATGACCGTGTATTGAACGCATGGGCCAGCGTATGCACCACTGCTTGTCACGCCGGTCAATGTACCTTCGGGCAGAATGTCCGGTTCGCTATGGCGATTCACAAAAAAACCTCCATTCTAATTTTTTATAATTATACAATTTTAATTGCATCAAAACTGCAACAAAAGATCGACAGATTTTGACAAAACCGATATACTGAATACGACTTAGGGGGAAACGTATGACTACCAGGGCACAAGCTTTTTTTCGAATCGTATGCTATACGACGTTGGCCGTATCCATGACGTTGATCGCACTTTCTTTCATGGATCCTTCTGCCCGCTTGCAGGACAATAACCCGCTGTGTCCCGTGCGGATTGCAGGGGCGTATCGGGTGGACGGCGGCACTTTTGTGCCGATCGTCAGGGATGCGCCGCTTGCGCTTGCAGACGGTAATTTGGTGACCGTGCGGGGACACTTTGTGCGTGCCATTGAACCGAACGAAATCTTACTCATGCGCATCAACAATCTGCGTGTACAGATGCGCGTTAATGGGGCGCTTGTGTTTTCCTTCGGAGAAACGGGAACATATCCCGCATTTGTTAACGCGCCGGGCAATGTGTGGCAGAGCTTTCGATCCCCCGGAATCACCACCACAGACGAAGTAACAATTGTGTTGGAAAATGGTTACCAGGGCAATTTATCAGAGCGGATTACCTGCTTTTTGAACCGCATGCAGGTGGGATCCGAGCGGCATCTACTTACGAATATGCTGAGGGAGCATCTCGTGTCGCTGATTACCGGCCTCGTTACATTGTCGGTCGGCATCGTCATGCTGCTTATTTCTATTGCAGGCATCGTATTCCACATACCGAATAACCGAAAGAGCTTGCTGTTTGCTGCTATCCTGATTACGGGCGGTACGTGGCTGCTGTCTAATTTTGAATATATGTCGCTGATGCTGCCCTATCCGGCCATGATTGGCTTGATAGACGCCATCAGCCTATATGCGTTGCCGATTTTTGCGGCCATGTATGTAAGAATCTATGTGCAAAGCCGAATTCGAATGACGTTGGATATTGCCGCGTGGATGAGTACGGGGTTTCTGCTGCTGGCGGGAATCCTGCAGTTTTCCGGGATTTCTGATTATAACCAGTTGCAAACCATTGGAAACAGTATCTCCTTACTTGCGGTGCTTACCTGCATTGCTTGCCTTGAGTACGAATGGAGATTCAAAAAAAACAAACCTGCGCATGATACGCTGCTTTCGCTGCTTCCGGTATGCGTGGGGGCAGTGGTGGATGTGGTCAATTATTTTCTGCACCTTGTGCCGGTCAACTACGGCTGCCAGATCGGGTTTCTGTTTTTCACGGTGATGCAGATTGCCCTGATGGTGGCGCAACTGCAGGAGAACGCAAAACACGCCTTGCAGATGGAGAATGATTTGCTGCAAAACCGCGTGACCATGATGCTTAGCCAGATTCAGCCGCATTTTTTATACAATTCGCTCACGGCTATCAAGCAACTCTGCATATCCGATCCGGAGCGGGCTGAGGAGGCGGTTGGTGATTTTGCAAGTTATCTGCGTACCAACTTGGATTCGCTGAGCAAAAACGCCATCATCCCATTTACCCGGGAATTACGCCATGCCGAGTGCTATTTAAAGTTGGAGCAGATGCGCTTTGGCGACCGTGTTCAGGTGAAGTACGATTTGCGATACCTAGGATTTTCCTTACCAACGCTCACCGTGCAACCATTGGTGGAGAACGCGGTGCGCTATGGCATCACCAGAAAGCAAAAGGGCGGTACAATAACGATTTTTTCCGATGAAACAGATACGAATTATGTGGTGCGGGTATCCGATGATGGCGCGGGATTTGACACGTCCGCCGCGTTGTCCACAGACCGCAGCCACATTGGCATTGAAAACGTGCGAAGCAGGCTTAAGGCGCTTTGCGAGGGCGAACTCATATTGGAGAGCGAAATCGGAAAAGGAACCACGGTAACCATTTTAATTCCAAAGCGAGAGGCGGACAGCGTATGATGCACTATTTGGTAGTGGACGATGAACAGTTGGCGCTGGACTATCTGATCCGGCAGATCAAGGACGTGGAACCGGATAGCCAGATTGAGGGCTTTACAGATCCGTTAGAAGCGGAACAATATGCAAAGGATCACCCGGTGGACGTTGCGTTCCTTGATATTGAAATGTTTGGGATGGATGGCATTGAGCTGGCCAAGCGTTTTAAAGACTGTAACCCGGCACTGTCCATCGTGTTTGTCACGGGCTTTTCCCAGTACGCAGTGGATGCGTTTTCCGTGCATGCCTGCGGATACTTGCTCAAACCGCCTACGGGGGAACGTATTTTAGCGGAAATCAATCTGGTGAAGGCGCGCAATTCCCGTCCGGGCGGCAATCGACGTATCCGTGTGCAAACCTTTGGAAACTTTGAAATTTTTGCCGATGGCATTCCGGTTAAATTCGGCAGGAGTAAGACCAAGGAATTGTTGGCATATTTGGTAGATCGCCGCGGCGCGGCCGCCACCATGCAGGAACTGCTGACGGTATTATTTGAAGATCGCGAGCCGGACGCATCGGTGAGCAGTCTGCTGCGCACGCTTGTTGCAGATTTGCTGCATGCGATGAAAAACGTACACGCAGAGGAAATTGTGTTAAAAACGCACAACAATCTTTCGGTGGACACCACAAAGTTCGATTGCGATTATTATAGGTTCCTTGATGGCGATGTGCCAACGATCAATAGCTACTGCGGTGAGTACATGATCAACTATAGCTGGGCGGAGTTTACCACCGGCGTTTTGGATGGAAAAGCAAATCTATATTGAGTTTCCAGGACGCGTAACGAAAAGAGAAATTGGTGTGTTCAAGCGGAGCTGTTGCCAATTCAATGACAATTCGCAGTTTTATGGGAGATTAAGTCTGAATGATCCGTACAGAACTAGCCAACAAGACACTGAAAACACTTTTCGGAAAGAGGTAGCACGTACCCCCATAATGGGCGCATGTGGGCGTGGGCAGAGCGGCAAGCGGCTCTTTTGCGGGAATTGGAATGTTGCGCTTATGATGCATGCAACGCGATAAACTGATAGCGAAATAAGGAAGAATGCCATCAAAAGAGCATTATCCACTGAATTGAAAGGAAGTTGGCAAACAATGAAAAAAATTATATGCGGATTCTTGAGTACACTGCTTGTGATGACGATGCTGATTGGCTGTAATTCAATCGTCTCTGCAAAGGAATCAATTCATCAAGCAACGACCGACAACACGGAAACTCAAACCCATGAGGAAGCAAACCAGACCACGAACTCGGCTGAGAATTTGGCAACCAAATACAAAAACCTGGAAGAACTACTCGCAGCTAACCCCAATATCCGGATGTCTGATGCGCCTGCGGGCGCCACGGGCGTTGCGTACGCCACGATCGGGCTTAACGGACAGATCATTGCGCAGATTGCTTTTACATTCAATAATGATGCGTATCTTTACCATGCAGCGGCATGTGAGAAGGAAGCCGATGCAAAGGATATTGCGGACATTAGTGAATCGTTTCAAAACAATCAGCAGCGGCTCTCAGAAAGAAATTTAACCAACGGCGGGGTTTTCAATCTTATGTACAGCGACGACGATGCAAAGGGCCTGGCAACTTGGTACTATGCACCGACAGCCTGCCAGTATTCGCTCTATACGGATACCGGCTGCGGTTCAGACCAGAAGATTGAAGAGGTTGTGGATCGGATAATGGCGGTGCCCGGCTATGACTTCGAACCGGGGCAGATGCCGGCGGCGAAAATTGCCGGAACCGTAACCGGAATCGTAGCGAGTGTGGATGGAAACCAAATCGTTATCAATCTCGCAAATGGCAACACGCTGGTTTTTCTGATGAGCTATCTTCAGGCTACGCAGGCGGTTCTGGGCGATGAAGTGAAGATTGGCTATAGCGGAGACGTGACCAATCATCCGGAGGCAATGACCATCGAGGTAACCAAACCGGCGCCCACGGCCATCGGTGGTGCGATTGCTCAGTTTGATTCCACCAGTGTCTATGTCACAATCTCAACGGGCAATGTCTTCGGCTTTGTGTTGGATGCAAAAACGAAGATCACCGGCGCGGACAACAAGTTGAAAAATGGCGATGTGGTCATGGTGTACTACCAAGGCACACTCGCCAACCTGCCAAAGGCAACCGAGATCAATATTGTGACCGTGGCCAAGGATGAGAAAAAAATCCCGATGGATAAAACGTTGGATGGTTGGGTAACAAAGCTGGGAACCAAATCATTTACTATTCAATGCAACAACGGAAAAACATGGACCTTTCAAAAAAATGCAACCTCAAAGATTACCGGGGATTATCCCTTTGAAAACGCTTGCAAGGTGGTTGTGACCTATGATGGATACGCCAGCAATTCGCCGGTTGCCAAGGTGATCACTGTCATCGCACCGTTGGATCCGACCCCGCCAACACCGGTCTATACCACGGTGAGCGGTACCATCGTAAGCATTATTGATGGATACCTCAGCTTGACTGATGGAACAGGATATTACATCATGGATGCGGATATTTCGGGAGACCTCGATGCAGGGGTGGGGGATAAAGCCACAGTGACCTATTGCTCAAATGGCGGCATCTTCTTCGTAGTTCGTGTTGTGCTGGAAAGTGTTGGTGACAGCCCGGTTCCCAGACCGCTTGTGGAACCAGCAGTTGAACCGGAGGAAAACGCGGAGGAAAGTTGATTCAGCAACGGGCTTAACGGTACTGCGACAATGCGACAATGCTTGCCGGGGTCATTGCAAACGCGGTGACTCCGACGCACGTAATGTGCGATAGTTTAAAAATGCGAAACAACTAGCCGTAAGTTCGCGGCAATACAGAGTAAGAGGATGGGAAACAATGGAACAGCAGATCTTTCGGAAAGAGAGCCTTGCGCATGTGACCGCCCCGGAGCAGCTCAACGATTATATCCGTGTAGCAAATCCAAGCGTTTGGATCATCATTGCCGCAGTCATTCTTTTGCTGGCATCGCTGATGGTCTGGAGTGTGTTTGGTACGCTGGAAACGACCATCAACGAGTCATTCATTGTGGATAAAGGCATCGCGACGTGCTACATGGCGGATGCGTCGGAGGTAAACCCCGGCATGACGGTTAAGTTTGGTGATAAAACAGGCACGGTCACCGCGGTTTCCCAGACACCCTATTCTTCGAAGGAGATTGCGGATCGTTACAACGATGATTATACGGTCCATATCCTCGGCATTGAAGACTGGAATTATGAGGTTGTGATTTCTGCGCCGAATATGATGGATGGACTGATCGAAGGAACGGTTGTGACGGGTCTGGTCAAGCCAATCACCTTCATCTTCAATTGAGGAGCAGTGGCATGACGAAAAAGAACGAGATCAAACAACCGGTCAAGAGGGGCGTTGCGCGTGTGCCGGTGGTCATGCAGATGGAAGCACTGGAGTGCGGGGCCGCATGTCTCGCCATGGTGCTGGCCTATTACGAGCGGATTGTACCGCTCGAACGGATGCGCGTGGACTGCGGCGTCTCCCGGGACGGTAGCAACGCAAAGAATATTCTGGTGGCGGCCCGCAACTATCATCTGGATGCCACGGCCTACCGGCTCAACCCTGAGGTACTTAGGCAGAAAGGTGTATTCCCGTGCATTCTGCACTGGAATTTCAATCATTTTGTGGTGCTGTGTGGGTTTTCCGGCAAAAAAGCCGTTTTGAACGATCCCGCGCGCGGACTGGTGCGGGTGTCTATGGATGAGTTCAACGTATCGTTCACGGGCATATGCCTAATGTTTGAGCCATCAGAATCGTTTGAAAAGGGCGGCAAAAAAAAGAGTATGCTTGCCTTTGCGCGGACGCGTTTGGTGGGTACGGGCGCGGCGGTGGCGTTTGTGGTGCTTACGACGGTGATTACGGCGCTTATTGGAATCATCAATCCTGCGTTTTCCCGCATTTTTATGGATCGCCTGCTGACTGGACAGGACGCTGGCTGGCTGATTCCATTCATACTCGTAATGGCGAGTGTTGCGCTCATCCAGATCGCGGTGGCGGTACTTAGTGCTATTTACCAGCGCAAAATTGAGGGCAAGATGGCTATTGTGGCTAACAGCACGTTCCTATGGCACGTGCTACGGTTACCAATCGAGTTTTTTTCCCAGCGTATGGCGGGCGATATCTGTATGCGCCAGGGCCTTAATGAAGGAATCGCTTCTTCACTTATCAATATCTTTGCGCCGCTGTTTCTGAATTTTATCATGCTCGTCCTGTACTTGGTGGTCATGCTGCGATACAGCCTGATTCTAACGGCCGTTGGAATTGTCTCCATCATATTGAATCTGATTGTGGCGCAGATCATCAGCTATCAGCGCACGAATCTGACCCGCGTGCAGATGCGTGACACTGCCAATCTTTCCAGCACAGCCATGGCGGGAATCGAGATGATCGAGACCATCAAAGCCAGCGGCGCCGAAAACGGCTATTTTGAAAAGTGGGCCGGCTACCAGGCATCCGTCAATACGCAGGGCGTGCGGGTGACCAAATTGAACCAATACCTTGGTGTGATACCGGATCTAATTGCCGAGTTGACGGACGTGATTATATTGATGCTGGGCGTTTATTTGACCATGCAGGGACAATTCACTGTCGGCATGATTCTGGCGTTTCAAGGGTTTATGATGTCGTTTACGGACCCAGCCATGAGTCTCATTGGGGCAGGGCAAAGCTTTGTGGAGATGCGCGCCAATATGGAGCGTGTCGAGGACGTGATGGACTATGCGCCGGACGTCACCTACGACGACATGGATCTCTCCGACGAAGGTGCTTTCGGTAAGCTTACCGGTAATGTCGAAATTAAGCATATTACCTTTGGCTATTCTGCACTTGCGGAACCGCTGATCCGTGATTTTTCCATGACGCTTAAGCGCGGTAGCCGCGTGGCGTTTGTCGGCCCGTCCGGCTGCGGCAAAAGCACGCTGGCAAAGCTGATTTCCGGGCTGTATCAGCCATGGAGCGGTGAAATTCTATATGACGGCAAGCCTTCGCATGAAATTCGGCGGGAGGTTTTCACCGGTTCTCTGGCGGTGGTGGATCAGGATATCATATTGTTTCAGGATTCTATCAAAAACAATATCAAGATGTGGGATAGTTCCATTCAGGATTTCGAGATGATTCTAGCGGCCCGGGATGCGCAGATTCATGAGGACATTATCCGACGGGACGGTGGATACGATTCCGTGGTCAAGGCGGGTGGACGAGACCTGTCCGGCGGACAGCGGCAACGGCTGGAGATTGCCCGCGTACTGGCGCAGGACCCAACTATTATCATATTGGATGAGGCCACAAGTGCCCTTGATGCCAAGACGGAGTTTGAGGTGGTCAATTCCATCAAGGCTCGCGGCACAACCTGCATCGTGGTGGCGCACCGATTGTCCACCATACGCGACTGCGATGAAATCATCGTACTGGAGCATGGCAATGTGGTGCAACGCGGCACGCACGAAGAATTATACAAGCAGGACGGGCTGTATGCACAGCTTGTGTCTAACGAATAGGGGGTGGCGGCATGGGCTGGTTTGATGAACAGATCCGGCAGCGAATTCAGCAGGATGAAGAGGGATTTTCCGATGCTTTCGACAGTATGTCCGCCGTCATCATGGGGCGCAGACATCTTGGTTTCGACCGTGAAAAGCACTGGCGGACCGAGGCGGCGGTGGATGAAATTCTGAAGTACTACCATGTAAAACCGCAGCAGATTCCGGAAGGAATCGATGGTTTACAGGAACAGCTGGAATACTTGCTGCGGCCATCCGGCATTATGCGGCGCAGCGTCGAGTTGACCGATGGCTGGTACAAGGACTGCATTGGCGCAATTTTGGCCGAAACCGCGGACGACGGCATGGTGGCACTGCTCCCAAGCGGACTGAACGGATATACGTATTATGATTACAAGGCGGGCAAAAGCGTCCGTATCAACAGCAAGACGGCAGAGTTTCTGACCGGAGCGGCGGTTTGTTTCTACAAACCATTACCGCTCAAAAAGCTGGGCATTCCCGATCTTCTGCGTTACATTTTATCCACACTGTCCGTTTGGGATTTTGTGATGGCTGCGGTGGCTACGCTGGCAGTAACGATGATTGGACTGCTGCTGCCCTATATCAACAATCTGATCTTCGATAAAGTGATTGTCAGCGGACAATTGCGGTTACTGATGCCGATTTCTTGCCTACTTGTGGGCGTCACGATATCGTCGCTACTGATCGGGATTACAAAATCCATGGTGGAAGGGCGGTTGTCGTCCAAAACGGATGTCGCCGTAGAGGCGGCTGCCATGATGCGGATGCTGTCGCTGCCGGCCGGATTTTTTAAACAATACAGCGCAGGAGAGCTGAACAATCGTGTGAGCTCCATCCGTTCGCTATGCTCAACGCTTTCGGATGCGGTGTTGACCACCGGATTAACGAGTGTGTTTTCCCTCGTTTATATTGGGCAGATCTTCCGCTACGCACCATCGCTGGTGATTCCCGCGCTGACGGTAATTCTGGTGACGGTACTGGTATCCGTTGGCTCATCGCTGCTACAAATGAAAATTTCAGAGCAGCGCATGGAGCTTTCTGCCAAGGGCAGCGGACTTGTGTTTGCACTGATCTCGGGGGTACAGAAAATTAAGCTGGCCGGTGCGGAAAAACGTGCGTTCTCGCGCTGGGCGCACAACTATACAAAGTCCGCAAAGCTACAGTATGATCCCCCCATACTGATTAAACTCAACGGTGTACTGACAATGGCAATTACACTGCTTGGAACGATTGCAATCTACTATTTTGCAGCGGTCAACCAAATCTCCGTGGCAGATTATATGGCTTTTAATGTATCCTACGGCATGGTATCCGGCGCGATTTCTGCGTTGGCGGGCATTGCGCTGACGGTTGCGGATATTCGTCCCGTGATGAAGCTGGTGGAACCCATTCTCGATACCGTGCCGGAGGTAGCAGAGGATAAGAAAATGGTGACCAAGTTATCTGGCGGGCTGGAGCTCAACAACGTATCCTTCCGCTATAACGATGATATGCCCATGGTACTGGACGATCTTTCCATTAAGATCCGTGCGGGTGAGTACATTGCCATTGTGGGACGCACCGGATGTGGCAAGAGCACACTGATCCGGTTGCTGCTGGGCTTTGAGAAGCCGCTCAAGGGCGCAGTTTATTACGATGGGCGCGATATTACCACGCTGGATCTCAAGTCGCTCCGCCGCAATATTGGCGTGGTGCTGCAGGATGGCAAGCTGTTTCCCGGCGATATCTTTTCCAACATCACCATCTCGGCACCGTGGCTCTCGATGGAAGAAGCGTGGACGGCAGCCCGTATGTCCGGTGTGGAGGAGGATATCAAACGTATGCCAATGGGCATGCATACGTTGATTTCCGGCGGCAGCGGCGGAATTTCCGGCGGACAGGCACAGCGGCTGATGATCGCCCGCGCCATCGCAGGGAAGCCGCGCATTTTGATTTTTGATGAGGCGACCAGTGCCTTGGATAACATCACCCAGCGGCAGGTTTCGGAGTCTTTGGATTCGCTCAAATGCACCAGAATTGTGGTTGCACACAGACTGTCTACCATCCGGCAGTGTAACCGCATCCTTGTGCTCAATGGCGGAAAAATTGTGCAGGATGGCACCTATGAACAACTGATTAACGATGCGGGTGGGCTGTTTGCAGAACTGGTTAAGCGGCAGCGGCTTGATGTTCAGCAGATAGAAGGAGCGCCGCCCGATACCGTTCAATGATTCAATTGACAAATGCTGAGGTTATGGATATATTGAAAATCGATGTGTTTCGCAGTGCCCCGAAAAGCGTTTTTGGTATCCGCATGGCTGCTTTTGTGTACTGAAGTCTAGGTTTACTGCCGGTGCACCTGCGAATTTTCCACTTGAATTGACGAAAAATTGCCCGAAACGACAAATTGCGCTTTTACAAACATGCCATACAGGAACAAATTAAAAACTAAAATCAATCAAAAACGGAGGAATTACGTATGAATGAAGAGATGAATCAGATCAATGAAGATCAATTAGAACAAGTGGTAGGCGGAGCGTATAACGGCCCGTGCATTCAGTATACGATTCAGCGTGGAGATACGCTGTCTGGCATTGCTGAACGGTTTGACAGTACGGTTGAAATATTGATGATGGTTAATCAAGGTAAAATTCGAAATAAAAACAAGATCTTTGCCGGCGACATCATATGGATTCCATACCGCCAGTAAACGAATGTTCATGCCGGAGGTATAGCATGGTGTGAGGAACGTACTGAACCGCTGATAAAACAAATAAATGACAGCCCTTGTCCGGTCGGATGGGTGCTGTCATTTCTTTCGTCAATTTGTGGATAACCGTACGGGGTGCCACAGGTTTCTCTTTGCAGTTACCGGAGCGCACCGTGCGGTTATGACTGCTTCCAACACTGCACTTCGTTGTGTAGCCAGTTGGCCCATGCGCCCATGCCTTCGCCGGTCTTTGCGCAGATGGGGAAAATTTGTATTTCCGGGTTCAAATTGCGAACATACTGCTCACACAGCGCAAGATCAAAGTCGAAGTAGGGAAGCACATCCATTTTATTGATGAGCAACGCATGACAGATGGAAAACATCAGGGGATATTTGAGGGGTTTATCATGGCCCTCGGGGACGGATAGAATCATGGCGTTTTTGACAGCGCCCGTATCAAATTCCGCCGGGCAAACAAGGTTGCCAACGTTTTCTAAGATGACGAGATCCAGATCTTCGGTGCCAAACGCCCGCAGTCCCTGCCGGGTCATGTCCGCATCCAGGTGGCACATGCCGCCCGTATGAATTTGGATGGCTCTAACGCCGGTTTTCGAGATGGCGGCTGCGTCCACATCCGAGTCAATGTCTGCTTCCATGATGCCCATGTTCAGCTTGTCTTTCAACATCGCAATGGTGCGCGTCAGCGTTGTGGTTTTGCCGGAACCGGGCGAGGACATGAGATTTAGTAGAAAGGTCTTTTCAGCTTTTAACTGCTTGCGTAAGCGCGCCGCATCCTCATTGTTGTTTTCGAAAACACTCCGCTTTACTTCAATAATTTTATATTTCTCCATGATTCAGCCGCCTTTTTCGCAATTTGGAATCCGTAGATTCATCTCGCCTCCCAGATGCGCGGAAAGTGATCTATTTCATGATATAAGAATTCTGTTTTTTGTCAAGGAAGCAGATAGGTCTACCCAAAAAACAAAAGCATCAGGCGCATTCAACGGCATCTTGCAAGGGATAGTCACACGTAAATTTTTACTGTAAGATGGTTACCATCGTATCCTGTAGTAAGGCGGTTGACTTTGCAGCACGCTTAAAACAATTCATGCACAGATTGAACTCTTTTTCACCTTATGCTGCCGCATCAAGGGCTCGTTGCCACATCTGCTGCATTTCCGTATTAAGATAAACTGGTGTACCTTTTAGTTTTTCATATGTGGCATCATCAATCAACGGCGTATCCACCACAATGCCGGACGGGCCGTTCCAAACGCCGTAACACCAGCCCAACCTCTGCGCCTTAAATTTTGCCACCATATCCTGCAAGAAGTTTTCAATGGTTGCGGTGGGGTACCAATAGGTTTGATTTGCCTCGGCAAACGAACCGAATTCGCCAATCATCACACCCACATTGTATTCCTTTGCTGTTGCAATCAAGTCATTTGCCGATATGGATAGGGAGCCGAATTCCTGCATAGCCTGTTTGGCATCGATCACCCGCCCGTTCGCAGCCAGCCGTTTTCATAGGTGCTGTTGTTCTGGCTGCTTGCCATGAGCAGCTTGGAATGGACATCTCATTTTATAAGCGTCAACTTACAACTGGCGTCTTTTATTTGTTCCTGAACAGTTTTCTCTAAATTCATGTCAGCATCGAAACGCAGGTACTGATCCTCGTTTGCGTCGCTGCCATAATTATTCACGCTGATAAACTTCGCACCATAGTCCGCGAGAAAGGTATTGCCAACCGCCGTCAGCCACGACAGATCAGAATCGACATAAGTAAGCGCAATCCGATACTCGTTTTCATACCCAAATCCGAACACATTGTTTTCTACAAGAATATCCTTGCATCCGGGGTTAATCCATAAGGCTAACTCCGAGCAGCCATAACCCTCGCCGATATAGTTCCAGTTTTCATCAAAGCGCTGGTCGTAATGCGCCCATTTATTGCATCCACTGTACGCCACGACATTATCTGACAGCGTAATATCTGTGAACACAGGCGCATCTTTTTTGTTGTTAATCGCATTCCAGTCCACCACCAGCAAGCCGCCGCCGCAAGATTCAAGCAGGTTGTCCGAAACGCGGCAGCCGCTCCGATACGGCGAATTCGGGTCGCCGCTGAAGGCTTCGACCGTGACCCCGTAATCAAATGTGTTGGAAATGTAATTGTTTTCGGCTATATTGTTTACGCCGCCCAGCAGGATGGCATCGCCGGAGCAGATCAAGCTGCATTCTTCGGGGCGGTCAGAAATATCGCTGCCCCCGCCTGCACTGATGATCATACCGCCTACGTAGGAAACCGCACAGTTACGAATAACTGCGTTTTCACTGTCATGTACATAAATACCGGACATGCCGTAACGGAAGGACAGATTATCCAACGTTACATTGTTTCGCACCCTTGCCATGCCTTCGTTCCACGCATTGTTGCCTGTGGCAAATTCCATGCTGGAGAACACCTTGCCCGGATTTCCTTCGTCGCAGCGCAGATACAGCGCACCTGCCATCCAACAATATTCGCCATTGTTCACAGACGGAATTTCACAGAAGAAATGCAGGTTTTCAGAGATGCCTTGTGGTGTTAGCTCAGGAAGGTGTTCCAATTCCTCCCAAGACAGCACGGCGTTGGATGCCATTTTGTAGTAGATGCCATCCTCATAATAGGCATAATCGCGCAGCGCTATGGTATCATTGTCGCACACGATCATACCGCATTGCTGTACGGGCTGATGAAACAGCCAAATATTTGTTGTCCCTTCCACAAGTGTCCATTTCTCCGCACCCGCACCATTTTCCGGCGAACCGTAGAAGCAGGGCTTCTCGCCTTCACCATAAGCGGAATAAGTCACACCTTCTGCCGTCTGCAACTGCCCACGCCACAAGCCGCCGCGCTCAAACAGCACTGCATCGCCACCTTGCAGCGAGACTTGTTCATCAGGATGTTCACTTGCCCACAAGAATTCGGGGAACTCCGAGGTATTCAGTTTTCCTTCCCATCCCCACGCGCCGCTGTTGACCTTATCCAACGTCCTCCACACGGTTTCAGGCGAAAGCCCGTCATTCTTGTCATCTCCGCTATTGGAAACATAGTAAACGATTCCGTCTGTTGGGTAATTCGAGGTGCTTTTTTGGATTTCGTTCTTTCGGTCAGCCACCAGCGCAGCAAATGCTTCACGTTCCTGCGCCGCTGCCATGTTAGGCGCAGGCTCCGCTATTATTTCCGGGGTAGGAGCCGCTGCGGGTTCGGAACTGTTCACTTGAGCGGGTGTTGCCGACATAGTATCATCCGGCGTTTTTGTAGAACCACAAGCTGTATAGGTGAGCAGCATTACGGCTACAAGAATTGAGGCAATGATGCTTTTCATTTGTATCCTCCCAACACGGTATTGATGTGGTAAACGGTATTCCTTCTGACAATCATTTTTTGTATTATGCTGCCAAAAAGCCGGTGCGGCTCATCTTTGCCTTAGAGAAATCCAGAGAACCTTACCGCGCTACTGCGTAACCTGCACTTGATAGCTCATCGAGGCCTGTTCAGACCTCTGCTTCGTTATACCTTTTTTAACTGTCTGGTTTTTATCCACCATCCTCAATTTAGGGCTTGACTTCTAATAGTTAATCTTTCCGTAACGATGCCTTGCTTTTCTAAGTGTTCGATGATCTCTGCCGTAGATAAAGGATGTTCCTCGTCCGTCTGCTGCCGCAGGAGCGCCAAGAGTATGAGCAGGCGGCGTTTACTGATTTGCGCATCCATGCATGATTTACTCCAATATGGTCTTTGACAAATACTTTTCATACACCTCGAACATATCCATTCTAAGCCAGCCGTTTTCGTACGGCACGTTGTTTTGGCTGCTCGCCATGAACCGCTTTAAGGCAGACTCATTATCCACAAAGACGTTGTTGTTAAAGCTGAAATCGTTCGAGAGGAAGCCCAGTCCATGCTTTTGAATGGATGCCAGCACATCTTCAAAATAATGCACTTGCGAGTAGTATTCGCCCGAAAAGTCGGCGCTCTCGCACCGCACCACCGCGCCGGGGTACAGCTCGGCCGCTTCTTTGAACCACGCATCTACGGTTTGGCTGTTGGACTGCGCGGCGATTCGCTCCGTGGAATACGATATGTCCGAATGGATCGTGATTGCGGTCGCGTCCAGTATTGTAGGGCATATAAGTATCGTGGAATTCTCCTTCTCATACGGGAAAAGGTCGTAATTCTTTTCGCCCTCCTCCAAGAAGCTTTCGTATGCCGAGGGGGCGAACCAACGCTTTACGGCGTATTGTTCCGGCAGCGTGACAGCCATGCCGCTCCAGTTGCAGCAGCTTGTGTTTTCAAAGCGGACTTCCTTTGCAGCGGATGCCAGCGTGACCGTGATGCACTTGTCGCTTTCCGCGTAGTAAACATAGCCCGACAGTCTGTTTGTCACCGCGTACTCTTTATGCGAGGGGAGCGCTTCCTCATACACGACCTCGCCGTCCGCATATACGGTGAGCTTTCCCACGTCGTAGGTTCTTTCAAGATACAGCTTTACCTCCGTTCCTGCGGGCAAATCGCCCGTCAGAATCAGCGGCTTTTCGCTGGACACGTCCGACTGCGCATCATAGTAGGTGACAGGGTAAAGGGACTGGAACATGGAGCGATTGCAGTTGTCGATATGTTCGCCCTCGGTGATCGTCATATTGGCATATACAAAGGGCATATCGGAGTAATTCAGCATAAACACGCTGTTGTCGCAACGGCTCTCGATCAGGGCTTTTGCCTCCTCGGACAGCGACAAGCCTTCCACGGCCTGTATTTCATAGATAACGAGCCTTTGCGGGCTGACGCTTGCTATCTCATTTATCAAATCGGCGCACACGGACGCGGCGTCCTGCATGGTATATTGCTCGCTCGGCAAGCCGGTGCTAAGGCTGAGATTCATCGTCTCCCAGTTGCTGCAAAAGGACAGCGCACATTCCGGCACGTCTTTATACCGTTCCGCAATGGTACGCCACACGGTTTTGGCTTCCTCCTGCCTGTCGGGGTTCAAGAACAGGTCGAACTCGCCGTAATAGGCATAGTCCTCACCTTCCTGGTACCAACGTCCCGGCAGCATTGTGAGCGTGAAGTTCAAGTGAATCTTGTATTGAAGCGCGGTCGCCACGACCTGATCGAGCTGCTCGAACACCTCGGTGGACGCCATGGAACCGTCCTTCGTGAACAGCTTGAAATATGGTACCATATAGCGAAAATTGTTGAAGCCCCAGTTCGCGTATCTTCGAATGTTGTTTTCAACATAGGTGAGATTAAGCGGGTCGGGCGATATGTCGCTATGCTCCGAAAGCACCGTGCCAAAGGGCTTTGTCTCCCCACCGTCGAACGGGTTCACGATGTCATGCGAGCGCTCGATAAGAGATTCGGGAAGGAACGCCGCGTTGGGGTTCAGTATGCGTTCGTCTGTGACGGGCAGATAGTCTTCCGATTCGGCTTTCGTCGCCTCCGTGGAATCGAGTAGCCTTGCAAGAACCGTCATGGCAACATTCTTTGTGAGCGGCGTATCAAGGTGCATCGTATTTTCTTTCTTGTCATAATCAAACAGCGTATTACCCGATACATTGGATTTGCGCATGACCGCATAGCTGTAAGCGATGCCTGTCATAGCCCAGTCGTAAGCCTCCGGGGTATTGAGAAAGCCGCCTAACGTATACGGATAGTTCGGCTCAAATAATGAATTCCCAAGATTTTGCTGGCCTTGGGTAATCTGATCAAGCTCTTGCCAGCCACTTTCTCCAATTGTTTCAAGAATTGTATAATCAACATCGTTAAACTCGGCGTATTCGTCACCCAGAACAAGCACCATCCGCAAAATCGCCACCATGCCTTCAAAGCGCGTCAAGGTCGCCTGCGAATTTCGCATATCCGTAAAGGATTCCTTCCAAGTGGACAGCTGCTGCGCATTCGCAATCTCCCCAGCCTTGTCCATCAGAGTGAAGAACTCTTGATAGGTGATTGCATCCTCCGACGGTTCGCCCAAGCCGTAATAGGCGATGCGTTCGTCCTCCGATAACAAGGCGGCTGTTGCTTTGGTGCTGTCATAGAGATAGCTCCAAATATACACTGCGTTCAGCACATCGTCATAGGTATAGGAAGCGACCTGCTTTTCCTCGCACATCGCGGTCAGGCTTTCAAACGTCTTGCCGTCAAGCGCGACGCTTTCCCGCGCATTCTCGTCAAACAGGGCCTCCATGACGTTTGAGGACACATATATTACGTTCTTTACCTGCCTGTCCTGATATGCCGCCGTTTGATAACGATGTCCGTCCTTCGTTATGGTGATGTCCCCCATGGGTATCAGCTGTTCGGCTAACGGAGCGGATTGTACTTCGTCGACCGATGTCTCGGTGCTTGTGAGTGCGTCTGTGGTTTGCGGCGTTGTGGTACATCTCATCAATCCAGGCAGCATTACCACCGTCATTAGTAATGCGATTGCTTTTTTCCTCATATCAAAGCTGCTTGTGAAATTTCACTTTCTCGTCAGCAGGTAATAAATTTATTATTCCAATGGAATTCATGTATGCCTACGAAACCATCTCCATGGTGTACCATCTGATGCCGGAGGAAGAGCCATAACCCATGGTGAGCAAAACGCCCTCACGGCTTTGCGCCACTACATTATCATGAATATCACAGTTCATATATTCGGGGTCCGGCATGCGAAAGATGGCAAGCGTGCTGCCCATCAGTACATTGTCATAAACCTCTGCCTTTTTTGCAAAGTTACATTTATCTGCACCCAGATCAATAGCCGCCGGTTCCTCCCAGCAGGCTCGATTCATGCCGTTTCCGGTATCCAAAATGGTATTATTCCGCAGGATTATGGCATCGAACCGATTCGCATCTTTCTCATTAATAAGATACGTGCGGATCCCTTGTCCGCAGTTCTCCATAAGATTTCCTTCCGCAAGGTAGGTACCCATGTTTTCCAACATTTCCATAGAGCTTTCAAACGTACACCCGTTGCCGCTATGTCGCATATAGTTGTTGCGTATGGTTGCGTTTGCAGCAACACAATATATCCCGTCACCGATGAAGCAGCCGTTGTGGGCTGGTTCTGCGGATTGAATGGAAAAAAGACGGTTTCCACCCCATTACACGGTGCAATTTTGAATCAAGGCATCCTTTCGCATCATGTTTCCGGAAATTGCGTTATCCATATAATATTTTATGGAGATGTTATCCAGCACAAAGCCGTCCGCATGCCAAGCATCAACCACAGCACAATCGTTCTCGTTTTTATAAATAATCTCCATATCTGAGAAGCATTCCCCTGGGTTGCCATTGTCACAACGAAGGTATAGCTTGCCTGGGGTTGCCTGATCTCCTTCAAACGGATAGCTTATGTTGGTGATATCCACACGCGAAATATAGGTAAGGTCTTCCGTAAGTCCCTCTTCTACGGTTCGGTATTCTCCTGTAGAGGATACCTGCACATTTGTGCAGGGGTCTTCTTTCGCTGTAATTCCGTTCAAAGGGTCCATCTCAAGCAGCTCCACCGCCAGCCAGCCATCCGGTGTTGGCCATTCCAGTACACGCCGGGCATAGCTTTCATCGTCCAAAACGATGCCGGCAACATCAGGCACATCCAGATAATATTTCCAAATCTTCACGCCATCGTTCTCGGACTGTAACGCCCAACATTCAGTTCGGGCAGAATTCTCCCGTGCAATGGTAAACACAGGCTTTGCGCCCTCTCCATAGGCCGAATAGGTAACGCCCGATGCCAGACGCAAACTCATCTCCGTGAACCGATAGACCTGGCCTCGTTCATAAAAGACAGCATCTCCGGGAGACAGGGGATCCCAAGTGCAGCGCAAGGGGTTTTTCCACGCGGTTTCCGGAGTGAGCCCGTCGTTTTCATCATTTCCGTTGGGGGAGATATAATAGGCTGTGCCAGAATAGGTTTCACCCGGGATGAAGGTGTCTCCCTTTACGATGGTTGAGGGAGCGTTCAGAATGAAATCTTTCCGCTGAGCGGCTTTCTCATAGTAGACTTTAAGCTTTTCGCTTTCTTGCAATGTCAGATAGGTCGTGTTTTTCAAAAGGGCGGCCATTGTCTTTGCTTCCTTTGTCAGCGCCGCTTCCTCTGTCGGTTCCGATTTCTGCGTAGGTAACGTTTCTTGAGTGGTGATGTTTTCCGCTGCTCCCTCTGGATTGCTGCTACAGGCGCAAAGAGAGATTGTCAGACAAAAAACGAGAAATCCACAAATAAATCGATTCATTTCCAGTTCCCTCTTCTTACTTTAATAATCACTTAATAGATAGCAGTGATGCTTGTCACAGTCTGATCCGTATTCACCTTATATTTTATGGTTTTAATGGTTTACCACGAGCCGTACAGCCGATATGCTGCGATAACCGCTTTCTCCCGCGTGATCTTGTCCTTAGCGCGAAACGCGTCTGCGCAGGTTTCCATAATGGGCTTGTCGTTCGAAAAGCTTCGCTGTGCGAGGCAGAACGTGACCGACGTATAGTATGGGCCATATAGGATGGCGTTGATGGCTTCGTCCATTTCTGCCGTGCCGTCGTATGACTGAAATAACTCGTCTGTTTCCGCGAGTTCACAGCACAGTGATGTCGCCCATGGAACATCTAAGCTGTCAATGCGAGAACGGCTCGGTGCATTCAAGTCTTCATATACATTACGCACGGCAATCGGGTCGGGTGGCTCATGCGTTCCGATAGAAAGATCGGCATCCGAGTCAATCTCTGTCCAAATATGGGTACAGTAGAGCCAATAGGCCGTCTTTTCGCGGGTCAACTGCTCATTGGTCGCTGCGTTAACAGCTTCAGTCAGCATAGGACTATCCGCATTTACTTGAAGGCGGGAAGCTTTTTGAAGCATACACAAAAATTCTCTTTCGCTCACCGTACCGCTAAGATTGCTTTGTAGTTCAGCGGGAACAATCCCTAAATTGATAGCTTCCCGTACTTCAGCGGGCTGCCAATGTGAAATGACCATGGCACCAAAAACGGAGAAGCCAACCAAGCACAGTATAAAAATACATTTCATGCAAATGCGTTTTTTCTTTTGGACTGATCTGCCTGTCGGTATGGCTTCTTCCGCACTCCGCTGTTGAAATGGCGTCAACTTGGGTTGCTCGTTTTTTTGAATATCCAACAACTCGTCCGCAGACACCTGAAACAACTCGCAAATCTGCTTAAGCTTTTCTATATCTGGCAATGCCTTCCCCGATTCTCATTTGTAAACAGACTGCCTTGATACATAAAGCGCTTTCGCCAATTCGTCCTGCGTCATTCCATTTGCTTTGCGTAAAGTCAATAATTTTTCACGCAGTTCCATGACCTACCTCCATATTAATCATAGTGCGCAAACGTTTTTGGGGCAAGCACAAAACGGATACATCCATGTAAACCTTAGTTTGCATACGAGTTCTTGCTGGCTCGCGAAATCGGAAACGATGCAATGTGTTTGGTCTAAACAATGCGATTACAAAGAAGTTCTGAGCCACTCTTCAAATTTCTGCAAGCTGATTTCCCCGGCATTGCACTTCGTCTTTTCTTCTTCGGCTTTTTCACTCTATGCGGAAAAAGCATCCTGCTCGATTTTTTCCAGCCTTTATCCAGCCAAAGTATTTTTTATATGCCCGACGATAGACCTTGAACACCTCGTCATCTTTCCGCTTTTCTGTCCAGACATTGATGATTCCCATGTTCTTACAGGTATCAGGTATGGTCTTTATTGTCAATGGGCTGTTCGCATAGCGCAACGCGCAAGAACAAGAACGATTGCCAATGTGC
>JAVVXB010000033.1:0-33872 GCA_036651815.1 Clostridia bacterium
AAGGATTGTTGTTTTACTAACATTCAGTCTGGACAGGTTTTTGGGGGCTTGACATTGTCAGCTAGCACAGTGGACCCTTGCATTACTATTTGTCTTAGAATTTTTTCTGCAACTACGACATCATGGACGTTTTCTGCTGTAAGCATCACACGAATGGGATTCCCTAGTTCATCTACTACCGCACGAATCTTTGTATTACGCCGACAACGGCTTATTCCGATACACTCGTTTTGGCAGTGGTTTTGGGAAGCAGTGTCCCTTTTTTTGCGCTCCTGCGCTCGCTTTGTGTACCTTGATTGAAGTGCTGTCGCTGCTAATTTCTTACGAATCAGTAACCTCACTTAGATCATAAAATATCTGTTCCAAAAATCCCCGATTCTGCCACTGTACAAAGCGTTTGCTGATGGTCGCCCATGCACCATAGCGCTCTGGTAGATCTCGCCATGCTGCGCCGCTTCGTGCTATCCACAGTATACCATTCAGTATCTGACATGATTCTTTTCTCGGTCGTCCTTTGTCGCCTGTTTGACGATCTGGAAAATATGGGCTCAGCTGTTCCCACTCGCGATCTGATCATTCATAACGTCGAATTGTTACCATTGCTTTTCATTTCGTATATATATTCGACGTTTATGCCTAAATATCCTTTTGGAAACACACCCTAGTCATTTTATCATCTCTTTACTAACATTCAAACTGGTCCAATTATAACGGGACGAATCACATTTTCATGGGTGACGATATTTTTCATACTCGACCCGTCGCACCTCAATGGTAAGCACATGACAATCGAAAAGTTTGAGAAATAGGGTTGCAAAGCTTCCGGTGGACGGTTCGGTGGCATGTCCTTAAAATCCCCGCGTAAAGGCGGGGATACAGTGTTTCGATAAGGCAGTTACTGGATCTATGAAATAATGAAACCGTATGAAAACGATTATTCCGTAGGAAGAATGAAGCCAACGGACACTAGAATTGGCGGATGGATAATTGCTGCAATCAAAACTTCTGCTTTTCAGCAGCACAAGGCTTTCCGCCAGCACTCGATTCAATCCTTTTCTTGTCGCCAAGCAGCTGCCGATGCGCCCGCGCTCACTCGCCCATGCAGATTGCGCCCATTGTCAAGCGCACGATCGACCTCGCTCTGCAAAAGGCCGAAAATGATCAAACCTTTGTCGATTGTGTTGCAATAGATCTTCTCCATATCATTCATGTCCGGTTCGGATAGATTTACACAAGACAGACCCTTGATGTTCGATACATGTTCAATGTAATGATGGCCGCGCCCACAAAAATGCACGCCGCCGCCGAACGCGCCAATAATACGTTCGTCACACGGTTTTACAAGCGCAGCATACATATCTCCAGAAATATTCATTGCCGCATCGTTTCGAATGATACAATGGCCGCGGTGTAGGCATCCCCAATCCACGCTGTGCGTTCCATCGAATGCAGGGCAGAGGCTTTGCCAGCGGTTTAAAAAACCGATAAAGGTATCCGTTAAAAAGGTTAGCGTATCGCACACCAGATCAGGGTCATCATATATCGCATAATAAAACTTGGAACCCCACATTGATTCGCACAACGCGAGCGGTCCTTGCAGATCCGGATTATAGTAATTCACATAACGCTTAACCTTCGGATAGTGTGCCGCCAATTCCAGGTATTGTTCTAAGACGCGAAATGTCTTGGCAGCCAGCCCAACGGTATAGTTCGATTTCCTGTCATCCTGCAAAATGCGCTCGATAGCCACCTGCCCGTCCGTTAACGGATACGGTGCCGGCAACGTATCAATATCATATGGCGCTAGGAATAGTTCTGCACCCAGCATGGACGGTATGATACCCGTACCATAATTGCTACGAATCGACAGCAACTCGCCACTACCGTTCTCTAACTTTTCGTGCACGCTGTACAGCTCTCGATAGATCATCAGATCATCATCTTTGAGCGCATCATTGATCATGACACGTTTCCACTCAATTTCTGCTGGCCGTGGGAAGCGTGCTGTGCGGAAGGCACCCTCCGTAAGTTCAAGATCTGCGAATGCTCTCCACTCACGCTCTAAACGCGCCTCATCTACCGGATTGATTCGGTTTTCAAGGTCTTTAAAATATGGTGTTAGGTTCATGGTAATCTCCATTCTGCCGTTTTGTATCAGCTGGTACGTATCATAAAGGATTGTCGCAGTGGTTCAATGGTCTTTGCATAGTACGCGGCATGCGTTTCGTGTTTTACACAATTGAGTGCTCTTTATCCAAGCAACGTAGCCAGCCAGTTCTGCAATTCAAACATGAGCGGGAGCGTAAGCAGGCCCACCAGAAGGCTGACACAGGTGCATTCGGCACCCAGCGTTCCGTCACGCCCGTAAGTTTCTGAAAATATAACCGGATTCATGCCAAGCGGCATTGCCGTGAACGCGCCAACAATCAGTAGCAACGTGCTGTTCAAGCCAGTCAAACGGCTGATCCAAAATGTGGCCAGCGTGAAAAGTGCCGGCAGGAGTAACAGGCGCGTGGTGGAGATGGCGAGTACGTGCTTTTCGTAAAACGCCTGTTTTAACGAAACGCGGCTGATTGCAAGACCTGTGATAATCATGGCGCAAGGCGATACGCAATTCGAAGCCATCTGGCAAACATTCTTAAGCAGCGATGGCATCGGAATGCCGAGAGCGCCCCAAATCAGTCCCAGCAGAATGGCGATCATCATTGGGTTGAACACCCGTTTTAATAATTCTCGTATGCCCTGTTTATTCCCCCTTGGCATCCACTGCGGTAAAATGTATACATAGGCTAGGATGGTAAACGGCAGGCCAAACATCATGAACTTCGATAGCATTTCCTGGCCATAGGATGCCAAGACGAGCGGATATCCCAGATAACCAAAGTTGGAAAAAATCATGGAATAGCTTGCTGTTAGCTTCTCAGTCTCATTGCCCGGAAAATATCGCAGTGTAAGCGCGCCAATCACAAGTGAAATGAGCATTAAAACCATGCTGCCTGTCAAAATCAGCAGATAGCTACTGAGCTTTGTCAACGTAAATTGCTGCGCAAACCCGAGAAACGACATGGCCGGCATAAATATATACAGCAAGAGTTGGGCAAGCGAAGTCCCTGTGTTCTCCGGTAAAATTTTGCATCTGCCCAACAGCAATCCCATGCCAAAGAAGATCAAGAGCGCAGCAAACTGTTCAACCGTTAGGATAAAGACATCCAAAATCATGTGTTCACTTCCTTGTTGATTGCAAGCCGAGCATCTACCCTTACGAAACGATGTTGCGCATCCAGGTGCCCTTTTTAATCCAGATGGCAGCCAATATTGACTTGCTCAGCTCCGCCGCTAAACTGACGGCGAACAACGCCACCGCCGATAAATCTGTATAAGTCGCAAGCAAATAGGTTACCGGCAAACAAATCAACGTCACATATCCGCCGTCAAACATCAACGTTAGCATTGTCCTCCCGCCCGAGCGCAACGTATAGTATGCAAGGTGCGTGAACCCGCGGATCGGCAGCAGCAAGGCAATCACACGGATCATCTCGCCAGACATCTGCTGAACCGCCTTGGTCGTGTTGAACAGCTTTGGAAACCAAATCGAAACCGGCAGCAGAATCAACGCAAATACCGTACACCCCGCAACGGCAAGCGCGATCATTCGTGTGTTGGTCTCCCGTGCTTCATCAAACTTGCTTGCGCCTAGCAAACTACCTACCACAATACCGAGTGACGCGCCAAGCGCATATAGGATGACATTAAATAGTTGTATAACATTGGTTGTAATGTTCGAAGCTGCAATGGCATCAAGGCCTCGCATCGAAAGGCAACGGATGATCGCTGCATTGCTTACGGCATAGACCGTTTCATTGATGAGCAGCGGCGCAGTGCTGGCCGTCATGCTTCTCAGCAGTCCTTGTGGCATCCGTAGCCGTTGCCAGGAACGACGGATAAGCCGCTTGTCGCATGAATATGCCCAAATGACAACAATCAACATCTCCGCAAATCTCGAAATAACGGTTGCGATGGCTGCGCCGCGCACCCCCAGAAACGGAAACCCACATTTACCAAAAATAAGCAAATAGTTTAGCACGAGGTTTAGTAACACTGCGACAACGCTGCCAACCATGGCTGGTAGCGTGCGTCCCGTCTCTCGCAGCGTCGTACCATACACCTGTCCGACCGCATAAGGTAACAAGCCGATCAGCATGATGTGCATGTAGCTCCATGCACTCTCTCTGGCAAGCTCAGCGCTACCGGGATTGTCTGCATAGTGGATGTAGCTGTTGATGAGTTCACGACCAAAGAGCAAGAAGATCCCCAAGGCAAGCGCCGTGAAAGCACCTGCAACAATACGTTTGGAACGCAATGTGTGGCAAAGGCCATCCTCATCCTGAATGCCAAAAAACTGTGCAGTAAAAATGCCAATCCCCGCCAGTGCGCCAATCATGCCCACGTTGTAAACAAACAGGAGTTGATTGGCAATCGCAATACCAGACATTTGTTCAGTGCCAAGCTGGCCAACCATTACGTTGTCCAAAAGGCTTACAAGATTTGTTACCCCTCCTTGAATCACAATGGGCGTGGCTAGGGCAAAAATATGTTTGTAAAACTGGCGGCTTCCGATAAGTATACTTTTCTTCATTTTGTACTCTGCGAAGAAACACTCCGCTATATCTTACGTGTGAAGGCGCCGCATTTTAAGTGCAGCGCCACTCTGTCAAATCCGTTTTTTATGGTTGATACGTTCGCCCCATGATTTCGCGGTAATATCCACCGCGTAGATCGGCAATCTCATCTTTGACGCACGCGCCATTCGGATGATAGTTGATTGAGCGCCGTTACCTATAATACTTCGCAAGGACTCGTTCGAAAGCGGCTTTACCCCGCTTCTTTTACCGGCCGGATGACCCAGCCCATGTTCGCATCTGAATGTTGTGCGGTATCCTTCGCGCCAAGTATCTCATAACGCATGCGAGTCATTTCTTCCATAAACACTGGATTATTGAGGAATCACTCACATCCAAAGGGCATCACTTTGTTAAACATGCCGTTGAAGTAAGTTCATGCCGCTTCTCCGCGAACAAGGATCGGGATCCGGATAAACGATTGTCTCATGCACGCTTACTCACAACCGTTCCCCCCCAAGCATGGTGCAACTAGGTGTGTAAGCACAGTAAAGATTGTGGGGGTTCTGCATGAAGGTGTGCATCCATTCCCGCGCCGCTCATTTCGATTCTGATCTTTACAAGCCGTTTGCCTTTTCGTTTAACCTTTCATTCCGGTCGTTGCAAAGCTATCCAGAATCTGTCTGCGCAAGATAATGTATACAATCAGGATTGGTAAAATGGAAATTAATGATCCTGCTGTAATGAGCGGAATATTCATCGTATAAGCACTCTGGAACTGGGAAAGTCCAAGCTCCATTGTGAACAATGCATCGCTGTTTACGACGATCAACGGCCAGACGTAAGCATTCCAGGCCTCCAAGAAAGCAAAGATGCCAAGCGCTGCAAGAGAAGACCCCAGCATCGGAATCACGATCTGGAAAAAGATACGGAATTCCGAAGCGCCATCAGCCCGTGCTGCTTCAATGATCTCATCCGGTACCAGTGCGGATATGTTTTGCCGCATGAAGAAGATACCAAAGCTCATCACCAAGTATGGCGCGATGAGGCCAGGCATCGTGTTTGTCATGTTGAGTTCACGCAACTGCATAAATACGGGAATCATATAGACCTCAAAGGGTACGATTGCCGTTGCAAGGATCACGCCAAAGAGCGCAGCCTTTCCAAAAAAGCGATATTTGGAGAAGATATAGCCGGCTATCGTTGACGTGTATAGGATCGCCAATGTCGAAACGATGGACATAATACAACTGTTGAGGAAGTATTTTGCAAACGGCGCGGTACGGAACACGTCCGCAAAGTTTTCAAAGCGCCACGTCTTTGGCAGGATCGTTGGTGGCCATTGGTTCAACTCTGCGGTCGTCTTGAATGCCGTCAGAAACATCCATATGAATGGAATAACCATAATAAGTGCGCCCAGAGTGAGCAGAATGTACCGGGTAACACGTACAGAGATTCGATCGTTTGTCATTACTTCTTCCCACCCTTCACATTGACTTTGAACGGCTTGTGTTTTCTCTCTTTCATCAGTCCCATTTGTGAAACCGTCAAAATGAGCACTACAAGGAAGAGAACCACAGCTTCAGCAGATGCATAGCCCATCTTGAAGAATCGGAATGCATTTTCGATCATATCATATACGAGCACGCGCACGAGATAGCCCGGCGCCCCCTGTACGTCCGAGGCAAGAATGCTAACAAGGCTGAAAACGTTATAGCCTTTTATCAGTGTGGTGACAGATACGTAAATCGTGATCGGTTTCAGTTGCGGTAGCGAAATATAGCGGAAGCACTGTCCGCTGTTTGCGCCATCAATTGCAGCTGCTTCATAGTAGGACTTTGGAATGCCGCGCAGGCCAACCAGATAGATGAGCACATTATAGCCAACGTTCTTCCAAATCATAATAACAATTACTACGATAATCGCCAAGTCCGGCGAGGTCAACCAAGCAAGTTTATCTATGCCAAACAGCGAGAGGCACCAGTTGAGCAAACCATAATTCGTGTTCAAGATCCATTTCCAGATTATCGTGATCGGCACCATTGGCATAATGACTGGTAGAAAATACAGGGCTTCATACCATGCGCCAAATTTTATCTTACTGTTGAGCGCATTAGCAATCCACAACGACAATGGCATTATGACGATAAACATCGCAAACGCAATAATTGTCGTATTGCGCATCGAAATCAGAAACTGTTCATTCTTGAACATGTTTATATAGTTTGTAAGTCCAATAAAAATATTGTTGTTTGTCACATAGTTCCAGTTGAAAAAGCTCATATAGATCGATTTACCGATCGGTATGATGCGTAGATATGCATAAATTAGCAGAACGGGCAGCAGACCAAGCAGAATGAACCACCCATCCGTGCCCATTTTCTTTTTCAATCTGTTGAAATGCTTCCATGTATTTGCGTCAGTCTGTTTCTTATTCTTTTTCATAGACTCACTCTCTTGCTCTGATATGCGCGCGTCTATACGCCAGGATGTTGGTGTATAGGCGCGCTTTAAATGCAAATGATCTCTTTTATACCGAATCAAAAAATTGCTTCAATCACCTTGTCAAGCGCCGCAATAATATCATTGATCTCTTGCTCCTTGTAGAGCGGACCTATTCCTATCGCAACGAAGCGCGAAACAAAATCGTCCGTATTGGGGCAGATTTTCTCCGCATCATACACGATATTCTCTCCATCGAACCCCGCGCCGAACGGCGGCATATTGCGATTGGCCATTGCCTTGGTTTTGATCGGATAGTCCGACACGAGATTGCAGCAGAACGACGTTGGTCCGCAGGGGATTCCCTCCGCGTTCATTGCAGCCGAGAATTGATCCGCTATCTCTTTTGTCGGCATCAGCATGATGAACGCCAGCCCGCAATCTCCCTCCTCATAGCGAATGGAGAAGTTGGCATTGCCTGCCAGATGTTCGCATATGCGTTTGTGTGCGCTGCGGCAAGTATCGAGAATGTAGTCAAGACGGCGAAGCTGTGCGCACAGAAACGCACCCTGCAGTTCGCTCATGCGAAGTTGGAGCCCCGCAAAACTATCTGCGCGTGCCGCCAGCGCCTTGTTTTCAAGCTTGGCCTCGAAGAACGGACGGACAAATCCAAGGTCGTGATAGCGGATTGCACGGACATAGTATTCCTCATTGTTGGTAAACAGCATTCCGCCCTCGCCGCTGGTAATCATCTTATGCGTCTGGAAACTGGTGATGGCGATATCCCCAAAGCTTCCGTTTAATCGTCCATGATAGCAACCGCCCAGTGCTTGCGCGCAGTCCTCAATAATAATCAGGTTGTTTGCACGTGCAATGCGGACAATTTCATCCATTTTTGCCGATGCCCCTTGGTAATGCACGGGAATTACGGCTTTTGTTTTCGGCGTAATCTTTCGCTCAAAATCGGCAGGATCCATGTTCAAATCGTTACCGATATCCGCAAAGATCGGTGTAATACCCATCGTAACAAGCACGCAATAATCCGTGTACCATGCAAAGCTGGGAATGATTACTTCATCGCCCACACCAAGACCTGCCGCTGCCATTGCACACAACAGTGCGGCCGATCCGCTGGAAACTGCCAATGCATATTTGCATCCAAACCGCTTTTCAAACATCTCCTCGAGCGTCTTAACTTTGGTTGGATTACCAACGCCATAATGTCGGAATGGGCTCTTTTCACGTACAACATCCGCCAACTCACTGAGCTCTTCTTGGCCGATGAGGGATGCGCCGAGCATGTTTGTGGGGAACGGGGCTGTTCGAACAGGCTTTCCGCCGTTAATTGCAAGTGTTTCCATTTTTTTATCCTCTTATCGTACTTTTTTATGGGTTGCACGCACAGAATTTAAAATACGTATGCATGTCATCATGCCAGCCGTACTTGCTTTCCCGAAGCAGCGGATTCATAAATTGCAAGGATCAGCGCCACGGACCTACGGGCATCAAAACCGCCAATCTCTGGCTTTCCATTCGAAAGAATTGTCGTTACCGAACGCTCGATTTGTCGTTTATGTTCCGTGCAGGCAAATGCCATGGGGTTAGATGCACGCTCATTATCCACCGCTATATCGTTGCGGTATAATGCCGCTTCATCGTCCAGTGGATCGCTGTCAACAAACGCCCATTGCTTGATGATACCATCTGTAATCGATGCACTGCCGCGCTCACCAACAATCTGCAATTCTGCCGGATAGCCCGGGTAGGTAGAGGTTGTAGCCAGCACCGTTCCAAGCGCACCGTTCTGAAAGCGGAGTGCCGCGACCGCGGTATCCTCGGTTTCAATGGTCTTGTGCAGCAACGTCCCGGTATAAGCAGACAAACATGCTACATCCCCTGCCATCCATAGCAAGAGATCTATGTAGTGAATGCTCTGATTCATCAACGCACCACCGCCATCAAGCATTACCGTGCCGTGCCAAGGCGATTTAAGATAATAATCAGGGTCACGATACCAACGAATACTGGCATTGGCATTTATCAATCGTCCAAAGCGTCCTGCTTCAATGGCCTTTTTGAGAAATGCGTTTCCCGCACGATAACGATTATTAAAGATGCAGTGGAGCTGAACGCCATTTCTATCACACGCCTCGATCATCGCATCAATCTTAGGCAGTGTAACATCGAGCGGTTTTTCAACAATAATATGCTTTCCGGCCTCCGCTGCCGCAATAACCGCCATGCTATGGAGTCCACTCGGTGTACAGACGGAAACCAGATCAAGGTCTTTTCTGGTTAGCATTTTGTGAACATCTGTATACCAATCCGCAGACAGTGCTTCCGCTATACGCTTTGCAGCCGCCTCGTTTACGTCGGTAACCGCCACGATCTTTGTTCCTGGAATTTGTAAATAGGAGTCTATATGCATCTTTGAGATCGCACCGCAACCTATGATTCCAACATTTATCAAATGTGTACCCTCCTATCTAATGCAACCCGTTCTGATATTATACTATTGGATAAACGCCCTTGAATCAATGGAAAAAACCGTGCATTTGTTATGTATTTTGTTGCCCCGCGTTCAGTGCGTTCCCAAATTAATTCAGTTAATGCTTGCATAAAGATGGCCATTTCGTTTTTTCAAAAAGGGCTTGTAGTATAAAAACACATTGCTATACTGGAATTAATGGTACCAAAAAAAATCTAATTTTGAAGGAAATTCTTTATGGAAAACAATTTTACAGTAAAGCAAATCGGCGTAATCTGCACCGATGAGAACGAGTTTCGCATAGAGCTTGCACCCGAATACAGAAAGGCACTCATCGGCTTAGATGGCTTCTCTTACATGAACATTTTTTGGTGGTTTGACCGCTGCGATAACGAAACCGACCGAAGCGTTTTGTTGGAAGCAAAGCCCTATGCAAAAGGGCCTGACACGCTTGGCACATTTGCCACTCGCTCGCCGCAGCGCCCCAATCCCATTGCGCTAACCTGCGCTCATATCACCTACATTGATGTGGATAACGGTGTAATCGGATTGGCCTATATTGATGCCAATGACCAAAGCCCCGTGCTGGACATCAAGCCTTACACACCAAGTCTTGACCGTGTAGAAGCACCACAGGTTCCGGGATGGTGCGACCATTGGCCGAAAAACGTAGAGTCCAGCGGTGATTTTGACTGGGAATCCGAATTTAACTTCTAACAAAGACGAGGCACCGGGCGGTTCATTGTTGGCCTGTGCAGCTTTCCTTCATACCTAAAATCATCCAGTCAACGCTTGCATAAAGACGGTGTTCGTATTTTTGTTTTTATATTGCTTGCCCTTTCTATGGTTCATAATTTTAGAGTTGAAGATCTTCTAGGCGACGCTGTTTATCAGCCGATATTACGGAGATACCGACTGGTATCTGACGCTGGTGGAGGCCATCGGTTTTCTCGGCATGACGGCGGGCGGCGTGCTGATTGGCGCGTGGGGCGGCTTCAAAAACCGCATGAAAACGCTGGTCGTGGGTATAACTGCCTTTGGTCTGCTGGCGATCGGTATGGGTACCATAGAGGATTTTGTCATTTGCCTCGTGCCGATGGCGGTTTCCGGCGTTGCGCTCACCATGGCGCAGACATCCTCCACAACGCCGCTGCAGGAAAAGATCTCGCCCGAGATGCTGGGGCGCGTGTTCGGCCTGTTCGGTGCGATCTTCTCCGGCTTTCTGCCTGTTGGCATGGTGGTGTTCGGGCCGCTGGCGGATGTTGTTTCCATGCGGCTGCTGATGGTGGTTTCCGTCGTTGCGCTGCTTATCATGCCAGCATTGATTGTAATGAGCCGGCAGTTCTTCCTGCAGGAAGCGGAAGCTGGTGCTGCAACAGCTATGGTAGAGGAGCCCCGTCAAGTATAACACCGCCAAAACCTGCTTCGTAATCATCATGCAGCAATTTCAACTTCAGTTTTTATAACAAGTACGTTTCCACACTTGACAGGTAACCCATCGTTCACTATAATTAAGGTGAACGATCGTTTACTATTTGGGAGAAAAGAGAAGCAAACATGGTCACAACGAAGGAAAAAATATTAACGACTGCATTGCAGCTGTTTTCCAAAGACGGCTATGAGGCTGTTTCCGTCAGCATGATCGCTGGTATTTTGGGGATGACCAAGGGTGCGCTCTATAAGCACTATGCAAGCAAGCGAGATATTTTTGACAGCATTATTGCACGCATGGAGAAACGCGATGCCCAACGTGCCACTGAATTTAAATTGCCGGTGGGAACGCTTGCTGAGATGACGGAACAATACTGCAGCACGTCTGTGAACCAACTGATTGAATATAGCAAAGCCCAGTTTGTGTACTGGACGCAGGAAGCGTTTCCCTCCGCTTTTCGTAAGATGCTGACCCTTGAGCAGTATCGCAGCGAGGAAATGAACCGGCTTTATCAGCAATATCTTGCCTCCGGGCCGCTTGGGTATGTTACCGATTTATTTGGCAGCCTTGGGATTGAAAATCCACAGAGAGAAGCGGTTAATTTTTATGCGCCGATGTTCCTTCTCTACAGCGTCTATGATGGCAGTGCGGACAAAGCTGCTGCTATGGCGCAGATGGAAGAACATTTTAATGCGGCGCGACAACACCTGTTAGGAGAAAATAAATGATGGAGCAGCCGTTTTCTCCGGTATTTATGGCGCTGGCAGCAGCATATCCACAGTGGAAGCTCTGCCGTGTGGTACAGCAAGAAAAGGGGCAGTACCGTGTTGCCGGTAATTTGGGAGAACAGTCTGCCGTCGTGTCCGGCAAATTTCAGTACGAGGCCCAAACGCCCTCCGACTTTCCGGCCGTTGGAGATTATGCGATGGCAGACTGGAATCCGGGCGGAAACGCTGTTATTCATAGAATATTGCACCGAAAGAGCATTTTTCTGCGCAAAGCCGCCGGAACGGAGAAAAGTGAACAGGTTGTGGCAGCGAACATTGATACGGTGTTTCTTTGTATGTCGCTCAACAATGATTTTAATCTGCGACGATTAGAGCGGTACTTAACCATTGCTTGGGACAGCGGCGCAACACCTGTGGTGGTACTGACCAAGGCAGATTTGTGCCGTGATTTGGATGAAAAACGGATGGATGTGGAAACGGTTTTGATGGGTGCAGATTTGATTGTAACCTCCGCCATGGAGCAGGACGGATATCGCCAGATTTCGCCCTGTTTAGGAAATGGAAAAACGGTTGCGTTCGTTGGCTCCTCCGGCGTGGGAAAATCCACGCTGATCAATCGCCTGTTGGGAGAAGACCGCTTGGACATCGGTGGGCTGCGCAATGACGGTAAAGGCCACCACACCACCACGCACAGAGCGCTTTTGACGCTGCCGGGCGGTGCCATGGTCATCGATACGCCGGGCATGCGGGAAATTGAAATGTGGGATTCCGCTGAAGGCTTGGAGAAAGCGTTTTTGGATGTTGCGTTTTTAGCGCGTTCCTGTCACTTCAAAGACTGCACCCACACAAATGAGCCGGGATGTGCAATTCATGCGGCATTGAGAGATGGCGTGCTTTCACAGGAGCGCTGGCAGTCCTACCAAAAGTTGCTGGCAGAAAACGCATATGCGGATGCTGCACAGCGCTATCTTGCCGCAAAAGAAAAGAGGTTTAAAGACATTTCAAAAACCAATAAATTGAATCGCAAGAAATGGGAGAAGAAGCCATGAAGCAAAACGATACGATTATCCGCTTGGAAACGGAACACGATTATAGAGACACAGAAAACCTTGTTCGTGAGGCATTTTGGAACGTGTATCGCCCCGGCTGCACCGAGCATTATGTGCTGCATACATTCCGCAGCCGGAAAGAATTTGTACCGGAGCTTGACTTCGTTATGGAGAAAAATGGGCAGCTCATCGGACAGGTCATGTATGTCCGTACCCGCATCAAAAAAGATGACGGCAGTGAGCTGCCCATCATGACCATGGGTCCCATTGGCATCCACCCGGACTATAAGCGTCAGGGATATGGGAAAAGGCTGCTTGACTATTCCATGGAAAAGGCAGCGGCTATGGGCGTAGGCGCGCTTTGCTTTGAAGGCAACATTGATTTTTACGGCAAGTCCGGCTTCGTTGTGGCCTCCACAGTGGGGGTTCATTACTATGATGAACCACGAGATGCCGAAGTATCCTATTTCCTTTGCAAGGAATTGAACCCAGGGTATCTCGATGGTGTCAGTGGAACTTATTACACACCGCAAGGTTACTTTGTAGATGACAAAGAGGCGGAGAACTTTGACAAGAGTTTTCCTGTCAAAGAAAAACTAAAGTTGCCGGGACAGTTGTGGTTGTAATAATTCAGAGCACCTAGCAAAACAAGGCTTTCCTGCTCGCTGAGTTGGATTGCTTTACCTATATCCCCAAAATTATCCAGAGTATCTCTGCAAATAGACGGTTATTCTTCAAAATTAACTTGTGGTAAATAATCTTCACCATTGGTTTAACGGCTGCTCAATAGTATGTTAACTTTCTCTGTGCTAAAATAAATATATAAAGAGTTTTAGCGCAGAGGTGATTTTATGAATATGAATGACATATTGCGAGAAAAACGCAAGTCGTTAGGGCTAACACAAGAGCAGGTTGCAACCTATTTAGGCATTACTGCACCGGCTGTAAACAAGTGGGAAAAAGGACTGTCCTGCCCCGACATTACTTGTTTGCCTATGTTGGCCCGATTGTTGAAAACAGACCCGAACACATTACTGTGCTTCAAGGAAAATCTATCAGATCAGGAAATCTGGTTATTTCTGAATAAAGTGAGTGAAACCATAAAAACCATTGGATTTCAGCAAGGCTATGATTTAGCAATAGCGCAAATACGAGAGTACCCTCATTGCGGAAAGTTCAAATATAACCTTGCTTTGGTATTAGAGGGAGCTATGCTCACTTCAAATCTAACAGAAGATGACCGTAAAAAGTATGATTTGCAAATTGATAGGTTCTACGAAGAAATTGCTGCGTGTGACGATGAGATTTTAGTAAACAATGCAAGATTTATGTTGGCATCAAAATGCTTGAAGCGAAAAGATTATAATAAAGCACAAGCATTATTAGACCAAATGCCACAAAAATCTGCCGTACCCGATACACAAGTCTTGCAAGCCAATCTTCTATCTATGCAAGGAAAAAGCGGCGAAGCTGCTGTCATCTTAGAGCGCATGGCATTAACCAGTTTACAAGAAACCTTGGTGGCAGTTGTTAAACTTATTCCGATATTGGTTTCAGAAAACAAATTTTCGCAGGCGGAACAACTTGCAAAAGCAAGTCAAATACAATATGAAGCGTTTGGGTTATGGGCATACAGTTCCTATCTTGCCACCATGCAATTAGCTGTTTCAAAAAAAGACATTCCCGAAAGCCTTGCAGTAATTCGCAACATGTTGAATGCTTGTGTTTCAACTTGGGATATTTCCACTTGTCCTCTGTATCTTCATCAACCACACAAAGAAGGCTCTGATAATATCGGGTATACTTTTCTTCCGTCACTGCTGTTGGATTTGGAGAGCAATTCAGAGTATGCCTTTCTCCAAGATTCTCCTGCGTTTTGCTTGCTTATTAAGGAATATAAGCAATGGGCTAATTCTAATTGAGTTTAAATTAACTGCACTGCGCCAATGAAGGAGCTGTGCAGTTTTGCATTACATACCCAAAATAGTCCAGGGTATCCTTGCATAAAAACGGTGAGTGGATTTTTATTTTCATAGCGCTATCCTTTCATAAACTCAATTTTGTGATTTTCTTTACCTATTGCAAAATAAATACGAATATACTGATTTTTTTCCTGTCTGCATAGATGAGTAGACTTTTACACATAAGGAGATGCAGCATGGAGGACACTCCAATTATTGAACTTTATTGGAGTCGCAATGAAGCAGCTATTCAAGAAACCGAGCGCAAATACGGGCGCTTCTGTCACAGCATTGCTATGGGTATCCTGTCTGTTTGGGCGGATGCGAAGGAATGCGCCAATGATACATATCAAAAAGTATGAAACACAATTCCACCGGAGAGAGCCCATGTGTTTCGTGTGTGGTTAGAAAAAATTGTGCGTAATCTTTCGCTTAATCGTTGTGCATACAACCATGCAGCAAAGCGATATGCTGGAGCTGAAGCCTTGCTCGACGAGCTTTCCGACTGCATTTCCGACAGCAACACGACTGAGGCTGTAATTGAGGCACAGGAATTATCAATACATATCAGCGATTTTCTGGATGTATTATCGGAAACAGATCGTGCAATTTTTGTCCGCCGCTACTGGAGTGGTGAAGACGTGTCCGCCACCCTATATCCTGGCGGCTGCTCGGGTAGATTTACCGGCGTTTGCGGAGTGGATGATCCTGACGGCAGTGCGAACATCTTGCAGCTAAACTTTTGGGGAGATTATAAAACCCTTTTGGAAAGCGGAAGCTATATGGCCGATGCATTTAGCAAGTATCCAACATGCTCCCAACAAGTGACGGTGTATGAATTTGCGGATTTTGAAGCACCCCCCACGGAATATGATGCCGCAACGCAGGCAATCTCCTTTACCATTGACCCTGAAAAAACGCAAATTTTGCTCTATGGCTTTAACGGTGGACAGTATGGGGAAGGCGGCGAACGGAGATTTAGCTATTCCGTGCCAAATGAAACACGCAGAGAAAGCGATGAAAAATATTTGATTGTCATCGGTGAAGATTTTGGCGAATACACTCTGCAAGACTATCAGAATGGCGCTTGCGAAAAGGGCAACGAGCTTGATGGCGTTTCCGTAAATGTTACTCGGAAGCAATGTCTTTTATCTGATGTGCTCCGCAACACGATTGATAATTTTATTTCTGTATATGGTGACACAATTAGGCGGCAATCTGAAAACTACCACTTTAAGCGCGAACCTTGTAAACACGCAACGCATTAAAATTATGCGGCATAACTATGGCTTTGAGTTAGAAAAAGGCATCTATACTGTTAGCCTTGACCCAAGTGCAGCGCATTACTATTTAGAGATTCGGACGGCAAAATCTAACTAATTATGAAACAAGACACTGTACTATGATTTGATTTAGCACAGTGCCTTTGTTCATTATAATTCGAATATCTGCCAGCTAAGACAACACACTGTTGCTTTCCAAGTGGCCGTTCGCACGCTCAGTTGACATTGCATTTCGATAGGTGGTTGGTGCATAACCCGTATAAGTCTTGAATGCCTTGCTAAAATGATATTGATCATAATATCCAAGCAAAAAAGCGATCTGCGAAATAGAGAGATTGCCTGAAATCAGATACTCGATTGCCTTCTCCATCTTGACTCGTTGAATATATCCGGTGATCGTTTGGTCAGTGGCATGTTTAAAAATTTTGCTCAGATGGCACGCGCTAATCGATACCACATCCGCCAGTTCCTGCAGACGAAGCGAGGAGTTCAAGTGATTGCCGATATAATGCTTGATCTCATTGGCTACTTGTTCGTTCCAACTCGTCTCCGTTGCTTGATCGACAAAACTGAGTTTGCGCTCGAGTTGCATCAAAAAAAATTGAATACCAATCGCGATCGCATCCAGTTGTTCAGAGCCAATTGGCGTTTGTAAGACCTCGTCGAGTACTTCGCTAATGATAAATCCACCGGGTATAATCAGGTCGCAACCCCAAATTTTATTCAAATTTTCCCGATCATAGATGGTATAACCGGATCGAGTCATATCACCCGTAATATTCATCCACAGCATTGTTGCCGGTCGGCTGCTTTCCTTTTCGAACCCCAAGCGATGTACCTGATTTCTGGGTACAATGATTAGCTGTCCTGGGTGCAGTTGATAATATCGTTCACCGAGCTGCAGCAGGCTGCTCTCGCTGATTTGTACTGCAACTTCAAAAAAAGTATGAGAATCGAATTCGTTGAAAGGGGTGTAATCAAAGCTGAACAGCGGTGGCATGCATAGCGTTCCGTTGTCCTCATACAGATTGATAAACAAATCCCGAAGTGTTTCCCGTGACAAACGTTGCCGTGTCTGATGAACCAGTTCGAGGATATGCCTTGTAACTGTATCTCGTTCCTCTTCATTTTGATAGCCGCTCTGTTGTATCGAGGGCATACCGCATCCCTCTTTCCATTCAATAATATTGTTTGCCCGCCGACAAGTTTTCCGTCTTACCGACGAGCAAACTATTGATATCTTTCCCTGTTTTCAGCGGATGGGTCAGCCGCCGTAAACGCCATTTTCCTTCAAAATAGCGATTGACTCTGCCTCGCACTCTTTGAGGAAATTCATGATTGCTTCGTCATCGCCATAGAATTTTGGCGTCATCCAACCAACGGTGGATAGTTTCTCAGCGAGCTTTGTTTGCAACTCATCGTTGCAAGGCAGCGGCGGATAGGTATATACGTCCTTGCCTTCAAGGGAGAAAGCTGCGATAACCTCTGGGGCAACGCCCTCAACTGTAACATTGTTACGAGCTGAGAACCAGCCGTTTAGTTTTGCCTGCAATGCCTGATTTTCGGGTTCAAGCATGAACATGATGAAATCCCATGCGGCTGCAGCCTTTACGGTATCCTTCTCGCCGGACAGCACGTACCAGTTATTGGTCTGGATCAGGCCTGCCTTCCAGAGCGGGAACACGCCGTAATTTAGGTTTGGCGCATTCTTTGCAATGTCCGGGATAACCCAATGCTCACGCATGAACATGGCCGTCTGCTCCGCTTCAAATCCAGCGGCATCAGAGCCCATGTCAGCGTTGCAAGTCTTATCACCCCAAACGATATCAATGTACATCTTCATGGTTTTCAGACCGGCTTCGTTGCAGTAATCCGGAACGAACTTGCCATCGCCCATATCCTTAACGAGCGAATGGCCTTCCTGCATCAGCCACAGCCAGAACTTTTCTCCGATACCGGAACCGCCACCCGTCAGACGAAGGGAGATGCCAGAGCGGACAAGGTTCCCCTTCTCATCAAACTTCGCCAATTTCTTGGACAGCTCACGAATATCTTCAAAGGACTTCGGTGCATCCGCATCGGTCAGCCCTGCTTCTGCCCACATATCTTTGTTATAGTAAATTCCGCTGCAGGAGATTAAAGACGGAACGGAGTACACTACGTCGTCCTTGATACAGAAGTTTTGGATCACTTTGTCAAACGAATCGGACTGTACAAACTGAGCTACGTTTTCCGGTGCCTTGCGGGCATATCCACCCTCAACGAAGCGAAGGAAAAAAGTCGGATCAATTGAAACGATGTCGGGACCCGAGGATGCGGGAAGCGCTGTACTCAGCTTCGTCTCAACGTCACGCAGGTTGAAACTGGTGCATTCAATTTTCACATTGGGATGCTTTTCCGTATAAGCTTTGGACATCTGTGCAAGCCATTCATCGAATTCCGGATAACCAATCCACAGTGTTAAATTGATTTCACCGGCATTGTCGATATCAACGGCTGCGGTTTCGGTACTGTCTGCGGTGCTGCTGCCCGTATCGCTGCCGGTTGCTGCCTGATTGCAACCAGCAAACAGCATCGCCACGCACATCAGTGACATCATGAGAGCTAAGATCTTTTTCATGTTCTTTCCTCCTTGATATTTATGAGATGTACCATTTTCTCACCAGCACAGCCGATGAGAAAGTTTATTATTCACCACAACGACTGAAGCGTTTTTTTTCAAATCCATCGATCGCGCGGTAATCAGCCGTGTACCACCCAGAATGCACAACGCCTGGTTCCATGTAAAGTTCATCGCCAGCCTTCAGCGTACAGGTCTCTTTTCCGTCGATCTCCAGGCGATATTCCCCGCTGAGCACATGACAATATTCGCCATATTCGTGGGAATGAGGTTCACAGTAACCGCCCTTGCCATCACGGGTAACCCAAAGAACAATCTGCTCCCCGTTCGCGCCGTCAAAGATATAGCCTTTCATACCGCCGGCATTGTTATCTGTTTTGACCTCGTTTGCAACGTTCATAAGAAAAGCGGCGGGGAATGTGGTGTTTCCGGATGATTGCTGTAGAATGTAACCGAAATTCGTTTTTTCCATTGTTTTCCTCCTGATGTGATTTGAAATATTTATTACATACATGACAATTTGAATAGAATGAGCAACAGAATCGTTCTTTTTAAATTGTATCTCCCCATCCCATACCATTTCCATGTATAATTCTGCGCTCTGAATGTAATCTTACGTGAACTATCGTTCAGTCCTTGACTTTCATTTGATATGGAGTATGATCGGAATTGCTCATTATTGCGACACAATTTCATTTGAAAGGAATCATGCATTTTGAAGCAAATCAAAAAGATCGATATCCATGCTCATGTTTCGCTGCACATGGAATATGAATTCCCGGAGTATTTCAACAATTCCATAGAAAATCAACTTGCTGTTTATGACACGCTGGATATCGAAAAGGGTATCCTGTTGCCGCTGGTTAGCATCGAGGCCCAACCGCAGGTTATCCCCAATGGTGATACCTGCTACCTTGCAAAAACGCATCCGGATCGATTTTATTGGTTTTGCAATGTGGATCCACGCGCTTGGAAAAACAGCACGACTGCGGATTTGGGAAGATTGCTCTCCTTCTACAAAGAACTTGGCGCAAAAGGTATGGGTGAACTGACGGCCAATCTGTATGCGGACGACCCAATGATCGACAATTTGTTTGCCTACTGTCAAGAGCTAAACCTGCCAGTCACCATCCATATTGCGCCACAGCAGTACGGTTGCTATGGTATTATTGACGAGGTTGGTCTGCCGCGCATCGATAAAATACTCACAAAATATCCCCAACTCAAGATTTTAGGCCACTCGCAACCGTTTTGGGCAGAAATCTCTGCCGATGTGACGCAGGAAACGCGCGGGACCTATCCTGCGGGCAAGGTGCGCGAAGGCAATCTGGCGCGTCTGCTGCGTAATCATGAAAACCTGTACTGCGATATGTCCGCATTCAGTTGCTGCAACGCTATGACTCGTGATCCTGAATACGCCTATCGCTTTATTGAGGAATTCGGAACCCGCATGATGTATGCCATCGATCTATGTCTGCCGGATGACCGACAGCCGAAAATGCTGGCCTCCTTCCTCGACAATGCCTATGCCGACGGTTACATCTCGGAAAAAAGCTATTACGGCATCTGCCGCGGCAATGCCATCCGCGTGCTTAAGTTGGACGATCTAACCGAATAGACTTGACAACGTTCGATCCTCTGATTGTTCCTCCATCCAACCTCACTGCATCGTCCTGTTGCAGACACACAAGCCCCGCAGCAGGACGATTCTTGATATTTTGAAGGTGCATTGTCCTCTTGTATACTCGTCCTACCGCCTAGGGAAAGACCCTCCGCAAGAATCAATGTAGCGATCTCTTCTTTCGTAACAGATCGTTCGCTGTCCGATTTCGGGCGGATTGGCTTCTCTCCCTTCTGCACTCTTAGCATCTAAAATTTTGCCATCGATTTATTTTGATACCAACGCAAGCAAATTTTCTCTGCAAATCTTGTTATAGGCTTTCTGACTGATGTGTCCAGCTTCCACGCACGCATCCAAATAGTTGGACAGTTCCATATAATTCGTGATTGCGCAATAATCGACGCCAAAGAAGAGTTTATTCTGAAATTCTTCGAGAAATTGATAGCCGAATACCGGATCACGCATAATTGCATTTCCGCCGGACCCGGCAGAAAGATCAGCGTATAGATTGGGATAGTTTCGAAGCAGTTCCACGAGACGACCGCCAGGTGTCACACGCCCTTTCGGATAACCATTGCGGTTCTCTTCGTTGCAATCGCCGCTGATCTCCGCCCACCATTTCTGGCTGTGACCGATCAACTTTAGCTTTGGAAACCGCTGCAATGTTGCTTCAATTTTATAAAGCCCCAAATCGTCTACAATGCCGTAATCGTTACCACCCAGACGGCCAACGTGGAACAAAATAGGTAGCTCACACTTTTCCGCATGATAGAATAGGTTTTGCATCATTGGATCGTCCACCGGCAGGTTTGCCGTAAGCTCACCGATCCCTTGTGCGCCAAGCGACTTGTAGTATTCCATCGGAATGGATAGATCTGCATCTGGACTGTTGCTCAACCAACGTGGATCGACATTGCAGAACCACCAGCCGATGGTTTCCGGATGGGCTTGGGCGGCCATACGCGCGGCGCGCACCGTAAATTGATCGGTCATGTGTTCCGGCGATACGATTGGTAGCGCAACGCCTTTTTCCACGCCGATGACATCATACATGCCCCGCAGTTCCTCACTTGTTAGTCCCATTGCATCGGATTCGGCCCAGCAGGGATATTCCTTTTCCAACAGCACGTGCGCATGGATATCCAGTTTTTTTAGAATCATTGTAACACTCCGTTCTACCCGCTAACCGGGCGTTGATACTTGTTTTCGCCTTCAGTCCACCATTAACGCTAACAGATTTTCACGGCAAATTTTATTGTAAGCGCGTTGGCTCATTCGACCATTTTCCACACCTTCGTCCAGAAATTCGGATAGATGAAAATCGTTTTTGAGGCTGCAATAGTCCGTCCCAAAGTATAGCTTATCTTGAAATTCTTCCAGAAATTGATACCCAAATGCCGGATCACGAAGAATTGCGTTTTCGCCAGATCCAGCAGACAGATCGGCATACATATTGGGATGGTTGCGCAGCAGTTCAACGGCGCGTCCGCCAACCTTCACCGGCGTTTTAGGCCTTGTACCACGAAGCACCTCCGTATTGTCACCACTGATTTCCGACCACCATTTCTGGCTGTGCCCGATAAAGCGCAGCTTGGAAAATTTTTGGAGCGCTTTCTCTAAACGCGGCAATCCAAGATCATCGACAATTCCATAGTCGTTACCACGCCTGCCGATATGGAATAGAACCGGCAGACCACAGTTTTCAGCATGATGAAACAGGTTTTCCATCAGCGGATCATCAAACGGCAGATTGGCGCTGAGTTCACCAATGCCTTTTGCACCACAGGATTTAAAATGCGTCATCGGGATAGAGAGATTCGCCTCTGGAGAGTTGGTGATCCAACGGGGATCAACGTTGCAAAACCACCAGCCGATGGTTTCCGGATATTGTTCAGCGGCGAGCCGTGCGTCCCGATTAGAAAACTGATCAGCGCTATATTCAGGCGAGATGTCGGGCAGCGCAACGCCTTTTTCTACGCCGATGGCATCATACATACCACGAAGTTCCGGACAGGTTAGCCCCATTCCTGTACCTTTGTTGTAGACGGGATATTCATGCACAAGCTGTACATGCACATGCATATCAAGTTTTTTGAGTATCATGCGACTCCTTTCCATTTAGCGTCGATGCCTGACCTGTAGGTAACTGACACGGCACTGTTTCTAAATGAAGGTTTGCAACCGGATATCGAATGTCACGATGGGTAAAGGGGAAGACAGCTTCGAGCAGCAACGATCGTTTGTTTTATCATTTTGAACTGGCCGTAGTCGATTAAGATGAGTGCTTTCGTGACGTTCGTACTGCGGCAATCGTCACAAACAGCAGCTTTTCGATGACCAACCCCCGCTGAATGAATTGCATACAGCTTGGTTATCCTCTGGAAACCTTCATCAATGCGCGCCCGAGCATTTGTTCTTTTTGCATTTCTTAGGGCGCTGGCAACCTCCATGGCTAAAAATCAAAATCGAGTGTTCGTTTATGTGAATTTCAAAAATGGATTTTTTGTTCCCGATTTATTTTTTATCCGTTCAGGTGGAGCATCCGCAGGAGTACTGGCAGTAGCGCTCAGATTATGAGCGCACTGCTGACAAGAAAAGATATCGATGACGCTTCACAGAGAATTTATAAGCGTACCCCATTGAATGAATCATGATGAGCCGGCGTCTGTACGCTTGATGCCTGATGAAGAAGCACTGCAAAAGCCAACTGCGTCCATACATAGTGTAGTGAAGCACACCAATGAACGCCATGTAAAAACTTTATGTTCTCATGTAAATAATTATTGCCCCATTGCCTCCGCCCGTTAAAACAAGTCTACCCCAGCTACGCTTATTGATTTCTACTACCACCGCCACGAAGCAATGATGCTCGAATCATCGGCTTTGTCGTTTTTTTAAGCAAAATTTGCGGTATTGAGTGGATGCTTTTGTCCGTTCATGTGGCGCATTCGCAGAGTTTCTGGCGGCAGAAACTTGAATTTGAATGTTTACATGTCAAAAAAATGCTGGAACCATTATTGATGCAATTTGGATACGCATGCTAGGCCAAAATGATGGTGAGGCTGCAATCGGGATAGTGATTCGCATTGCGCGTTTCCGCAAATAAGCTGATCATTGTGGCATGAACACAGGATCCGATACGATCATCATTTTGACATGAAATTATGGTTTTATAAGCAGATCATTGTGACATACACGCAAGATCCTACTTTCACGCAGCCACGCTCCGCATATTGTAAAGTGTCTTGGGAATGCAATAGAAATCGAAGTTTTAGAGGAAAAGTGAGATTCGTACATCAATATAAACGGATTCTACATGGTGTAAGGCGGCCTTGCTTTTTATAATGAATAGGTCATCCTATGATCAATAACTGTTTGGGACGACATGGATGTCCGGATGCGGTCTGTCTATTCATGTGTTGTTTCCTTTGAAGATAATCGGCAAAGGTTGATGTCCCTATACTGGCCTGCTTTGCGGCATACCGGTATCTGCGAAGCTTGTGCGGATGCTATTAGAATCCACCGGACGTTTTACGCTTGTAACCTCGTTTCCCCTAAACCGTCGGACGACACCCGCCGATGAACAACACTTCTAAGGAATGCGTGCAGTTGGCGCTTTTTTTGAAACCATTTGGCAGTATGCGGATCAATCCGATCCAAAGTCTTTTAAACAGTATCGTATGGCCCTTGGAGAGGGGCTTGATAAACTACTACTCTATATCATTTGTGAGGAGAACTTATATCATGAAGTCCTTTCAGAAAGAAAACTTACAGGTCAAAATTTTTGATACGCGCAAAGAGATGGGGCAAATTGCAGCGGCAGAATTTGCTACGGTTGTAAAGGCATTGCTTGAGAAGAAAGAAACCGTACGAATTGTTTTTGCAGCGGCACCTTCACAGGATGATTTTCTGTCGGCGATTGTTGCCGATCCGTGTATCGATTTTTCACGTGTAGATGCGTTCCATATGGACGAGTACATCGGCTTGGATGCAGATGCACCGCAGGGCTTTGGCAACTTCCTCCGCGATCGAATTTTTTCGCGGCGGAAATTTCATTCGGTACACTATCTTGATGGACAAAACTCCGACTCCGAGGCAGCCTGTAACCGCTACGCCGCAGAACTCAACGAGAAACCTATCGACATCGTTTGCATGGGAATCGGCGAAAATGGCCACATTGCCTTTAACGATCCACCGGTTGCCGATTTTGAGGACCCAAAGACGGTAAAAGTTGTGAAACTTGATGAGGTTTGTCGTATGCAGCAGGTGCATGACGGGTGCTTTTCTCAGATCGAAGATGTACCTACGCATGCGATGACGTTAACAATTTCGACTTTGATGGCGCCGAAGTATCGCTTCTGCGTGGTTCCCGCGCCAACGAAGGCAAAAGCAGCAAGAGCAATGCTCAATGATCCGATTGACGAGCATTGTCCTTGTACAATTCTGCGCAGAACGCCCGGCTCGTTCCTATACATGGATGCAGATAGCAGCGCATTGCTGTAAGGCAAAGGCGAGGCAGCCTCTGCTTCAAACCGTCCGCAACGGATATCCGTTGCCCGGGCGTCGATACGTGCAACCCATCTGTTCAACACGCGTTCTAAGGGCAAGACTTGCGGGGAGCAATGTGCATCAAATGGTACACCATCTGCGTACAATCTCCCGAAATATCAGGAATGCTGATTGGTTTCGAATATCCATTTTTGAGCAATGAGGAAAAAGCAAATGGAGTTTCACTCTCTATTCACGGCTTATGGTTTTTACCAAAATGAATTACAGCAGAACATTCTGCCTTTCTGGATGCCACGCTGTGCGGATCAAGCATACGGCGGATATATCAACTGCTTTCGTAATGACGGTAGTCAGCTCGTGTCATACGACAAGTACACTTGGAGCCAGGGCCGCTTCGTCTGGTGTTTTTCGCGGCTTGCGTCGACTGAAGCGCCGATTTTCAGCGTGGCGGATCGTGCGCGATTTCTAGATTTGGCACGGCAAGGCGTGGACTTCTTGATGCGCAATTGCTTGATTGGCAAGGACGACTGGCGCTGTGTGTTTCTGATGAATCGCGATGGTACGCCAAAAGAGGTAGAGAAGGGTGCGCCGCTGGATATGAGCATCTATGCGGATTGTTTCGTGATCGGCGGACTTGGTATGTATGCCTTTGCAAGCGGCGACATGACTGCCTATCGCTTTGCAAAGCATCTCTATGATTCCGTGGTGGAACGTGTGCAGCGGCAAGCGTTTCATACGCTGCCTTATCCGCTATCGCCACAGTATCGGGCACACGGCATGCCAATGATTCTGTCAAACACTACACGTGAGCTATATCGTGCCGCCGGGAAGCTCGCGCCTGCAGATTGTCCGGCGCTGCTGGCAAATCTCGAAACGTATGCATCAGACATTCTTGATCACTTCGTAGATGAAAACAATGTCCTTCATGAGGTCATTACGTCTGATAACAAATTCTTCCCGCAGATCCTCGGTCGGCATATCAACCCGGGTCATACGATAGAAGACGTCTGGTTTCTGCTTGATGCGGCAGACCTTTGCGGAAAACCAGAATGGAACAAGCGAATCTATGCGGTTGCAAAACGCGCATTGGAAAACGGATGGGACGCGCAGTATGGCGGATTGATTCATCTTGGCGACATGTCCGGCGGCCGGCCAACAGGCGACATAGCTGGTGTGGAGAATGAGCCAATGACAAGGCAGCTTGCCGGATGGAGCGATAAGCTCTGGTGGGTACACGCTGAGGCGCTATATAGTACGCTGCTTTGTGGGTTTCGCAGTGCCGATCCATGCTTCTTCGATTGGTATTGCAAGATCTTCACATACACGTTCCGGGTTTTCCCCAATCCCGACCGTGAGGTGCGCGAATGGGTGCAAATCAGGACGCGTAACGGACAACCGGAGGAGAAGATAGTCGCGTTGCCGGTCAAGGATCCGTATCATATCATGCGCAATTTGATCCTGATCTTGGAGCTACTGCATCATCAGCTCCATTGTGAAGCAACGAGCAGCGGCAATGCCAACATATGGGCATAATCACGTTTTGTGGTTGCCCCCAGTGTGCAAGGCAAGCCACCGGAGTGTGTGTTTCTCTCAGCGCATCACCACCGTACAGCGACGATATCCGTGCGCAGTAATCGAGTAGGGTGCGTTGCTTGTACGTACGCCTCATCATAAATTTTCCATCTGTTCCCTCAAAAGGCTTCCTCTTTCTGCCAAGGATAGGCGCCCGACAAACACCCTACCGTTTACCATTAAAAAACTTTGCGCGGCACATCGCCCGCCAAACAGAGCCGCCCAGCAAGCGCCCGGCAGTTTATTATTATAGAGCTTGGCGGGCCGCAGCGCGGGCGCCTTCGTTCAGGATCGTCTGAACGTTTTATCCCCCTGCGCAGTATGCAACAGCCAACCGGAATACGCATAGGGACTATTGGATTTTACGTCTACTCTGCAGCTTAACCTGCACCCGGTAACTTGGCTACCGATTTTCAGTTGTCAAGATTCGTTTTGCGAAAGATTGCTTAAAACTGAAATGGCTTCCGCAATCGTTTTATCCGATGCTTCCATTCCGTATTGATCGACTTTCTCTTTATTCTTTTCTCCGTGCCTAAGGCAACCGGCACCGCCGATGCAACCGCCAGTACAAGCCATTCCTTCAATAAAGTTTCCATCCGGAGCGTTCCTTGAAAGCTTTAAAAGCGCCTTACGACAGTCCTCAATGCCACTGCACGAAACGGGTTTCAATTTAAAGTTTTCTTCATTGTGCTCTTTTAACCCCTGCTTCACAGCATCTGACAACCCGCCACATCGCGCGAAAATTCTGCCGAAGTAGGAGGCGTTCTCAAGCACATCTTCTGGCAATGACTCAAGCTCCAAGTCTTTGCTGTCAAACAAAGCCTGTAATTCTTCGAACGTAATTACGCTATCGATATAGGCACGTGCTTCCTCTCTTTGGAATTCCATTTTTTTTGCGGTGCAAGGCCCAATGAAAACAATTTTTGCAGTTGGTTCCTGATCATGGATATACTTTGCAATCATCGCCATGGGAGAAAGACTGTTCGAAATGTATTTCTTTAGCTCCGGAAACTGCTTTCTAATATAGTCTACGAACGCCGGGCAACAGGAGCTTGTGAGAATGCCACTCTGAATTAGCTCTTTTGATTCCTCGTACGCGACCATATCGGCGCCAAGCGCTGCTTCGACAACCGTATGAAAGCCGAGCGCCTTGATGCCGCTGATTACTTGGCCAAGCTTTACTTGGGTAAATTGACTCGATATGGACGGGGCAATAACAGCATAGGTTTGATAGGCTGTATTGTTCAAGCTCTTTTTTAATAAATCGATTACACGGAGAATAAACGATTTGTCGGTGATCGCCCCGAAGGGACATTGATATACGCAAGCCCCGCAGGAAATGCACTTGCTGTTGTCGATTACCGCCGCCCTGTCCTCATTCATCGAAACAGCTTTCACCTTGCAAGAGTTTTCGCACGGCCGCTTATTATTTCCAATTGCTGAATAGGGGCACACCTTTGCGCATGCACCGCATTCGACGCACTTACTTTTGTCAATATGTGCCTTTTGATGCTCGTCAAAGGTGATTGCGCCGCGCCTGCACACTTCCTCGCATCGATGAGCCAGGCATCCGCGGCACGCCTGCGTCACCTCATAGCCGCCGACCGGACACTCATCACAAGCAATATCAATCACTTCAATGACATTGGGATTGCTTTTGTTTCCGCCCATTGCAATTTTAACACGCTCTGCAAGTATGGCACGCTCCTTATACACGCAGCATCTCATTGTTGGTTTCTTGCCTGGTACGATGACTTTCGGGATGTCTGCGATGGTTTCCAGCAGAGTGTCATTCCATGCCCGCCTGGCTACCTCACGGAGAACTTTATACTTTAAATATTGCACCTTCGTATCAAATTTTTTCATAACCCTACTCCTTAAAACTACGTACTTTCATTTGCTTGCCACCTGCTTTGGGCACAGCATTTTATTCACGCGGACTGCCGGAAAATTCAATCATCAAAGACTTTATTTTGTGCGCCCACCGCCGCTCACCGAGCGAACTCCAAAAAAACCGTATCATGGTCTTGCGCTATGCGTATTAGTGTCACCATCTATCCATGTCGGCCTATACGAAGAGATCCTCGTAAACCTCATATCGTTGTTATCCGCTTTATATGAGGTTCAATCGCTATCCATGTCACCCTATGCAGTGCTGCATTTTTTTCATTTGTTTTCAATTATATCATGAACGTCCGTTGCTTGCGACTTGATCTGCCATTTCCATTGTTCATTGACATTCTGCTCGACATTGCGCATCTTCGCTGTGTGGCCCTGCGTATCCTTGCAAAAGTATGCGGAACGCTCGCCTGATTCTAATCGTATTCATAACCCTGCTCTGTTTATATTGACAAAAATTGATCTGGTACATATACTAATAACATATCGAAAATTATTGATGTGAGGTGGCGGGATGGGTTGTGTACACGCAAAAAACGCCAAGGTATTCAAGGCGTTCTGCGATGAGAAGCGTTTGGCAATCCTCGAATTGCTTCGCAGTGGTGAAAAATGTGCCTGTGTCCTTATTGATGAAATGGATATCGGGCAATCCTCCGTGTCCTATCACATGAAGATTCTCTGTGAATCGGGTGTTGTAGATAGCAGGCAGGAGGGTAAGTGGACGCACTACCGCTTGAGCGAATCAGGCAGCAAATATGCCGCCGCACTTTTGATTTTGCTTACCACTCCAAATCCAACGCCGAATCCAGACCGTTGTGGTAATTTAAAAAGCCCTCCCACGGATGGTCTGTTTTAAGAACTGTACATCAAAAATTCTTGATGTGAATACATTTGCTATGGGAGAGGAGTGCGTTTTATTGCAATTATTAGAAAATACATGGCTGTTTTTTCAAAATCAAATTCTCGGTTTTAGATGGCTTAATAACTTAATAGGCGGCTTACTATCCGCACTTGGCATTGATGTGGCACATCGCATTGGCGGCAGTGTCCAATTTTTCATCTATGACACCATCAAGATTTTTGTACTGCTGTCGGTTTTGATTTTCATCATCAGTTACATTCAAAGCTATTTCCCGCCGGAGCGCACCAAAAAGATTTTAGGGCGGTTTCATGGCATTACCGCAAACACACTTGCCGCACTGCTTGGTACGGTGACACCATTCTGCTCCTGCTCGTCCATTCCGTTGTTTATTGGGTTTTCCAGTGCAGGACTGCCTGTTGGGGTTACGTTTTCCTTTCTGATTTCCTCACCGCTTGTTGACCTTGGCTCGGTGATTTTACTGATGAGTATCTTCGGCGGTAAAATTGCCATTGCTTATGTGGTGGTAGGGCTAATACTGGCGGTGGTTGGTGGCACACTGATTGAAAAATTTGGCATGGAAAAATATGTGGAGGACTTCATTAAATCCGCAGAAAACGTGGACATTGAAAGTCCTGAACTCACTCGCCATGACCGGCTGCTTTACGCATGGGAGCAAGTGCAGGCAACGGTAAAAAAAGTGTTTTGGTATGTGCTTGTCGGCGTTGGTATCGGCGCACTGATTCACAATTGGATACCGGCTGAAGCAATTCAAACCATTTTGGGTGCAAACAATCCGTTCTCAGTTATCCTTGCAACAGTGGTGGGCATTCCCATGTATGCCGATATTTTTGGCACTCTACCCATTGCGGAGGCGCTGTTCAGCAAGGGCATCGGCATTGGCACGATACTTTCCTTCATGATGGGTGTTACCGCTTTATCGCTACCGTCTATCATTATGCTCCGCAAAGCCGTCAAGCCGAAACTTTTGGCGGTGTTTGTTGGCATTGTCGCTGTTGGAATTATCATCATCGGTTATTTTTTCAACGTATTTCAATTTTTATTTCGGTAGGAGGATGTTGCTATGGGTTCATTTGGAAAGAAAAAAGAGGAAACAAAAACCTGTTGCTGTGGAGGTAACTGCAATTTGGAAAAAATTGCACAAGCAAAAACTGTCAAAACGGAGGGCGCCGCGGTCAAGGTACTTGGCTCCGGCTGTACGAAATGCAACCAACTGGAAACAGCCACCAAAGATGCGCTTGCACAACTTGGCATGGATACCACGATTGACCATGTAACCGATTTTTCGCAAATCGCTGCCTATGGCGTGATGAGCACCCCCGCTCTTGTGGTGGATGGTATAGTAATGAGCTACGGCAAGGTGTTGAAAAAGGATGAAGTGATTGCACTTTTGCAGAAAGTAAGGAACAAATGCGTTATCCGAACGTGAAAAAATGTGCCTGTTCCAAAAAACTTGTTTGAATTACGGCTACTGTTGTGCCTGTATGAGGAAGCACAACGAAGCAGCTTCCTTGCCATTTTGCCTATTTCTCAATAATAAAGGTGATAAATTGCGCTACACATTATCATGAAAAACTAAAAGAATGTTTTTGATGGGATTGTAGCCACAATCAGAGAACAACCATTTCTTAGAATCGTTGTTCTCTTGACCTTTTTATGAAATTTTAAGTATCGTCCAGTCAATTTTTGGATTCTGCCAGGAATTTGATTGCGGAGCAGAATTCATCCTCTGCTCCGATTTTTAATGACCACTGTGTTTACATATCCAATTTTTCTCATCATACCCCACGCCCCTTCTGAATACATTTGATTCGAGGACGAGCAGAAGGAGAGAACCAGCTATGATGGAAATCGAATTTATTCCGTTGAAAACGCCAGATGGCGTCACCTGTGGACACGCACGCGTTCGTGGGGGCAGCGTCGAGTTGTTTTTACGCACGAGCCGTGCCGCTCAGGCTCTTATTTGGACGGATAGTGGTTGTTTTTCCGGTCAAACCGATACCCGCATCCGCACTGGCGGAAGCGTGGATGCCATTGCACTGCATGAGCAAGGGCAGTTGCGCTGTTGCGGCTTCTCGCATGGAAGCACGATGACCGCAAACGATCTGCAAAAGCGTCTGTTCGCGCTCTCCGGCCAATCTCAAAAAACGGGTGTCTTCTCCGCACACGCCCCCGCGACCGATGCAACAACCGTCTTTGCGCCGCAGTTGCCGCAACCAGCTGTATCCGATCCTTACCCGCTTAATGTCGCCACAGCGCAAACACCGTCTGATCATTCACCCATCCAGGAACGCATCATGTCGAATGGGAATATGCGCCCAACGGAATATCAAGCGGCACCGGCGCCTGATTATCCTGTGCAACGCGCCCCCTTCATTGGAAATGAAGCACCAAAGGAAGCCGTGCTGTTGCCCCCCACGTCCACAATAGCCTCGGTGCATCCCGACACGATCATCAAGCAGACGTTCAGCCGACTCGCCGCTGATCAGACTGCAGCTTTTTTCGACAATTCGGATTTTATGCAGCAACGAACGTCTGCCGATCAGTCTTCTTTTGACGCACCCATGTCCCCCATGCTACGCTCGGATACACTTTTCCAAGAGTCAGTGGCGCGTAGAACACTGCGCAAGAGATCCGTGCCACCTGCTGCTACCAAGTCTGTTCAGGTGGATGATATCTCTGATACCGTGCAGGACACAGAATCCTTTTCCGAACTGCTTCGGCGAGCGGATTCGGTGTTTGCGAAGATTACGCCCGCCGCCACCGCATCGCCCGCACCGGAGGTTGCCGCCGTTCTTGCCTCCGTGCCCGAAAGTTCCGTCAACCCTGCTGCCATGCCGGAACCTTCCGCACGTCCGACGGACAACTGGTACCGTGCCGTTGATGATCTGATCGGCGCAACGCCTCCACGGCCAATCCGCATGTCCGTAAGCAATCCGTTCCCGCACATTTTCCCCAATGCCCGATTCTCCCGCGAGGTGAATTCCGAATATGGGGAAACGCTTCGCGGAACCTGGATGAGTGGTCACGAACAGTTGCTCGTTACGGCGGTACGAGGTGATTACAGTCCGCAACCGCCGACCCATCTCGTTGGTTTTACACGCTATATCCGCGCAAAAACCGGCGGATACTGGGTACGGGTGGACGACGGAAAATAACGATCGTTTCTTCTATATCCCTCGGTGGAAGAGGGGGTATCCCATTTTTGATGCTTACGGGAGGATACTGGCATGGCATGGCTATGGGCGTTCCTTTTTATTGCGGGTGCTGGCACGCTTATGCTACGTGACGGCGGCGACGCGGCCTTATCCGCCATGCTGGCAGGTGCGGGAGATGCGGTGACGCTGTGCCTGGAGCTTTCGGGCGCCTATCTGCTGTTTATGGGACTGATCGGTGTTGCCAAACGTGCCGGACTGATGGAGAGTCTCTCCCGCCGGCTCGCAGGCGCGGTACACTGGCTTTTTCCAGGTGCCGGTAAGGCAAGCGCGGCCATCGCACTGACGCTGTCTGCCAACGTGCTTGGATTAGGCAACGCCGCGACCCCCTTTGGTCTTGCCGCCATGCGACAACTTGCCGAAGAAAATCCATCGTCTGACACAGCCTCCTACGATATGTGCGCTTTTATCGCCATCAATGCCTCCGCACTGCAACTGCTGCCAACGGCGGTCATTGCCCTACGTCAGGCGGCTGGCAGTCCAGCCCCCGCCAGTATGGTTCTGCCGTGCATTGCCGCCACCACGCTATCAACCATGACGGCAGTGGTGCTATGCCGCTTGCTTCGTCCTCGAGACAAGCGGGCATGAGCGCCTATCTCATCCCTCTGCTGGCAGTGGCGGTTCTCATCGTTGGTCTTATCCGACGGGTGGACGTCTATGAAGCCTTTGCCGAAGGCGCGGCAGAAGGGCTACCGGTACTGTTGAAAATTCTACCCTACCTGGCCACCATGCTCATTGCTGTGCGCATGCTCCGGGAGAGTGGACTGATGGACGATCTCGTCCGTCTATTAACGCCAGCATGTGATTGGCTGGATGTGGACGCGGCATTGCTGCCGTTGATTGTGATTCGACCCTTCTCCGGCAGCGGATCAATGGCGCTGCTTAAAGAGCTGCTGGCCCAGTACGGCCCGGACTCCCGCATCGGTCTGACCGCCAGCGTTTTGATGGGTTCTTCGGAGACGATCTTCTATGAAGTCGCGCTATATTTTGGCGTCATTGGTATGAAAAGAACCCGCTTTGCCATCCCTGTGGCATTGGTGGCAGGCGCGGTGAGCGTCGTTGCCTCCATTCTGCTGGCCCGGCTGCTATAAGTGTTCTTTGACCTCAGCCCTCATTCGCCTGGTCAAATTGGCATCACCCGATCAATCCTTGCAGGAAACGGTGCCTGATGCCACAGCCTCATTTGTCAGGGTGATTCGGATATCTGCAGAAAACGCACGAATTTTGAGATGCGCCCAACCATTAAATTGTGCGAGCTATATGATTCGCCATCTGCAAACCTCGCTACAGAAGATCGAACCTTTTGCCTGCAGCCCTACTGTACGATATTACACTGAACGACTTGTTTTAAATAGTTAACAGCTCCATTGCTGCGATATTGTACCGGACAACTTGCTTTTAAAAATCTTTTTGGAAAACAACCGCTGTGTCTATGAGATAGCCTTGAAGCCCCATGGAAAAGATGCACAACGGCCAACTTTTTTTGTGATTGGTTTTCTAATTTCATTCATTTTGAAGAATGATCATTGACGAAATCGCTTCAATCCGCTAAAC
>JAVVXB010000034.1:0-4896 GCA_036651815.1 Clostridia bacterium
TTGGCGTACCCGGGAGGATTCGAACCTCTGGCCTTTGGAGTCGGAGTCCAACGCTCTATCCAGCTGAGCTACGGGTACATATTCGGTTTTTGACTCCCATAGGGTACCGGAGTCGGCGGCGAACGCTCTATCCAGCTGAGCTACAGGCACAGATGTACGGGTCTACGTGCGTTGTGGGGGATCGGGATCGATGCTTTGGAATACTGTCCAAGCATGCGTGATTAACCGATAGCAGTGCAAATTATACCATAAGTTTTCGCTTGGAGCAATAGGCGATTGCTTCGCCGATGGTGCCGATAGGTACGAGGGTAACCTCATCGGATACTTTCAGCTTACGCAAGGACTTTGGAACAAGGATGGTGCTATAACCAAGGCGAACGCATTCAGCAATGCGCACGTCAGCACGGGCAACCGTTCGCAGTTCACCGGTCAGGCCGATTTCGCCCAAAGCGGCGCAGTGGGGAGGCAGAGCCACATCCATGAGTGCTGAGGCGATGCAGAGTGAAACCGCAAGATCACTGCTGCGTTCATCCAGCCGAAGATTCCCAACCACGTTGATATATACATCCTTGTCAGATAGGCGCAGGTGCGCCCGCTTCTCCAGCACGGCAAGCAATAGACTGAGCCGTCCCACATCGATGCCTGTGGCAGTACGGCGCGGATTGGAGTAAGCGTTTTCGGTAAGGAGAGACTGTACCTCAGCAAGAATGGGGCGGGAGCCTTCCAACGCACAGGTAACGGCGCAGCCGGGGGCGGAGTCCCCTGATAAAAACAGGCGGGATGGATCAACCACCTCGCGCATGCCATCTTCGCACATTTCAAATACGCCGACCTCATTGGTGGAACCGAAACGATTCTTCACCGCCCGAAGCAGACGAAGTCCCTCATGACGGTCTCCTTCGAAATAAAGGACAGTATCGACGATGTGCTCCAGCACCCGTGGGCCTGCAATATTGCCATCTTTTGTCACGTGACCAACAATCAGCACCACCGTGCCGGTCTCCTTGGCATAGCGCGTCAGGCGAGCCGTTGCTGCACGTACTTGCGACACGCTACCGGGTGTGCCGCTGCTTTCCTCATCGCACATGGTTTGGATGGAATCGATGATGATGATCTCGGCCTTGACCGTGCCTGCTTCGCTGATGGCATTGTCCAAATTGGTTTCGCAGAGAATGCGCATGTCGTGCTTAACGCCGAGCCGCTCAGCACGCAATTTAATCTGCGCTGCGCTTTCTTCACCCGATATATATAATACGTTGCCGCTGCTAGCGAGATTGTCCGCTGCCTGCAATAGCAACGTGGATTTACCGATGCCGGGATCGCCGCCTAGCAATACGACCATGCCGCGGATCAAGCCGCCACCCAATACGCGGTCAAATTCTGCAATTTCTGTTGAAACCCGTTTTTGTGGCAGACGCGTGATGTCGGAAAGAAGTTGGGAGCTTACCCCTGTCGAAGCAGGTTTAACTTTGACCGACTGCGCTTCTACGAGCGTATTCCAGCTGTCGCATGAAGGACAACGGCCCATCCATTTTGCCGTTTCATAGCCGCATTCCCCACAGATATAGGTTGTTTTTTCTTTTGCCATTTGCTTAGACCACCCGGATATATTTCCAGATGGGAAAGGCCGGATCGGTCATATCCCGCCAGATGGCATAATCGCCCTCTGCGGTGACCAGCTGGCTGTTGTGAGAAGTTTCGCTTAGCACATAGGTCTTGTTGTCCATAAACACATAGGCGAATACCGTCTCAGATCGGTTATAGACAACGCACGTAGGCGTGATGAAAAAATCAATAATGCCGCGCGCAACCAACTGTGGACTGCCGCCCTGCACTGAAAGATAAAGGTCGCTGTTTTCACCATGATCCCCCGTCATCCATGCCCAACGGTCACCAACGGATTTTGGATCATGAACATACATGCCTGCCGCGTAGTCCCAACGGCTACCGTTCTTGAGCAGCATGGTGCGAATCAGACTGTGTGTCTCGTTGTGTGGATCGGCATCAGCATACAGCACCTGCCCGCTTTTAATCGACGGAGCGGAGGCCATATATGGTGAGTTGGTAAAACTTGCAACCGTCAGGGATTCTCCAGTGGCCACGTCGCACACGTATAGCTTGCTGGTGTCTTCACCCATGCGCTCGATCCAGGTCAGATAGGGCGTTTCATAAAAGATGCGCGGCGCACCGGTGGCCAACTCATAGAGAGCCTTGGCTTTACCGCTTTTTTTGTCCATCATGCGTATTACGCCGCCACCGCCGGTTTTACCGTCGATATATAGAATAGAATTGGCATCTTCCCGTGGATAGCGGAGCGTATCGAACGAATGTGGAACCTCGATGCTGTCGCTCTCCCCCGTGGTGGGATCCAGCCGCATCAGCCGGTCACAGTGATTCATATCCGGACCGGTTGCAAAGAGCACCTCGTTGTTGTAGACCGAGGGGTCAACAACTACCTGCGCACCCCAAGCGTCCCCAAACGAGATGGTTTCCACTGTGTTGCTCAAAATGGGGTGCAACGGCTCAGCCGTTGGCTCTGCTGCTGAGGAAGAAGCCGCGTTCCAAGGATAAGATTGCGGTATGCCGGAAAACCAGCCAATCAGCGCAGGCACAATGACATAGATCATCAGCAAAGCAAACGCAACAAAGCCCACAAATGCAAAAATAAGCTTAAGAATAGGACCAAAGCGTGTTTCATCCAACTGCATATGCCGACGGGATGGCGAATATTTTAGATTATTTTTTACTCGTTTCACAATTCTCATTTTAACCTATGCAGCGGTGGCGGTCAATCAGCGTTTTCATTTGCCCACGCCGCCTACGGCATGTTATAATAAACAAAGTGAATATGGGGGAATAATTATGGCCTATCGTGCACTCTATCGGCAATATCGGCCAACAAGATTCTGTGAAGTCATCGGGCAGGAGCCTATCACCACCACGTTGAAGAATCAGGTGGCAAGTGGGCATCTGGCACATGCTTACCTGTTCTGCGGCACGCGTGGTACAGGAAAAACGACCTCCGCGCGGATTTTGGCGCGTGCGGTCAATTGTCTTTGCCAGGAGGAAGGCGAGCCCTGCGGGCAATGCACCGCGTGCCTTGCCGCCGCCAATGAGAACAATGGCGACATCATCGAAATCGATGCGGCCAGCAACAACGGCGTGGACGATGTCCGTGCGCTCATCGAAAAGTCGCAGTTTTCCCCTATGCAGCTATCGCGCCGTGTGTTCATCATCGACGAAGTGCATATGCTTTCTGGCTCGGCGTTCAATGCGCTGCTGAAAACGCTGGAAGAACCGCCTGATCATGTGCTGTTTATACTGGCCACCACGGAGCCGCAGAAGCTCCCGGCAACGATTCTTTCCCGTTGCCAGCGATTTGATTTTCACCGGTTGAGCGTGCAAAACATAATCGCGACGCTCAAGAGTGTATTGCTCAAGGCCGGAGCGAATATTTCAGAAGAGGGACTGCTGCTGATTGCTCGGGCGGCGGATGGCGGCATGCGCGATGCGCTTTCGCTGACCGACCAGTGCTTATCCTTTTGTGGGGACAGCGTCTCCACACAGGATGTTTACGATGTGTTGGGTAGCATGGAGGAGGGCTTTCTCTTTGATATTGCGGATGCGCTGCTTATGAGCGACGCACCCAAGGCTTTAATCATGTTGGACGGGATAGTGCGGGGTGGCCGCGATTTATCCGTGTTCTGCGCTGATCTATCGGCTCATTTCCGCGCGCTGTTGCTGGCAAATACCTGCGGCATATGTACGGAACTGCTGGATTGCACAAAGGAAACCATGCAGCGATATCTCGAACAGGCCAAGACTACGTCCCAAGCGCGGCTGCTGCTGGCAATGGAGCAGCTGCTACACGCCCAGGGCGATATGCGCTATCTTAGCTCTCCGCGCTATTTATTGGAAAGTACACTCGTGCGCATCTGCCGGCCGGAGGACGAGCTGAGTCTTGCGGCGCTGGAAGCCCGCGTGGACCGGCTGGAAGGTGGCTTCGTTTCCCCAAGCACTGTGCCAACTGCTTTGGACGTGTCTGCTGCGACATTTGCAGAGACATCAACCGTGGTGAGCAGGACCACGCCGGGGGGCTATGACGATATTCCGTTGCCTCCGCCCCCACCGGAGGACAATGCGCAATTTGTTGCACCTATGCCGAATCCGGAAATCGAACCTACACAGACGCGTGTGCCAGAGCCAAAACCTATACCTGCCGCAGCAAAGGCCGTAAGCGCAGAAAGCGACGATCCGGATGCGCTCTGGGGCAGCGTATTATCTGCCATGCAAAGCGAAAATCTCATGGTTTATATGCTGGCAAAGAGCGCCACGGCGCAGAGTTTTACGGACAATACCCTAGCGGTGGGGCTGCCGGAAACGGACGAAGCACTCTATAAAAATTTAAGCGCAGCCATCAATTTCAATCAGCTGCAAAATGTGCTGACGAAACTGCGGCCGGATGCCAAGCTGATGCTCATCAAGTTGCGAGTGCAACCCGCTACCGACGAGGCAACCGCAAAAGCTAAGGTGCTGTTTGGTGATCAACTGGTGATCGAGTAATTTTTACGAGGGTGGGTGTTTCAGAGAATTTTCCAGAAGATCGGGTGCGGTATTTTCTTCCAACAATTCTACGCTCATAATTCCGGGTATACCGCCAGTAAACCTGCGAATGATCCATTAAAATTGACAGGACAATCCGCGCGCACCCGTAATCTTTACTTTGTGAAGTATGCCACTACCTTGGGGTTAGATCGAAAGACAGATTGTACACAGCGTTGTGTAGGCGGTGTATCCAGTCAAGGATATTCACGAGGCGGATATAATGTTGTACGGACATTGGGTTAGATCGAAAGACAGATTGTACACAGCGTTGTGTAGGCGGTGTATCCAGTC
>JAVVXB010000034.1:4996-33560 GCA_036651815.1 Clostridia bacterium
GGGTTAGATCGAAAGACAGATTGTACACAGCGTTGTGTAGGCGGTGTATCCAGTCAAGGATATTCACGAGGCGGATATAATGTTGTACGGACATTGGGTTAGATCGAAAGACAGATTGTACACAGCGTTGTGTAGGCGGTGTATACCGTTCTGCGTGGATGGTAACATCAATAATGAAATTGTACATTTGATTTAGGAGGTAAGGAACAATGTCAAAAGGTGGATTCCCCGGTATGGGCGGGATGGGTGGCGGAAATATGCAGCAGCTGATGCGGCAAGCCCAGAAGATGCAGACCGATATGCAGCATGCACAGGAGGCGCTGCAAACCAAGGAATATACAGCCACGACGGGCGGCGGCATGGTCACGGCGGTGGTTTCAGGCAGTAAGGAACTCAAGACTCTGACCATCAGCAAAGACTGCGTTGATCCGGACGATGTAGAAATGTTGCAGGATCTGGTACTGTCTGCCGTCAACGAAGCCCTGCGCAACGCATCGGAAGATGCGGAAAGCACATTGGGTAAATTGACCGGCGGCATCAACCTTGGTTTTTAATGCAGCATGGTAACGATTGAACCCATTCTTCGGTTAATTACGCAGTTGAGCCGCTTACCCGGTATCGGTCAGAAAACGGCGCAACGGCTCGCTTACCATATTTTGGACGCACCGCCTGCTCAGGCAAAGGAGCTTGCGGACGCGATTCTTTCTGCGCGCGAGAACGTTCGCAACTGTCCCATCTGTGGTACGTATACGGACGTGATCCCCTGCGCCATCTGTACAGATACGGCACGAGATGAGTGCACGCTCTGCGTGGTTTGTGATGCGCGGGATGTAAGCTCGATGGAAAAAATACGAGAGTTTAATGGGAAATACCATGTTCTCCACGGCGTGCTTTCTCCCATGGATGGGATTGGACCAAACGATATCCGCATCAATGAGTTGCTGGAGCGCGTCAAGCAGGGCAAGGTGAAGGAGGTTATCCTCGCTACCGATCCGGATGTGGAGGGCGAGGCCACTGCCAGCTATATCGCCCGTCTACTCAAGCCGCTGGGCGTAAACTGCACACGCATTGCCCACGGCATACCCATTGGCGGCAATTTAGAATATACGGATGAAGTTACGCTGGCAAAGGCGTTGGAAGGCCGGCGTAGCATGTTTTAACAGAGAAGGAGGCAGCGATGCACTATACCGAGGAAAACTCCAAAACATGGGATCGTTGGGTGGACGAAGGAATTGTGTGGGGCATTCCCGTCAGCCACGATGAATTTCTGCGCGCTAAAGACGGCATTTGGGACGTGTTGCTCACGCCAGTAATCCCCGTACCGCATGATTGGTTTCTTCCGTTTTATGGAGCGGAGATTCTGGGCCTTGCCAGCGGCGGCGGCCAGCAGATGCCCATTTTTACGGCATTGGGTGCGCATTGTACGGTGCTTGATAATTCCGAAAAGCAGCTCGCCAGCGAGCGGCTGGTGGCGCAGCGGGAGGAGTATGACATTACGGTGGTCAAGGGAGACATGACAAAGCGGCTACCCTTTGATGATAGTCGGTTTGATCTGATTTTCCACCCGGTTTCCAACTGCTACATCGAGGACGTGCAGCATGTTTGGCATGAGTGCGCCCGCATCCTAAAACCCGGTGGCGTACTGCTGGCTGGCTTCGACAACGGACTCAACTATCTCTTCGATTTGGATAGCGAGCCATTGATTGTAACCAATCCGCTGCCTTTTAACCCGCTGAAGAATCCTGCCTATCTGGAACAGCTCCAGCGGGACGATGGAGGCATACAGTTTTCCCATTCCATGACGGAGCAGCTTGGAGGACAGCTGAAAGCGGGACTTGTGTTGACGGATCTCTATGAGGATCGCTGTACAGCGTGCGCATTGGGCAAATATATGCCGGAGTTTATGGCGACGCGGGCAGTGAAAACAAACATCCAAAATTTTAAATGAAATAGGGGATGCTTTCTTACAAAAGATAAATGGGTTTTACTTTCATTCGGGTGGATGGATGACTGCCGTGAGCGTTACATCGGTTAGAGCCACCATCCTGCGGAAGGATGGGTTGTATACATTCATTAAAGTTTTGGAGTTCTGTTAGACAATTGAAAGATTCGGGATGGCGTTGAGCGAGAGATCATCCAAATGACCGGTCATCAGGCGGTAGAATCCCGCGCTACCCACCATAGCGGCATTGTCCGTACAGTACCGGAAATCGGGACAATCGAAAATAACATCTGCCTGTGCGCACCGGGCAGCAAGAGATGCACGCAGAGCTTTGTTGGCCGATACGCCACCAGCCAGCGCCAGCCGGGGTGGACAGTTGCCCAACTTGCTTTGTTCCAATGCAGCACGGACAGCCTTTTCGGTCAGAATATCGACCACGGTTTGCTGGAAAGACGCGGCTACATCGGCTGGACAGAGTGTATCTCCACGCTGCTGGGCAGTGTGGAGCTTGTTGACCACGGCCGTTTTAATGCCGGAGAAACTGAAATCATAACCACTGCCTTCATTGAACGCAGAATGGAAGCGGATTGCATACGGATTGCCCTGCTGCGCCAATGCTTCGAGATGTGGACCGCCGGGATAGGGTAACCCCAGTACACGAGCAACCTTGTCGAAAGCTTCACCCGCCGCATCGTCGCGAGTACGGCCGATCAGCTGAAAACGGTCGTAGCCGTCAACCCGGATGATATGGCTGTGGCCGCCGGAAACCACAAGGCAACAAAACGGAGGCTTGAGTTCCGGATGGGTCAGGTAGTTGGCGGCAATGTGCGCGGCAATGTGGTTGACCCCCACAAATGGTAGCCCTGTCGCGAAGGCAAGTCCCTTTGCATAACTTAACCCAACCAGCAAGGCGCCCACCAAGCCTGGGCCGTTTGTTACGGCAATAGCATCTAGACGAGAGAGTGGCAAATCCGCATCGGCCAACGTGCGCATAACGACCGGACCGATCATCTCCACATGGTTGCGGGAGGCAATCTCCGGGACGACGCCGCCATAGGCAACGTGCAACGGAATCTGCGTATGAACCACATTGCTCACCACGCAACGACCATCCAGCACGATGGCTGCCGCCGTTTCATCGCAGGAGGTTTCAATGGAGAGGATCGTCGCGCTACCGCGCTGGATCAATTGTTGCTGCCGCGTATGAGCGGTTTCGAAATAACCCATTCCGATATCAATTCTACCGGTCAAAAGCCGGTTTGTTCATTTATATAAGGTAGATCAATCATCCAGAAAACCCGTATCGTCATTGATGTTGGTCTTTCTTTTTTTTGCTGTTGGCGCATGTGGTGCTTTTTTCTTTGTGACACTTGTTGGTCGTTCCATCCGCTCTGAATGGTGCGCAGCATCCACCTCGTGCGGGTCAGTATGGCGCGCAGGATCCACCGCTGATGCCGCTTCTGTCAGCGGTTCAAATTGTTTCATGGTGGCTCCCGTTGCTTCGGATTGGCGTTGCTGTTCTGCTAGTTGTTTGGCTCGATCCGCCTTACGCGCAGCCTTTTCCGCAGCGATGCGCTTTGCCTCCACCGCCTCCGCGTGGCGCTTTTCCCGCTCCGCACGGAGCGCTTTCTTTGCAGCAATGCGTTTTTCCTTCTCCGCTGCGGCTTTGGCTTCTGCCTTTGCCTGCAATCGGGCCAGCTTTGCTTTCTCACGTGCACGTTTTTTCTGTAAGTGCTCCGCATGCTTGCGCTGATAGCTTGGGGAGGAGATGACGAGACACAGCACCGCTAACCCGATGAGCAGTACTATGATGATTCCTGCATACAGGAAGATTTTCCCCACAATATCCGCGAACATTTGCTCCGGTAGCATGTTGATCATGCGGCTTTCGGTTGCGTCAAACAGCCAGAGATCGTTCCAAAACAGCATTTGATGAAAGAACGTCCAGAAACTAGAGAAGTCCATGGCGGCCCAGGTTCCGAGAAAACCGAAGAAGAGTAGCGCGATGAACGAACCGGATAAAAAGCCCTGCGAGATCGTCTGCGGGGCTTTGCGAAAATTGATCACAGCGCCAAATAGAAACAGCGCGAGCATGGCCAATACGCTGAAATCACGCATATTCTTAATTTTAAGATAGATCGTGCGGACGTCCTCCATATGCACGACCTCTTGTTCCAGCGAGAACATATTAGTTTTTTGGCCGTTGACGGTTACTTCAATGTCAATATTGTCGGCGTCACCTTCTATGAAATCAACGAGCCGCGCCATGGAACGCACGAGATCACTGTTGGACATGCCCATGGATTTGTTGGTTTCCATCTTTGTGAATTCGTTGTTAATGAAGGTTTCGTCGTTGATGATGACCTGCAGCGAGGTAAATACGACGATAAAGATCAAAAACAGCGATGCGATGGTTGTAAACCCAACCGAAAAGAATTTCTTCATTGCAATCATTTCACTCCTGTTGGTCGATTATAGCATAATTGACCTTTCTTGCAAAGGGATTGCCGCCGGGCAGGCTCCCAAATGGGCGGGGTCTTGCATGAAAGAGCAAAAAAAGTTACAATAGCAACTTAAAATCGTGTCAATAAAGCAAGGAGATCTGAATGAGTTACCGAATTTTTACCGACGCAACCAGCGACCTTCCAAAGGAAATTGCAGCACAATTGAACGTGACGGTGCTGCCGATGGCATTCTTGATGGAGGGCAGGGAATATCAGTATGTGCCAGGCAATTCCGAAATGCCCATTGAGATGTTTTACCAAAAAATGCGGGACGGCGTCGCCGTAAACACAGTACAAATCAATACCTTTCAGTTTGTCGAGGCATTTACGCCCGCGCTGGAAGCGGGCGAGGATGTCATTTATATTGGCTTTTCATCAGGACTCTCCGGTACCATCGGTTCGGCTAACGCTGCGGCTGCGGAGCTCATGGGACAATATCCAGAACGTAGGATTGCCTGCATCGACAGCCTTTGCGCTTCTCTTGGCGAAGGGTTACTCGTCACCTATGCCGCCCGTCAGCACAGTAAGCTGTCTTTTGACGAGATGGTGAACTGGTGCGAAAACAACAAGCGGAATGCGGTTCACTGGTTTACCGTGAATGATCTGGTCTACCTGAAGCGCGGTGGACGCGTTTCAGGTGCAACGGCAGCCATGGCCACCGTGCTGCAGATTAAACCCGTCATGCATGTGGATGACGAAGGCAATCTTGTTGCCGTCAGTAAGGTGCAGGGACGCAAAAAATCGCTGCGTGCATTGATAGACAACATGAAGGCAACAGTGGACCTCGATATGACCGACATCGTCTATGTAGGCAACTGCGACTGCCTGGAGGATGCCAACAGCGTGGCGGACTGGGTGCGGGAAAATTTTCCATCCATTAAAGAACTGTTGGTTTCTACGATCGGCACCTCCATCGGCGCACATGCCGGGCCTGGTACGGTCGCACTATTCTTCTTTGGTAGCCCGCGATAAGTTGGTGCTCCGGCTGCGAGGCGGGATGTTTGGGCGGCGCGGTGCGTAATCAAAGATGACCAACGGAAAGGAGCCTGTATGTCCATGACATTTTCCCCGCTGTGCAGCGGTTCCTCCGGCAATGCCGCTTATCTAGAGGCAGGTGGTGTGCAACTACTCATCGATGCGGGCGGTACGGGCAAACACATCATCGAGCTGCTGCACGAAATTGACATTCATGCGCATTCGATCGATGCGATCCTTGTCACCCACGAACATAGCGACCATATCTGCGGGGTTGGCGTGCTGTCCAGAAAACTGGATATTCCGGTCTACGCCGATGCGGAATGTTTTGAAAAAATGCTTCCAATTATTGGGAAAATTTCCGCACGGAACCTGCGTGTGTTCGAACCGGATCATGAGTTTTATATCAAGACGCTGCGGGTGCTTCCCTTTTCGACCCCACACGACTGCGCACACCCGGTTGGATATGCGTTCATGTCCGGCGGGAAGAAAGTTTCCGTGATGACGGATGTCGGGCATGTCACCAAAGCCATGCTGGACGCGGTGGAAAACAGTGATCTGTTGCTCATTGAAGCGAATCATGATGTGGATATGCTTCGGGCGGGCAGCTATCCGTATCCATTGAAGCAACGCATTCTGGGTGGTAACGGTCACTTGTGCAACGAGGACTCCGGTTTGGCACTGGTAAAACTACACGCAATGGGGGTTAAAAATGCAATTCTTGGCCATTTGAGCAATGAAAACAACACGCCTGAGCTGGCGCTAGTCACCGTGAAGACGGTGTTGGAGGAGGCGGGCATTTTAAATGATATGTTCATCACCGTTGCGAATCGTCTTCATCCGACGGGGGTATTTGAAATCGCATGAACATTAAGATTGTCTGTGTTGGAAAACTAAAGGATCGTTTTTACCTGGATGCCTCAGAGGAATATGCAAAACGGCTCTCACGCTTTGTATCGCTGACTATCGCGGAGGTTGCCGATGAAAAAACGCCGGATACCCTGTCGCCAGCGGAGGAACAGATGGTAATGGAGAAGGAAGGGGAGCGGTTGCTGACCCGCATCAAGGATGGCGAGCATGTCGTTGCCCTCTGCGTAGGCGGTAGCCGTACCACGTCAGCGTGTTTCGCCGCTCATCTGGAAGCGCTTGCAGACAGCGGGAAAAACGCCGTTACTTTTGCCATCGGTGGATCACTGGGTCTGTCAAAAAGCGTGCTTGCCCGCGCAAACGAGCGCATGTCCCTGTCCGATATGACCCTGCCGCACCGTTTATGCCGGATATTTCTGCTTGAGCAGATTTATCGTGCTTGCAAGATCAATGCCCACGAAACCTATCATAAATAACATGCGCGTGTCCAACCGATGCGGCCGGGCAAGTAATGCTGCTCATTAAGATTTGAGTCTGCGCGTGGATTTTCTGCGCCACCAGAGACAACTAAACGCATAGTGCTGTAAGGTTAAGGCTCAAATGGGTGCAGCAAGTCGGTTCCGGTAAAATGGTCAGGCGCATAGTGTTGCGGCTACGTAAACAGCCATCAACCTGTTTTAAAAGGCCTCCAGAATGGTTAGTGGGCGCATCCCTTAACCAAATCGTTCCGGCGTCGATGGCTTGTGCGCCGAATGCGACGCTAATTCGGACAGCTTCGTTGCATATTTTGATGGTTCTGCAGCTTCCAGCACAGGCAAACATGGAGATTTTCCATCGAAAAACATACTTTTTGATGTACTGTCTGCCGCGCGAGCAGTCGTTTTTTAGGGAAAATTGGTGGGCGAACCCATCGCTTAACCGCATGAGCGTGTTTGACAAAACCTGCGTTAAAATGATAGACTAAAAACGTTTATAAACATGAGACAGCGTTGCTTTCAAAACGGTTTTTGCCGGTTTTATCGGTCGGCCGTGGATATCCGAATCGCTAAAAACAAAGGAGATTTTGCATGGTGGATCTCACCGCAATCATACTCACACAAAATGAGCAAACCAACATTGAGGCCTGCATTCGCTCCATCGAAGGCTTTGCTTCCCGTGTGGTCGTTGTGGATAGTGGTAGCACGGACAATACCGCTACGCTTGCCAAAGCTTTGGGTGCGGATGTGATCCAGCATGAATTTACCTATTACGCTGCTCAGTTTAACTGGGGTATTGACAACATGGACATTCGCACCCGATGGATTCTCAGGCTGGATGCGGACGAACGGTTTACCCCGGCGGTTTGCGCCCGTTGTGAAACATTGTTGCAGCAGCACGAGAACGACGATATCAACGGCATTGTGATGGAGTCGGATTTTTATTTTCTGGGTCGGCTGATGAAGCACGGCGGCTCCAAAAAACGCAAGATCATGGTGTTTCGGTCAGGCTTTGGGCGCATTGAGGACCGCAAGCGGGATGCGCATACCATTCTGAACGATGGCAGAGCCATTGCCATTCAAGAGCGTTTTCTGCACTACGATTTCAAGGATTTAACCAGCTATATTAACCGCTACAATTGGTATTCCATTCGAGAATTGCAAGATTATGAGGCCTACAAAAATGGTGCGGTCTTTGATGCCAATACCGATGAACAGCTTCGCCGTCATCGACGGAAAAAATTTACGATCTACTATCGTGCGCCGATGTTCCTGCGTGCATGGCTCTGGTTTGTATACCAATATTATTTTCGCCTTGGCTTTTTGGACGGACGCGAGGGGTATTTGTACTGTTTCTTTGAGAATTACTGGTACCGTTTCCTGGTAGACGCAAAAATTTATGAGCAACAGAAGACAGGACACGCGCCCGAGGAGCTTCGGGCGCTCAAGGGATGACGCCTATGCAAACCGACCGACCGCTCCGGTTGCTCATCATCCAAACGGTACCCTTTACCAGCAACGGGATTACTTCGTTTGTAATGAACTATTGCCGGCAGATTGATCCTGCGCGGATTACGGTGGATATCGTGCTGCCGAACGCGCCTGCGGAACGTGTGCAGCAGGAGATTGCGGACAACGGCGGGCAGATATTTGTGTTGCCTCAGCGCAACCACAATCCGCTTGCTTATTCCGCCGCGTTGCAAGCGATCGTTCGAAACAACGGCTATGATATCGTGCATGCTCACGGCAACAGCGCCACGCTCTATGTGGAGATGCGTGCGGCAAAGCGTGGCGGGGCAAAGGTGCGTATTTCTCATAGTCATAACACCACCTGCAAGCAGAAACGAATCGATCAACTGCTGCGGCCGTTTTTTTACAGGAGCTTTACCCATGCGCTTGCCTGCGGACAGGCGGCAGGGGACTGGTTGTATCCAAACCGTCCGTTTACCGTGATCAACAACGCCATTGACACCAAGGCGTTTTCCTTTAATCCTGCTGCGCGGGCAAGGATTCGTCGGGAAGCTGGCTGGCAGGATGCGCTTGTGCTTTGCCATGTTGGGACGTTCAACAAACAAAAAAATCATGCCTGCCTCATCGATATATTCACAGAGATCCACAGGCGCCACCACGCAGCGCGGCTGATGCTCATCGGTGAAGGACCGCTGAAAAACGCCATTGAGCGCATGGTCGATCAGCGCGGCCTTGGTGACAGTGTCTGGTTTGTGGGCAAAATTGAGCATTCTGCCGCGTATTTGTCCGCGGCGGACGCGTTTTTGCTACCGTCGCTGTTTGAAGGGCTACCCTTCACGCTGCTGGAAGCACAATGCGCCGGACTGCCCTGCTATGTTTCCGATCGGATCACAAAAGATGCGTTTTTGACGGATACCATTACCCCCCTGCCGCTTGCCGATGCACCCGATTGCTGGGCGCAGGCGGTGCTGTCTGCGGGGGTCTGCACTGACCGTGACCGGACTGCGGCGTCCGAACAGGGCGCGGCGGCCCTCGGCAATGCCGGCTGTGACATTGTGAAGAACGCGGAATTTCTCATGTCCTTTTACGAAAACAGTGTGCGGCTGAAAACGCTCTTTCTGGTCACTCATAAAATGAGTGGCGGTGGGTGCGAGCGGGTCATTGCGCAATTGCTCAACCGCTTTTCGCAGCAGGGGATTGCCTGTACGTTGATAACCGAATGTGATGTGCCATCGTTCTATGTGCTGGATAAACGCATCCGCCAGATTCCGCTGCTGGCTTCGGCTGGCATGCGTGCTGGTGACGTACCAAAGGTGTATGGGAAACTGCGCAGTCTTGTCAAAACCGAACGGCCGGATCTGATATTGGCTATGCCGGAGAAGGTCAATGTCTGGACGGTACTGTGTCTGCGGGGTACGGGCGTACCGGTGGTGGTGAGCGAGCGCAATGATCCACGCCGTCATCCGGAAAACCGAATCAAGCGCGCGCTGCGCACATTAATCTATCCCTTTGCTGACGGCTTCGTTTTTCAAACGCAGCAGGCGGCGGACTGCTTCTCCCGTAAAATCCGTGCCCGCGGCGTGGTGCTGCCCAATCCGTTGGATACATCCGCGCTGCCATCACCGACGATCGATCATCGAAAAACGACCGTAGTCTCTGCGGGAAGACTGCATGCGCAGAAAAACTTTCCGCTTTTGATCGCCGCGTTTACTGCATTTTATAAAACCCATCCGTCCTGGCGGCTAATCGTGTATGGAGAAGGCAATGAGCGGGACACGCTGGAGCGGATGATTTCCACGCTACCGAAGGATGCGGTCACCTTGCCGGGGCAGGTATCGGAATTGCCAACAAAGATTGCCGATTGCGGCGTGTTTGTGCTAACCTCCGATTATGAAGGAATGCCAAACGTTCTGATTGAAGCCATGGCGATGGGCTGTGCCTGTGTGGCAACCGACTGTCCGGTAGGGGGCTGTGCCGCACTGATTCGGGATGGTGAAAACGGCTTGCTTGTGCCGATCGGGGATGAAGTCGGACTGACAAACGCACTCTGCAAAATTGCAGATAACGCGACGCTGGCCCATACGTTGGGCGAAAATGCGATCAAGGTGCGGGACACGCTGGATGAACGCATCATTGTGGAGAAATGGAGGCAATATCTTGACAGAATCGCTGCAAAATAAAAAAACGAACTGGAAAAATGCCCGATCTTATGTGCTGGATGTGCTGTTTGCCCTCTGGCTGTTTACGGAGGTTGTATTTGAGCATTCCCTTGTTTCACGTCTTTGCATGGGGCTGTTTATCGCGGGCGTGTTCATCTGGATGCTGTCTGAAAAACGTATTTACTGCGCGCAGTGGATGTTTTTCACACTGCTTTTCATCTTCTGGAGTTTTCTGGGGGCAAAGGTGTTTGCACTCAATGCAGGTGCCTCCATGGATCTGGTGAAGACGCTGTGCGTCAACCTAGTATTTTTGTTTTTTATGTATCAATATTTGGTGCTGCGGCGCGACATGCCTGCAGTCTACCTGGCCTTCTGTGTAGCCGTGGCGGCCATGATCATCTATGTGACGGTGCGCTGCTGGCCCATCAACGTCATGGAAACTCGCTTTGGCTGGGAAATCAACCTCAATCCAAACTGGATCGGTATGCTGGCGGCGTATGCTTTCGGCATGTGCTTTATGCGTGCGCTGGAGAAGAATCCATGGTGGCTGGCTGCTGCACTGTTTTTCGGGCTTGCGGTGTTGCTCACCAAATCCAATAAGGCATATGGCATGATAGCCATCTTCTTTTTAGCAATTGTACTTATGCGTTGGCCCAAGCACTGGTGGCTTAAGCTTATCATTGCCGTTGTGGTCATGTGGGTGCTGTTCCGCTTCGTAATCATTCGTATCGATTTCATAGATCATATTTTCTTCCGGCGTCTACGTCATATTTACGAAAATATCTTTATGGGCGGCGACAATATAAGCTCATTGAACGAGCGCATGATTCTTGGCGCAGTGGGTATGGACGCATTTCGGCTGCGGCCTTTTAGCGGATATGGATTGGATGGATTCCGCTTCCTGCAAGGCTCACAGGGAACCTATTCCCACAATAATTACATCGAACTTTTGGTCGCAGGCGGAATCCCGCTGCTGCTGCTGTTCTATGTGCCGCAGGTGATTGGCCTTGTGCAGGGCGTGCGTAAACGCAGCTGCCGCGCGGTGCGCACGGCGCTTCTGTTCTGCAGCGTACAGATCTTTATGGACATCGGCATGGTCTCCTATGTGGATCGCACAGCGTTGCTGATTCCATTGTTCCTTTATGCAGCAACACGCATGGCCGGCAGTCGACCGGATGATGGTAATCCTGCGTATTCCTATGCGCTCAATCCCTGCCGGTTGGTGCAGTGGTGCAGTACCCACGGAAAATGCACCCGCATGCCGGACAAACTGTATCTGCGCCTGCTGTATCGTGGCTGCACAGGTAAGCGTCTTCATCTAAACCCACCTGTCACGATGAACGAAAAACTTCAATGGATGAAGCTGTACGACCATAACCCGCTGTATCCAACGTTGGTGGACAAGATTGCGGTGCGGGATTATGTGACCGAAAAAGTGGGTGCACAGGTTCTAGTTCCGCTGCTTGGCATATGGGACAGTGTGGACGAAATTGATTTTTCTGCCTTGCCGAAACGGTTTGTGCTAAAATGCACCCATGATTCCGGCGGTGTGCGCGTATGTGCGGATAAGGCCACGTTTGATTGCGCGGAAGCCAAAGCATTTTTATGTGCGCATCTGAACCGGCGTTATTACACGGCCGGGCGCGAATGGCCCTACAAGAACCTGACGCCCCGCGTGATGGCAGAAGCTTTTATCGGTGATGAGAACGGCAACGCGCCGGACGATCTGAAATTTTACTGTTTTGACGGTGTGGTGCGCGCCATTTTGCTGTGTACAAACCGAACAAAAGCACATGCGGATTATTATTTCTTCGATCGCAACTTTTTGTTTTTACCCGTCAACGATCTCACCAAGGCTGCCGTAGCGGAGGGCAGAACCATCGACCCACCCCAAAAGCTACCGGCGCTGATCGCGCTTGCCGAAGCTTTGTCCAGCGGTTTGTCCCAGGTGCGTGTGGATCTCTATGATACCACTCAGGGCTTGTACTTTGGTGAGCTGACGCTCTTTGACCAGAGTGGCTTTGCAAACGATTATGTGGACGGCGGGGATGCGTTGATGGGCTCGTTTTTCCACATTCCAGAGGCGAACCCATGAGCAAGCGTATACTCATTGGCGGGGATGTCGTTCCTCTGCCGCATAATTACGAGGCGTTTTCAACGGACGCAGGCGTACTGCTGCAAAATGGTCTTGCGGAATATTGGTGCATGGCAGATGCGCGTATCTTTAATTTGGAAGTGCCGCTGACGGACAGACAGAGCCCCATTCAAAAATGTGGGCCCGCACTCTCCGCGCCCACTGCGTGCGCGGCGGGGCTTGCGGCGCTGAAGCCGACCTGCGTGTCGCTTTGCAATAATCATATAATGGATCAGGGCGTGCAGGGGCTTGTCTCCACGGCGACGGCGTTGGGCACACAAGGCGTTGCTTGCTTTGGTGCAGGGAAAAATGCGGCGGAAGCGGATGGCGGCCATACCTTTATGGTGGATCATACCCGTGTGACGGTCTATGCCCTATGCGAGCATGAGTTTTCGGCGGCGACGGAAACAGCGGCAGGCGCGAATGCCTTGGATGAGCTGGAACTGGCCGACCGCATCCGTACGCTGAAGCAGACTTGTGATTACTTGATTGTACTGTACCATGGTGGGCGGGAGCAATTTTCCTATCCATCGCCGCGCTTACAAAAACGCTGTCGCAAGATGACCGCTTGTGGGGCGGATTTCGTTGTCTGCCAACATAGCCATTGTATCGGTTGCTCGGAAATCTACGTTGGCGGAACCATTGTTTATGGGCAGGGGAATTTTCTTTTTGCTGCGGACGATGGCGGGCCGTGCTTTGCAACAGGATTATTGATTGAGGTTACGCTCGACGATGGTAAGGCCAGCGTTGATTATCTGCCGCTTGTTCGGAAGGATTACGGCGTAGCATTGGCGGCGGGTGAGGCAGCGGCGCGAATCTTAGGTGAATTCTCCGCGCGCTCTGCAGAGCTGATCGATAATGGATTTGTGCTGTCACATTACCGGCAGTATGCAAAAGAAAGCCGCGAAAAAATGCTGAAGGTATTTCTCTCCGGCAACGTGCTGCTAAAAGCGGTCAACGTGCTCTATGGCCGTAAACCGACCCGTGTTTACCGTCGGCAGACCCTGCTTGCCATACAAAACACCATTGCGTGCGAATCGCTCAATGAACTCATGACGGAAGGATTGGAATAACGAATCTATGCGTTTTTCGATACTTGTACCCGTGTATAACACGGAGTCCTATTTAAAGGAATGTCTGGATTCCGTCTTTGCCCAGACTGAGCAGACGTTTGAGCTGATTCTCATCAATGATGGCTCCATTGACAGAGGCGGCATGATTTGTGATCGTTACCGTGCGTTGCACCCGGATTGCGTAAAGGTCGTTCACCAGATGAATGCCGGGCTGATAGCGGCGCGTCGCGCGGCCATTGGACTTGCGCGCGGGGAATACTGCGTGTTTCTGGATGCGGATGATGCGCTGGAGCCGGATGCGCTGGCAACCGTGCGTGCCTGCATCGACAAGACCCACGCGGACATCGTGATCTTCAACTACCTTGACCGGTTTGAGGAAACTGCTACCAGCGTGCCCGCCGTGCCGGTATTTCCAGATGGCAGTGTGTTTTTCGGCGAGGAGAAACGCACCGTCTATGGAGAATTGATCCGCAGCTGGAGACTGAACAATCTCTGCACAAAGGCGATCCGTACGGCCCTTGTGACGGAGGACGATACGCCCTACGATCCGTTCTTGAACAATCCAAACACGGAGGATTTGCTGCAAACCCTGTATCCGGTAACCCATGCGGAGATCATCACGTATCTGGCCAAGCCACTGTATCAATATCGCCGCAGAAATAGCAGCATCTCGGCCCAGGCACTGAGCGGACGCATTGAAACACAGTTTAATGAACAGGTCATGGCGCAGCTGCGCCGCTATATGACCCTCTGGGCAATGGATGCGCCGCAGTGGCTGACGGCATTTCATACGCGTAAGATATTTGGACTGATTACGCTCTTTTGGCAGCATTACCGTGCTGCAGAAACGGACGAGGAAAAGCGTGCGGTCATGGAGTATCCATGGCAGCAGCGTCTCACCGACGAGGACAAGCGGTATCTGCACGGAAATACGCTCAGTCTGTCCAAGCGGGTACAGCTGAACGCCATCTTGAAGAAACGAAAGTTTGCGCTCGACCTATTTGAAACCATCGGAACATTGCGCATGAGGGTTCGGCATGGAGAATAACCATTCTGCGCCGCTTGTTTCCGTGGTGTGTGATACCTTCAATCAGCGAGACTACATCGGGCAAACGATCCAAGGCTTTCTCCTGCAGAAGACCAGTTTTCCGGTTGAACTGATTATACATGATGATGCCTCTACCGATGGTACGGCGGATGTGATCCGCCGCTACGCTGCAGAACATCCGGATCTAATCCGTGCGGTTTTGCGGGTAGATAACATGTTCTCCCAAGATCCAAAGATTCTGGAGCATTATGTGTTTCCCCTCTGCCGCGGCAAATACACGGCCATCTGCGAAGGCGACGATTTTTGGACGGACGAACACAAGCTGCAAATGCAGGTGGATTATATGGAAGCGCACCCGGATTGCACGCTATGCTTCCATGCTGCGGAGCTGGTGAATGCGGACGGAAAGCATCTTGGTTGGCAGCGTCCCTACGAGACCGATACGTTGGTGCCCACGGCGGATATTATCCGTGGCATGGGTGGGTTCTGTCCGACGGCAAGCTTGATGGTTCCGACTATTCTGGCACAAAACCGCGCGGCATACTGCGATTTGACCACCGTGGACGATGCCCCGCTGCAAATTTTTTTCGCCAGCCGTGGCACGACCTATTACATGGCACAACCCATGGCATCGTATCGTGTCAACGCAGCCGGCTCATGGTCACTTGCTCAGCGCAAGCTAGGTAAGGCGAAGCGTATCGCGCTGCAAGAGAGCCTCATCGCCATGCATGAAGCTTTTGATGCGGACACGCATGGGGAATGGCACGGTGCCGTGCTGGATGCACTGGCTGTGGATCGTTTCGAGATTCTTTGGCTCAATGACGATCTGTCGGGTATGAAGCAGCCTACCTATCGCACGCTGTACCAAAAGCTGCCGTTCAAATCCCGTATGCGTCTGCATGTGCAAACATGGTTTCCCCGTCTGTACAGGCGCTTTCGGAGGGATTGAACCATGCAGCAGCAGCAAAATATCAAGCAGAAGGCCATCTCTGGCCTCTTCTGGAAGCTCATGGAGAATGGCGGCACGCAGGGCATTGCGTTTCTTACAAGCATTGTTCTAGCGCGCCTGATCGACCCCGCAAACTACGGGGTTCTGTCGTTGACGGTCATCTTTACCTCCATTGCGAGCGTTTTTGTGCAACGGGGCTTTTCCCTCTCGCTTGTGCAGAAAAAAGATGCGGATGAGACGGACTTTTCCTCTGTATTTTATTTCAGTCTTGTGCTTGCACTGGTCTTGTATCTAAGCCTTTGGATCAGTGCGCCGTGGATTGCCGACTTTTACCACACGCCACAGGTGAAGCAGGTGTTGCGTGCCATTTCGCTAATTTTGGTTTTTGGCGCGGTGACCAGCGTGCAAAATGCCATCATTATGCGGGAGATGGCCTTTCGTCAACGGTTCATCGCCAGCGTGGTGTCAGTCGTCCTTTCTGGAACGGTGGGCATTACCATGGCACTGCTGGGATTTGGTGTATGGGCGTTGGTTGCTCAGCAGCTGTTGGATAGCCTAATCATGTGCGTTGGCCTTTCCATTGCCACAGGTTGGTTTCCCAAACGTCTGTTTTCGTTTAAGCAACTAGGCGGCCTGTTTTCATTTGGCTGGAAATTGCTGGTCTCTAGCCTGTTGGAAACAATCTATTCGGATGTGAGCGGACTAATTATCGGCAGACGCTACAGCCCCGCCATGCTGGCTCACTATGATAAGGGCAGAAAATTCCCACAGTTGATTGGTACCAACCTTTCCGGTGCGATTCAGGCAGCTATGTTTCCGACCTTTTCTGTGGCGCAGGACGATCATGAGCGGCTGCGTGCGATGGTGCGCAGGAGTGTTGCGATCAGTGCGTTTGTAACATTTCCGCTCATAGCGGGGCTTGGTGCCGTGGGTACACCGCTGATTCGGTTGGTGCTGACGGAAAAATGGATGCCCTGCGTGCCGTTTTTGCAGGTATTTTGCATTACCTTTGCCCTGTATCCGATCGATGCGACGGTCTTGCAGGCGATCAATGCCCTTGGCAGGAGTGATCTATATCTAAAACTGGAAATAGCCAAAAAGATTGCGGGGATATTGCTCATCTTTGCGGCGGTATACTGGCTGGATACGCCCATTGCATTGGCCTGGGCGCTTGCGCTAACGGCGGTGCTGTCGGTGCTGTTGAATGCCATCCCCATCAAACGGCTTATCGGTTACCGGTACGGCATGCAACTGAGAGATTTGTTGCCTTCGCTTGGATTATCGATTATTATGGGTACAGCGGTATATGCTGTATCATTTTTAGGGTTTTCGGATTGGCTTGCGCTATGCATTCAGATTCCGCTGGGCGCTGTGCTCTACGCAGGGATTGCGTGGATCATGAAAATGGAGAGCTTTACATATTTAATAAAGAGTATGCAAGAAATCAGGCGCAGAAAACGCAAGGTTGCCTAATGCGCGGGGGAGGAAATGGAACCATGAAACTTACGGTTGCGGGCACGGGGTATGTGGGACTTGTTGCGGGGGTATGTTTTGCGCAGGTTGGTCACACCGTTACATGCGTGGACGTGGACGAGGCAAAGATCGCATCCCTTCAAGAAGGTATTTCGCCGATCTTTGAAGAGGATCTCGAGGAGCTGATGCAAAAGAATATTGCGGCGGGACGCTTGTTCTTTTCCACGGATGTTCAGTCTGCATACGCGGATGCGGATGCGATTTTCATCGGTGTGGGTACGCCGGAACAGCCGGATGGGAGCGCCAACCTCAGCTATATCGCCGCCGTCTGTCGCCAGATTGCGGAGAGTGTTGTGCACGATTGCCTCGTGGTGGTGAAATCTACCGTACCAGTTGGCACCAATGAGAAAGTCGAGCAATACATCAAGGACAATCTGGATCGTCCCGTACGAATTATGGTGGCCAGCAATCCGGAATTTCTTGCCCAAGGCAATGCCGTTCGGGACACCCTGCATGCATCCCGCATCGTCATTGGAACGGACTGTCCGGAGGCAGAAAACCTGCTCACGCAGATTTATGCGCCTTTTGAGCTGCCAATCGTATCCGTATCGCGCCGGTCTGCGGAGATGATTAAATATGCCAGCAACGATTTTTTGGCTCTGAAGTTATCTTATATGAACGATATTGCAAACCTCTGCGAGTTGGTTGGCGCAAACATTGACGACGTGGCTGAGGGCATGCGCTATGACGCGCGCATTGGCGCGAAATTTCTGCGTGCAGGCATCGGTTATGGGGGCAGCTGCTTTCCAAAGGATACCAAAGCGCTGCAATTCCTGGCCCAACAGCATGGATACCGTTTGCGCACGGTGGAAGCTGCGGTGGCGATCAATGCCGAGCAGAAGACCCGTCTTTTCCACAAAGCGAAGGAACGTTTTATGTCCTTTGATCACCTGAAGGTGGCGGTGCTGGGTCTTGCCTTTAAGCCCGGTACAGACGATTTGCGGGAGGCGCCATCGCTGGACAATATTCAGCTACTGACGGAGGCGGGCGCGGATATTACGGCCTATGATCCGGTGGCGGCAGATCACTTCCACAAGCGCTATCCCGCAATCAAACTTGCAGATACGCCGGAGGGGGCGCTTGCCGGCGCGGGCGTATGCTTTGTGTTTACCGAGTGGGACGAAATTGTACGGCTCTCCCCGGAAATATTTAAAGTCAATATGCGTGTTCCCCTTGTTTATGATGGACGCAACATCTTTGACCCGAAGACCATGGCGGACGGCGGCGTGGAATACTATTCGATTGGAAGGTAAGAAATGTCTGAGCGGATATTAGTCACCGGGGCCGCCGGATTCATTGGGTTTCACTTGTGTCGCAGTCTATTGGAAACGGGCGGAACGGTTGTAGGCTTTGACAATTTGAATGATTATTATGATGTCCATCTTAAGCAAAGCCGTCTGGCCGTGCTGCGTTCGTATGATCGCTTCACGTTTGTGCGAGGTGATCTGGCCGATGCGGAAGCCGTGAACGGACTGTTTGCTGTTGATCAACCGGATGCGGTGGTTCATCTTGGCGCGCAGGCAGGTGTGCGCTACAGCATGGAAAACCCTCGAGCCTACATGGACAGTAACATGACTGGATTTTTTAACGTGCTGGAGGCTGTTCGAGCGCACCCGGTGCGGCATCTGCTGTTTGCATCCAGTTCATCGGTCTACGGCAATCAACAGAAGACGCCCTTTTCTGTGGACGATCCGGTGGATCGTCCGGTCAGTCTGTATGCAGCCACAAAAAAGAGCAATGAACTGATGGCGTATACGTATGCGCATCTGTATGGCGTGCCCACGACAGGCCTGCGGTTTTTCACGGTATACGGGCCGTTTGGCCGGCCGGATATGGCCTATTTTAAATTTACAAAAAAAATTTTAGCCGGGGACCCGATTGATATTTATAATCACGGTGACCTGAAACGGGATTTTACCTTTGTCGATGACATTGTGTCATGTCTTAGCCGCATGATTTGCATACCGCCGAAAGCGGATGCGGGTGGAGAACGTTATGCACTGTATAACATTGGTAACAACCATCCTGTTGACCTGATGCAGTTTCTGAAGGTGCTGGAAACCGCCGTAGGTCGGCCAGCCCATATTCATTATCTGCCCATGCAACCGGGGGACGTGTATCAAACCTATGCGGACATTCAAAAAACCACGGAAGATTTCGGCTTTGTTCCGGAAACGCCCATCGAGGTCGGTCTGCCGCTGTTTGTTGACTGGTATAAAAATTATTATGGAGCGAAGTGACCGTGTAACGGCCGCCTTTCCTCAAGAAAGAGTAAACAGATGGTAGGGTTTTACAACTATACGGTGATCTTGACTTATTTTGGTGTTGCCAGTGCAATCTCCGGCATTGGGCTGGCCATGAATGGGCGAACGTCCATGGCCATTGTGTGCCTCATGATCTCCGGATTTTGTGATTTATTTGATGGCTCTGTGGCTAAGACCCGAAAGCGCAGCGAACTGGAAAAAAAATTTGGGATACAGATTGATTCTCTTGCCGATCTCATCTGCTTTGGCGTGCTGCCAGTGGTCATCGGATATTCCGTGGGCATGACGTGCTGGTATCAGGGCCTTGTGCTGATTGCTTATGCGCTGGCTGCACTCATCCGTCTTGGATACTACAATGTCACTGAGGACCTGCTGCAGCTTTCCGAGCATACGCCGCGCACGCATTATGATGGATTGCCGGTCACCATGTCCGCGCTGCTGTTTCCGCTGGTCTATACGCTGCGGCCCGTGATTGGTGAGAGTTTTTCTTATCTTTATATGGTTTGGATGCTGATCATTGCCGCTGCATTTCTAACAAAAGTTAAGATTAAAAAACTGGGGATGAAAGGAATGATCGCCGCCGCGTTGCTTGGCTTGGTCGTACTGATTTTTCTAATCATCGGTTGGAACCAGTACTGATATCAACGCGGACATTGTATGTCCTGCGCCGATGATTGGTAACGCTGCGCTCAATGCGTCGCTGCTTTGTCGGGACAGCTCGTCCACAATTCAACCAAAAAAGACAGCTCTGCATGAATCCATGCGGAGCCGTCTGCTTTTTACGGATACCCGGATGCGCGGTTATTGGTGTGCCGGGGTCTTCTTTTGCGTTCCAGGTTGGATCTCACCGGCCTTAGTGAGCGCCATCTTTGTCAGTACCGGACCGATCAGTTCGTAAATCAGTGTTGCGCTGAGTGCCACGGCCTGTATGACCGTTCCATACTTTGGCAACTGTGTCAAAGCAAGCTGCGCCATGCCGATGGCGACGCCTGCCTGAGGCAGCAGCGCAATGCCCAAGTATTTGCGAATATTAGGGGAAGCTTTGACCGCCGCCGCACCCAGAAACGCGCCAAAATATTTGCCGATCGCGCGGGTGACAATATACACAGCTCCCAACAGCCCTACCGCCGGCAGCGCGGTTATATTCAACTCTGCGCCGGAGATGACGAAAAACAGCAGAAACAGCGGTGGTGTCCAGGAATCGATTTCATCGAGCGTTTCCATTGCGTCATTGCGTAGGTTGACAAAAACTGCGCCGATGGACATACAGACAAGCAGATCCGACCATTGAAATTGTTTAGCGATGGCGACACCAAGAACGATTGCGGCGATGCATAGGCCAAGACGGTTCGCCTTGCTGTGGAAGAACCGCATGGCAAGCGCTAGCAGCAATCCGAGGATACCGCCGCCAAGCAGTGAACAAACAATTTCAACAACCGGCTTGATCACCGTCCCGGAAAAGCGAATGGCACTGCCGCTGCTGAGCGACTGGGCGATGGCCATGGAGATCGAGAACACCATCAGGCCCAATGCATCGTCCATGGCGACGACGGGCAGTAGCGTGTTGGTCACTTCGCCTTTGGCTTTGTATTGACGTACAACGAGCAGCGTTGCGGCGGGAGCGGTGGCGGTGGCGATGGCACCGAGCACCAGAGCCAGCGGCACATCAAACCCACAGGCAATCAATACGCAATCCACAAGGACGACCGCGCCCATGGCTTGGCAGACGGTAATGATTATCGCCTTGCGTCCGATGGCCTTAATGTGGGTAAGTTTGAATTCCCCACCAATGGAAAACGCAATGAAGCCCAACGCTACAGTCGTGATGATATCTAGCTTCGGCAGTGCGGTCGTGGGGAGCAGGTTCAGGCAAAAAGGTCCAACGAGCAACCCCGCAATGAGGTAGCCCGTCACATTGGGCAGATGGATCAGCTTGACGATACGCGTCAAAAGCAGACCGCCGATCATAGCGGCCGCGACACAAAAGAGTATTTGCATGTTATTTGTGTGCGACTCCTTCCCAGCCCATGATCGGAAGGGTAAACAGAATGCCTGTATTGGGCAATTTCAAATCGCCTGAAACGGTGTGAATAATCTGTTTGACCGCAGGCACATCTTCATCCTTCAAGACGATGAAAACCATTTTTCCGGATTGTCGCTCCGGATTAATAAATTGGCGGAGCGAGCCAAATATGGGCGGAGATTCCACGCTGGATTCGTTCAGCGCAGTCAGCATACCCTTGCAGTCTACAATGGTAGCGCCCTGGATTCCGGCATCCATCAAGCCGGATAAAATCGGTGTTATACTGTCAACTTGATTGGTAATATGTATAAATAATTGCATTCGTTTCGTGCCATTCCTTTCAATTTGCCTCGTGCGCATAAAAAAAAGACCGCGCAGCACAGTGCCCCAAGCAAAATACGCCCAATCGCAGCGTTTGTCAAGACTCGCTGCTTTCCGTAAGATGGATGCGTGGCAGATTCCATTTGTAGTGGGAAGCCAGCAGACGGATCAGGATGACGCAACCTACGCCGGAGGAGAGGGAGACGACGTCCAGAAAGCGCAGTTGGTGCAACAGATAAAAGACTGACGAGCCGATTAGCGCGGCCAATGCGTAAACCCGTTTTTTCAGCACCATGGGAATGTCGCCTACCAGTTGATCGCGCATGAGCCCCCCACCGACGCCAGTGATGGTGCCAAGAAAGATGGAAAGGAAGGCGTTGTGGGAAAGATTAGCCTGAATGGCCGCGTTTACGCCCACCACTGCAAAGATGCCCAGTCCGACCGCATCGAACACATTGATGATTGGATTGAAACGCTCAATTCGATTGAGAAAGGAGTGCCCAGAGCGGCACGCGATTAAAAATGCGACAAGCGAGGTGCCAATGGCAACGAGCGCATAGACTGGCTTGACAAACAAGGTCGGCGGAAGCTTACCCAACAATATATCCCGCACCGCGCCGCCGCCAACGGCAGTCACCGTACCGACCACCACTACACCGAGAATGTCCAGCTCTTTTTTGATGGCAATCATGACGCCGGAGAGCGCAAATGCTACCGTGCCGATGATTTCCAGTATAAAGATCATCCCTTGAATGTCAAGAACACTTGCCCACACGGTCTACTCCACCTTTCCTAACAATTTGATTTGTAAAAAATGATGATTGTTTGCTTCTGTCAGGAGCAACACCATCGTTACATAGAACAACATGCACCAAGGCATGCTGGAAAAGCCAAACCGCTGGCCAACAAGGCCAATAAGCGGCGGCATCACCGTACTGCCCACATAAGCGGCAGCCATCTCGAGACCCATCACCGCTTGGGATAGGCCGCCGGAAAAACGTGCAGGGGTCAGCCGAATCAAATTCGGAAAAATCGGCGCAAGCCCCAACCCTGTGAGCAGCAGCCCGCATAGCTGCAACGGCTGCGGCAAAGGCGCAATCAGGGAAATGACACCCAGCGCCGCAAGCAGCACGCCGATGCGGATGAGGGCCGTTTCGCGCACTTTTAGTGCGATGAAGCCGCACACGAAGCGCCCCGCCATAATACCCATAAAAAACAACGAACCATAGCGTGCAGCCACATCTACCGGAATCCGCTGAACCACCGTAAAATAGGTTGTAGCCCACAGACCCATGGTCATTTCTGCCGCACAATAGAAGAAGAACGCCAGCATGGCAACCTTTGCGCCGTCTGCACCCAACGCGGCGCGGTTATCCGCCACCATGGGCGCTTTTTCCATCTCGTCAGCTTGTTCCCGTTCCACCTTCTTCCATAGCGGAAGCGTGAGTAGCATCACCGCCGCCAATGTAACCTGAATCAAGCCGATGCAGCGGTAGCCATCGTGCCAATTGCCGTCATAGCCTAAATAAGCTGCCATAATTAATGGACCCAGCGTCGCGCCAACGCCCCAGAAGCCGTGCAGAAAATTCATGTGTGCCGCTCGGTAGTGGGTCGCAACAAAATGATTCAGCGCCGCGTCGATGGAACCGCCTCCAAGCCCCAGCGGCAGCGACAGCAGGCACAGCAACCAGAAGGAGTGCACATAGGAGATTGTCAGCAGTGCGACAGCCGTCAATAGTACGCAGGCAGCGGTGACCTTGTCTGTTCCAAAGCGCTTAATGAGCTTTGCAGAGAGTAGACTGGAGATCACCGTGCCGGCAGTGACAACCATCGCGACGATGCCCGCCGCTGAAATTGTCGCATCAAGATCAAGATGCACGGCGGGCCACGCCGCGCCCAACAGAGAGTCCGGCAGTCCCAGACTGATGAACGCAAGGTAGATGATGATTAAAAGAATCGTAGCCATAAATGTTATTTTACATATTTTTCATAGAAAAGGAAAGGGTTGCGTGCTATCATAACAGTATGGAACAAACAAGAAGAATAAAAAGGGTCTTATATTCTGCCAGTTTCTACAAAAGTGGAGCGGTGTTTTGTGGTGCGCTGCTTTTTTTGTTGTCCCAAACATTACGATTTATTCAGTTGCTACAGGAAGCGATAACCCGAAAAGCAGCCGGACAGGCGCCGCCCGAGAATTATACCGTCCCAGGCATCATTGGTCAAGTGCTGCTGATTCTGTTGGTATTCACGATATTTTTGTTGATCAATGGCTATCGGCACAACAAACCGGTTCTGCCCAGAGCCAAGCTTTTTTTTGCGCTCAATGGACTGACCGTATTGTGGGGGTTGCTTTTCTTCTTTCGCAATATAGCGGATATCTTCGTGTATCCGGAGTTCATTCTGTTTTTGGATGCGCTTACGCTGGCTTCTGCGCTGATTGCCCCGCCGGTACTGCTGCAAATTGCAGATAGCAAGCGCGATTTGCCGGAGGATAATATCCTTCTGTTGTTGGGTATCGGAGGCATGGTGTTTACAGTGATCTCCCTGTTGATCGTAGCCGTTGTTCTGCGCAAGAGCTACTCTTTCAGCCATCTGTTGCCGGAATTGGGCTTCCGCATTGCAACCGGATTGTTTGCTATCGCTACGCTGCAAAAAGCGCTCAAGCTGCGTGCCGAATATCCGCTGAGCGAACCGTTACAACCGAAATACGAACCGGAAACGCCGCCTATGGTCAAACATAAGCAGGAAGAGGACTGGTTCTCCGAATTTGAGGAACAGACCGCCGTCATGCGTCCGCAGAAGGCCTATGCGCCGGAGTCGGTGTCGGGGGAGAACCCTTCGGAAGCGACAGCGCGTCCAAGGAAGCCGAAAAATGCGCAGGGTACCAGCGCTGCCGCGCAGGAGATTGCGCATGCCAACGGCGAGGAGGCTCTGACCCGCTGGCAGACGCAGCGGCTGACGCGCCCCAATGAATTTGAAGAGGAACGCTGGCAAACCCAGCGGCTTGAACGTCCGCCCATTACACATCCTTACGATGGGCAGCCTGTGCCACGGAAGAGCTGCCCCGACTGCGGCAAGCGCATGCCCGCTGATTTTCCTGTGTGTCCGCGCTGCGGTAGAAACATGAGCAAGTGAACGATTCGTTTTATGCTTTAAGTCAGTTTGTACATCTATAAAAAAATGGGAGGTGACGGCATGCAAACGCAGCAACTATATTTGGAATGGTGCTCTGCTCCCGCTGTGGATGCGCAGACCAAGGCAGAGCTGGCAGCCATTTCACCGGATCCCCGGGAGATTGAGGAACGGTTCTACCGGGAACTGGAATTTGGCACGGCTGGGTTGCGCGGTATTCTTGGTGCGGGTACGAACCGGATGAATCGATATGTTGTCAGACGAGCGACGCAGGGCCTTGCCGATTACCTGTTGGCTGTGCCAGATGCAAAGGAGCGTGGCGTTTGCATCGCATATGACTCCCGCCATTATTCACAGGAGTTTGCAAAAGAAACTGCGATGGTTCTGGCGGCAAACGGCATTGCCGTGTACCTATTTGAGAGTCTGCGCTCCGTGCCGCAGCTTTCGTTTACCATGCAGCAACTCCATTGCATGGCGGGCGTGGTCATTACGGCAAGCCATAATCCGAAGCAGTATAACGGTTACAAGGTATACGGGGCATATGGCGGCCAGTGCGCACCTGATCAGGCGGCAGCCATCTACAATTGCATGCAACGCGTGGAGATGTTCGGTGCGAAGCTGATAGATTTTGATGCGGCTGTTGCCTGTGGTGCCATTCATATGATCGGTGCGCAAGAGGACGAGTTCTATTATATGGCGACGCAGCGGCTACTGCTCTGTCCCGATTTTATGAAACTCCACGGCGGAGCACTGAAGCTTGTGTATACGCCCCTGCATGGCACCGGGAACCGCCCCGTGCAGACGCTACTTTCCCGCGTTGGAATGGCCAATGTTACCGTCGTGCCGGAGCAACAGATGCCGGATGGCGATTTTCCAACCGTAACCGCGCCAAACCCTGAGGATCCGGCTGCGTTTGAGTTGGCCATTGCGCTTGCGGAAGAGAAGGGTGCAACGGTTTGCCTTGCCACTGATCCGGATGCGGATCGCCTTGGCATTGCCGTCAAAACCGGAGAAGGAGCGTGGATGACGTTGACCGGTAACCAGATCGGTTGCATCCTGCTTGAACACATTCTTTCGGAATTGGTGGCGCAAAACCGTCTACCAGAGAACGGTGTGGTTATCAAGTCGATTGTTTCCACCCGTCTTGCCGATGCCATTGCACAGCGATATGGCGTTGCGCTCATCGATGTTATGACCGGCTTCCGCTTCATTGGTGAAAAGGTAGATGAATATGCAAAAACTGGAGAGAAAACCTTTTTGTTTGGGTTTGAGGAGAGCTACGGCTTTCTCGCGGGCGGTCTTGCACGGGATAAAGACGCCATCTGCGCGGCCATGCTGGCGGCGGAAACTTGCGTGATTTGTCAAAACAAGGGCATCACACTTTATGATATGCTGCGGGATATTTACGCCCACTATGGATTCTACAAGGAGAAGGTGAAGTCCTATACGTCAGAAGGAAAGCGTGGGATGGAGCTGATTTCTGTCTGCATGGAGGGCCTGCGTACCGCATCGCCTACATGCGTGGCATGCGTACCTGTTTTGGCTGTGGAAGATTACCGCATGGGCCGCTGTGTAGACAGCGAGGGCAATGTATCCGCCATCAAGCAGCCGCCCTCCAACATGCTGCGTTTTCTGCTGAAAAATGGCGCCTGGATTGTCATACGACCCAGCGGGACAGAACCAAAGCTCAAACTGTATATTGGCGCCAATGAAATGACCGAAGATGCAGTGGATGCAACCCTCAATCGGCTTTTCTCCGATATGGATGGTCGAATTCAAAAACTGCTCCAGTAGGATTGTTAGCGCTAAAAAAAGCAGTCCGCCGTTGATTAGGCTGTGGACTGCTTTTGCAGTTGCTGCCAGCTATTCGAGATATAAACGTACTTCAGGCGGCATTGATGCGGCTATTGCATCAGGTGATGGCGCATCAAGAGGGTATGGTGCAGGTGCGGCGCCTATTTCATCAATACGATGGCTTGCCCTTCGCGCAGTGGATCACACAGATCTGCATTCCATACTCGTAGTGTGGACAGCGGCACCGAGAAACGCTTGCCAATGTCCCATAGGGTTTCGCCAGCATCCGCGCAATAGATCAAAATTCCGTTGTAGGGACAGGGAATGCCACCGTTGGTTAGTTCCTCGGCCAGTTGGGTTGGTTCTGTACGATACAGTACGGCAAGACCGCTGAGCAGCACGCTCAGCGTCAGCGTACGCCCGGTTCCTCCCGGCGTAACGGATAGCACGCAGATCTGTATCTGCGCATCCGGGGTGAACGGGACAGAAAAATCCAACTGTATAGGGATATCCTCGGCGAAGCTATGCAGTTTCCCCTCATCGCAGCGGTATACCATAGAAAGCAGCAGCATTACATCTGTGCCCAACATGCCGCTCCGCTCATAGACACCTGTCACCACAGGCATGGCACAGGCGTAGATTGGCATGAGGGCATCGGGCAGGTGCTTGGGAATCATCACGTTCTCCTGAATGGAAAATGTTTGCTGGACGGCACCTGTGCAGCACAACCTGTCGAGCTGTACACTGCGGCAGGTAAATGATGCGGCGGCGTCATAAGCATCCAGCAGCACACTGTATTCGCTGGTTTCTACGCCGTATAAACGAATTTTCAATACGGCTTCTGTGTCAACCAGACCAAAGCTTACATCCGTTGCGACCACAGAAATGGATTCTACAGCACAGGTTGCCCAGATGCTTGATAGATACGGAGCATCAAAGGAACAATTAAATGCTAGATTGATCTGCATGGAATGCAGGTCATCGGCCTCGTTTTCCGTCAGCACGGTAACCATCAGCCGCCCATCGGCTTCGCAACTGGATGCGCCGCTGTAAGAAACACCCGTAATCTGTGCCGTTCCATGGTACAGTAGCACACGGCTAACGCCCTTGGCATCCACCTCTTCACGTATGCGGTGATTGAGTTCTCCAAGCAGTACGCGCCGCTTAATTTCCATTTTAGAGCAGCGTTTTTCAAGTCCCGCAGCCCCGGTGATGTCCGTCACAAATGGCGTGGTAACTGGCGCGGTTACAAATACCGTCAGTTCCAGCACTGCGGTCATCTTGAGCCGTAACGTATCCGGCTGCACGCTACACTCTAATACCTGGGCGGTTACTTCCGCCGTCATGCCTGGGGTTACACCCTCCATTTCCACCGTTTGCGTAAATGTGGATTGCGCCGTAAAGCCGAATGTATCACCCGAGAGCGACTGGCACATAAGAAACAGCTCCAGCCGCCCGATTACCTTGATTACGCCTGCAACGCATTCCGCATTGTCCACAAACGCACGTGCGGATGCGGACAGCACATTTGCGGCGTCCCGTCCGCCCGGCAGCGGAATTTCGCTGTTGGTGAGCGACTGCGAAACCTTTCTACCGAACATGGTGGATAGTCCCAGCAAGCTTGTCTGAACGTCCATAGCCATTCCTCCTGTTTTCCGGTGTTGACTCATCACTAAAACATGGTATGATCTTCCGTTGCCAGACATGACCTAAAAATGTTCGAGTAAGCAAAAATAGTTTTTTTAACAGATTGACTTGCGTGTCTTTCGGGTCTATGATAAAAATATATTATAAAAGATATATTATTATATCTTTTAAGAAATTCAAATATAGTGGGAGGCTTTTATGAACGCATACATTCAGAGAGTACTGGAAGAAACCAGGAATCAGAACACAACCG
>JAVVXB010000035.1:0-29854 GCA_036651815.1 Clostridia bacterium
CGTCCGCAATCGGATCGTGATTCATTCCAACCAGTACAAGCGTGATGGCTTCTCCTGTGGTCAGCGTAACGGTTTTCGTGCTGCCAACCGTGAAATAATCGGCGCCTTTCCCGATTTTTCCAATGCGGTCAATCTGTGCCCACGTGCAGTTTTCCAGCGTTGTGCCGACCGGCGGCAGACCGGGCAACGCCCACCAAGCGCCAAGATATGCGTAGTAGGCCGTGAGCAACGTCCACGCGGTCATTACAGAATCGTATTGATATGCACCCCAGCACTTGATCGGCACGCTGCCATCGCTCATAGCCGTGCCGCTATCGGGATTGACCACATGAAACCACACGTCACCATCGATGGGTGTTTCCGGCGCTGAATCACACACATGAATTTTGCTCGCCGCTTTGTTCGTCACCGCCAGGAACGTTCGCCCCGTCACATCGGCAGGTAGGCTTGCAGCCGTGATAAACTTCCATCCGCCAGCCCGTTCTTCCATAAATAACATTGTTTCCCTCCTTTATAACGCAGCAATGTCCAGGCAGATATCCTTTGTTGGTACTGCCAATGCTGAAAACTGTAAACCATCATTTACGTGGGCCACTGTTATGCCTGCATCCGCAAATCGTTCGCCATCCGTTTGCGTTGTACCTTTGATAAATACTACATGATTGACAGTAACCGGCAACGCAAGCTTCTGCGTATGATTTCCCCAAGCGGCTTTGTCGAGCGTTTTTGTCCACCGGAGCACCAGCGGATCTTTCCCTGCGGAACGATGCTGCTCCGCGTGAACCGTGGGCGCTGCGTCTACATCCGCCGGTACCGCTGGAATATAAGGTTTGTGCCGGATGAATGCATCCATGCTCGCGTCCACTTCGCTCCAGTCCGCCTGAACATTCATCTCCCCCTTGACTAAGTTGATCTCCGCTGCCGCAGTACGTGCCTCCCCTGCCGCCAGCCTTGCTTCCTGCGTTGCGGCAATCAGCGGCGGATATGCCTTGTTGGCGCGGATGATGTCCTCGCTGATGAGCGAACGGCGGCAGCGAAAATCAAACCGTTTGCTCGTAATCAGCACCTTTCTGTTCGGTCCGCTGTAAATCTGCACATCTGCGCTGACGTTGCCCGGTCCATAGTCCGTCGGATCGAGCAGCGCGGTGAACGTACCCACTACCGTCCCCTGCGTGATACCGCTGGTCTCATCTTGTATTGAAAATCCTTTCGATGAAGTATAGGCAATACAGATTGCGCATCCGTTGAGCAGCATCTCCTCCCCATTGTTTCGCAGTGTCACCTGCAGCACGTTACCCGTATCTCCGTCAACGACCTCGAACGGGTGAAATGGAAGGGAACGCGTCGTATCCAGACAAATGGTAATCTCCCGAAACTGCATCTTCTCTTCTATCCTCCTTTGGCTGTCCTCATAGATTATCCGACAAAATCGCAACAATTTTGTGTTACAATAATAATTGCAAAAATTACTTGATCGATTTTCCTGTGATTGACTAATATGCTGCCTATTTTCTAACAATTTTCTCTAGACGATCCGAATGTTTTTTCTATTCGTCTCATAAAGAATTGCGGCTCACTCAGCAAATCTAAGCTTGATCCGCTGCAGGTAGCACAGCAGACCCCTATTTCTTTACGAACCCGCGGCCCAAACAATAGCAGTGCCTATTGTACGAAAACGCGATTCAATCCCATGTTGCCCCGAGCGATTGAATCATGTATACTACATGAGAAGAATTTAAGATTATTCGGTCGTAAAATGAGCGAGTCGGAGGTATGCAAGGGATGGGCGATGCGGCTAGACATGTTAAAATCTGGCGGTTTTTGCAGTGTGCTGCACGTTGGTTGCTGATGCGTGCTTTCCGTTTTCAGTGCCAAACGGTAGATCCCGGTATGCAACCGTGTCTAGTGGTCGCCAACCACAATGTCAATCTTGATCCGGCGCTGATAGCGCTGAGCTTTCCTAAAAAACAGCTGTACTTTGTTGCAAGTGAGCATGTGTTTCGTAAGGGCTTCCCTTCGAAACTGCTCCATTATTTTTTTGCGCCCATTTCCCGTATAAAAGGCTCTACCGATGTATCCGCGGCAATGGAGATCATCCGCACGCTGCACAATGGCAGCAGCGTTTGTCTGTTTGCCGAGGGGAATCGTTCGTTTAACGGCGTGACAGGACCCGTTTCCCCTGCAACGAGTAAACTTGCCAAGCGCTCTGGCGCGGCGCTGGTCACCTATAAATTCGAAGGCGGTTATTTGACCTCACCACGCTGGAGCAGAACCCTAAGAAAAGGTCGTATGCTCGGCTATTGTGTCAATGTATATTCGCCCGAACAGCTCAAGGGCATGACCACGGAGGAAGTGAATCGAGCCATTGAGCAGGATCTGCGTGAAGACGCGTTTGAACGCCAGGCGGCTGAGCCGATTGACTACATAGGCAAACATCTTGCCGAAGGCCTGGAAACCGCGCTGTACCTCTGCCCAAAATGCGGCCGCATCGGCACGCTTCACAGCCGCGACGACCGTTTTTTTTGTGATTGCGGCTTGCAGGTCACCTATACCACAAAAGGTTTTTTTACCGGCGCGGAAGTTCCCTTTTCCAACATACGCGATTGGGATCGTTGGCAAACGGATCGCATGATTGAATTGTCAAAGACCATTTCCGTTGCGCCTGCCTTTTCCGATGATGGAATGTCGCTTTACCGTGTAGAAAAATCGCATACCAGCACGGCGCTTGCTTCCGGTACGCTGGCAATGAACCAAGATTCCCTGATGATCGGCGGGCACGTTTTTGCTCTCGATACCATCAGTAGCATGGCGCTGGTGGGTTCTTGCACCATCGTGTTTACAGCGGACAGCGTACATTATGAATTGCGTGCGGATGCGCGCTATTATTGTGGGCGCAAATATTTTGCGCTCTATCAACTGCTTAAAAATTAAAAGCATGCCAACCTGGTCCCATCCATGTGCGCATGCGATCCATCAATCGAATTGGAGCGAAAACAAATGACAATTTTTCAGTTGCTGTCATTGATCGGAGGACTTGCGTTCTTTCTGTTTGGCATGCATACGATGAGCAACGCACTTGAGCGGTTGTCCGGCGGCATGCTTGAACGGACGCTGGAAAAGTCCACAAACAGCCGTATGAAGGCAGTGTTGCTCGGCGCTACGGTCACGGCGCTCATCCAGAGTTCCTCAGCAACCACGGTCATGGTGGTCGGCTTTGTCAACGGCGGAATTATGACGCTGTCGCAGTCCATCGGAATTATCATGGGCGCCAATATCGGCACCACGATCACGGCGTGGATTCTCAGTCTCACGGGAATCGAAAGCAGCTCCATCTGGATTCAACTGCTCAAGCCATCCTCTTTTGCGCCCATACTGGCAGCAGTCGGCGCATTTCTTGTACTGTTTTCCAAAAAAGAGCATCGGCGTACCATCGGTTCCATCCTGTGCGGCTTTGCAGTTTTGATGTTTGGCATGGACTTGATGAGCGCTTCGGTCAAGCCGCTGGCGGATCTACCGGAATTTGCAAACATCATGACGATGTTCACAAATCCGTTGCTTGGCGTGCTGGTAGGCATGGTAATTACCGGCATCATCCAAAGCTCCGCCGCTTCCCTAGGCATGTTGCAAGCACTTTCGCTCACCGGCAGCATCACCTACGGCATGGCAATTCCCATCATCATGGGACAAAATATCGGTACCTGCGCAACCGCGCTGCTTTCCTGCATCGGAGCAAGTAAAAATGCAAAACGAACCGCGATGGTTCATCTGTATTTTAATCTTGTTGGCACGGCGCTGTTCCTAACCATCTTCTATATCGTCAATGCGTTTGTTGGGTTTACGTTCCTCAATCTGCCGTTGAATCCTGCGGATATCGCATTGATTCATACCATCTTTAACGTCGCAGCCACCGTTGTACTGCTTCCTTTTGCGGATGTTCTTGGTAAACTTGCTACGCTTTCAGTACCGGATCACCGTGAAAAAGCACGGCAGGATGAAGAAGAATGGCCATTGGATGACCGCTTTCTTAACATGCCGACATTTGCGCTGGAGCAATGTAAAAATGTAACGTGTAAGATGTCGTCGCTTGCGCGGGAAACCATCCTTACAGCCATCGGCACAGTGCAACATTACGATCCAAAGGCCGTGGCAGAGGTCGTTAAAAATGAAAGTATCATCGACACCTATGAAGATCGGCTCGGTGCCTATCTGGTCAAACTGAGCATTCATAAGCTCCTACCCAAGGACAGCCGCGAGATTGGCATGTTCCTGCATGTGATCGGCGATTGGGAGCGCATCAGCGATCATGCTGTCAATATCACCGAAGTCTCGCAGGAGATGTATAACAAGCAAATCGTCTTTTCCGAGGCTGCGCAACATGAAATTCAAGTCTTTTTCGATGCATTAACAGAGATCCTGTCAATTACAACCGACGCCTTTCAGTCTGGTAACGTGTCCGCCGCCAAACAAGTTGAGCCGCTTGAAGAGGTCATCGATGCATTGCAAGCGGAACTCAAATCCCGCCATATCGCACGGTTGCAAACGGGTGCATGCACCATTGAATTGGGGTTTGTTCTCTCCGATCTGCTCGCAAATTTGGAACGTGTCAGCGATCACTGTAGCAACATTGCTGCCTGCATGATTCAAACACAGCAGGAGGCCTTTGATATGCATAGTTATCTGGAATCTGTCAAAGCCACGGACGGCAATCCCGATTTTTCTGCGAAAGTACAAGCATATACAAAACAATTTCAACTTCCTTGACCGTTTCATTGGGTCAGGAACAAAGGAGTATCCCATGTCCATTGACCAAGTTCGTCGTTATTTCAGTAATTTCGGTATGGAAAGCCGCGTCTTAGAATTTGATGTGTCATCAGCCACCGTCGATCTGGCAGCGCAGGCGCTTTCCGTGCGTCCTGCCCGCATTGCCAAGACGCTGTCGTTTAAAATTAAGGACGGCTGCATCCTGATTGTGACCGCGGGCGATGCAAAAATTGACAATGCCAAATACAAGGAACAATTTCACACAAAAGCAAAAATGCTCACTTTTGAAGAGGTCGAGCCAATGACTGGTTCCGCCGTAGGCGGTGTTTGTCCTTTTGCTGTACCGGCAAGTGTCTCAGTCTATCTGGATGTTTCGCTCAAACGGTTTCATACCGTATTTCCCGCCTGCGGCAGTGACAACAGTGCCATCGAATTTACGCCCGCCGATCTGTTTCGCTTTTCCAACGCACTGGAATGGATCGATGTATGCAAGGATTGGGAAGAAGGGAACGATCCTGTTGTGGATGACGTACTGTTGTCCTCTCCCGGTACGTTCAATGATGGCGAAATTTCACTGCGTCTCATCCAAACTTTTTCGGCAGACGAAAAAAAAGGCTTTGTACCCTCCTACAAATTTGCAATCGATCGTGTTGCCGATGGCGCTGAGGTTGGTCACATCGACCTGCGCGTTGGCTATGTGCGCGGTACATATTATGGCGGAAATATTGGCTATGAGGTGGTGGAAGCGTTCCGCGGGCATAGATATGCTGCAAAGGCCGTCAAATTACTTTTGCCGCTGTGCAAGCACCACGGCATGTCTTCTGTTATCGTCTCCTGTGCGGCAGACAATGTGACTTCTCGAACCACGATTGAAGCCTGTGGCGGAACGTTGCTGGAACGAGTTTTAGTGCCAAGTTATACAACCCTCTATCGTGAAGGAACCCGTGGCGAACATCTGATCTACGAAATCAAGCCATAATCTTCTTCGAGACATATTTTTAAAAAGAGAATTTTGAGCTTTGGCGTGATTTTTTTCAGCCCAATGCAGAATTCGCCGGCTTGCTAGCAGTAGCTCTTTGATAATAAACGTAGAAATGGCGAAAAAGATACTGAGCATGTTTTCAGGGCATTACGAGACGCCTGCTGTGGATTTTGTGCCCAGACGCGGTATCCGTCGAACAAGGAGCAGCAGCACCAGAAAGCCTAGCCCGACCTTGATTAGCATGCTGATTGGCTGATAATCGGAAACAAAAACGCGTAATGCTGCGTCCGTTGCAGCCAGCGCGAGGACTCCGGCAATCAGCGGCAGCAAGTTCTTCCGCTTAAACAAATCCCGCATACGCTTACGTGGACATACTAGTTTATAGACAAGCGTGAACAATCCAAAGAGAACAAGCGCGTTCAGCAAAACGCCCAGCAGTCCCTGCCAGAGGGGCGATCGTCCTGCCGTAAGCAGTGCTACCGCTGTCAACGCGACTTTCCCCGCAGCCCAGAGTGGAAGCAGCACAAACGCGCGCACGGCAGCTGGCTGCCGCAGGAAAAATACCCGCAGTTGATCCATCAGCGTCTGTTTTTCTCCGGTGCGCAGTCCGGCGGAATGCTCCGCACGTTTGCCGACGGAAACAACCGCAGCTTGCTGAGACGCATCCTCGTCATTTTCAACCGCTAGCAGCTCGTCCGCCGTGCCAAACAAAGAACCAATCGTCAGCGAAACCGCCGCCAGTGTACCGGTGGCCACGCCCGCAAGTACGCGCCTGCACTTCTGCTTTTGATTGTCGTTTTTCATGCATTCAGTATAACATGGATTCATCCGCTGGAAAAGGATGGTATTATATGAAAGGTTTGGCTTCGATGCGTCATCGACTCCCCCGTTGCCTGCTGGCGATTCTCATCTGCACGCTGGTTGCTTCAGCTTGCGGCGGTCAGTCAACCACGGCTCCTTCGATCACCGCAGATCCAGTTTGCTTGGTATGCACGCAGCCGAGCGCGTTGACCCCCAATGTCACGTTGCCACCATTGCCCACCATTTTGCCCACATCAGCGCCCACATCCACGCCTGATGGTTTTGTCGTGTTGGCCGATGGATTCTGCTACTGTCCACTTGACGACGTTGTGAAGGCTCGTATCTTAGGCATAAGCTATCCCGCCGATGGCAGCGCAAAAATCAGCCTTGACGAGCTGCGTTATCTGTCGATTCTATATTATGATTTTGAAGGCAACCGCAACAATGGAGAACTGATCATCAATGCGCAGCTGGCGGACGAACTGTTGCAGATTTTTTACGAACTTTATCTGGAGCGCTATCCACTCGCAAGCGTACGTCTTGTAGACGATTTTGGGGAACCCGCCGATGACACACGCTCCATGGAAGCAAACAACACCTCTGCGTTCAACTACCGTGAAGTTGCGGGAACAAACAAGTTGTCGCTACACAGCTACGGCGCAGCCATCGACATCAATCCACAGTTCAATCCTTATGTACAGAAGAATGGCACCCTGTCTCCCAAGAATGGTGCAGGCTATGCGGATCGAACCTATGAATTCCCAGGCAAAATTGATCGATTCGACCTTTGCTACCGTTTATTTACGGAGCGAGGTTGGCATTGGGGCGGCGATTTTAAATCTAGTAAGGACTATCAACATTTTTCAAAGGACTTGGGATACTGAAATTCATAGATAGACAAAAAGACAACCCGGAAAAAACTCCGGGTTGTCTCTTTGATTGTACTTGTATTCTGTTTATCTCTTGGAGAACTGGGGCGCTCTACGAGCTGCATGCAGACCGTACTTTTTACGTTCCTTCATTCTCGGATCACGCGTGAGATAGCCAGCCTTCTTGAGGGCGGGGCGCAGCTCAGGCTGAGATACGAGGAGCGCACGGGCAATGCCGTGGCGAATTGCACCGGCTTGACCGGTGGTACCGCCACCATAGACATTAACGAGCACATCGTACTTCGCCATCAGGTCGGTGAGTACGAGGGGTGCACGGACGATCATCTTGAGGGTTTCCATCCCAAAATAATCGTTGATATCACGCTTGTTGATGGTGATATTGCCGGTGCCCGGGAGCAAACGAACGCGGGCGATGGATGTCTTTCGCCTACCGGTACCAAGATATTGCGTACTTGCCATGTTCTGTATGACTCCTTTCGTTACTTGAGCACGAGCGGCTCAGGCATCTGCGCGGCGTTCTTATGCTCCGGACCCGCATACACGCGGAGTTTAGTGAGCATTTGGTCGCCGAGAGGGCCTTTGGGCATCATGCGGCGGATGGATTCATACACCGCAAATTCCGGCTTGGTGTTAAGAAGCGTCCGGTAGGAAACTTCTTTGAGTCCACCCGGATAACCGGTGTGGTGGATGTACTTCTTTTGATCGAGCTTCTTGCCCGTGAGACGAACCTTCGCGGCGTTGATGATAATCACATGATCGCCTGTATCAACGTGCGGTGTGAATATAGGCTTGTGCTTCCCTCTGAGAATGGCTGCCACTTGTGAGGACAGCCGACCGAGCACCATGCCGTCCGCATCCACAACGTACCAGTTGCGCTCAACGGTTTCGCCCTTTGCCATATAGGTTTTCATGGCGATTCCTCCATAAATAATATTGTAAATCTGTTGTGTGAATCAAGCGCAAACTGCCGGGGCTGTGGCGGCTGTCACATGAATGGCACAACGATTAGTTTAACAAAGCCTGACCTGCCTGTCAATGCCAAAAGCGAAATAACTCTGATTTCGCCTGACATTTTCAAAGCAAAAGCGTACATACTAAGCATAACCGAAAGGAAATGGGGCAATTTGGATGACAAAACGAATGGTGATACTCATTCTGGCCGTACTGGCGCTGGCCGCAATCTTCGCTTTGTGCCTGTTGTTGGCCATGCGCGACAACGGTCTTACGGGCAGCGGCGTATATTTTGTGAAAGCAGGTGCAGCGATATGAATCGGTTCCATCGCATCAATCGGCCAACGTTGCTGCTGCATGGCGGCGGCGGAGAAAACACGCCCGCGGACCGGGAAATCCGCTATCGTCCCTATGACAGCAACCGCGAGACAAAATCCTGACAACATCGGGGCAGATGTATTTCGCAGCTGCCCCGATTGTTTATCATAAATCAGATTTAAAACTCGTCGTCTTCGTCATCTTCTTCCGCACGGCTCTTAAGGTATGCGCGAATCCCTATCACAATCAGCAGCAGCGCCACCAGGATCATGACCGCAATCATCCATCCTCCGACTCCAAAGCCGTCATGGGCGGACCCACCGGGTTCGTTCAGCAGTGCGGTGGGGCTAGGTGACGCGGAAGATGCGGGCGTTTCCATGGATGCGGGCGTTTCCGCGACTACGCTAAGCTCTTGGCTCAGGAACACATAATCCGAGCAGGAGGACTGCACAACCGTCACATTGCCGGAGCTGTCGGCCACCGCCGTCTGCAAATAGGACAGCGTTTTCGCCGCAGGATCAAGCTTGTAATAGTACAAGGTTTTTCCTGCCTGCGCTGCGCCAAGCCAGATACGGATATTGGCTTTTGCAGGCAATTCTCCATCATAGTTGAAATGAATGGTGGCCACATATTTGTCGCCTGCAATTTGTTTTGCGCTATTTTCATGGACACAGCCATTGATGGATGTGCCAAAGTCATACCACAGCGTGCCTGCGGTCAGCTTCATCGTCCCCTTGAAGAAGGTATACGTCACATTGTCGGTCTTGATGGTAACGTCCTGTTTTTCGTTGCCCTTAATCAAGCTTTGCATGGTGGAAAACAGAATGCGTGTATTGTCGCTGCTCAGGGCATAGCTGGTCAGTGCCGCTGCGCTGCCGGAATTACTGTCGGGCGTTGGCGTAGCCCCGCTGCCCGTAGAGCCGCCCGGTTTTGTCGAATCACCCGGCGTCGAACCGGAGGATGGTGAGGAGGTGCTGGCTTTGAGCACATTGCTTACCGGGGAAGCATCCACCGTCGTTGTCGCCTTCACACGCTGATAGAATGAGTAGGTCTTGCCGGCTGACAGGCCGGAAAAAACGTTGCTATCTTGAAATTTTTGTCCGTCACGGCTGTATTCGTAGCCAGATATTTTAATCAATGTAATGCTGGTGCTGGTACGAGACTCGCGCGCGGGGGCTTCCGGTGTGACGCCGATGAACACGGCCTTTTGCACGGTGCCAACAAGCTTTGTGAGCGTGCCACCCTGCGTGCTACTTGCCACCTCTGCATAGAGCGGATTCCCGATGTCCATTATATTCACGTCATAGGTCTGTCCGCTGCCAACAATCATGTTGCCCCGGCGCCAAACATAGTTGAGCGTACCGGAGTTGTTGCTACCCGTCAGCGCTGCCACCAACGTTTTCCCATAGCGTATATCACCGGAAACAGTCAGTGTCCCAGTGAGTCCGGATATGGTTGCAATCTGTGCCGCCGGACTTGCAGCAGAAGCCTGTGACTGTGCAGTTTCCTTCACACGCTGATAGAAACTATAGACCGACCCCATGGTCAGATTATGAAACGTAGTGGTGTCCTGCCAGTTCGTTCCGCCCATGGAATATTCATATCCGACAATTGCATTGAGCGTTACGGTCGAGGCGGAGACCGATGCCGCCGTAGGCGCGATGGGCGCAGTCACCGTAGCTTTTTTGACTGCTGCGGTCGTCAGCGTAAGAATGCCGGTTTCCACACTGCTTTTGATTTCCACCGTCAGCGGACTTCCAATATCCGAAACCTGAATGGTATAGGCGGCTGCGTTGCTCAGTACCGTTATGCCACGTTTCCAGACATACCCAAGCGAACCGGTGTTGTTGCTGCCAGTTAGGAGTGCGTTAACCGTCTGCCCCACCTGCAACGTGCCGGATACAACAACCGTGCCGGTCAGCTGTCCTACTGTACTGACCTGAAGCACAGGGCTTGGATCGGAGGCCAGCATGGCCATCGTCTTTTGATACCGCTGATAAAAGCTGTAGCTCTGGCCAGCCGTCAGCCCATCGAACATGGGACTGCTCTGCCAGCTAATCGCATCGCGGCTGTATTCGCAGCCAATGACCGCGTTGAGTGTAATAGATGTGTCAGTGACCGCCGCCACGGTGGGCGCGGCAGGCGCCGCAGCTGCGTTGGGGTTGACGGACGGTGTCTGTGCGGTTAGTTCGCCGGAAAATCCGCTGCCTGTTACGGACAGGGTCAATACGCTCCCAATATCGCCAGCGCGCACCATATAGGTAGTGTTTTCTCCGCCAGTTGCCAGAATGACATCACCCTTTTTCCAGGTATAGGTCAGCGCCGGCGCGGACTTGTCTCCGGTCACGCTCAACACCCCGGCAGGAGTCCCCGTGCCGGAACGCGTCGCCCCACCCCGCGCCGTTCCCGTAATCTCAACCATGCCTTTCAATATCGGTTTGGTCACCGCCGCAAAAATTGTCAGTTCGCCATTGACGACAAAATCCATAAGGTTGACATCGGCAAGCAGTGTTCCATCCTGCTTCACGGTATAGGCAACCATACCACCCGGGTTTTCGGGTGCGGTAATCATCAGATGCGTTCCCGTCGGCACTGCCGTTCCGCTGGCCACCGCAGTTCCGGTTTCGCCGACCGTTTTAACCGACCATCCACTGCCAAGGCCATAGACCACAAGTTTGGTATCCGCTTGCTGCGCACCCATCGGTATCGAAACAGCCGGCATCGCAGCAGATTGGTTGCCAGCCGCGTCAACAAACGCGCCCGCGTCCACTTGAATGGTATAGGTCGTCCCAGCACTCAACGTCAGCGCAGGCGTAAACGCCGATAACGCTAGGCTTGCATTCCACGGGCCAACATCCGGGCCTCCGGTCATCTGCGCATCCGTTGCACGTGCCTGATAGGAATTGGTTCCATCAAAAAGTATGATATACTTGTCGGCAATCGCAACGGTCTGTTCCGAAAGGCTCAGCACCATGCGCTGCGCGCCCGAAGCCACAGCGCCTGCACCCGGAGAAGCAAGCGCCACGGTCGGTATGCTGGCGTTATGCGCAATGCGGATATATTTCTGCGCTGTAACGCCACCATCCGCAATTCTGCGTAAACGGTAAGCAACGGTCGAAACGCCATCCGCGGCAAAGGCCTTGGTCACCGATGCCTCCCAAACCGCGCCATTTTCCGAAAGCATCAGCTCGAATCCTTCGGGTGCAAGCAGCGTCACGTCGCCCGTGTAGATGCCGCTGCTGCCAAGATTGGTGGCCGCCAGCGTTGCTACAGCATCCGTTTCAAGCGCCGGTATTGATGTCCCCGTGCTCTGATCCGCAAGCGCAGTACCCAAAGCGCCAGTTATAAAAAGAATGACGATTACCGGAATCACAAACCGGAATATGAATGGCTTTTTCATTGTATCCCTTTCTGAAAACCATGTATTTGCTCCGCCAACAGTATGGCATAGCCCCGCACAATTTGCAATTTCGCGTTAAATATGTTCACAGGAAAGTACATATTGGTCAATTTTGTCATTTGATTTAACGTTCATATCCCTGTTTTTTACAGCATATTTATTCCTAACGTACGAGAAAGCTTGGCGAAAAATGCCTCTTTTCCCAGCATACACACCCGTAGGTTCTCTCGCGTTCTTCAATGCAACGATTTTATCTTTTTGCGCCGCCTTTCCACGCACGCTTGATCTCATTTTCAGTCCAATTATCGGAAAAGTCCATTGTCCATGGAATTCATCGTACTATAACGAAAAATTCACATTGGCAAAAGCGCTTGCAAATGACGGTTTTTTCGTCTATTCTATTGAATAATTAAAGTTGTAACAAACCGGAGATTATGATGAAAAAAACGCGAAACACCTACCAGCGCAAGCTCGTAATGGATGCCGTACTCAACCGCACAGATCACCCCAGTGCAGACGATATCTATTGCGATGCAAAAAATCAGGACGCGCATATCAGTCGTGGCACAATCTACCGAAATCTGCACCTGTTGTCCGAGATGGGCGTCATCGGTCACCTATATGTACTCACCGGCGCAGATCGTTTTGATTATCGAACCGATCAGCACTACCATTTTCTGTGCACCATGTGCGGCAAACTGTTCGATGTCAACCTTCCGTATCTAGCAGAGCTGGATAACCGATCCTTGCCGGAAGGTTTTTCGGTTCAGGGACATCGGCTTATTTTTGAAGGTGTCTGCGCAAAGTGTAACGCCAAGCAAAGTTCAAAGGTGTGATCCTTCGGCATTCTAGGGTATGTTTCTAAAAGAGAATTTTGCGGCTTGACATAAATTTTTTATCGGTTCAAGAGAAGAATGCGTAGGTTTGCTGTCGGCCAATCTTGAATTATAAGCACCAGCCAAGAAAATAGATATCAAAAACACTTTCGGTGAATTTAGAACCTTACCCTCCTGCCAACACTTTTATTCAGGCAATTGTGCTCTCGTGCAGTTCGCGCGACGCAACCATCTCAAGAGGGACGGTCAATCTGGTTGCTACTAAGAGTACAAAACGTCATGCAATCAGATCCATCAGCTTGCGGCGATAGTAGAAGGACTGTACGGTCTCAAAGAACACGTTTACATTCTCCAGATCGGTCAGCGGTGGAATATCGCAGCCGGAGGAGATGATAAAATTATGATAATCCGCACACGTACGCAGCAGCCGTTCGGTCTTGTTCCTCACCGATTGTGGCGTGCCGCCAAGAAAGTGCTTGGAGGGACTGATATTTCCCATCACCAGGCAGTCCTTCGGCATCTTTTCGAGCATCTCATGCATATCTACCGCATCGCCAAAGTGGAATGCTCGGCAACCGGTATCCACAATTTCATCGACCAGACGGTTGACGCTGCTGCCGCAGTTATGATAGATCACAATGAACTTCTCATCCTGCACCCGTCCCACAAGCTCCTGAATATATCCAGTGGAAAACATCTGCATCAGCGTTGGTGAGAGCATACCTGCCAGCGGTTCTGCCAGAATAATGCCATGCGCGCCGGCCGCCTTGAATGCAAGTGCATATTCAATCAGGAAATCCGTAACCTTGCGCAGCACCTTGTGTACAAACTCCGGTTCGTCATAGCAACTAATCATCACTTCGTTGACGTTCATCAGCCGCCCTGTCAAGGAAAACGGGCCAATGCAGTTGGCGAATACCGGACGGTCGGTGATGAGCCGCAGCGCCTTTTTAATGCTCTCCACGCACACGCCAGTTCGTCCATCGCCCACATGGGGCGAGCGTAGCGCTTGCACATCGGCTTCGGAAGCAACCAGTTGGCCAGTAATGGTCGGCACCTCATCCGCAGCATAGACCGTCCGCGCACCAAACGCTTCCGCCTCAACGGACAGATCCATGAAACTGATCGCAGCAGGCATGTCATATTTGTCCGTAATCATCTTCATGCCCATTGCCTGATAATTGCTGCTCTCAATCAGCTCCTTGACGGTAACAAACAACAGCTGTACCGCAGGAAATGAGAGAAGAGGAAACGCCATCTTCTCCTCGTCAAAAATCATTTTATCAATCCATTTATACATATTCATCGTTCTTTGTCCTCCCGGTTTTGAGTTGTCTTCATGCTATCAAACCGGATAACAAAGCGCAATCCGCAAGCTGAACGCAATTCGTATTCTGTACTCGTACAACTTGTATATAGTATTTCATCAAAGACTGCGCTGCTGAGCAATCTTACGCATTGTAGTCATACAGTTTGTAGGATGGCATTTTCTTCCCGTATTCTATTCCTGTAGACGCGCGACCGTAAGACAGTTCCCTAAAAAGAACGGCCCGCTCGGTTTTGAAAAAATCCACCACCATACCGTGGAGGCACATTATCCAAACAGAAAAGCATCCACCCATTTTCATAAGCTGGCCATGTTTCACCCAGATATCTATAATCTTCTATGGTTATCCCGTATGGTTATCCCGGTCGGAGGTCCGTTCCTTAAAATCGACAAACAGGGCAGCCCTTGTCTGCCCTGTTCAGAAAGCACGTCTGCTTCAGCGTTTTCTGCCGGTGATAAACCGGCTCAGCGCAATCAGGATGCATGCGCCGCCCACGGAAATCAGTATTCCGATCAGTGAAAACGTACTTGCTCCGCCCAACCTCAGCATGCTGGCAATCCAGCCGCCAAGAAAGCTGCCGGCGATGCCAACGACAATGTTGCGAATCACGCCGCCCCGGTTTTTCATGACCAGACCGGCTATCCATCCGATGATCGCGCCGACCACAAGCCAGCAAATGATGTTCCAAAGTGTCATGTCTCCCCCATTCTTTCGTTCCCTGCTTTAAATCATAGCGCAGCGATACTGCTACGTCAATCTTTAAGCGGCTGCGGATAGCGATAGATCTGGCCAAGATAGTTTTCCATCACAACCTCCCGATCGTCCTTTTTCAGCACGTAGGGATACCCAATGGGAATCTTGCCACCACCAGAAGGCGCATCAATGACATATTTTGGCACGGCATAGCCAGAAATGTTACCTGTCAACGCGTGCATAATTTCAATGCCCCGATCCACGCTCGTACGAAAGTGGCCAATGCCGTTGGACAGATCACACTGATAAAGATAGTACGGCCGCACGCGCATGTGTACCAACCCTAGCAGCAATCGCTTCATCGTCTCCGCATCGTCATTGATTCCGCGCAACAAAACGCTCTGGTTGCCCAGCGGTATCCCCGCGTCCACGATGGCCGCACAGGCATGCGCCGCCTCCGGCGTAAGCTCGTTTGGATGATTAAAATGGGTGTTGATCCAGATGGGGTGATACCGTTTGAGCATATCTGTCAATTCCGTGGTAATCCGCATAGGCAATACCACCGGCACGCGCGTTCCCATACGGATAATATCCACATGCCCGATCGCCCGCAGGGATGCAATGATATGCTCGAGTTTCCCTGTGCTCATGGTCAGCGGATCTCCGCCGGAGATGAGTACATCGCGAATTTCTTCATGTGAGCGAATGTACCCCAGCGCGGTTTGCAGCGCCTGTTCAGTGATGGTGCAATCCTCCTCGCCCACGGTGCGTCGGCGCGTGCAGTGGCGGCAATACATGCCGCATTGCAACGTCACAAGCAGCAGCACCCGGTCGGGATACCGGTGGACGACATGTGGGACGGGACTGTCGTGAAGTTCTCCCAGTGGATCGTCCATATCGTTTTTGCAGGGCACCGTCTCGAGGATGGAGGGAACACATTGCTTTCGAATCGGGTCCTGCGGATCCTCCGGGTGGATGAGTGACGCATAGTAGGGCGTAATGGCCATACGAAACGCCGCAAGACAGGTTTCAATATCCTGTTTTTCGTCCATCGATAGCGGCAGCACCTTGGAAAGTGCATCCGCCGTGGTGATACGGTTTGCAAATTGCCACTTCCAGTCGTTCCACGTCGGGCATTCTTTGGCATAATCTTCAGCCTGCTTCATTTTGCCGCCTCCCGGTTCATGGCCCCCGTACGTTGCAGCGCGGCATGCAAAATACGTTCAATCAGCGCATCGTAAGAGACGCCGCAGAACTCCGCCAACATCGGAAAGTCGCTATATCCGGGCGCCAGCCCGGGCAGCGGATTAATCTCAATAAAATGCACCTCGCGCTCATCGTCCGAAAGTCGGAAATCAATTCGTGCAAAGTCCCGGCACGCTAGTGTATCGTAGATCTTTTTTGCCGTCCGTATCATTTTCTGCTCAGCCAGCTCGGAAATATGCGCGGGACACTCATAGCGAACATAGCGCGTATAATCCTGTTTGACCGTGTAGCTATAGACGCGATAATCACCCTGTGTGTTGCGGGTATAGACAATCTCCATGGGTGAAAACACATGTGTATCCGCGCCGTTTCCGACAATCCCAACTGTAAATTCACGTCCGCTGACAAATCCTTCCACCAGCATTTCCGTCCGGTAGAGATCCAGATTGCGCGTCAGCAGCGCGGTCAACTCCTCCGCGTTCCTTGCAATCGAAACATCCGATATTCCTTTGCTGGAGCCTTCGGCATTTGGCTTGACAATTACGGGATATTTCACATGTTGCAGTTTGATTGGCGCCCCCGGATACAGTAGCTGGTAGGGTGGTGTTTTGATATGATAGGTTGCCAAAATACGCTTTGTGAGCGCTTTATCCAACGCAATGCACAGCGTAGCAGCATCTGAGCCTGTATAAGGAATGTCCAACATGTCCAATAGCGCGGGCACCTGTGCCTCACGGTCGCGCCCGTTGATGCCTTCGGCAATGTTGAACACCAAGTCCAATTTTGTTTCGGACAGTTTCTGCGGAAGATTCTTATCCGCCTCCAGCAGTACCACCCGGCAGCCCTGGCGCACAAGCGCAGCCTTGATGGCATGCACGGTATCGATGCTGTCCAACTCCGCCTCCGCATCCACAGTGGGGGCGGCAATCCCTTTTTTCAGATTGTACACAATGCCTACAATCAGGGCGTTTTTCGGAAGGGGGATATCGGAATCACGATCTTCCATTTTTCAATCACTTCACTTTCGTTGTAATCGGTTGCGTCCATGCGTGCGATGTGCCGATCATTTTTACAGATGACCGAATCACCCGATGGAAGCTCGAAGGGCGGTCACGGATATGCCGTCCCGCATGTCTAAGCGAAGTTATACTGCGAATTTCATCGTCCGTCAATAGCGAAATTCATCTGTTCATCTCAGCCAGAAAAAATGTCACAATCTACCCTTGGCATATCCCGTTTGTTCTGGTTTTGCTGAGCGGTGATTGTCGCCCGTCCATAAGCGCGCGCAGACAGCGGCGTGGAGACACCGTTCCCGTGTTGGGGTACAGTCCATCTCCGCCCGTAGGCCCATGTAGGCAGTGTGAAGGTAAGTTTGTGCTTTGTCTGCATGGATGACCAGCTCCTGCCCATAGGCCTGCGCAGGTATCTTGGGATCTTTTTCCGTTAACAGCATGTGAAAAAAACATGCGTGCTGTCGCTTCCCAACCCTCATAAACGTCGTTCAACCAGTCCTGTCTATTCTTATCCGGAATCAGCAACGTGCCACACAATGCAAAAAAGCCGCAATAGCTTTGTCGAACCTCCGGATGGATGTCAGCTTGCAGCCTCAGATGATCATTCGTCATATATTTCTATTCGATTTTATTTGGGCCGTGTCGTCTCGATGCGCGTATTGGGCAATTGCTCCGATAGCTTGGCCAACGGCTTCAATATTCCTTTTCCGGTGACCGCCAACACTTTCAACCACGGCATGTCGGCAAGCACATCCAAATCCGCCGCACTGCAATTCAGTAGCGTGAGTTCCGTGAGCCCCCGGAGTTTCGTCAGCGGCTTTACACTGCGCACATGTGCGGTATTTAGGGTCAGTGCGGTCAACTGTGTCTGTTTTTCCAGCGGCAGCACACCATCCAGATTGCCCGCCAGCTCAAGTCTCTTCATGCACGGCAGCTTTGGCAATGTCTGCAATTCGTCCACGGAATTACACGTCACTGACAGTTCCTCAAGATTTTTCAGTGAACTTAGAAAAGCATAATCTCTTGGCTTCTTTTCCGCGCCGCCGGCAAGCGTCAGCTTACGCAGCGCAGGTAGTGTGCCGATGGCATCCAGTTTTGCATTCTGCTTGAGCCTGTCCCAGCGGAGGGAGAGTTCCGTCAGCTTTGTCAACCCGTCCAGAGCAGACTGATCCGGCAGCAGCGTCTGATCAATGCTTAATGATTGCAGGTTCTTCACGCTTTGCAACACGGCTGCATCCATCAAGTCATTGTTTTTCAGTGTCAACACGGTAAGTCCATCCATCTTTGGTAAAGTTGATAGATCCATCTCATGATTGTTCTCCAGCGTTAACGTGTTCAGCCCGGATATTTTCGTAAGCGGAGTCAAATCAATCACCGCAGTATTTCGCAAAGTCAAAGATTCTAAATTTGAAAAATATACGACCTCGTCCAGCGCATTCAATTGAATTCCATCGATCACGAGAAAAGGAATCATATCCAGCTCTTCCTGCAAAAAGATGCTGCGGGTACTCTCGTGCAGCATGCGGCGCATGTAAGCAAGCAAGGGCATTTGTGTAAGTTTGATGCCGTCTTCCGGCTGAAATGTTTGCGTTTGTTTCACGAGCTGGGTCTTGGCAGGAACACTGGTGACGGCTGCCATCATATCCGAGGAAGTATCCCGATTAAACGTCCCAGCGGCTGCTCCGGCACAACCCGCTAGTACCATGCCGCTTAGCAGCATAGCCAGCCAAACTTGTACCCGGTTTCTCATGCTTTATCTCTCCTCCGCGATACGAACGCATCCGGCTCCAGCGGTCGGCAATGGTTGCAGCACCTTGGTGCTACACCTACCGGCGATTATGCGCTTGGCTGTGGCGTCTGCGTTTCCCCCGTTTTGATAATTTTCACAAACTGATCCATCACCATCCCGCATTCATAGTTTTCACGGGATTTCGTCTCCAGCTTCGTACCTTCAATGGTCAACGCAAACGCATCGGCTCTGTAGTAGCTTAAAAACGTATCCACCAGGCTCTGAATCATCAGCTTTTCAGCGGTCACGTTCTTCGCGTTGCACACAGCAGTCCCGAATGCCTGGGATAGGTCAGCGCGTACCACGCGGCACTGTGTATTCTCTTCCTGGATCTTGACCGTATCCTCACCCACCTCAAAATATAGATTCCTGCCGTAATCGATGTCCGGCAGAACATCCACATCTATCAGTGCCTGTAACAGCGCCTTAGGTGAATCCTCAGCAATGGTGTACGCCAATGGTACGATTCCGTCCTTTTCGCTGCTCGGCACATACAGCGTTACCTGCACCGCCGTAGGCATGACTGACGGCATTGTTGCAGCAGACGTCTGTGTAGGCGCGGCATTTGGCGTATCGTTGCCTTTGCAACCGCATGCGGATAAGATCATCATTCCAAGCAGCGCAACGGCCAAAATTCGTTTCATCAATCTTCCCACCATTTAATTTTTAACTATATTATAGTTTACATGCAGCAATCAGAAGTGTCAATTTACGACAAGCAGAATTTCTTTTTCTTCAAACCTATGCTACAATAATAATATAAGATTTTTATGGGCGCGTGATTGACAGATGCATTTCATCAACTAGCAATGTAGCTATACTAGTTTTTTTGCGTTACTTTAAGCTTTTGCAGCATAACGACAATAAAAAAGCATCTGTCCCGCATAATGACGAATGCATAAACAAACCACCCAGCTTACTGGAGGGAAAAGGAATCCATATGGAGCTTGATCAACTGGTCGCCCGCATCCGCCGTGGAGACAAATCCGCACTCAAGGAACTGATTGCGGCCTGTGGAGCAAACGTATATCAAAAAGCATACGCCAAAACACAGGATGCCAATCTGGCGCGGGAAGCCACGCGGCAGACCTTTTCCCAGTTCGTTGCCAAGCTACAGGAGCAGCCCGAATCGAACGGTTGGAACCTTTGGCTGGATACGCTGGCCATTCAAAACATTCAGACTTACGACTTGATGGCTTTGAATATGGCGCGCATTGAAGACGAATTGGATAAAGAGCTGTTCTATACAGATCCAACGCCTTCGTCCATACAACCTACACCGCCATCCGTGGTGCAACCCCCTCCGGTAATTCAAACTCCGCCAGTGCAGCAACCGTTGCCACAGCAACCGCGCTTTCCCGGCTATGCGCAACCTTCATCCCCAGCCGCGCAGCATTCTCCCAGAGCAAGGCAGCTCAACAATCACGTGTTTGACGAAATGCTGGACAAGACTTATTGTAAAAAGAATCGGCACGGCAGTGGTTGGAGTGCATTCTTGCTAATTGTCCTCTGTCTGCTCCTTATATGGGTCGTGTCGGGCGTAGCCATGTCGCTTCATTGGATTCCGTTTTTCGATCTGGGTTACACCTGGTTCAACGCAGCTGTTTTTCGATTCTTCTAAGACGTGTTTCTAAACGTGAAATCTGTGGTTTCGAGTGCGTTTTTTGTCAGATTCAGCGGAAAATTCATAAGGCGACCGGTAGAACGCTTGGATTATGACCGCAAAACTGACAACCCCTCTGCCACAACCACTTTTCGGTGAATTTAGATACACGTCCTTAGCCGACTGTCGCATGCTTGGCTCCCCTGCATTACACTCACCGACCGCAAAGGCTAGCCATTGGGTAGGAATGCAGCCGATTTATCCTGTAACCAAGTTTCTTGCAATTGGGATCTTTCTGCAAAACGCGCTTGTAAACACCAGCAATCTGAAAATAGCGCACAGCTCATTATGCACACAAACCACTATCATTGATATGCGGAACAGAGGCTTCACATTCAAGCGGTGATCAACGCCACAAGCTCCTGCATTTTCTGCGCAGATTCCTCCGTGGGACGGAAACGCACCTTGTAAGAACCGAGCACGTTCATGCCAAGCTGTGTCAAACGCAGTTCCACGGAGGGAACCGCTTCGCCGCTCCACCCATAGGAACCGAATGCGATTGCCTTCTTGCCACGCGTCAGCGGCACTGCCACGTGAGCCAGCGCCGTCCAGATGGGCGGCAGCGCATCGGCATTGACCGTGGGCGATCCAATGGCAATGCAGTCTGCGGCATAGATCTGTTCAGCCGCCCGCTCTGCAGAAATATCGCTCAGATCAGCAATGTTAACCTTCCACCCCGCGCCAAGAAATGCTGTGCGCAGCCGTTCGGCTAGTTGCATTGTATAGCCATAGCAGCTCACATATCCGATAAAAGCCGTCTTGCCATCCCCGCGCTTGCGCTCCGCCGCCCACTCGCCATACAACCGCACGGCCTCCATCGGCTCCTCGTCCAGCACCGGTCCATGGGAAGGGCAGATGACCGATATCTTCGGCAATTGCAGCTCCGTCAAATGGGCAATTGCTTTGGTGACCGATGCGGCAAATGGACTCACAATACAATCGTAATAATAGCGCCGCGCGCCCTTAAATGCAGGATCGGTCTTGCTCTCCAGCACGTGCTCCGGCGCATAGTGGCAACCAAACGCGTCGCAGGTAAACAGTACGCCCGTCTGATCGTCATACGTAAACATCGTATCCGGCCAGTGCAGAAATGGCGCCATGATAAACCGCAGTGTTCGTCCACCGAGCTCCAGCACATCACCTTCCTTGACCGGCTCAATGGGCAATTGCCGTCCCGCAATAAAAGGCAGGTTCATGCTCGCCGCCCGCGTGCAGTATATTTTCGCATTAGGCGCTGCTGCGGACATGGCCGCGATGGAACCGCTGTGATCCGGCTCGGTATGTTGTAAGATCAAATAATCGATCTTCGCTGGATCAATCAGCTGACCGATCAACGCAAGGCTTTCCTCAATAAAGCCGTCCTTAACCGTCTCAATCAGCGCAGTTTTCTCCGTCCCCTGTACCAAATATGCGTTGTAGGATGTACCGAATTCGGTCTTCATCACAACGTCGAATTTCTGAAGTTCTGGGTTCAGCGCACCCACCCAATGGATGCCGTGGGCAACAGCAACGGGCTTTTGGCTTTTTTTCATACAGATACCTCCAAGTTTTAACTGTGCCTATTATATCCAAATTTTCTAAAAAAGAATAGCGTAAAAACGTTGTCTATGGTATGCTAAAATAAATCATCTCAGGAGGTGTCTTATGAAATATGCATGTCCCTGTGGCTATGAATATGATCCCGCCGTTGGCGATCCTGACAACGGTATTGCTGCCGGCACTGCTTTTTCCGATCTGCCGGATGACTGGACTTGCCCCATCTGTGGATTAGGTAAGGATGCGTTTTCCAAAGTCTAACGGGCACTAATCAGACTAGGCTATCAATTGTTGCCCTTAATTCAGCACTGAATGAGTTTCATCGTGCCAATGAGAGGGTGTTATTGTTGTGCGTTCTATTCATAATCGGTCACAGCGCACCTCCGACTATTCGATGTGCGCTTTCGCTTCATTCCGTCAATGTCCGCGTAGGCGAAGCGATCCCTGCATTAGCAAAATATATCCCGATATCCGCCGTAATATCACGGTCTACAAGTCCCTTTTCAGCCATCTTCGTCAAAATCCATATGGCTCTTTTGTGTGACAATCCGGGCTTGTAAGGGCGCGTTTCCGTCAATGCTTGATAGATATCCAAGCATGCCATCATTCGTTCCCAACGTCCAAGCTGTCCGCCGTTCAAGCCAAATGGATACCCGCTACCGTCCAGTTTTTCATGGTGGTAGGATGCCCATTTCGTAATCTCTTCCAGCCCCCTGATGCTGCTTAAGATCCGATACGTTTCGAATGCATGAATCTTGACCTTGCGATATTCTTCTGCGGTGAGGCTGTCCTGTTTTTCCAAAATATTATTGTCAACAACCAATTTCCCGATATCGTGCAACGCGCCGGCAAAGTACAGCTTGGCAGCCAATTCCGCATCCACTTGGTAAAATTGTGCCATAGCGTAGGCTTTTTCTGCAACTCCAATAGAATGGCGCTGTGTGAAATGAGATTTGTAATCAGCCGCCGTGGCAAACACGCTTGCAAATCGCATTAGCTCCTGCGGCGTGCACGTTTTCATCTTGGAAGGGGCTAACGCTTTCAGAAATTGCTCCAGCTCCGCACTGCCCAGGCGTTCCAGCGCGGCATAATCAAACACTGTCAAGAATAGTTCCGAGCAGTCCGCATCGAACTGAGTGTTGCAGTTATCTCGCAGATACGCCATCAGGTGGCACTGCTTTTCGGCATCCATATAACGAAAGTCAAAATGAGTATCCAGTACATCTGCAATATGAATCAGTCTGGCATATAGAGGCGTTTCCTCAGCGGTTTTCCCAAATGGTCCGCTCCCATCCGCACGCTCATGATGATACAAAACCACTCCGTCCACATCTCCGTAAAACGGGATGTCGCGGACATGTTTTTGCCCAATTCTGCAATGCAACCCGAAATTTTTTAGTTCCCCTTTGGCTGCATCCGCAAACCGCCCGTTATATTCCGTCTGCACATATTCCGTCAGTGCACAGTCATGCATCACTGCGCATCCCATCAAATCCAACAGTGCCGTATCGGAGAAATCCATAGCTTTTGCCATACCCGCAGAGATTGCGGCAACACGCTTTCCATGATTTGTACTGACACCCAGCAAATCATGTTCTACACAATCCAGTGCATTGGATAGCGCAAACAACGCATCGGAAAAATCAAATTGCATCTGTTCTCCCTAAATTTAAAATAACAAACGAATTTTGATTTAGCAAGAATCCATTCATTGTTATATAATATCATAAATTCATCATTCATTCAAATTAAGTCGCAATATGTACATCAAAGAGGCTGTCCGTAATTCGGCAGCCTCAATCGCCAAGACATTTTTCTATGATCGAAATCCTGCGCCTATTCCCCTTTATATTTCCGATAGGTGGCCTGCCCACCGCGGATATGTCGTTCCGCTTTGTTCACATCGAGAACCTGGCGCACCTGGTGGAACAGTCTGGGATTGATCAGTTTCAATCTTTCAGCCATGTCCTTATGTACGGTAGATTTGCTAATGCCGAACACCTTGGCCGCGTCGCGCACGGTCGCGCCACGATCAATGATATAATGTGCGGTCTCGTTGATCCGTTCCTCGATATAGTCACGCAAGGCAATCGTCCTCCCCCATCCGGCGTTTGTACAGACTATGCCGTGGAAAAGGTGAAAATGACGCCGCCGCTTTTCTTCCGAAATGAAAGCATCTTGCTGGGTTGCGGGCGCTTTTAGATCTGAATGATTCGAAAATATTCTGTTTTTCCGGCAAGATAATGATCAATAGGTAGCAGTGCTGCGCAGGTTGTCGCACTTTGTCGTTTTTCGGCAGCATGCCCACAAGCATCTTGCGCCAAAATCGGTGAGTCAGCAACACTGCATCGTGGTATATTCGGCTATGCCTCTAAAGAAAAATGCAGTCTATAAGGCCGTAGCTTTCATCCATCCAGGTGTGAAAGCAACGCATTGACTTGCTGTTGCAAGCTTACGCAATGCGGAGGCGGCTATCCGCAAAGGCGTGTTTCTGAAGAAATACGTGCATCGTTGTGAGCGATTGAATTCTGTTAAATCTGGTGATTCTTCTCAACCCATATTTTTTAGAATCGCTCACAATGGACTTCATCGGAAATGCGCATGTTGTTTTTGCAAGCATGCCCGAGGCTAACCGGTGTGATAAAAAAGCGTAACCCGCCACCCGTGAACTCGTTCCAATCGATCCTATTGTATCAGTGCGCTTCCTTTAGCAGTCCGTTTTGATAGGCATGCAGCAGATCCGTCAGATCCTTAATGCGCTCAGAAAGCGAATATCCCACGTCCGTATCCGCCACCAGCTTTCTGACAGCCGGGCGGGAAACCATCGTTTGCGTGGAATGGATATCCACTTCAGATTCGATGGCCTCATCGACCGTTACAAAAGGATCATGGCAGGAAAGCACAAGCCCGTTGGAGCTGGAGATCAGGGTGTATCCGGCTACACCCGTTTCCTTTTGATACGCCTTGCTCATGCCGCCATCGATCACGATGATGCGTCCATTGGCTTTGAGGGGCGATTCTCCTTTTCGGATTTTGACAGGCACATGTCCGTTGATAATCACCGCGTCCGGCGCATTCATATCAAATTCCTCCAATAGCTTTTGCGCAAAAGCTTCGCTTTCTGCAAATTGGAAGTATGCATTTTTTCGTTCCGTATGTGTCTCAGTATCCGCAATAAAATATCGTTCAAACGTCGTCATACGGTCTTTCCCGAACAGCGGTGAATTCGGTCCGCACCATAGATACCATATAAAATCCAATCCAACGATACGTTCCGGGGTGTCCCATTTTGAAAAATAGCCCTGTCTCACCAGCCGGTCGGCTCGGTCAAACAATGCTTTTCCGCTATATTTTTTCCCTTGGTTACACAGTTGTACAAATTCGCCGTCTGCTGTCGTTGGCACGCAACCATGAAATAGCAAGTTTCCATTGCAGCGCAGATAAATACTGCCGCTTGCATACAAAAAACGAATGTGTTGTTGCAGTTTTTCGGAGTGATAGTAAGCCATCCGCAGCTTGTCTATCAGCTCCTGCTCGCCCTCGGAAAGTGCATATGGATTCGAAGGCAGTACGGTTGGAAACAATTGATCAGTCAGCGGATAGGTCACGCCGCTCACCATAATAGTTGCATGTTCAAAATCGATTTTATCCAGTAGTAGCCGCGCTTCCATATGAAATTCCGGATTGCGGGCGATTAACGCACCCTCCAGCTTAAAGAGAATGATAGCCATCGCTTTATGCATCTTGGCAATGATCTCCGCATCCCGTTGGTTCAATTCATTCTCCACCGTGCGAGGATAGAACCGTGCGCACGGATCATCCGCATAAATTTCCAACGCAAATGTTACAAGTGGGCTTAGAGAAATTCCGTAGCCGTCCTCAATGGTATCCACGTTTCCATAGCGCAGAGAGTTGATGATCGTCGTTGCAATCAGTGCATCATTGCCAGCCGCAGCACCCATCCAGAGAATATCATGGTTTCCCCACTGCACATCCACATCATGATATGTGGACAATGCGTCCAGTATGATGTGGGCGCCCGGCCCCCGGTCAAAAATGTCGCCGACCACGTGCAACCGATCAATCACCAGCCGTTGTATTAATTTGCTGATGGCAATGATGAAACCATCCGCCTGATCAGTCTCGATAATGGCGCGGATAATCTCGTTGTTATAACGTTGCTTATCCATTGTATCGGTTACATGCAGCAGTTCGTCAATCACATATTCAAATCCCTTGGGCAGCGCCTTACGCACCTTTGATCTAGTGTATTTGGACGAGCTGAGCCGGCAGACTTCCACAAGCCGCACCAGCGTAATCTTATACCATTCCTCGTTAATTATACCCGATGCCTGCAGTTTCTCCAGCTTCTTTTCCGGATAATAAATCAGTGTTGCCAGCATGTTGCGTTCGCCTAGCGTCACAGAGTTTTCGAATAGAATATTGATTTTTTCCCGCACAACACCGGATGCATTCTTCAGCATGTGTAAAAATGCTTCATATTCTCCATGGATATCACTGATAAAATGTTCTGTTCCCTTTGGCAGGCACAGTATGGCTTTTAGATTGATAATCTCAGTGGAAACCTCTGCGATGGTCTTGTATTCACGTGCAAGCAGTCGCAAATATTTCAGCTCTACCATCTCATTCAACTTTTTTTCCATCGAATTCTCTCCTCTCGTTCCAGCCGTATTCCGATTTAGACGGCTGTCCGTTCAGCCACCTTTGGTTATAGAATCCTGTTTTTGCAGGAAATTTCCCGCATCCTGCGCTGGATCGTTCATAAAGTTTGGCACGAGATCTTTTATATAGGTAAGCAGCGCCGAATCATTTTGATCCGCCGCCTCAAGCAAACGCGTTAACTTGACGGGAAATGCTTCGTCGTCAATGGTCAACGGTTTCGTTTTCATAATTCGATTGTGGGTTGTTTCCATCATGCTCTGCTCTTCTTCATCCAGCGTAAGTTCTTCGTACATTTTTTCACCGGGTCGTAGTCCGATGATCTCGATTGGCATATCCTCGTTTGGCGTATAGCCATAGTAACGAATCAACTTCTCCGCAAGATCCATAATACGCACCGGTTCGCCCATGTTCAGCACGTAGATCGCTCCGCTTTCGCCCAGCGCCCCCGCCTGTAACACAAGCTGCGCAGCCTCCGGTATGGTCATAAAATACCGTGTGATTTCAGGATGCGTCACCTGCACAGGTCCACCGCTTTTGATTTGATTTTCAAATAGCGGAATCACGCTACCGTAGGAGCCAAGCACATTACCAAAGCGCACGGTCATGCACTGCATGCTACTACATTTTGCATAATCCTGTACAATCAGCTCCGTAATACGCTTGCTGGCACCCATCACATTGGTTGGATTCACGGCCTTGTCCGTGGAAAGCTGCACAAACCGTTTCACATGATGTTCCCCTGCGGAACGAACAACGTTCAGCGTACCGCGCACATTATTTTTGATGGCCTCGGTTGGACTATCCTCCATAAGCGGCACATGTTTATGCGCTGCCGTATGCACAACGAGATCAGGGCAGAATTCCGTCATCACATCATCCACGCGGCACTTATCCCGCACCGAACCGATGCGAATGCAGACATTCAGCCATGGAAATTTTCGTTTTAACTCCATTTGGAGCGCATAAGCATTGTTTTCATAGATATCGAAGATCACAAGTCTGGCCGGATAGAACGATGCCGTCTGCCGGCAAATCTCCGATCCGATGGAACCGCCGCCGCCCGTGACCAATACCGTCTTGTGCTGAATATAGGCGGCAATGCTCTCCTTATCCAGTTTGACTTCAGGACGAAATAAAATATCATCGATGGAAATTTCCCGGATATCCTGCATGGACGGCTTTGCGTCCAGATCTCTGATGGGCGATACCATTCGTACACGGCATTTTGTAGACTTGCATAGCGTCACCAGTTCGCTCTGCCGTTTTTCATTGATGGCGGAAGTTGCCAGAATAATCTCGCGAATGCCTAGTTGATTGACCAGCTTTGGAATATCGCTTGTTGTCCCACGTACGGTCACGCCGCGGATTTTTGTCCCGATTTTTTTCAGGTCATCGTCCACAAACGCGGCTACATAGCTGCCCTTCTCCGTACCATTAAGAATTTGAGACTGCACAAACGCACCATAGAATCCCGCACCAACGATGAGTAGCGGTGACTTTCCGCTGTTGGCCTTGTTTTGCATCATCCAGCATGAGCGCATCAGTATTCGGTAGGCATACCGAATAAACAAAACCAGCGGAATCAGTAGCACACCCGCAAGAAACAGCGACAGTTTATAATCGTTTCCAAAGAAAATATTGATTAGCAGTATGATTCCGGTGGCAGTGCCAATCGCAGCCAACAAAAAAATATTTTCCCCTGCGCTACCATCTGCCCATGGTTTCCCATAAAGGCGAAACACGGCAAAGCACGTAATATAAACGGCAGTGTTCAACACAATCTGCACATAGGTAAACGCCATCTGTCCGTTGACCCGAAATGGGAAAACATATGTGTATTCCTCACCTGTAAACACAAGGCAAAGAGACAACGTATAGGCTGCCAAAATCAGCAGTAAATCAAGTACCACAAGCACAATCACACGGGAGATGCGCTCTAAACTCACGGATGGCAGCATTCGTTTCATTCCGTTCCTCCGGCTACTGTAAAAGTTACATTTAGTATAGGATATCCGGCACAAAAGCGCAAGTTTTGACACCATCTGATCCCAGGTTATGTTTGACGTTCGTACATTACACAAATATCGCTTTGAATGATTTAACTTGCACGCGATCCGAATCGCCTATATAATTTAAAATACCATGCAAAATCCTTGTGTTTTTGTAATCACGCTACTATAGCATAGAGGCGGTGAAAACAATTTGTCAGAACTAGATGTCAGAGCAGCCGGAATTTCCGATGATTTTGAGGCTCGGGAGGTGCTCATACGGCAGTATAAACCTTTTATTCTCAAGTGCGCTTCTGACTGCGCTAAGCACTATATTACGGATGCCGATGACGAGTGGTCCATTGCGCTGCAAGCATTTTCCGAAGCGCTGGATAAATACCAACGTAATGAAGGGCACTTTCTTAGCTTCGCAATGCTAGTGATCCACCGGCGGCTTTACGATTATTTTGATGCCAACCAACGCTATCGCCATGAGATTTCAGTCGCCCCCTCCCTGTTCAGCGGCGAGGTTGAAGATGACGAGGAAATCACCGACATCTACCTTCAATTGAGAAAGCACCTAGCCTGCACAGAGAAATCCACCGTTGCTGATGAGATTCACGCAGCCAACCAGATATTTGCGGACTACGGTTTTTCCTTCTTTGAGCTCACTGCCTGTTCGCCCAAGGCAGAGAAAACCAAGACCGCCTGTCGAAAAGCCATCGTCTGCCTCCTGAAAAGTCCAATTCTGGTAGCGGAGCTACGAAAGACGAGGCAGTTGCCCATGAAAGTCTTGGCGGAAGCGACGCAAGTACCCCGAAAAATCCTAGAGCGCCACCGAAAGTATCTAATAGCGGTTGTCGAGCTGTTTTCTGGTGAGTACCCCGGTCTCACCGATTATTTGCGTCCCATCCGAGAGGAGCTAAATCAATGAAAGCAGTCATCTTAGATATTAAAGGAAAGTTTGCGGCAGCACTCTCCGAAGACGGTTCCTTTGTGCAAATAAAAAATGCAAA
>JAVVXB010000036.1:0-28830 GCA_036651815.1 Clostridia bacterium
TGTCGCCCTGTTTCCGCAGAGCGTAATGTTTAGACCTCGGATTGAATGTTTTCATATCCACATTAGCAAAAAAAAGACCTGAAATCAGGCCTTTTTCACACTTAATCACCTGACTTTAGACATCAGAACTACCGTCTCCACATGGCTTGTGTGGGGAAACATATCAACTGGTTGTACGGCCTGGAGTACATAGCCGTGAGCAGAAAGATATTTGAGATCCCGTGCCAAGGTCGAAGGGTTGCAGCTGACATAGACAAGGCGAGAAATGCCTGCCTTACAAATGGCAGCAAGGGCGGTTTCTTCACAGCCCTTGCGGGGCGGATCAAGTACCACTGCATTGGGCATCTGATCATTTATAAAAAGTTCGGGGAGAATGGCTTCTACAGCACCACAAAGGAAAGATGCATTCTGGATGTGGTTTTCAGCCGCATTTTTTTTGGCATCCGCAATAGCTTCCGGCACTTGTTCGATGCCGATGACCCGCGCACAGCGTTCTGCCAGCAGCAGCGAGATGGTGCCGATCCCGCAGTAAGCGTCCACGACCGTTTCCGTTGGTTGCGGATTGAGAAATTGTACAGCAAAACCGTATAGTAAGCTGGTCTGAACGGCATTGACCTGCAAAAAAGACTGTGGACTGACTGAAAAACGATTGTCCCCAATGCATTCCGTCAGCGTCGGTTGCCCCGCTAAATGGGTAAAAAACTGACCAAAGATCGCGTTGGTGTCCCGGCTGTTTTCATTGTGCCAGATACTGTTGATACCATCCAAAGCTGAAATAAGCGCATCGGCTTGCTTGAGCGGGCCATTGGTCACGATGACAGCCATGGTTTCTCCTGTTGCCGTGGCGCGTGCCATTACATGGCGCAGACTTCCAGCGTGTGTTTCTTCGTTATAGACGGAAATATCATGCTCGTTGGCCCATGCGCAAACCTTTTGGGCAATTTCCACAATGCGCTTATCTTGAATAGGACAGTCGGCAAACGGAACTAGCCGATGGCTACGCTCGGCAAAGAAGCCAAATACAGCGCCGCCACCTGCCGTACCAAAGGGAAAGCTGCCTTTATTGCGATAGTGCCATGGTTCCTCCATGCCACAGATATCGTGCATGGGTATGTCAGTGAAGCCGCCAAGCCGCGTAAGTGCGTCCAGCACCTGCTGCTGTTTGGTTGCAAGCTGTGCCGGATAGGATAGATGTTGCAGCGTGCAACCGCCGCACTGGTTAAAAACAGGGCAACGGGGTTGGGTACGGCTTGGAGATGCAATCAGCACCTCTGTGACCTTGGCCACGGCATAGGTGCTTGTTACCTTGATGACGTGTGCTTGGACGGTTTCGCCCGGCAGCGCGCCATTAACGAATACGGTGTACCCATTCATACGCCCAACACCAGCGCCCTCGCTGGTTAGCGTATCGATGGATAACGTAATCGCATCGTTCTTTTGAACGGGTGCATTTTTGATCTGTTTCATTTGTCTCATTTGATGACCACATTTTCCTTTCCAAGAAAGCGTTCGGCTTCTGCACGAAACGCATCGGTTACTTCTACATTGAGCGTTGGCGGCGCACCTTTGGACACTCTCTTTGCCGCATCGAACAAAATAACGGGCGTATTACCCGGGAAACGTTTCAGGAGCGTAGAAGTGCGCTGCATGATCTCATCGGTCAACACGGAAAACTGAAGATATACGGTTGATTGCAGGGATGAAAGCGGACGAAGCTCGTCAATGAGTAGAGAATTATCGCGCTCCTCACGGATGTTCAGTTTGCCGCGAACCACGACGGGTGAATCATCGTGAAACAGTCCGGCATACTGCTGCAGTGTGCGCGGGAACAGCACCGTTTCAACATTGCCGGTAACCCCTTCAAGCATCGCGTAGCCCATGAGTCCAGAGCCGGATTTTGTGGGCTTCTGTTTGCAGTTTGTCAGCATGCCACCCACCTGAACAACCGCATTGTCCCGAACGCCGGTGATTCCGTCCGCTTCGGCCAACTCGGCGACGTTATTCGGCAGACGCCGGAGTGCGGCTTCATAGTGATCCAAGGGATGACCGGAAAGATACAGCCCTGTGGACTCCCGCTCCTTTGCCAAAAGAATTTGACTGCGAAGTTCCGGAATATCCGGCAGCTTCATACTGACGCTTTCCAATACATCGCCGCTGCAATCCATGTCAAACAGAGACATCTGTCCCGCGTCTCGTGTTTTTTTGACGGCGATGGAGGCATCCAGTGCCTGCTCGTACACCGCGAGATACTGGGCACGTTTACCACCCAAGCTGTCAAAGCAGCCAGCGCAGATCAGTCCTTCCAAAAGACGTTTATTCAGTCCGTCAACTCGGTTGCAAAAATCAAATAAACTCGTGAACTTTCCATGCTTCGTCCGTTCGGCGACCATGTCTTCCATCACTGCGCCGCCGACGTTGCGTACGGCGGATAAGCCAAAGCGAATGCAACCGTTTTCAACAGAAAACCGTGCAAAGCTACCGTTAACGTCCGGAGGAAGCACTTGGATACTAAGTCGGCGTGCACAGTACACATAAGTTGCAACCGCAGTGGCGCTGCCAAGATAACTATTGATGAGCGCAGTCAAAAACTCCACCGGATGATAGTGCTTTAGATACGCCGTGCGGTAAGCTAGAACGGCATAGGCTGCTGCATGACTCTTATTAAATGCATAGGATGCAAAGTCCATCATTTCGTCAAAGATTTTGTTGGCGACCACCTCGGGAACGCCATTTGCTACTGCGCCGGCCACGCCATCGGTGCCATGGATGAAGTATTCGCGTTCCTTGGCCATCACGTCGTGCTTTTTCTTGGACATGGCGCGGCGTACGAGGTCACTGCGACCATAGGAATAACCGGCAAGGCTGCGCACAATTTCCATAACTTGTTCCTGATAAACCATGCAGCCGTAGGTCGTTTGTAAAATTGGTTCGAGCAGTGGGTGCACATATACAACGCTTTCCGGATCATGCTTGCCACGCACATAGCGGGGAATTTGTTCCATGGGACCTGGACGGAAGAGAGAGATCCCTGCGATCAGATCTTCAAAGCAGTCGGGGCGAAGCTGCGTCAGAAACTGGCGCATGCCGCCGGATTCAAGTTGAAACACGCCGTCCGTATCCGCAGTAGCAATCATTTTATATACGGCAGGGTCGTCATAGGCAGTCAATGCGTTGTCTGGCAAAGCATTGCCACCCTGCTCTAAAAAGGCCAACGTGTCTCGGATGACTGTTAGCGTGCGCAGCCCAAGAAAATCCATCTTGAGCAGGCCAAGTTCCTCCAATGTGGTCATGGTAAACTGTGTGGTAACCACCGAGTCGTTTAATTGCAATGGGACAACGTCTGTAATCGGAACACCTGAGATCACAACGCCTGCCGCATGGGTGGAGCTGTGACGGGGGAGCCCCTCTAACTTAAGCGAGAGATTGATGATCTTTTTCATGGTTTCATCGCCATCGTAGAGCGCTTTGAATTCGGGGCTGATTGCCAATGCTCGGGATAACGTCATATTCAATTCGCTCGGGACAAGTTTTGCAAGCTTGTCCACGTCCGCATAGGAAATTCGAAGCACGCGACCCACGTCTCGAATAACGGCGCGTGCAGCCATGGTGCCGAAGGTAATGATTTGACTAACATGACCTTCGCCATACTTTCGACCCACATAATCGATAACTTCCTGCCGGCGCTCATAACAGAAATCCACGTCAAAATCTGGCATGCTGATACGCTCTGGATTCAAAAACCGTTCAAACAGCAGATTGTAGCGGAGCGGATTGATATCCGTGATATCCAGGCAATAGGCAGCAAGAGAACCTGCACCACTGCCGCGTCCGGGGCCGACCATGATGCCATTTGTCTTGGCATAGTGAATAAAATCCCAAACGATTAAAAAATAATCAACAAAGCCCATGCGTTCTATCACGCCAAGTTCGTAGTTGAGCCGTTCCCGGGCGGCATCATCCGCATTTGGTATTTTTCTAGCCATACCTTTCCGACAGAGCTTTTCAAGAAACGCATTGTTTTCCATACTGTCCGGGGCGGTAAACGCTGGAAGCCGCCGTACGCCAAATATAATTTCATAGTTGCATTTCTGCGCTACTTCGGCAGTATTTGCGATGGACTGTGCATCGTCTGGCAACGCAAGTAGCATCTCATCGGCGGATTTCAGGTAGAACTGGTCGGATTGCATTCGCATGCGGTTTTCTTCGTCCACAAATCGCTGCGTTTGGATGCATAATAGGACATCCTGGGCTTCTGCGTCATTCTGTTCGACATAGTGTACGTCATTGGTTGCTACGCACTTAGCACCGATCTCGGCAGCAACACGCCGAAGACCCGGCAAAATCTGCAGTTGTTCCGGCAGTCCGTGATTTTGAAGCTCAATATAAAAATCATCATGGAACATGCCTTGTAAGCGTTTTGCCATGGACAGCGCGTCATCGTATCGGTTATGCAGCAGCGCTTGCGGAATGTCCCCGGCTAGGCAGGCTGAAAGGCAGATCAGTCCTTCGGCGTGTTCGCTGAGCAAAGCATAGTCAATACGCGGCTTATAGTAAAATCCATGCAAAAACGCTTCGCTAGAAAGCAGCATGAGGTTTTTGTAACCGATTTCATTTTTAGCCAACAAAATCAGATGCGCATATTCACGATCCTGCATACCATCGTGGTCACGTAGGGAGCGAGGCGCAACATAAGCCTCCATGCCAAGAATAGGTTTGATGCCCTCTTTAATGCAGGCTTTATAGAAATCGATGACGCCGTACATGACACCATGATCGGTGATTGCAAGGGAAGTCTGACCAAGCGCTTTTGCTCGAACAATCAGATCCGATATGCGTGCAGCGCCATCTAACAAACTATATTGTGTATGAACGTGTAGATGGGTAAAATCAGCCATGATCAATCTCCTCAGCTAGTTTCAGTAAACGTGTCAGACGGTGATTCATGCCGGATTTTCCAATTTCAGCCAGATCGGCCAATTCCTGTAATGTTGCATCCGGATGATTGAGCCGCAGCATGGCAGCTTCATAGAGAGAAGCTGGCAGCTTACCAAGCTCCATAACGCGCTCAATGATTTCAATGGCATGGGTCTGGGCAACGGCCGCATCCACGGTCTTTCCGATGTTGGCGGTTTCGCAGTTGCTGGTGCGGTTGACGTAATTACGAAATTCCTTTTCGGCTCGAATATTTTCAAAAGCAAGCGCTGCTTTTGATGCGCCAAGAAGCGCAAGAAACCCGGATACATCCTCACTCTTCAAATATACAATGACCTTTTCCTTGCGGCGATGGCACCGGGCAGTCAGTTCCACGTTTGCAATAAGTGAAACGATCAGTTCAGCGATGGACTCTGAACGCGTGACAAGCTCCAAATGGTAGCCTCGCGAGGGATTTGTGCAGGAGCCGCTGCCCAGAAACACACCGCGCAGAAATGCCTGCGCGTCCTCAGGACAACCAATTAGCCGCTGTGGTACGCTGTCGCCCAAGCTAAAACCATCGATTGTTGGAACAATCAATCCTGTATCAGTCAGCAGTTTTTCTGCATCCGTGCCAATGAGCGTGACGATGGTCAAGGCGTTTCTACGCCGCTCTCGTTCACTAAGCTCGATGGTTACGTCCAATTGATGATACAGTTCAGTAGCCAAGGCGACAATGAGGCGTCCCACGGAAAGTGTTTCGGTAGAATAGACGGCACCTGCACCGCGTCCTACATACAGTGATCCGCAACAGAGTGTCAGCCCGGCAAGTTCGCTCAGTCGTAGCGACGGCGATTTGAGCCGGAGCTTAACGAGATCCTCTTTAATGCTGCTGGAAAACGACATAACGACGTCCTTTCGTTCGGTAGAAGGGGAAGATCCGGTCAGAAGCGCTGCCGCATCCGGTCGGAAAAGGCGGCATGACCGCCGCCCAAGTTGCCACACAACGGGTTGCTTCAGTTGCTATCTTGAAACCGTTCCTTGATGGCGTTGGCTTCGTCCATAAGATCCCTGTGGTACACGCGAATGGCGTATTCACGTTCGCTTTTGCGCGCAACAAGAAACCGACGTGCCATTTCCTCTGCGGCTGCTACAGAACGATGTCGTCCGCCGGTACAGCCAAAACAAACGCGAAGAATATGTTTATCCTGCCCGGCATATAACGGCAACATAGAGAGAAGCATGCGTTCCATTTGATCAAAAAATTCAACGGAATATTGTTGTGAAAGCACGAAATCACTGACCGATTTATCCATGCCTGAAAGTTGGCGATATTCAGGATAGTAAAATGGGTTTGGCATGAAACGCATGTCCAGCACGAGATCGGCATCCACAGGTACTCCACGCTTGTAACCGAAACTGCAAAACAAGACGGTCATATCCTTGCTTTCAAATTCAGGTAAAACCTTGGACATGAGACTATTGAAGTCTCTAGGTTTCACATCACTGGTGTCCAAAATATAGTTGGCTCGATTTCGAAGCGGCTGCAAAAACACACGTTCGCGAGTTACACCCGTTTCCGCATCGCCTGCATCGCCAAGCGGATGGCGGCGGCGGACTTCGTTATACCTCTTCTTGAGCACATCGTCCCGCGCATCCAAAAACAACATCTCATAAGAAGTACCCAGTGTGTCCAGCACATTTGTGATGCTCTGAGATCCGCGGGAAAGCAAGCTTTCACGGCTGTCGATGGTGACGGCCGCTTTTTTGATGGCTGGAACAGCAGCGGAACACAGAATAATAAATTCTTTGAGCATGGAGGATGGTAGGTTATCCACACAAAAATAGCCCTGCTCTTCAAGACAGCGCAATGCAAGGGACTTACCTGCGCCGGAAAGGCCAGTAACAATCAAAAGATACATCTAGTTACACCTCGGAAAGCAGCTTGAGCTCACGCTCCAACATGACGCCAGTCTGGTCATACACGCGCTGCTGAATTAGTTGAATAAGGTCCAATACGTTTCGTTCTGTTGCGCTGCCTTTGTTGACGATGAAGCCCGCGTGCTTGGGACTAACCTGCGCACCGCCGATTGACATGCCCTTCAAACCGCATTCCTCAATGAGCGCCCCCGCAAATCGCCCTTTGGGACGTTTAAACACGCTACCCGCGCTAGGTAAAGTGAGCGGTTGCTTCTCTTTGCGTGCGAGGGCGCAGGCAAGCATGCGCTCCTTTGCTCCGCCATCATCTGGTGCGAGCCGAAAGGTTGCGTTTAAAACAATCACGTTGGGTGCGCAAAATATGCTACTTCGATTCCCAAAATTATTTTTTTTGGTTGTCACGTCCATAATATGCCCATTTTGCAAGATGCGAACGTTCTTAATGACGTGGCGAATTTCCGCGCCATAAGCGCCAGCGTTCATGGCAACGGCACCGCCTACCGTGCCAGGGATACCGGATAGTGACTCGAGTCCCATGAGCCCGGACGAAACGGATTCGCGTGCGAGAATGGACAGCGATGCCCCAGCAGGACAGGTTACGGAGGTTTCGAGGAAAACTGGTGCTGTCAGCGGTGTGTCAATGCGAATGATCATTCCCTGATAGCCTGCATCTGGCGCAAGTATGTTGGTGCCGTTGCCCAACACACAATAGGGAAATATATACTGACTGCACGCTTGAATGGCACGACAAATTTCCTCTGTACTGTGCGGACGAAACACAACGGCAGCGGGGCCGCCAATGTGAATGCTAGTCAGCGAAGAGAGAGGAATGTTGCGTTTGAGGTCGGTACCTTCAAGGACACGACAAATTCTATCCGATACGGTTTCCATAACTGTAATTCTATCAGAAAATTCCACTTTCCACAACCTTCATTCGTTCTTGAAACGAGGTCTTTGCTAAAGCGTCGCCCGTCAGCGCGGCAAGCGCCTCACTATAAAGCGCATCTTTGTGACGTTGATAGGAAAATGGTTCTGGCATTGCGGGGAATAGGGAAGCAGCATAGAGCGCATTGAGAAGCGGTTCACTAAAGATAGGGACGTTTTCAAGCTTTACTATCGGCAGCGCACCCAACAATGTCAACCGCTGCTGTTGCGTTTCAGACAATAAAAAGATAATAAATTCAGAAAATGCCGCCGCCTGCTGCGGGGTTGCACCTCTTGACAGACCAAGATATTGTACCTGATCGGTATATGCCGTAAAAGGAATTGCTTCTACCAGTAGGTTTCCACTACTGGCACGCTGCGTTTCTCCCAGCATACGCGCATCCATGACTGCTAACATAGTCTGTCCTTTTTGGAACTGCTCTAATGTGGCCAGTTGCCCCTCTAGCCCCATGCGCGCGGCTAGTATAAACGGCATATATAGCTGAGGCGCTTTTGGGGATGAAATATTCAAGGCGGATTGCAGATAAGCGGTATCCGCTTCCGTTGTGTTTTCCGGCAGAACAAAGCCATTGGCGCTAAGCAATTGGGTGTTGCCGACAAGAAAATAGGAACTCATGAGATACGGTATTGCAAAGGATTTCTGATCAATCGTGGCAGGTGAAATACCATCCGCAAGATCCGGCAGCGTGATCTCAAGCGGCTGCAATTGTTCAGCATAGATGAGTCCCGATGGAAATGAATAAGCGTCGGCAAAGGCACCCCGGGTGATACGATCGTTATATCGTTTTACCGTTAGGCCAATAACGTCAATATGCACGCCCGGATGTCTTTTACAATAGACATCAGCTCGTTGCTGCAGAAAATCGGTTACGCTGCCCTGATAAGTACGAAATTCCGCGATATGCCAGATTTCAATGCGACCATGCCATGATGGAACGGGCTTTGTCCAGAAGTCTAAATACACATTATGGGCAAGGTTTGGAACCAACCATCCGGGTGATAGCATTAGAAATAGTAAAATCGATGCGGTAACAAGCCACTTGATTACACGCATGACAAATCACCTCCTGCACCAAAAGACCGCGTATGACGCGTATAGATTAGTATGCGATTGGACAAACTATATAGATGTATATTTCCTGATCAATAACGCTCATTAGGGAAAAAGTGTTAAACAGACAAAACAAGTCTTTTTTCTTTGCAGGGAGCAAAATTTACCGGTCGAATTTAATAGAGTACCAAAATGGGGGGAGCAATAGCCATATGGAAATCAATGCCGTTCGCAGGGGACAAAGAGTTGTTGTACATCTCTGCGGTGAACTGGATCATCATAGCGCATCACGCGTCCGTGGTGCACTTGACTTGATGTTGAGGGATGTAACCGTCCGTGAAATGCAGTTGGACATGACGCAGGTTACATTTATGGACAGCGCTGGACTTGGCGTGGTGCTGGGCCGTTATAAAACATTGTCGGCACGCGGCGGAAGGATGATTGTTTCCGGTGTACGCACCTCCATTGACCGCATCTTTCGTATGTCTGGATTGTATGCGCTCGTGGAACGTATGTAAGGGGGGAGGAGTACTGCAATGAATGAACATAATGAGATGCATATGGATTTTTTGAGCCTGTCGCAGAATGAAAGCTTTGCAAGAAGTGTTGCTGCAGCGTTTGCCGCGCAGCTAAATCCAACCATTGAGGAGCTTTCGGATATTCGCACCGCAATTAGCGAAGCCGTGACAAATTCCATTATTCATGGCTATGAAAATATAACTGGCAGTATTCATATGGACTGTATTGTTGACGGAAATACCTTTACAGCAGTGGTATCTGATGATGGCGTCGGCATACCGGATATTGAGCTTGCACGTCAGCCGTTCTACACAACGCGACCGGAATTGGAGCGCTCTGGCATGGGCTTTACGGTCATGGAAGCCTTTATGGAGGAAGTGGAGATCGAATCTACCACGGGAAAAGGAACAACGATTACGATGAGAAAACGCATTTTATCGCGTAAAGCATAGAGTGCTATGCTGAGCAGGGAAGAGACACAATCGCTGCTGATATTAGCTGTCCGCGGGGATGAGCAGGCGCAGGAAAGGCTGATTGCTGAAAATCTTGCGCTGGTGCGGTCCGTGGTGCGGCGTTTTGCAAACCGTGGCGCAGAATATGATGATTTATATCAATTGGGCTGTGTGGGATTGGTGAAGGCCATTCAACACTTTGACCCATCTTATAATGTACAGTTTTCTACCTATGCCGTTCCGATGATTGCTGGAGAAATCAAACGTTTTTTGCGGGATGACGGACAGGTGAAAATCGGCCGTTCGCTTAAGGAACTCGCAGCAAAGGCGCTGGCGGTGAGAGATCGATTATCCGGTGAACTTGGAACGCCACCGGGAATTGCACAGATTGCAGAGGAACTGCATGTTTCGCCGGAAGACATCGCGCTTGCATTGGATGCATCCCGGCCAACCTTGTCGCTCAATGAACCGCTTGGGGATGGGGAAGATGGTCACACACGTGAGGACACCCTTGCTGCGCCTGCACGGGAAGATCTACTTGTGGATCGCATGCTGATCCGTGACTTGCTCTCTGAACTGGACGAACGGGAGCGACTGATCATCGTGCTGCGTTATTTTCGCGACTGTACGCAGACGCAGGTGGCGCGATTACTAGGTGTTTCCCAAGTGCAGGTTTCCAGATTGGAAAATCGGATTTTGAAAAAACTTCGATTACATGTCAATGAGAAACGTCCGTCACAGTAAGCAAGATGGAATAAGCAGCTGTCAGCGTAGACAGCGTCATGCGTGCGTTGGCAGGGCTTGTGGAGGGCAGCAGCAGACATGGCATCTTGGTGGTAGGTTCAACCAACTTGCGGTACAGTTGCGTGGCAGTTGTTCCGGTGGTAAAGATGGACTGAATCTGCGTACCGGATAGTAAGCTTGCAATATCGTTTGGGATTGGATTGCGTATGCTTGCATCGCTGGCGCCTAAAATATCGCAGCGATACAATACATCCCACATGGCAAGATCATGCCGAAGAAGAAACGATATCTTTTCTTCTGTGCAAACAGGCAACGGCTCATCAAACACGCTTGACAAGGTACGCCAAAAACGGTTTTGAGGATGACCGTAATAGAACCCATTTTCGCGGGACTTTGGGGAAGGCATTGTCCCGAGAATCAAGGCACGGCTGTTACCGGTAAATACAGGCGCGATGGTGTGAAGAATGTGTTGCATACCATTATCATAAACACGATATGTTGTGGCGTCAATCTATTCGTTCGCCTCGCCAAATCCAAAGATTGCCTGAAGTTTGACGGACAACATGCGCTTCATTTTTTCAATGAGAATTGGCTCGCGTGCTGCTGGATTTTGATAGAGCATGCAGGTGAGAACAGCGCGAAATGCAGCAATCCGGTTTTCGGAAGGATCCACGCGCAATACTCCGTCGGCGTCTGGCGGAAGCTTCGTATTGAGCGGCGTATCCATAAAAAGAAAATGTGCGCCATGGTAAGCCTCCGGGCTGCTATCGGTGATATTATAGATACCGCCTGATTTTTTAACATTACGCTCCGCAATCTTGAGAGTAGGCGGCTGCAACTCATGACCTTTGTCCGAACAAAGCTGCACAAACTGCATGCCTATCTTTGTGGAAGCAAATAACACCGATGAGCAGAGTGGGGACGCAACGCCATCGTAGACGACCTTGCATTCTTCAAGCTTTTTTTCGGGTGGCAAATGCTCAAACATGGTAATCAGGTTGGCAATTTCCTGCACGGGAAACGAATGGTTGGTGCCTGCATTAACAACTGGTATATCTGCGTATTTTGCCAGAAGCAGCATTGTTTCGTGTCGCTCACATTGCGCAAAAATCAGATTGCTGCTGCGTGAGAGCTGCATGGCGGACTCCCGGAGCGTATCGGCTGGTTCTAGGGGCAGATCGCAAAAGGATAGATGCCCACTCAATTGGTGGACGGCCGTTTCTAACATCAATCGATAGGATGGCTCAGAATCTCCCAGTATGGCGGCAATACACTTCTTTTTTAACAGCGGTGGATAATAATCTGCACGTACGCAGGCCTTGAGCGTTACGCCAAGGTTCATCATATCCAGTATCTGCTGTTCGGAAAACTCGTTCGTTTCCAAGAAATCCTGTTTGCTCATGCGGTTATTGTTTACACAACGCATGGTTACTTATTCGTTAAAAATTCGCGCAAGGACTGTTGCCTTGACAATTGCTTTCTGCTATGATTGGCGCATGAACAGACTGCAACGTTTTTTATCGTATTACAAACCGCACCAGCGGCTATTGATGTTGGATATGTCCTGCGCGTTTTTTATTGCGTGCATCGACCTTTCGTATCCCTTGTTTTCTCAGTACATTCTGCGCACACTACTGCCAAATATCTCGGAGAATCGGACTTTGATAACCGTATTTATTTGGATGATTTTCGGTGCATTTCTCGTATATTGTTTGCGCGCAGGGCTACTCTTTATCGTCAATTTTTGGGGACACCGTCTGGGCATTCGGATGGAAGCTGATATTCGGTATGACATTTTTACGCACATACAATCGTTGCAGTTTAGTTTTTATGATAAACAGCGTACTGGAAAACTTATGAGCCGTGTGACTACAGATCTATTTGATATTACGGAGCTGGCGCATCATGGACCGGAGGACGTATTGATCTCTGGAACAACCGTCATCGGCGCATTTCTCTGCATGTTTTTTGTTGATTGGAGACTTGCGCTTGCACTATTATGCATTGTTCCCCCTGCAATCTACTTTGTAATGAAAATTCGTTTGCAAATGCGCAAGACTTCGCTTGCCGTTAAGGAGCGTATTGCAGAGATTAATGCTGGTATTGAATCCTCTATTTCAGGAGCTCGTGTTGCAAAAGCATTTACTAATGAAGCGCATGAAATTGAGAAGTTCTCAGAAGGCAACCAAAAATTCGTACATGCGAAGGATAATTTCTATCGATACATGGCGTTTTTCAATAGTGGTACGGAATTTTTTATCGGTATGTTTAACGTAGTGGTGCTGGGCGTCGGCGGATATCTGATCTACAAGAGTAGCCTGGATTTGGTGGTGTTGATTACTTTCACGCTTTATGTCTCTGCTTTTGTAAGTCCCATTAAACGGCTTGCATCCTTTGCGGAAATGTATATGCTCGGTATGGCGGGTTTCACACGGTTTTGCGAAATTATGGATATTGAACCGGATATTCAGGACCTACCCGGTGCCACCTCGCTCAAACAGGTGAAGGGTAACATTGAATTCCGCGATGTATCTTTTGCATACGAGAATAATCGATCGGTTCTTTCCCACGTCAATCTGGACATTCCAGCCGGCAGTACCTTGGCGTTGGTCGGTCCGTCAGGCGGCGGAAAGACCACACTTTGTCATCTGATTCCACGCTTCTACGAAACGCGTACGGGCGGCATTTTTATTGACGGCCAGAATATTAAGTCGGTGACGCTCAAATCGCTTCGAGACAACGTGGGAATTGTACAACAGGATGTATTTCTCTTTGCGGGCAGTGTGCTGGAGAATATTCGCTATGGCCGTATTGATGCCACCGATGCGGAGGTGATGGAAGCAGCAAAGCAGGCGCATATTCACGATGAAATCATGCTGTTCCCCGATGGCTACGATACATCGGTGGGAGAGCGGGGGATTATGCTCTCTGGCGGACAAAAACAGCGCGTGTCAATCGCACGGCTATTTTTGAAAAATCCACCGATCTTGATTCTGGACGAGGCGACAAGCGCACTGGATACCGTAACGGAGTATGACATTCAACATGCATTCGACGAATTATCAAGCGGTCGTACGACACTGGTGATTGCGCATCGACTTTCCACGGTTAAACATGCAGATGAAATTATCGTGTTGGACGAACAAGGAATTCGTGAACGGGGGACCCATGAGCAACTGCTCATGACTGGCGGCTTGTACACAGAGCTGTATCATGTAACGATGATTGACTAAAATAGGGCAGCGGGAATGGGGAAAAAACATTGCATATCAAAAATAAGATTGTTTCATTATTATTATGGTTGTTATTAATCGGATTACCGCTTATCGGTTGCGGGACGCTCATGCAGGTAGCAGAAAAATCCGACACCCCAATGCCAACCATGAATTTTTCGGTGCTGCAGGGAGATGGAACGCATTCGCAGGCATCGGACAACTTGCCGTTGCCGACCACCAATGCATCTGAGGAAGAGAACCATCAATCGGGTCAACTGCAAGTACAGGATGCAGAATTATCGGTTTCTCCCGTGCTCGTTACAGAAAATGATAGCTATACAACAAAGGATGATATCAGCCTCTATTTGCTACAATATGGTCATTTGCCGGACAATTTTATTACAAAAAAAGAGGCGAGATCGCTTGGCTGGTCGGGGGGTGGACTGGATGAATATTCATACGGCATGTGTATTGGCGGGGATCACTTTGGCAATCGCGAAGGACTTCTGCCTGAAAAGCCGGATAGAATTTATTTTGAGTGTGACGTTGGTACGCTACACAAATCGAGCCGTGGCGCCAAACGCATCATCTTTACCAACGATGGCCTCATCTATTATACTGCTGACCATTATGAGTCGTTTTCGTTGCTTTATGGGGAGGAATGATTCGTGCAGAAATACTATTTAAACGGCTTGCTGATGACAACGAAGGAAAAAACACACAAACATCTGAAGAAGCGTTTGCACCTACCGGATTATTATGGAAATAATTTGGACGCGCTCTGTGATTGCCTGACAGAGCTTGAAACACCATCAGAGATAACGCTTCGCTATGCAGGACATATGCGAAAGCATCTCGGCGAATATGGCGTTAAGCTAATTTCTGCGCTGATCGCCTGCACAGGAGAGAGCCCGGAATTGCAAGTTTGTGTGCGAGAAAAATGGTAATGAAGCCATACATCTTCGAATAAACTCAGAGAATTTAAAACTGGAAGTGAGGAGAAGAAGTTGGAACAGCAAAACTTTGGTAAGCGAATCATGATGCTTCGAAAAGAAAAAGGGTATACCATAGATCAGTTGGCATCGAAAACTGGTGTGTCTGCCCAAACTGTTAGCAAATGGGAGGATAATACCTCTAGGCCAGATATCATGGTTCTGCCGATTCTCGCGGAAGCATTTGGCATTACCACAGATGAACTTCTTAGCACTCAGTTGAATGAACCACACGTAGTGGTTACAGGATCCTCAAAAACTCGACAAAACGATGAAAATGGGTATTCTACTTCAACATCTCACGAAAAGAGAAGTGGTATTTGGATTGCCATAACGGTTATACTGGTTGGCTTAGTATTTTTGCTGAGCCGTATGGACATACTGCCGGATGGCGCGGTGACAACCCTCTTGGCCATTGTATGGCCGTCTGTGATGATTGGTCTTGGAATATCATGGTTCATAAAAAGCTGGTCGCCTCTCGGTATTGGCGTGGGAGCACTTGGCCTTTATTTTCTCTTGTTTAATTTGGGGGTCATCACCTATGTGCTGTCCTGGCGTGTTATTTGGCCCGTACTGATTATTTTACTGGGGCTCACGATTCTTTTTGACAATCTCCTACCAAAACGCAGAAAATGGCGTGATTGTAGGAATCATCATCGGGCATCCTCATATACGGAATCGGATGGATTCATTCGCTATTCTTGTGCCTTTTCGGAAGATCACCACCGTGTAGCAAATAAGCAGTTTGCTGGTGCGGATATTGACTTATCTTTTGGGAAAAGCGTGCTAGATCTAACGCAGGTCAATCATGTCTTGCCAAATTCGCTCATCGATGCAGAAATTTCATTTGGAAGTTTGGAAATATTTCTACCGCGTAGCATTCATCTGCAGATTAGTTCTGATAAAGCGTTCGGCTCCATTCGGGTAAATGGAGGTTCGGATGCCAATGCACCTTATACCATCTTGATGGATGGTGATGTTTCCTTTGGTAGCCTGACGATTCGCTATATCTGATGAGTGCGCAGTGCGGGGCACGATCTAACCAACTGACGAATGAAACCCAAACATGTAGATTCATATCCAATCATGCAGCTATTATAAATTAAGCGGCTCCATATGTCATTACCACGCATGAAAACGGGGGGCTTGCTTTTTTGTTCTATAAACCCTTGCTGCCTACTAGCGTCTAAAGTCGATACTTGCACGGTGTTGAAGCTGCCATGTATATCTGCGTACTCTTTCACACTTAGTTTGTTAATTGCTTGATCGCGTTATTCCTGTTTGCGGATATACCTGGCTATTGCTGCAACGTTTAGGCCAACTGTACTTACATAATAGTCCTCCGAAAAGAAGTGCCTGCTCTCCAAACAATCCTTTTATTCGCGCCAAACTGTTTTCCTTTTAGCCATAGAACCATCTTTCCTACATAGTAGTCTGAACAGCGCTATTGTAGCCAAAAGGTGGTTCTAGTGGTATAAATTTCTGTCGCGCACCCGTGCAGCTGGTGAATTGCCGTGCCATCTTCGGCAACACTGGCTGAAGTCATTATTACAAGATGCAATTTCAATCGAATCGCTTAGTATGAACTGTTTGCCCTCATAGCAAATCATCGGTTGATTCCCGTTCGCTATCATACTGTTCACGCTGCAGCGCAAGATTCTGCAACCCATCTCTGGTGAGCGGTTGCTGAGACGTACCCATGCAAGCATTACAGGTTGTAAAACAATCGGGGCAAATGCAGCGAGAAAACGTTCCTTTTTCGTCTTGTACCATATAGGTACCGCAATTCTGGCATGTACAGCGCATACATTTTCTTCTCCTTCACCATCGTTTGCTTCATAAAGTATAGCACGCATACAATGACTGTGCTATACTGTTATGCATATGAAAAAAGCGCTTTGCTCCGTCTTCATAGTAACGGCCATGCTTTGCGTAAGCTATGTTGCATTCGCGGAGGATGTACCGGTTTCACTGCTGGACACAACCGATACGGTATTGCGTACCCAGATCCGTCTAAGCGATCTCGGCTATGATTCTGACTCCATTCGTGGCGTGCTGGATGAAGCTGCGGTTGCCGCACTTTCGGCTTGCCGTAAACGCAATTATTTAAGCGATGTTTCTGTTGTTCCAGAAAGTATGTTTCAACCACTTGTTGCACCAGTTCCTTATGGTGGAACTGGAACGTTTGCCCGTTCTGGCGGCGGCGTTGCCATTATTGGAGTGCCGATGACGTGGGAAGAAGCGAAGGCCAAGTTTGTCATTGGCACGTCTTACTCCGTCACTTCTTGCTATACCGGAATTGTTTTTCATCTGCGGTATCAAGGAGGGGATGTGCATGCGGATATGACCCCCGTTATCGAGTGGGATGAAGCCACAATACTTGGATTGTTTGGCGATGTGAATAACTATGCCAAACAGCCGATTGTTATCGATGTGGATCACACGCGCATTGCAGCTTCTCTTCAGGTGAATCTGCATGAGGAAATGAACGATGCGGAAGCAAGGCATTGTTGCATTTTTTTCACCGGCTCCGTTTCAGGAATCAATGGCATAACCGATATTGATCATGTTGAGATGATTCATATTGCATCTGGCCAGGAGAATAAGCTAAATATAACCGTACCAACTGCTTGATGGATTAGTAGAGGGTTACAATCAGCGGGACGCTGATCACGCAACGGTGATGAGTCCTTTTTATGCATGAACAAAATAGTAGGATGCAACTATTCATATGATAGATTGTCAGGCCAAGTGGATCTGTAGGAAATCTATTCCTATTCCGTATTGTCATCTGCTGGATTTTTTGCAATTGTTATTGTATAATGAAACAAATTTGAGAAATAATTTTGTTTAAAAAGGGAGACGGGATCATTTCATGGCAATACCGACCGACCAATTGCAGATGGAATCTAAAATAACAAGCGATATGCGTGAACTTTTTGCAGCTATTCCTGATTCCGTGTATGGAATGCTACATCCGCGTCTTGTTGCATGCAACTTTAACAGTCGAACGTTAGAAGTTATCGTGATGACAACCGCTTGGATGCGTAATATCAATCAGGTGGTACATGGAGGAGTGATCGCAACTGCTCTTGATAATATCGGTGGACTGCTCGCTTGCTGCTTTTCAACTTCTGGGATGGTTGCTCCAACGGTGAGTTTACAGATTTCCTATCAACATGCAATACCAATTGATGCAGAACTGCATGTGCGCGCCTATCTGGTGCACAATGGCCAGCATCTCATTCATGTTCGAACAGAAGCGTTTATCCTTTCTGATGGGGAAGAACGCATGTGCGCGTCTGGTGCCGCAGTGCATTACAATGTACCAGCAGAAAGGATTTAGATGACAAAACAAGAATTAGCTGCCGGTTATTTTCGGCAAGGGTATAACTGCTCGCAGGCGGTGCTGTTGGCATTCGCAGATGAAGTGGATCTAACAAAGGATCGCGCGGCCATGCTGAGCTCTTCCTTTGGCGGAGGTATGGGTAGGTTACGGGAGGTCTGCGGGGCTGTTAGCGCAATGTTTATGATCGCTGGGCTTTTAGATGGATATACGAATCCTACAGTTGGCGCAGAAAAAAACGCGCATTATCAGCGCATCCGTGATCTAGCGCAAGCGTTTCGGGATAAAGAGGGCTCTATCATCTGCCGTGAACTATTAAAGAATACGCCAAAGAGCAAGGACAGCGTACCCGAAGCACGCACTGAGCAGTATTACGCCATACGACCCTGCGAAAGATATGTTCAGGATGCGGCATCCATCGTAGAAGCGTACCTCTCTGAACGCAATAATTGAATATAGCGCAATCGATTGTTACGGAGGCTCCGTGGCCGACTTGGCTTTTGCAAATGCAAACGGAAATTGGTAGGAATTAGGATCAGCAATCATAATTGATGCAACAGTTAGGTTAATCGCCCAATCGAATTTCGATTTCTGCTAAGGATGGCATGGCGGGTATTCCACCGCGATGCTCTATGCAGAGGGAAGCGGCAGCATTGCCAAATCGAGCACAATCGGCTGCGATTTCCACGGTGAGACCTTCCAAACTTCCACCATGTTTGAGAAATGAATAGAGGAATGCGCCAAAAAATGCGTCTCCCGCACCTGTGGTATCCACTGCATGAACAGAAAAACCAGGAATATTGCGGAATTCATTCCCAACTCGTACAAGCGCGCCTTTGCTGCCAAGCGTAATGGCCACGGCTTTTACGCCCGCGTCAACCAGTAGTTTTGATGCAAGTACGGGGTCGTGTTCGCCAGTCAACAGAACTGTTTCCTCATCGGATAGTTTCATGAGGTCAGCAGTTTGAATCAAAGAACGCATGAAGAACATAGCTTCGTCTGGATGTTTCCATAGAGATGCACGGTAATTTGGGTCATAAGAAATCAGAGCGCCGGCGTTTTTCGCGATTTCGATGGCACGCAATGTTGCACTGCGGGAAGGTTCCTGTGTGAGCGAGAGAGAGCCGGTATGGAATATTTTTGTGTGGACAAGCAGCGTACGGTCAAGTTCATCTACCGTAAGACAGGCATCCGCGCCCGGTTTCCGTGCAAAGGAAAACTCCCGTTCTCCGGTCTTTCCAAGTGCAACAAAGGCAAGCGTTGTAAATACTGAATCATCTACAACCAGCGCGTGCATATCAACACCTGCCAGTGACATGGCGGTTTTCAAAAAAATACCGTGCATATCGTTGCCCACTTTACCGATGAAGGCAGTTTTTGCACCGCAGCGTGAGGCTGCGCAGACAAGGTTTGTAACTGCGCCGCCTGCGTTTTGCTCAAACAGGCGCATGCCGGATGCAGAGATACCACTCTCAGTAAAGTCGACCAGTAGTTCGCCTAGCGAAACAATGTCAAACATGGCTGATTCCTCCAACAAGACGAAGTCAATATTATTATAACATACTTGGGATTTTATCATCAGCAAATTTATCAGGATTCATTTGCAGGATCAAATTGCTCCAAGCAGAGCAAAAAAAAGGGGATGCCACATTGCTGTGGAATCCCCTTTTCATTGGATCGATTATTAATCGTAAACGAGCAGGGCGATCTCAGGCTTATCGATGTTCTCAGCGTTGTACCACTGCGCACCAGTATCGACGTCCGCAACGGTTTCACCATTGGCGGCTTTGACAGCCAAATCAACGGCTTTGTAACCGATTTGATATGGATCCTGTGTGACGGAGCCATAGAACCAGCCCTTACGAACTGCGTTCTTCTGGTTGGCACCAGCATCAAAGCCAGCGACGACGATATCTGCGTACTTGCCGCCATCAGCCAGGTCTTCACCATCAGCGGTAGCAGACAGGAAACCAGTGACTGCGCCTTCATTGGAGCAGAAGACGGCGATTAAGCCCTTTGTGCCAAGCAGACTGTTGGAGGAAGTTTGCAGGGCGGTTGCTTCGGTGGTGGCAGAAATCTCAACCTTGATGATGATGCTCGCGCCTTCGGCCTTAGATTCCCACTTGGTGTGACCTTCGACGGAAACGGTGCCATACTGGCTGGCAATTTCCTTCATCTTGTTAACAAAACCGGTTGTTCTGCCGGTCACGGATGCGGAGACGGCATCCTGAGATAGACAACCGATGACAACGGGCTTGTCCGCGGTAGCGGCCTTCATCTTTTCAACGAGCGTCTCGTTCTCGCCAAACTTCTGAGCGGCGAGTGCAGCGGCGTTTTCGTTATTGGTGGAGGCAGTTGCCTTCACAGCACCGGTCGTATCATCCGGAACGCCGGAGTCAAAACCGATGACGGGGATCTTCTTTTCAGCGCACTCCTGAAGGATTTCGGTGACAGCCTCAGTGGAGAGGGCAGCTAGCGCAAGAGCTTTCGGGTTCTTTGCCAGTTCGTTCTTAACCATGTTGACCTGTACGTCAATATCGGTTTCAGAGGCAGGACCGTCAAAATAAATATCAACATTCAAATCGGCAGCGGCGGCTTCGGCACCGGTTTTAACGGCTTGCCAAAATTGATGCTGGAAACCCTTTGCCATCACGGGGATATACATTTTCTCCGCAGGGGCTTCTTCGGGAGCGGCAGTTGCTTCTTCCGTGGTGGGTTCTTCTGCTACGGGCGCTTCCGTAGCTTCGGGAGCGGCAGGTGTGGCGCATGCAAACATGCTGAACACCATCGCCAGAGTCAGAATGAATACGACTACTTTTTTCATGATAGATCCTCCTTTTTTATTCAGCACGGCCTAACGGCCGAATGCTTGCTCCAGTTAGTTCTTTTTAACGCGGTTTGCAGCCCTGGTGCGCTGAATATCCAGCAACACGGCGCCGATTACGACCGCACCAGTGAAGAACGTTTGCCAAGGTGCTTGCAGTCCGCAAGCAGAAAGCCCATTTTTCAATACCGACATAATGAATACACCAATGAGTGTGCCAACCATGGTGCCAGAACCACCAGACATGGAAGTTCCACCAATGACAACACCAGCAATGGCATTGAGTTCCTGACCGTTTCCGGTTCCGGGCGTTATGGTTGTGTAAGCAGCAGCATAGAAGATGCCAGCCAAGCCGGAGAATGCGCCGCAGGCAGTGTAGACAAGCACTTTCCATTTGTCTACATTGATACCGGAAAGACGCGCAGCTTCTTCATTAGAGCCAATGGCAAAGGTGTAGCGTCCAAATTTTGTTTTATGAAGCAAAAGAGCGGCAACTGCAAAGAGTGCAAGTAACCACAATGCACCTACGGGGAAACCGTTTAACTTCAAGTCACCAAGATTGAAGGAGTATCGGATAAAAACTTTTTTGAACCAGCCGCCAATTTCAGCTGTTGCTGTCGGCCAAGTCTGAGATTGTACCTTTGTAAGAATGGAACCAAATCCCTGAGACATCATCATGGTACCAAGCGTGGCAATAAACGGCGGAAGCTTGAGCTTGGCAATCAGCAATCCGTTGATGAAGCCAAACAGCGTACCAACAAAAACCGTAGCCAGCAATGCGGCTGCTAGCGGCCAATTCAGTGCCTTGAACGTATAGGCGCCAAGCAAAGCGGAACACATCATAACCGTACCGATTGAAAGATCGATGCCACCGGTGATGATGACAAACGTGACGCCAAAAGCCATAAAGCCGATGTAATAGCTGGATTCCAAGATGTTCTTTAGCATATCCGTGGAAAAGAAATTATTTCCGAAGATTGAAAAGAACACATAAAGGATGATCAGCGCGACCGGCGCCAAAAGTTTTTGCAGACTGATCTTTCTGCTTTCCAATGCTTCCATTGTTGTTTTACCCCACTTCTCTCATCGTTGCGTAAGCCATGATTTTTTCCTGGTTTGCATCTTCGATTTTCAGTTCTCCAGTGACTTTTCCTTCGCACATGATTACAATACGATCGCTCATGCGCAACAATTCCGGCAACTCAGATGAAATCATAATGATGGACTTTCCTTCCGCCACGAGATTATTCATCAGCTTGTAAATTTCACTTTTTGCGCCAACATCAATGCCGCGCGTGGGCTCATCAAAAATTAAAATATCGCAGTTGCGCAGCAACCATTTGGCAATAACAACCTTTTGCTGATTGCCGCCCGACAAGCTTTTGATCAACGTATTGACGGTGGGGGTTTTGACGTTGATCATGTCGATGTATTCACTGGCAATTTTTTGGATTTTTTGATCTTGAACAAAAAGACCGTTGCAGAATTCATCCAGCGTTGGGAGAACGGTATTTTCACTTACCGATAGGCCAAGGCACAAACCAAATAGTTTGCGATCCTCGGACAGATAACCAATGCCTGCTTTCACCGCATCCACAGGCGTATTAATCTTAACTGCTTGTCCCTTGATCAGGATTTTACCAGAGTCAATTTTATCCGCACCAAAGATCAAGCGTGCGGTTTCCGTACGTCCAGCGCCTACGAGACCAGCAAAGCCAAGGATTTCACCTTTTTTTAAATGGAATGAGACATCTGTAACATCGATTGAATTGAGCAATTTCACATCTAATACAACCGGTGCATCATCTGGGACGTTCGATTTTGTTTTGGGTTCTTCGTAGATCACGCGACCGACCATCATTTTGATGATCTGATCCAATGAAACTTGCTGTGTATCGACAGTGTCAACGTACTGACCATCGCGCATTACAGTGATACGATCAGAAATTTGTTTCAGTTCATCCATCCGGTGAGAGATATAGATGACTCCAACACCTTTGGACTTAATATCTCGAATGAAAGCAAACAGCTCTTGAATTTCCGTATCGGTTAGCGGCGCAGAAGGCTCGTCCATAATCATGATGCGCGTGTTGGCAAACGAGAGCGCTCTGGCAATTTCAACCATCTGTTGCTTTGCAACGGTTAGTTTCTTTACCGGTGTTGTTGGCGCAATATGGATACCGAGAGAATTGAGAAGCTCCTGTGCTTTATGATTCTGTTCTTTTTTATTCAGAAACAAGCCGCTCGTAGCTTCCCGACCAATGTAAATATTTTCGGCAACGGTAAGATCCTTCATTAGATTCAATTCCTGATGAATGATACAGATGCCCTTATCCTGCGCATCTTTGGGAGAAAGAATTTCGGTGGGTTTTCCGTATAGCTCAATGCGCCCGCTATCTTTCTGATAAATGCCGGTAAGAATCTTCATCAGGGTTGATTTTCCAGCTCCATTTTCGCCAACGAGTGCATGCACTTCGCCTGCGAATAAATCAAAATGCACATTGTCAAGCGCATGGACACCGGGGAAGTATTTTTGGATTCCTTGCATGCGAAGAATGATTTCTGGCACGATATCACCTCAAATTTTATTGATTTGGGCATGTTCGCTAGGAAAAGCACTTGATCCATAAGAATAAGACGCGTAACGTTTCACTTTCAAAAGTGTATCACATGAAATATTGCAAGTCAACAGCCTCATAATTGAAAATATAGTAGACTCTTGCAACAAATTAGCAGATTTGATAAAAATATTCTGTATTCTGAATAAATAATCGGTGAATCCGTTACTTGACTTTGCGTGGAATACAATGATAAAATGCATACAGCGAAACGTTACGCCACATATATGACTTAGATTTGCGAAACGATATTTGATCATTTGTATATAATAATTGGAGCTTTTGAATGTCAACCATCAAAGATGTAGCAAGACATACGGGACTGTCACTTGCCACCATTTCAAAATACATGAATGGCGGCAACGTCTTGGCGTGTAATCGCATTTTAATAGACGAAGCGGTTGCTGCGCTTGATTATAGTGCTAATTTCAGTGCGCAAAGTTTAAAAACCAACCGTACAAAAACCATTGGTGTTGTAATGCCTACGTTATCCATTCCATTTTTCGGAACGGTTGTATCAGCGCTGGATAAAACCATGCGAGCAGCCGGCTACACCTGCTTAATCACTTGCTATGATTTTGACCGCGAACTTGAACTGGAGAAATTGCGCGTGTTTGCAAACAACCGTGTGGATGGGTTAGTGCTTGTTCCCGAAAACGTAATGCCAATGGAACTTGAATCCATTATTCACATGAGGAACAGAGATATTCCCATGGTGCTGCTCGACCGTAGCCTGAAAGATTTTTCGTGTGATAACGTCGTCATCGATAATCTGAATATTACTTATGAAGCAACGGAAAGGCTTTTAACAGATGGGTATCGACGAATTGCAATCATTGTTGGCCCACTGCATATTTCTACCGCGAATGAACGCCTGATTGGATATCGACGCGTGCAGAATGATTACGGAATAACTGTGGATGATAATCTCATCAAGATTGGCAACTACGATTTCGAGTCCGGTTATCGCCTGTTTAATGAATTTATGGACATGGAGGAACCACCGACCGCCATGATCATCACAAACTATGATATGACTGTAGGCACAGTGGCCGCCGCATATGAGCGTGGCGTGAATCTAGGAACAGATATTGGATTTGTGGGTTTCGATGCCATGGATCTATGTAATGTTCGTAAACCATTGTTGCCGTTTATCGAGCAGCCAACAGAGCTGATGGGACAGAAGGCGGGGGAGTTGCTGCTCAAACGTCTCTTGGGTGACAAGGAAGGGTATCCGCAACTAATACGCCTAAAATCTAGGTTTCATGCGCCAATCGTGCGCTGAGATAGTATCCATTTGCTTACGTTCAACCAAATTATTCAGGAGGTGCATTTTAGTGAGAAATCAAATCGCTTTGCCGAAGATCGGCATCCGTCCCTGCATTGACGGCAGAAGAAATGGAGTTCGCGAGGGCCTGGAAGAACAGACCATGGGTATGGCGAAGGCAGCTGCAAAGCTTATTACCGAGAATCTGCGCTATCCAAACGGTGATCCCATTGAAATTGTTATTGCGGATACGACCATCGGCGGTGTTGCTGAGGCGTCCCGTTGCCAGCAGAAGTTTGAGCGGGAAGGCGTTCAGGTAACTCTAACGGTTTCGCCCTGTTGGTGTTACTCCACCGAAGTGATGGATTTCGACCCATTGACCATTAAAGCGGTTTGGGGCTTTAATGGCACCGAGCGTCCCGGTGCAGTATTTCTTGCAGCGGTGCTTGCGGCTCATTCCCAAAAAGGACTGCCAGCATTTGGCATTTATGGTCACGATGTGACGGATGCGAACGACACCCGGATTCCGGAGGATGTAAAACGAAAGATTCTCCTGTTTGCAAAGGCTGGTGTCGCCGCCAAGTGTATGCGCCAGAACAGCTACCTGCAGATAGGTTCCATGTGCATGGGCATCGCGGGCAGCATATTGGATCAGCAGACGATCTACAACTACTTTGGCCTTCGTAGCGAATCCGTCGATGAAACGGAAATCCTCCGCCGCATTGACAATGGAATCTATGACCACGAAGAATTCGAGAAGGCGTTCAAATGGACAAAGGTTCATTGCAAGGATGGTTATGATAAGAATCCGAAGGATATGCAGTTCTCCCAAGAAGAAAAAGAGCAGCAATGGGCTTTTGTTATCAAAAACTTTCTTGTTGTACGCGATCTTTTGATCGGTAATCCCAAACTGGCTGAGATGGGGTTTGTGGAGGAATCCAATGGGCATAATGCTATCGTCGGCGGTATTCAGGGACAGCGTCAGTGGACCGACTATAAACCGAACTTTGATTTTCTTGAAGCAATGCTCAATAGTCAATTCGATTGGAATGGCACGCGCGAGGCATTTGTGCTTGGTACAGAGAATGATACGCTTAATGCGATGACGATGCTTTTTGAGCACCTGCTAACCGATCGGCCTGGTATCTTTGCGGACGTACGTACATATTGGAGTCCGGATGCTGTCAAGCGCGTCACCGGAAAAGCGCTCACAGGTTTTGCAAAGGATGGCATCATCCATCTTATCAACTCGGGCGCAGCTTCTCTGGATGGAACGGGCGCCGTTACAGACAAGAACGGCAAGCCAACCATTAAGCCCTTTTATGATATGACCGAAGCGGATGCCAATGCCTGTCTAGACGCTACTGACTGGTGCCCCGCTGATCAATTCTATTTCCGTGGCGGTGGATTTTCGTCTCATTACAAGACCGGAACAAAGGGTGGTATGCCTGTAACGATGGCACGTCTCAATATCGTCAAAGGACTCGGCCCGGTTTTACAGCTGGCGGAGGGCTATTCCTGCGAGCTGGAACCCGATGTTCACAAGACGCTTGATCAGCGCACTGATCCAACTTGGCCAACCACCTGGTTTGCGCCAATTCTTACTGGTGAAGGTGCATTTACGGATGTTTACAGCGTCATGGCCAACTGGGGTGCCAACCACGGTGCGTTCTGCTATGGACATATTGGCGAGGAGCTAATCACCATGGCCTCCATGTTACGCATTCCTGTGTCGATGCACAACGTATCCAAGGATCGCATCTTCCGTCCGTCTGCATGGTCCAGCTTCGGCACACAAGATGTGGAAAGCGCTGATTACCGGGCTTGCGCGGCGTTTGGCCCAATGTACCAGCAATAAACCAAATGGTTGATTGAACCTGGATAATTCAATTGCTTTTACAAGGGCTGAACAATGCTAACGTTCCACCAAAACCGATCAATATCCTTTGCCCGTCCGCCTTTTTGGGGTGGGCGGGCAGGGTCATTAAGGAAGGAGCCGAAACAATGCTGTTAGGTGTACCAAAGATTCTTTCTCCTGAATTGCTCAAAGCTTTGTGCGAAATGGGACATGGCGATACGATTTTGCTGGCGGACGGAAACTACCCTGGCGCAAGTGCCGCAAAGAGATCCGGTGCAATCTTCATTCGTGCAGACGGCCATGGGGTACCGGAACTGATGGAAGCCATACTGCAACTGATTCCATTGGATGCATATACAGATACACCCGTAATGCTAATGGATGTGGACGTGCGCGACAAAGGCATGAAGATTCCCATTCATCAAGATTATAAAAACATCGTGACCAAGTACGATGCACGTGGCGCTGATGCAGTAGGTCAGTTGGAACGTTATGCGTTCTACGACAAGGCTGATAAAGTCTGCTGTGTCGTTCAAACGGGAGAAGCTGCCATCTATGCAAACGTGATTTTGCAAAAAGGGGTCATTCAATAAACAAATCGCCATTTCAGGAGGAAATCGAATGAAAAAGCTGCAACTGCTTGCTTTCGACCTCGGGGCCAGCAATGGCCGCGCGGTGCTGGGCGAATTCAATGGGGAGCGTATAACACTGTCCGAATTGCACCGTTTTGAAAACCATATGGTCAATCAAAACGGACTCTACTATTGGGATGCGTTGGAACTGCTTCGCCAAATGAAGACGGGGTTTGCGGCGCATAAACAAAGAAATGCTGGCAAACTGGACTGCTTTGGCATCGATACGTGGGGCGTTGACTACGGCCTGCTGGACCATAATGGAAGCCTGCTCGGAAATCCGCGCTGCTATCGCAACAGTACAAAGGATGATGCGGACGCGGCGCATGCCATTGTCCCACAAAGGACGTTGTTTGATCGCACTGGCATTTCAAGTATGTCGTTCAACACCGTTTATCAGCTTTATCACCGTGTAAAAGAGCGGGACGGTGCGCTTTCTGCTGCAAAAACGCTGTTGTTTATGCCGGATTTGTTTGGTTATTTTCTTACCGGTGAAAAGGCAACGGAGTATTCCATTGCAACTACCAGCATGCTTTATGATGGTATGCATCGAACCTGGGATTCAGCATCTATGCAAGCACTTGAAATTCCGCAATCAATCTTTACGCCGATTGATTTTGCTGGTACGCTACGTGGCAAACTGCTATCTTCCGTTGCCGATGATCTTGGTGTCAATCGCATTCCATTTGCTGCCGTTGGCACCCATGACACGGCGTCTGCAGTCGCTGCAATTCCAGGCAGTGGCAGCTTTGCTTTCTGTTCGTCAGGAACATGGTCGCTCTTCGGCGTGGAAACGGACAAGCCTGTACTCACCAACAAAGTGTTTGACGCGAATTTCAGTAATGAAGGCACCGTACAGGGTGGATTTCGTCCACTGAAAAACATTATGGGGTTGTGGCTCATTCAAGAATGTCGACGCGATTGGATCAAGTCCGGCAGAGACCTGAGTTGGGATGAAATTGTCTTGGCAGCAGAATCTGCGGAACCATTTCGTTCTCTGATCAATCCGGATGAGGCACAGTTTTTTGCTGCAGGCAATATGGAAATGAAGATCCAGATTTATTGTAAGCAAACTGGACAGCCCATACCGGAAACAGTTGGACAGGTGGCCCGAACGATCTATGAGAGCCTTGCGCTCAAGTATCGCCATGCACTGGAAACGCTTGAACAAATCAAAGGGGGCGAACCCATTGGCCAGCTTAATATCGTTGGCGGTGGCATTCAAAATAAACTTTTGAACCAATTTGCGGCAAATGCTACCGGCAGAACTGTTGTGACGGGTCCGGTGGAGGGCGCTTGCGCAGGCAATCTGCTGTATCAAGCAGTAGCGTTAGGCGAGCTATCCGGTATCGAAGAAGTGCGCAGCATCATTTGCCGTTCATTTGATACGGAGACTTATGCGCCAGCAGACGCACAAAAATGGCATGATGCCTATGGCAGACTGCTGAAATATATGGAGGCAGAACATCAATGATCGATATGACTAAATGGGAAAATATTGCCGCGGAAAGAGTACAT
>JAVVXB010000037.1:0-19186 GCA_036651815.1 Clostridia bacterium
ATGCACAACCTGTTGATCGAATCACTGTGAACGGTAAAATATGAATGGGAGGAAAAAACATGATCTATTATTTTTCTGGTACTGGAAACTCTCAGTGGGTTGCGGAACAATTGGCTAAGGAGACTCACGATGAAACGGCCAACATTGGTACTCTGACAAAAGATGGGGCAACGTCTGTCATTGCCGGTGAAAATTCGATGGTTGGTCTTGTGTTTCCAATCTACGCGTGGGCACCGCCCGCCATTGTTATGGACTTTGCAAAGCATATTCAAGTTGAGAAAGGCGCATTTGCTTATGCTGTCTGCACCTGCGGAGACGATGCTGGAAAAGCAATGCAAAAACTAAAGAGAGTCTATCCGCTTAAGAGCGCATACTCCATTGTGATGCCAAACAATTATATACCGATGTATGATGTGGATGATCCCCAGCAGATCAAGGATAAAGTTTCTGCGGCAACGGTACGTATTCCGTTGATCGCTAAACAGATTTGTGCACATAAAGAGATAATTGATGTGCGTGAGGGTGGTATGGCCGCACTGAAAACGACGTTGGTCAGTCCGTTATTCAACTGCTTTGCCATGACAGCAAAACCGTTTACCGTTGACAATACATGCAACGGATGCGGGCTGTGTGAACGCAACTGTCCTTTGAACGTCATTGAGATTGTGAATGGCAAACCTGTCTGGCGTGGAAAATGTCAGCAGTGCTTGAGTTGCATTCACCGTTGCCCTAAAAATGCGATTCAATATGGCAATACGACTCGCAAAAAAAGACGCTATTATTTTCATGCGAAATAACTTTTTATGGAAGGAGTAACGATGCAACTTAATTAACCGCAGCGTAGTGTTCTTGACAGATGAACCCTCAAAAAGATACCAGAAATTTGAATCCAAAATTAGTATGGTTCACTTAAAAGGAGATGCCATGTCAAATAGATTATTGGTTTGTGCGCTCGTTGCCGCATTGTTAATGGCAAGTTGTGTGCCCGCTGCGCCGGAAAATGATAGAAACACGGTTCATGAGATCAGTCAAGCGCCCGTTGTGAATCCGGTGACGGTGAACCCAGAATCAACGTCTACCTGCGTGCCGCCGGCGCTGCCAACCGAAGGGAATACTGAGGAAAAGCTCATGAAGATGCTTCCAATTCTTGATTCCATCGTTCGTTCAATGGATAAAGGGGACGAGGAAGCGTATTTGCCGCATGATGCTACATATGTCTGGTCCGTGCTCTATTTAATGGGCGAGAATTGGGGAGGAACACATCCGCTTGTGACAAAGGAAGGCAGCACGGTCACCGTGCCCAAAAAGGTGATGCAGGAGTTCGCTTCGGCTGCATTCCGGGATTACAGTGATTTGCTGCCTATACCGAAAAGCTACGCAGACACCGTTATCTATGATGTGGGCTTTGATGCGTATAGACTGGCACCTTCCGATATGGGCGATGCGGTTACGAATATCGATCGTTATGCCGTGGAACCGGATGGTAGCGTTATCGTTATTGTTGGACTCTACTCTGGAGACCAATTATTGAAGCAAATTCGCTTTTCACTTGCAAATAACCCTTATGTTGATGGAATCACCCACCCAACCTATTTTTATAGCGTGCAGAGCGCTGTTTATGCACCCGTAGAGAGCACCATTTGGCAAAAGATAGATCCCATTGCTGGGCCGATATCTGTCGATCTCAACGAGGATGGCAAGGATGAAGTCATCTCTTGCATGGTCGATAAAGAGGATTTGCTGACCATAAACATTGCGCAGCAGGACGGCAGGATCTATACCGATAAACAGGTTTATCTATCCGGGGTGAGCGTTCACATTGGCGATACCCAAATTGGCGATGGATATCGGGAACTGTATGTTTGCGGTGACACCGGGTCTGATGACTATGTAACCAATATCTACCGCATAGAGCAGGGTAACCTGAGAAAGGCTGAGCTTTGGGGGCAGATTGAGTGTGTAGACGGCAATGGCCAGCTTCGCATTTCCACCGTTGTTAATATTCTTGGTACCTATGGTGCTGTGTGCGGTTACACGATGAACAAAAATTATCAATTTGAGCGCACGATGGATTACGCGGTGTTTCAGCATATTGGATCTTGGGACGATCGAGGACTCACCACAAAAATAGATAAATTACCGGTAACTTTTATGGATACCATCACGCCAACGACACTGCCGAAAGGTTCAAGACTGTTGTTGCTCCAAACCGATCATGAGCATTATGCGGTTTTAGAATGTCCGGATGGTCAAACAGTGCGGGTCGAGCTGGTAAAAAACACGGAAATGTGGAGTTGGTCTATCGATGGAACGCCGGAAGAACTTTGGTTTGGAGAACTATTTTATGCGGGCTGATAGAGAACGGCGTTCCGCTTGCCCTTGATTGATTGCGGCGAGGTTGGCATGGTATATTCCTATCGTATCAGTAGCTGCCCGAGGGAGGATTGTCGCCCATCTGTCAGAATAAAGACTGATGAATCTATTCCTTGCAACGACAAGCGCATGGATGGCAGAAACTAAATATGGAAGCCATGCGGTACTCAATCAATAAAGGGACGTCAATTACAAGAATGTAATTGACGTCCCTGACGATTTATGGTTTGCGGTTTATCCATAACGAAAACGAATGCTTCGCTCTATTGCGAGAGATGCTGGGCAGCCAAGTGCGGAATGGATGCTTGCAACTACGCCATCAGCACATGATAGCGGCGTTTGATATTCATGAGCCGAAGGTTGTCCTGCCCACTGACCAGTGTGCAGGCAAGACCCTGATGCCCCGCGCGGCCGGTACGGCCAATGCGATGGACGTAGTATTCCGGCTTGTCCGGAACATCATAATTGATCACGAGATCCACGTTATCGACATCTAAACCGCGCGCCGCGACATCAGTGGCAACCAACACGGGGGTTTTGCCTGCACGGAAGGAACGCATGATGCTGTCACGCTGATTCTGCGAAAGATCGCCGTGTAGGCAAGCAGTCGCCAGCCCGTTTTCATTAAGCTTCTGGGTTACGGACTTGACACGGCGGCGCGTGTTGCAGAAGATCAGCGTAAGCCGTGGGGAAGTCTGCTTCATCAGCTGGTTCACGGTCACAAGCTTGCCGCCTTCATCAGTCTTAATGCACATTTGCTGTACGGTCTTGGTGGGTTCGTTCACTTCACCAACTTCGATGCGGGTAGGATTATGCAGGAAGGTTCTTGCGACGCCCTCGACGGCTTTGCTCATGGTTGCAGAGAACAGCATGGTTTGATGTTCATCAGTTACGCAAGAAAGAATCCACTTGATGTCCGGCAAAAAGCCGAAATCCAGCATTTCGTCTGCTTCATCCAGCACTACTTGACGCACATTCTTAAGCTTGAGCACATTGCGCTCGATCATGTCCTTGACTCGACCCGGCGTACCCACAACAATCTGTGCGCCGGCACGCAGAGCACGGATCTGAATATTAGGGGCCTGTCCGCCGTAGACACTGATGACGCGTAGCCGCTTGTGCGCAGCCATCTTGCGCAGCACTTCGGTTGTCTGGAGCGCCAGCTCCCGTGTCGGGCAAAGAATCAATGCCTGCGTTTTGGTGTTTTCAGAATAAATCCGTTCGACCATTGGTACGGCAAACGCTGCGGTTTTGCCGGTGCCCGTCTGTGCGATGCCAATTAAGTCGCGGCCCGCAAGCAGATCGGTTAGACTTTTTTCCTGTATTGGTGTGGGGATTGTGTAACCCGCCAGTTCCAATGTGTTCCGCATAGATGCGGACAGTTGTTCATGGTAATTCATAGTTTATATTTCTTTCTGTTCCGTTGATTCCATAAAAATAAGACGATACCGACCGAACAGCATCGTCTTTCAATTCTGCTTCGTCGTCTATCCGATATTGATACGTCGGAGCTGGAACCGCTCCGATCCGCAAGACAGGTCTCAATTCCTGTCAAAGGGTATCATAATCGCGACAGACAACGGGATTCTTTCTTAAAAAAATAACGTTACGAGCAATACAGCTCAGGTTTGAAGCAATTTAATACTTATACAGCATAGCACAATTGTTCTCGCTTGTAAAGCGTGAATTCTGCGCGGCGGCAAGCACGCGTGGCTGTGTGTAAAACCACTCTCACTCGTGCAAAGCGGATCACTCCAGCTCAAATGGATTAAACTTAGAAAAAAAGTTCAAGACTTGAGCCCAGATAAAAACGGTCAGCGATCACGTACAACAACAATCATCTGTTGCGTCCAAAATGACCGCTGACGGGATCTCTAAACAGTGCAAGATGGGGTGGAAAATCCGTAAATAACAAAAATGCAGCCAGAATTAACACCAAGCCAACCCAGCTCTGTGCTACCGCAAGTCCCGATGATAAATATGGAGTCTGAAGCAGACGGTAGCTCATCTGGTATGCGAGGATGACACCGATGATGAATGTTGCAATATCCATCCATAGTGCATGCCGTCCAACAATGCCTGTATAGGTATAGAACACAACCACAATGGCTGCCATACCAACGAGGATGGACAGTACGGTGACCGAAACAAAGTTGGGATAGCCGTGGCGGCCATAAGCAAAGTATGCCACAAACGCCCAAACAAGCATGGGCATGGCGAGCAGCTTCAAATGTTCCCAAGTACTCTCATTAATTGGTGAAAACAGACCAACAATAGGAACATTACCCGACCAATCATAGGTAAAGTGTAGCAACGTGCCAATGATAATGGTAAACAACGTACCAAGAATATGCCAGAGCTTAAGATGCATTGTAAATTCCCCCTGTTTTCCAACGTATACGCTGCTGAAACCAAAAATGCAATTTTTTCAGTAACTGGCGTACCTGCATCCAGCCGGGCAAATCTATTTTGTTTGTGTAAAACGCACCATTGTTTCAATCAAGTTGGTATTGTACGTTCAAAAGCAGTGCGTAGCCGTTTCGTTTGTGTAAAACACACTATCGTTTGAATCCTTCCCCGTGCACCTCCGTTGCGTTGCTGACAAAGAAGAACGCATCGGGATCCGTGGATTTGATGCAAGCCATGGTCTGCGCAAACTGGTTGCGTCGGACGACCAGCATAAGCAATTGCTTGCTACGCCGTGTGTAGCCGCCCTTGGCATCCAACATGGTAACACCGCGCTCCATTCGGTCTGCAAGCTCGGCATTGATAGCCTGTCCCCGTTCGGTGACCACATAGATTACTTTGGCGTGCTCAATGCCCTCCATGATGGAATCAATGGTCTTTGTGGTGACAAAGATGGTTACGATGGAATATAGCGCTACCTCGATGTCCCGGAAAACGATGACGGCAAACACTACAACGGTTGCGTCCACCATGAGTAGCAGCATGCCAATGGATAGGTTGGGGAAGGCACGGTTGAGCAATAGACTGATGAGATCGGTTCCGCCCGTGGAAGCGCCGCGCGCGAAAATTGCGCCCATGCCAACGCCGCAGAGTACGCCGCCTAACACGGCAGCCAGCAGCGGATTATTGGTATAGGGCGTAATCACCGGTGTAAACAAATCAATGAAAACACTGACCAGTATCGTACCCATCATGGTCTTAAGCAGCGGCCGAAAGCCCTGTTTCCACCATGCGGCGGCGATAATTGGGATATTCAGCAGCAGTGACCAGCTTCCTACGGATAGTCCCGTGAGATACGAAAGCACCGTAGAGAAGCCGGTGACGCCACCGGGCGCAATTTCATTCGGAATGGTAAACAACACCAGTCCACAGGAAATCAATGCGCTACCGAAAAGGATTGCCGTAAAATCAATTGCCAATTGACGCACGCGCAGCATTTTCACGGATTCAATCCTTTCAGTGTATCCACAACGAACAGGCCATCCTTGCGGATCAGTTTTTCGTCAAACCAGATTTCACCGCCGCCAAAGGCAGGGGTTTGGATGCAGACAATGTCAAGGTGCAACTGTGACTTGTTGCCATTGAACGCATCGGCATAGGAAGCACCGGGCGTCAGATGGAATGAGCCGCCAATTTTTTCGTCGTAGAGTGTGTTGCCGATGGACTTGGTAATTGCGTTATTGACGCCAATGGCAAACTCTCCGAGATAGCGTGCACCCTCATCCGCATCCAGCATTTCGTTGAACGCGCTGGAATCGCCATCACAACTTGCTTCCATAATACGGCCGTTTTGGAACAATAGCCGGGGATTATTGAATTTAAGTCCATAGCGCATTGCGGGCGTATTATACTGTACAACGCCATTGGCACTGTCCCGAACTGGTGCGGTATAAACCTCGCCATCGGGAATATTTAGATGACCATCGCAGGGAATGACCGGAATGCCCTTGATGGAGAAGGTTAGATCCGTGCCGGGACCCTTGAGCCGCACTCGATCCGTTTGTTCCATGAGGGCAACAAGCGGTTCCATGTCGCGTCCCATCTTTTCGTAATCCACCAGTGCGGCAGAGAGAAAAAACTCATAGAAATCATCATAGCACATGCCTGCTTTTTGTGCGTCTGCCATGGTGGGCCAGTGGAGATAGACCCAACGGCGTTCATCGATGATGCGGTCGCGCAGGTTTTTGCGCGCATCCCGATAAAGCGTACGCGCACGGGCATCCACTGCGGAAAGCTCGGCATCGTTTTCATCCACGCCGATATCCACATGCGCAACCAGATGATCCCAATAACGGGTTTCCCAATCGAGCTGGTTTAAAATTGCGGGCATGGCCTCATCCGGATGATCGGGATCGATGAACTCAAAGAATATGCGGCTGAGTTCATCGTCGGATAGATGTAAAAACGGAACAGCGCCAATGCGATGTGCCGCGCGCATCAACTCTTTGATCAGCGGCTTGGCAGGCAATGCGCCGTTAATTTCGAACAATTCTCCTTTTTGTAGGCCAAGAGAATCATGGATCAGCAACTCCGACAGTTTTTTCAGACGTTCGTCTTTCATGGATAATCCACCTCACTTTTTCATAATTCATTATACCATACGAATAGCCGATAATTGAAGCCATTTATCAACGAATTCATTCCTCTGTTGCAGAAAACGAAAGGTTTGGTAACGTGAGGTTGGTTTCAACGGGCATGTGAAAAAATACGCTTTCTCCATCGAAAAATGTGATACACTAATTATCATGAACGGTTAATGCCGGAATATGCGAGTGTTTGCCGACGCGGTTTAATCAACGGGCAAACCATGCGCGGGAGGTCGAAAAAATGCTGCGGATTGCCCAGTGTACAGATTCGTTTTTACCCGTCAAGGATGGCGTGGGACGCGTCGCTTACGAATATGCGCGCACTCTAGGGGAACGTGGGCATGCGTGCTATGTGGTAACTCCGCTGGTCAACGGAGAATGCCGGGCACGGTACCCGTTTGAAATCGTTGATTTTTTATCCGTACCCCAGGTGGGAACGTTCCAATACCGCGCCGGGTTTGCCGCACTCGATATCCATTATTTATCGCGGATGGACTCGATTTCGCTGGATTTGGTGCATACGCATTCTCCTGGTGTGGCCGGCATGGAAGCAGCCCGCATAGCAGACCGCCTGCACATCCCGTTGATTGGCACCTTCCACTCCAAGTATTTTCAGGATTATTTTGCACCGCCCGGAGAAGAACGGGCGGCAACTCAGTCGGCACGTTTTGTGCTGGATTATTATAACCGCTGTGACGAGATATGGACCGTCAGCGACGATGCAAAAGAATTGCTTTGTGCGCAGGGATTTGCCGGCAACATTGAGGTGTTTGAAAACGGCACTGATATCAACCTCGCAGAACCTGCGGCCATTGCCCGCTTCAAGGAACGCTTTCATCTGTTAGAAACGCCGATTCTCTTATGCGTGGGTCGGCTGGAACGCATGAAAAATCTGCCGCGCATTCTGGAAGCGGCAGCAATTTTACGTACGCGTGGCGTGGCGTTCCAGCTTGTGTTCGCGGGGCAGGGGTCGGAGGAAAGCGCAATCAAAGCCCGCGTTCAGGCGCTTAACCTTGTGACAAACGTGCGGTTTCTCGGGCATATCAGCGATGGCCAAATGCTCAATGCGCTGTATGCATCCGCATCGCTGTGCCTGTTTCCTAGTATGAGCATCACCGCAGGACTTGTCGTCTGCGAAGCGGCGGCTCAGGGGACGCCATCCCTTGCAATTGATGGCTCAAGCTCCGCACAACGGATTCAAAATGGCGTAAACGGCCTCACCTGCGGCGATACCGCGGCTAGCATGGCGGACGCAATTGATGCATTTCTTGCAGCGCCGGAGCGCATTGCGGGCATTCGCCAATGCGTGCAGAATACGTTGCCGATGCCTTGGGATTGCGTTGTGGATCGTGTGGAGGAACGCTACCGTGAGCTCGCGGGCATGGATAAAGCGGTACTCAAACGAAAACGAGGAATCTTTCGCAAAGAATTACAGCAGGTTGATCAATCGCTGGAGAAGCGCACCTTTGATCTCATCGTTAAGTTTCTAAAGCAGGATACGCAGCATCTGTATGCATATCCCTACAAACCAAGCAAGCGATCCTGCCTCGTCTGCGCAAACACCGCGCCACTGCCACGCGCCACACCGGAATCTCAGGGGGTGCGAACCTGCGCACTCAATGCGTTGATTGACGCCATCCAAGCCGATACAACCGCCAACGCGCAACAAATTTTGGTGATGCGCCATGGCAAGGTGATCGCGGAAGCTAGTTGGGCACCCTATGAAACAGAAATGCCACATCAACTCTATTCATTGAGCAAATCCATCGTTTCCACCGCCATTGGACTGCTGGTGGATGAGGGACGGCTTCGCATAGACGAGCGGTTGAGCGATATTTTTTTTGATAAATTGCCGGAAGATCCCACCCATCCCGCCTATGATATGTGCGTGAGTAATCTGCTCAATATGAGTACCGGCTCACTGTTCAATGAGGTAGGAACGGTTCTTGGCGCGGACTGGGAAAAGGAATTCATGCATGCCATGACAAAATTTCCAGTGGGATCAGCCTTTGACTACAATTCCATGAATACCTACATGCTGGCGGCCATCGTACGCAGAAAGACGGGGCAGACCTGTCTGCAGTATCTTACACCACGCTTGCTGCAACCGCTGGGCATCTCGGATGCGACCTGGGATGTTTGCCCCAATGGAACGGAAAAAGGTGGCTGGGGGCTGAGCCTATCAATAGAGAGCGTAGCAAAGATCGGGCAGCTGTACTTAAACCATGGCCGATGGTTGGTCAACGGCGAGGAACGGCAACTCCTGAGTGAAGATTGGATTGCCGCAGCGACGCAGCAGCAGATCGAAACACCCAACGGCGAGATTACCTATGGGTATGGGCATCAGATGTGGATGACATCCCACACGGGTGCATTTCTGTTTAATGGCGCATTTGGTCAATATATGCTTGCTTTACCGGATAAGGACAGTATCGTGGTGATGTTTTCCGGTACTTCCCGGCTGTTTGCTCAGGGCGGTGTGATGGACGAGGTGGAGACGGCTTTTGCCAACATTACGGATATACCGCTACCGCAGGACGATGCAGCGCAGGAGGCTTTTGCGGTTACCAAAAACGGATTGACCGTCCGCTGGCGTAGCGCGTTCTATGATCCGGCGCGCACCGGCATTCCAACAGCAACGTTGGCTGACCGTCTGGATGGACGGGTATATACCTTTGAACGAAATGTTGCGGGACTGTTTCCAACTATTCTGATGAATGTTATGAACAACTACGCCACCGGCATCGAGCGCATCGCTTTTCGCCGGGAAGCGGACGGAAATCTGCGCATGGAGGTTTCCGAAGGAAAGCAGATACATCGACTGATGCTCAGCATGCAGGGCTATACTGCCGCAACAATCCAACAGCGGGAGGATTGCTATGCTGTGCGCACCTGTTTCCAGACGGAGCTGACCCAAACGGGCGAATGGATGCTGCATGTCAACATTCATTTTATTGAAACGCCCTTTACGCGGGTGTTGCATTTCTATTTTAAGGAAGATCGCGTAACGCTGGTGTGCGATGAATCGCCCTCGGTGAAAGATGCTTCGGATATGCTCTTCGAATTGGCTGGTGTGACTCGAACGCAGGTGTTCCGCGGCATCATGCCATTGCTGCGGCGAGATAAACTCCAGCACACATTGCGCACGTTCATGACCATAACTGTGCAGGGGAAATTGTAAGTTTTCGGGTAGGTCGCGGCAAACAGCGTATTGCATGCGGCAACAAAGCATCGTTACATCACATCGAATGAAAAACGCAGGGTTTTGTCTGAAGATTGTGAGTGATCGACAGATGGGACGATTCGTGGGGAGAACCATCTGTATCAATGAGTTTCATGTAGTTTATACCACATGGGCCGAACATATTTGCTGAAAAACGCATTTTGGGGAAAATAGCTTGACATAGGAAGCCACGTTCTACTATAATAATTAAGGTTATTATCATGTGGAGATATGCCCATATGACAGTATAAAAGAATATCGGGGCAACCCGTATAAGACTGATGGATAAGAGAGGTGTAAAAATATGGTACGGACTTATCAGCCGAAGAAACGGCAACGCAGCAAGGTGCATGGATTCCGCAAGCGCATGAAGACCGCAGACGGCCGCAACGTGCTCAGACGCAGACGCGCAAAGGGCCGTAAAGTGCTGAGTGCATAACGTTTTGCAACCGATTGTACCGGGCACACAAGCGCTTGCGGCGGGCATTTGCTTGCCGCAAGCTTTTTTCAGTAGAAGAGGAGAGCCTTTGTACCGCACGGTGGGCATAGTGAGTAATATTTGAAACGCCAGGATTCCTTAAAACGGAAGAAGGAATTTCGTTACACATACCGTGTCGGAAAATCACAATCCAGCAGGTTATGCGCGCTGGTGTATGCAAAAAACAGAACAAAAGGTGCAAAAATAGGATTCTCCGTAAGCAAAAAAATCGGAAACAGTGTCATTAGAAACCGTGTCAAGCGCCGCATGCGGGAGGCGGCAACGCCCCTGGTTGGCGCAATGATGCCGGGGTACAATGTAATCTTCATTGCACGTGATGCAGCTAAGGAAGCACCGTTTCAACAGATCTGTTTCACGATGCGCACGCTGCTTAGTCGTGCGGGGTTGCTTTCACCGGAGGAATCCGAATGAAGCGCATTCTCCAGACTCTGATTATAGGCTATCAAAACTATATTTCCCCGATGTTGCGGCCATGCTGCCGCTTTCAACCCACATGCTCGCAGTATGCGCTGGAAGCAATTGAAAAGCACGGCGCACTACGAGGGATGCTGTTGGCAATTTGGCGGGTGTTGCGCTGCAATCCATTTGGAAAGGGTGGCTATGACCCTGTTCCGGATATCTTTCCCAAGAAGAAAGGGCAACCAATTTGAGCGGGGAACCTGTTCCAAAATCCAATTCTACACACATAATTTGATTTCTTGTTACGGTCAACCAACCGAGAGGAGGGAAATCCTTGGAAGGCGATTTCTTTATAACACAATGGGCGTTTCTGGGCATGCGCTGGCTCTATGAGTCTCTGACGAATGAGAGCATCGTGCTGACCATTTTGATTGCAACGATTATCATTCGGTTGTTGTCGGTTTTTGGTGATATCAAATCCAGAAAATCGACCGTCAAGATGCAGGCAGTTCAGCCGCAGCTTGATAAGATTCGTAAAAAATACGAGAACAATCCCGAAAAGTTGAATCTTGAACAGCGTAAGTTCATGAAGGAAAACAACGTGAGCATGTTTGGCGGATGTCTGCCGATGTTGATTACCATGCCGCTGTTTTTCATCTTCATTGCGGCGTTCCGGCAGTGGGGCAACGAGATGATGGTGAAGCTGATTCTCACAATGGAGGAGAATGAGCAGGCCGGTCTCGAAATGTTTGAGAAATTCAAATTTCTTTGGGTAAACAACATGTGGCAGCCGGACAACGGCATGATGCCCGTGGTGCAGGCCGCGAAGGATTTCTTTGGCAAAGCCAATGCGGAATTGCCAAAGCTGCTGTATTTCAAGGAGAATCCTGCTGCTTTACAGAAGTTTATTGATCTTGGCTTCTTTGTACAAAATGGCGATAAGATTTCTTTGGCAAGTATAACGGCGGAGCTAACCGCCAAATACGATCTGTTGATGGCTCCTTGCGTAAACCTATATGCCGGGAAAAGTAATGGATGGTTTATTTTCCCGCTGTTGGCCGGCGCTTCGATGTTTTTATCAAGCTGGATTATGACAAAGAATCAACCCAAGAATGATGCGGCTGGTAGTACGGGGAAGTTGATGCAGTGGATGTTTCCGCTCATGTCCGTTTGGTTCTGTATGACCTATAATACGAGCTTTGCACTATATTGGACGTTTAGCAGTTTACTTTCAATTGTGACGACTGTGATCATCAACAAATCCATTGAAAAAGACCAGCAAGCAATTGTGGAGGTTTCAAAAAAATGAGAAGCATGGAGTTTTCCGGTCGCAGCGTGGACGAGGCAATCTTTCTCGGCTTGAAGGAGATGGGTGTAACCATCGACGAAGTGGAGATTGAAACGCTGAAAACCGAAACAAAAGGTTTGTTTGGCTTTGGCGCCAAGCAGGCGATTGTTCGCCTAACAGAACGTGCCGTGCCGTTGGTTCTGGAAATGGAACAGGTGTTTCAGAAGGAAGAAGCCAACCAACGCCATGCGAACGAACGCAACGTACGCGGCGGACGTACTCCATACGAACGTAGCAATGGCCGTGCGGGCGGATATTCTGAGCAGCGAGATCACCGCTGTGAGGAAACGGACACGGTGGAAACATTCGCCTATTCTGCCGAGTTGGCCGCAGAGATACCCTGTGCGGCATTTCTTCATGAATTATTGGAAAAGATGGGCGTGAAAGCAACCGTGCTGGCAGCGAACACCGAAAACGGATTGCGCCTATGCATTGACGCAGATACCATGGGTCTGTTGATCGGGCGCCGTGGCGAAACCCTGGATGCGTTGCAATACATCGTGTCTCTGGTGGCCAATAAAGGACGCAAGGACGAAGGATATGTGCGCATCACGTTAGATACCGAAGGGTATCGTGTTCGTCGGGAAGAAACGCTGCGCAGACTTGCAAGGAAAAATGCAGCCCGTGTACGTCAGACTGGACGGGCGGTCACAATGGAGCCGATGAATCCATATGAACGGCGCGTGCTGCACAGTGCGCTACAGGGATTCCAAGGCGTGACAACCCACAGTGAAGGCGAGGAGCCAAACCGCCACGTGGTAATTGCACCAGCGAAATAACAGGCAAGCCGGTAAAGCAAAGCGATACCGGCTTTTTTGTATCATGAAAGGGACCTGTCTTGCAGAAAGATGAGATAAAACAGATGAATGATACGATTTTTGCGCCATCGTCCGCTATCGGCGGTGCGATTGCGGTCATACGCATTTCAGGGGATCACGCGGTCCGAGCGATGGCGCTGTTTGACCGGGATTTGACGAACGTGCCGCAGCGGCTGGTCTATGTGCGCGCACTGGATTGCGGCGAAGTAGTGGACGACTGCATGGCCGTCTGGTTTCCGGCACCCAAGACCTATACGGGCGAGGATATGCTGGAGATCAATTGCCATGGCGGGATGCAGACCGTTCGGAAAATTTTGGAAATGCTTGGGGGAATCGGTTTTCGGCCTGCGCAGGGTGGAGAGTTTACCAAGCGCGCGTTTTTAAATGGGAAAATGGATTTAACGCAGGCTGAAGCAGTTATGGATATCATCACGGCGGATGCAGAGCAGAGCCGAAAGGCCGCCATGTTGCAATTGCATGGGAGCGTCAGCCGGGAAGTGGAAGCGGTGGAACAGCTGTTGCTGGATGCATTGTCCGGCATTGACGCAGCGATCGATTATCCGGATGAGGCGGAGGAGGATGCGTATGCGGCCGTTCCTGAAACCCTTCGCAATGCAATTGAACGAATGGAAAAGCTGATTGCCGATGGACGGCGAGGACGCGTGTTGCGCGACGGATTGCGCGTAGCGATTCTAGGACGACCCAATGTCGGGAAAAGCTCTTTGATGAATACGCTACTTGGTCATGATCGAGCCATTGTGACCGCAAATGCGGGTACAACGCGCGATGTGTTGGATGAGAAAGTGTCGTTTGACGGCGTTCCCATACGGTTGATTGATACGGCAGGGTTACGGGAGACGGAGGACGAGGCAGAGCGTATCGGCGTAGACCGTGCGCGTGAAGCGATGCGGACGGCGGATGTACGGTGCGTGGTGTTTGATGGCAGCACGGCGTTGACCGATGACGATGCTGCACTGCTACAGGAAACATCCGGCGAGGTCCATCGAATTATACTGATCAACAAATGCGATTTGCCCACTCCATGGACGGTGGAAACGTTGACTGCAGAACGGGTGGAACAGGGACAGATTTGTCGTGTCAGCGCAAAGACCGGAGCGGGGCTGGATACGCTGAAACAACGAATTTTGGAAATGGCTGCACCGGAGCAGCAGGATTGTACCTGTATCACCAATGAACGGCATATGCATCTGCTGGAGCAGGCACTGCAAGCACTGTGTTCAGCAACGGAATCGGGCGAACTCGACTGTTTGGCAACCGATATTCAAAATGCGCTGCATTATCTGGGTGCGATCACGGGTACAGATGTGGATGCGGCAGTGATTGAACGAATTTTCGAACGATTTTGCGTCGGGAAATAGCAGATGACCCCGCAAACGAATTACGTAAGAACATTCGCTAAACTTATGAGCCGTACGGACTGACTAGAACGGATTAAAGAGTTGAACGAGGAGAATGAAATATGGGGCTTATTCGTGTATTGGAGGCCGTGCTGCCGGTCTTTATGGTAATTGCTTTGGGCTATCTATTTGGACGAAAGCAATGGATATCGACAGCAGCCGTGGATGGCATGAAGCAATTTGTTGTAAATATTACGTTGCCTGCCGTTCTTTTCAGTGCGTTTTATACGGCGACCTACGATCGGACAATTCTTGCATGCTCTGCAGTCATGTTTTGCGCCTGTGTACTGGGACTGCTTTGCGGATGGCTGCTTCGGAAGATGCTGCGCGGACATCAGCCGATGCTCCCGTTTCTAACCACCGGATTCGAGGCGGGCATGCTGGGATACGCGCTGTATTTGGTGCTGTTTGGTGAAAACCAGATCAACAACTTTGCAATGTTGGACTTTGGACATACATTATTTGTGTTTACGGTATACGTGGGGCTGCTCAATGGGAAAACAGGAAAATCTATACAGACAACGTTACGTTCGACTTTTCGTTCGCCGGTACTGCTGGCAATGCTGCTTGGCGTACTGGTTGGTGTGACGGGACTTGGCACACGTGTGGCTCATAGCGCGTGGGGTGGCATAGTGGAGGCGATGCTTTCTTTTATCAAAGCGCCTACGGCCTGCGTAATCCTATTTGTGATCGGCTGCCAAATGCGGCTTTCACGCTCAACAATGAACCGTGCCGCAGTGTCTGTGGCTCTGCGCGTTCTTGTTACCGCCTGTCTCTGTGTCGTGAGTATTTGGGCCATTGGCTTACTTGCGCCCATGACGCGGGCGCTGAAGTTTGCAATCATCCTTATGTTTTCGCTACCGGCCCCCTTCATACTGCCGATCTATGTGCAAGAGCCGGAGGAACAGGCGGTGTTATCAACCGCGCTTTCACTCAATACGCTATTTTCCATTGCTGCGTTTGCGATCATCAGTATCTTTGCATAAGATAGCTTGCAAAATGAAGTGCGCCACCCAGCCTGTGCAAAAGAACAACCCATAGGGCAACCAAACGTGTAGAATGGAGTTGTTGTTACGACAACATTCAAAACGGTGGCATCATTATGAGCTACTGCCATTCTACCCATTTACACCTGGTTTGCGCAAATTTTTGCTGCATATTGGATTTTTCAGTTCGCTGGTTTCTTGAACTATGATGAAATTCACTGTTTAAGACAGCGTTTCCTCATCAAAATCATCCGTACTCAGAAGCCTGAAAAGATGCTCTTTCAGATTGCTTTCCGAAATCGAGGGGGCATGTTTGCGAATTTTCTTGCTATGTTCCACCCGATTGGCACAAAGCCAGACCACTTCGCCGGATGGACGAGCGATGGGGCGGTAGCTTGCCCACACTCAACATAAAGCAAAAGACCGCTTAGTACGTTCTGAGAATTGTACCGAGCAGCTATGTGTTTGCCGATACCATCGCCTGTATTGCTGCGGTTACCTCGCTCACCCTGTACTATGAAGCAAGGATACTCGCCTTGTTTTCTTTCTGTTTATTCAGTGGTTTCATGATTCGTTTTCCTTTATACTTTGATTTGCGATTGAATTTCAGGGCTTCTTATGATAAATTTTATATATAAAAGAGCTGACTACCTGTGAGAGCAATCGGTTTGTGATTGAATAAAATCTGCGTTATCTGCTAGCACTGTGCTGCAAGGATGGCACAGGGGTGTTTTATAAAATAAGAAGTGAGGGTATCAATACCATGCAAATAAGAAATGAATTACAAACTGATTATAAAGAAGTAGAAGAATTGACCCGTAAAGCTTTTTGGAATTTGCATTCACCCGGATGTGATGAACATTACCTTGTACATATAATGCGTAGCCATAAGGATTTTATAGCAAACTTGGATCTTGTATTAGAATGTGACAACGCTATCATTGCGAATATTATGTACACAAAATCAAAGATGATTGATGATAACGGAAATGAAAAACCCATTATCACCTTTGGACCACTCAGCGTGCATCCTAAATACCAAAGAAACGGCTACGGCAAAATGCTTTTGGAATACTCTTTTAAAAAGGCGATAGAACTTGGCTATGATACAATTGCAATATTTGGAAATCCTGAAAATTATATAAGTAGCGGTTTCAAAAGTAGCAAACATTATAATATTTGTGTTGGTGATAATATCTTCCCAACAGCTTTATTAGTAAAAGAGCTTTGTGCAGGGGCAATTCCTAAAGGAAACTGGACTTTTCATGAAAGTGATGTTTATGAAATTGATAACCAAGCCGCTGAAGAATTTGATCAAACATTTGAACCACTCGTAAAAGAGTATAAACAAAGTCAAGAGCTTTTTTATATCTACAGTCATTCTCAAGTGTTTTAAGCAAAGATTATGAGCAACACCCCCATCAGCATTCAAAATCCACTTTACAGTAAGCTAATAAATATACCATGTGCGTGCTACTCGTCATGAATAGCACGGCGGTTTCGTCATCTGCTGCCACCTTTTCCGAACAGCTCTTCCTTGTAACTGGGGGGGCATGGATGGCGAGGTTATAGCGCTCGTTGCCGCACTTGTAGAGGCACACGCCCCGCTGGGGGAAAGCGGATGAGCTTGTACTCCAATTCTTCCAGCTGGAGGGTCTCCATGTAAAACCGCTTGTCGATGTTGCCGGCGTTAAAGAAAAATGCGTGGGTGGGGATAGAAAACGGCGGCTTTGTCAGCTCGGCAATACTCGGAATCGTAAAATCTTCCAGGTTCTGCGATGCTAAAATAACCGCCGATTCCTTCTTACACACACGCTTCATAAAGTTGCGAATATACTCAATGGCGGTGAGGTTTGTGAGAAACAAATACAGCTCGTTAATGCTGGTGGCGGTGTTGCCCTCGGTGAGCAGCTTATCGCTCATAAACGAAAGCACATTGAACAGCAGGGCATTGGCTCTCGATACCATCAGCCACGTCGTAAGAATGGTTGCCTGCAAAAATGTGGTGAGGCACAAGCCGATAATCTGCTTGCGCCACTGTAAAAATCCATCCATATGCCCATGGGGGAAGCTGAATATACAGGCTACTCACGGCGATTTGAATGAGCAGAATGCCGACGTGCTTGAAATTTGTGAAGAGCACTTTAATCACCGCAAAGCCCATCAGGATCAGCATAAACAGTAGTATGATGGGGTTCGTGATGACGGATAGCCCGCCAAACACGCCGGATGTTGCGGCGGCATCGGCATCAGGCGCTGTGCCAAGCTCAGCAATGATGCCGCTATTTCACCGAAGCTGGTGCCAAAGCCGGTGATGCCTGCTGTGAGGCTGCTTTGCAGATTGACCGACGGCGTGAACAACTCCATCGGCACGATGGTGAACAGCGACACCACCATAAAGCCGTTGATGACATTGAGGACGGCGTCCTTTACGCTGCCATGGCCGTGCGGGTATTCGATGCCGGTTTCGGTTTTAAACGCGGATACCACCAGCCCTGTACCATACAGCGCCCAAGCCAGACAAAAAAACAGAACGATGAATTGCACACAGCTCATGGCGAATAGCTCCACGCCCATGTTGCCCATCTGCGCAAAGAAGTCGGCAAGAAAGCCAACCACTTGACTGAAGATCCATTCGATGAACGGATCCATGACATTGCCCAGTAGAAAATCCCATATAAACATCGAAAATCATCTCATTGAGGGAATAAAAAACGCACCATGATTTATTTCACAGTGCGCTGCGGCCCCTTATATTTGCTGACCTAAAAAAACAACTTGTTGATTCTTGCATACCTTGTTACTGTACTTTGCTGGGATTAATATAGCAGATTCATTGCAAGCCGCATCTTTGCAAAATCTAAAATTACAACAGTATTCGGTTCTGCGGAGTAGCGCAGAAAGCTCGCAGGATTCTTTGAGAAAACATCCGCCAAGCCACTCAACTTATTGCTCATCCATATGCTTGAGTATAGCGTTGCATATAATAGCTTTGTGCAGGACTGTAGACAATGTATACGCAATTTTCGTTTCCAAAATTGACATAATCGACAGGATATGCTAGCATATATTGTATATATCAATATAGAGGGGATGTTTTTGCGCATTGGATGATGACAGCGGCGATGACGGTCACGATCGATTATTAAAAGATAACTTAATATATAGGGCATACCTACGTTCTCTTTGGAACGGTGGGTGTGCCTTTTTACGTTTTCGGAAACTATTGAGATAGCGGGTCAGCACAACACAATCCATTCAAAAAATAATAGGAGGAACGACTTTGAACGACCCGATTCTATGGCAGATTCTGTTACAGCTACTGCTGATTGCACTTAACGCAGTTTTCGCCTGTGCGGAAATAGCGGTAATTTCTATGAACGACAACAAATTAGCACAGATGGCGGCGCAGGGGGACAAGCGGGCGGTGCGTCTTGCCCGGCTTACCAGCCAGCCCGCACGATTTTTAGCTACCATACAGGTGGCCATTACCCTCTCCGGATTTTTGGGCAGCGCCTTTGCCGCCGACAATTTTTCGGATAAGCTGGTACAGTGGCTGCTGTCCCTGG
>JAVVXB010000038.1:0-16121 GCA_036651815.1 Clostridia bacterium
TCGTTGAAGGACTATACACAAGTCTGCTCGCGGCTGCCGTTCATCGATCCTGAACATATCGACGCTGCGGCGAAGGGTTATATCGACGCTTGCACCGCGGCCCGCGCAGCTCTTGTGCAGATCAAACCATTCGCCGATACCGCATGGTTTATCTGGGGCGAGAACATTCCCTGCGCCGAGGACAAAACTACACTCGAGTTCACCTACGAGAGTTGGGATTATCCGACTTTCAAACCATTCCTCGTACCGTATCTGCTCGAAGACCAGATGAATGTCAAGGGCAATATCATCGTCGTTGCTGGAGGCGGTTACAGCCAGCGCAGCAACACCGGCGAGGGTTACCCGATCGCCGAGGACTTCAATGCGCTGGGCTATAACGCCTATGTGCTCCAGCGTCGCGTCGCGCCGTACTCTGGCAAAGACGTTTGGATGGACATGCAGCGCAGCATCCGCTACATCCGTTATAACGCGGAAGTGATGGGCCTAGGCGGCATGGACACCATGCTGGCCACGGGATTCTCCGGCGGCGGCGGCACCATCAGCGGCGCGATCGTGAACTGCTACGGCGATATTCAGCCAACCATCTACGATTCGAACTACGTGCCGGACGCGGTGGACGCGGTCAATTCTGATCTTGACGTAGCGATCATCAACTACGGTCCCGCCTACGACCTCGAGGCCATGCACGACGGCGAGCCGTACAACGGCTATGTCACTGACAATCCAAACCTGCCGGCCGTCATGATCAACGCGGGCCAGATCGATACCACCGTATCGCCGCTGTACAGCTTAGACCTATTCCGCAGCCTGAATGGCAAAACGCTCGTCGAGCTGCATGTCTTTGCGAACGCAACACATGGATTCGGTGCCGGTCAGGAAGGAAATAACTCGATCTTCTGGATTCCGATGGCGGACCACTTTGTGGATTTGTTCAAAGAGCTGCGCGCAAAATAAACCAGCCGAGAGCTCTCTGGTACACACAAGCGCAAAATCTTCAAAAGAATAGGGAGTAAGACGATGAAGAGATTTTTAACCAGTATCCTTGTGATCATGCTTTGTTTGACAACGTTCGCCGGCTGCAGAGGATCCACTCCGGCGGCTAAAGCGCCCGCCGTGACGGAAACGCCGGCGCAGGCTCCGGCCGCAACTGAAGCTCTCGCGTCTGAAGCAACGGCGGCGCCAACGGAGACACCCGTGGTTGAAAGAATCGTGAAAGAGGATTATGTATTCGAAGGCCCCGGAATTGTCACCTTGACGGACTATTCAGAGCCCTACAAGGATGAAGCAATCCAAATGGGCACCGTTGAAACGGTTACTTACAACAACGGCACCGAGGAGAAATATTTCAATATCTATTTGCCCTATGGCTATGCGTCTGGCACCGAAAATTACAACGTGCTGTACCTGATGCATGGCGGAAACGGTCGCCCGGAAGTTTATCTGCAGCCGGGTCATTCCACCGGGCTTCAGAAGTTGGTCGACAACATGATCCAGAACGGCGACGTCAAGCCTTTTATTCTGGTCGCGCCGACATGGAACTCCACGATCGCGTCAACGGGCCCAACGGCAAATGGCAGCGGCGCTCTGACAAAGCAATTTGCAGAGGCGGAGTTTGCCCAGTATGTTCTTCCTCTTGTGGACGGCAATTACCGGACCAATGCAACCAGAGACGGGCGCGCGTTCGTCGGTTTCTCCATGGGCGGCGTGACGACTTGGTATACGTTCCTATACGATCTGGGTTATGTGAAGTATTTCGCTCCTTTCAGCGGCGATTGCTGGATCTACAACGAAACGGAAGGCGCTGTGCAGGGAACCTTTGTGGCAACGGCTCTTGCGGATGCTGTAACAGCCCAGGGCTTCACGAGCGCGGACTTCTTGATCTACTGTTGCACCGGAACGCAGGATATCGCGATACCCAATCTGGCACCGCAAATTTATGCCATGCAGGAGAACCCGATGTTTATATTCGGCGAGAACACATTCTTCGGTGCATATCCGGATGCAATCCATTCGGAAGTAATCTGCAGGACATACCTTTACAACGCGCTGCCGCATTTCTGGCAGGAATGACAGCGTGATGACCGGCGCTCTGACATGGGTTCGTGCCGGAGCACCGGTCAAGAACGTTTCGTATACGATGGCAAGGAGGAAATATGAGAAGCAAAAGAACGATCGTGTTTATGATTTCGGCTCTGCTCTGCGCCGCCATGTTATTTGGCTGCGCGTCTCCGGCGCCTGCAAGCGCAACACCCGAAGCGACCGTGGCGACGACAGAAGCCCCATTACTGACGAAAGCACCGACAAAAGCTGAATCCACGATCGTCGAGATCCCTGTTACGGGGCAGGTGTATGACCTGTTCGATTATCTTTGGAATCTGCCGGCAAACGCTTCGGATGAAGAATTTGCAAAGTATGCGGTAAGGGACTTTAAGTTCGTACAGTCTATTGAGCCAATCGTATCAGAGGAGTCCTATATTAACTTATACGGAGCTTCTGTTCGACTGAAGCAGAAAAAAGACGGAGCAAAAGAGGGATTCATCGAAGCGCTGGGTGCGCTAGCGTTGAAGCAGTCCGTCGCGGATGGTGTTTACTTCCTCTGGGACGCCGAAAACATGCCGCTATTGAACGGTGAACAGTTTAGCGAAGAAGAACTCGATAAAGGACCGCTTGATTCCTACGGGTTCGTCCCGCTCTTGGTGAAGTGTCTGCTGGCTAATCCAACGACGGCGAAAGGCAACATCATCCTCTGCTCTGGCGGCGGTATGACAAACCGCAGCAACGACGGCGAAGCGTATCCTGCGATCAGCGTATTTAACAATCTTGGGTACAACGTTTTTGTTTTGCAAAGAAGAATTCGCCCTTACTCCGACGAGGATATCTTCATGGATCAGCAGCGCGCGATCCGCATTGTTCGTTACTACGCCGAACAGGAAGGTTGGGGCGGTCAAGACATGATCGCAGCCTGCGGCTGGTCCGGCGGCGCCGCAACGGTCATAGGCGCGGTAAACAACCTCTTTGGCGATCGCAACCCAACCTATTATGATTCGAGTTATATTCCGGATGCAATTGACGCGGTCAACAGCGATCTGGACGTTGCTCTGCCGATTTACGGTGGCGCTCTTGATGATAAAGGAGAGAATACTAATCTTCCGGCGTTCTATACTTGCGTTGGATCGGAAGATAATGTTGTCGGACCAGAGGGAACGACACTTCTTTACGAGGTAGCGATTGCTCGAGGTGTCGATGCAGCAATGAATATCTTCGAAGGCGCCGGACACGGCTTTGGCGTCGGACAGGAAGGTGCGATTAAAAGCACACCCGAGTGTGCGACATGGCCGGGTATTGCGGACGCGTTCATGCAGGCGCATCTTGGGTATTCCAAGAAATAAACAGACCGGAAGAAGTGTAGTATCGGATATGAAAAAACTGGTTTCGATGTTTTTAGCCGCGGCAACGAGCATTATGCTCGTTGCCTGCGGCGGGGTCAAACCGCAATCGACATTGATCTCGAGGTCAGAGTCAACTGTGGTTGTTGAGACGACTTCCGCGCCGGAGACGACTACGGAAATGGCGGAATCCATAGAAACATCAGCGGCGGCGACTAACGCAAGCGCAGCGTTGGAAATCACAAATATGCCTTTTTCCTACCCTGATAAAACCAGGATCATCATTACGACCGATGGAGAATGCGACGACTTCAATTCGTTGCATCATATTTTGCTGTATGCAAATGATTTTGATTTTGCAGGGATCATCTACTCTGCTTCAACGTATCATTTTCAGGGCGACGGTGTACATACGCTTGGTGAAGTCACAAAAAATTGTATCTGCGCCGGTGAAAATGCTGCCCAACTAACCGAATATCGGCCACAGGAAATGGGATGGATCGAAAAAACGATTCAGGACGAATATAGCGTTGATCATCAACATCTTGTAGAAAACGATCCCTCATACCCGACACCGGAACAACTTCTTACTGTTGTAAAAGTCGGAAATGTCGCGTTTGAAGGCGATGTAAGAGAGGCGACCGAGGGTTCAGACTGGATTGCCAGTCGCATTTTGGATGATGATCAGCGTCCGTTGTATATCGCATCTTGGGGTGGATTTAATACGGTTGCCCGGGCTCTGCTGACCATACACGAGATTTATGGCGAAACCGCTGATTGGGATGCGATATACGAGAAAGTGATTCACAAGGTAGTGATCCAGGGCGCCGGACAGGATACGACTTACAAAAATTTTATAGCGGAACTGTACCCGGATTTAAAAATGATCAACGGCGTTGCAAATGGGTATGGTTATCAAATTGCCAAACAACCAACGGCTAACGTTTTAAAATATTTCCAGAGTGCATGGTTAAAGGAGAATATTAAATTCAATCATGGAAAGTTGATGGAAGAGTATCATCTGATCGGCGATGGCGCCTATTATTACGGAGAACCGGATCTGTTTCAATTTGGACAAAGAACGACTTTTGGATTTAATGAAGACACACAGGTGCAGCGCGAACAATATGATTGGCTGGGTGAGGGTGATAGTATGTCCTGGTTGATCCATATTCCGGTTGGACTTCGCGGCATGGAAAACGGAAATCTTGGCACTTGGTGCGGTAGAATATCCGTTAACGGTAAGGCATTAAGTTCCAGCGGGAGTTATGAAGAATATAATTTCTATACAGGCAAAATGGACAGGGCGTTCAGTTCGACACGTTGGTTGCAAGCGCTTTCCGAAGATTGGGCGGCTCGTTGCGACTGGACGGTATCATCTTACGATGAATGCAATCATCCGCCTGTCGTTAACGCAAAGACGCTTGATATTTCAGGCGCAGCGGGAGAGACGGTTTCTCTGACCGCATTAGCGGAGGATCCGGATGGAGATTTACTGAAAACATCGTGGTGGCTATATCGCGAAGTAAGCGAATACAACGGCATCGAAACGGAACTGTCCGTTGCAGAAATCGATGCATTGACGGCAAGTTTTATAATACCCAAGGATGCAGTAACCGGCGATTACTTTAATATCATTTTTGAAGTGAAAGACGATGCATCCGCGCCTATGACGCGTTATGCGCAGATCATTGTTACGGTGAAATGACCAACATTCGAGGCGCTGGATATGGTTTAGAAGCCAAACGAGCGCCCGTAGCAGGACAATGTCAGGCATGGATGCAGAATTATGAAACAGAACGCGTTCATGCAGGCGCATCTTGGGTATTCGAGTAAGTAGCAGAGTGCTGCCTTTGATTATCTGCGGGCGGCGACGATAACTCCGCCGCCTGCGCATTATAACAAGCTGGTAGCGCAAATTGATTTGCAGTATGCTACCCACAAAAGGAGTCCAAAAATGCTGAAACAAGCTCCATATTCCATTCACTCATCCAAACAGATCCGGCTGATCATCGACACGGACGCCGGCTGCGAAGCGGACGACCAGTTCGCTATCGCGCAGGCGCTGATGACGCCGAAATTTGATGTGCGCGGCATTTGTGCCGAGCACTTCACCGAACGCTTTGACGCGAATTCTGGACAGTTGAGCTATGTCGAAATAGAAAACGTAGTCACGCATATGGTGCTAAGCGGCAGCGTGCCCATTTGTCACGGTAGCGCGCGTATGACAACCGAAGGCGGTTTTGAAACGAGCGAAGCGTCCGAATTAATCGTGCGGGAAGCGCTGCGGGACGATCCGCGCCCGCTGTATATCGTGCTGCTTGGCGCGGTCACCAATGTTGCCGCTGCGTTTTTAACGAACCCGGACGTGCAGGACCGAGTTTTGCTTGTTGGCGGTATGTACCCGAACAACAGCTGGAACTTCAATACCTGCAACGATCATTTTGCCTACAATGTGCTGTTGAACAGCCGAGCGGAATGGTGGACGCTTGATCTCTCGATGGGGGTGGGTATGCAGGCAAGCTTGATGCAGCTCTATCGGGATGTTTATCCTTGCAGCGCAATCGGAAAATATCTATACGAACGCACGCTCTATGCCGTTTCCACGCTGACGGATCGCATTGCGGAAGATCGCACCGCTAAGCGGATGGGTTTCGAAGTCAGCGACGCCGCGTTTGCCGCGTTTATGCCGACCGGTGAAAACTGGGCGTTCTGGGATTGCGCAGTTGTCGGTCTCGCGATGTACGATCACATGGAATCGTATTCGATAAAGCCGGCTCCGTTGCTACTGGACGAGACCGGCCGAACGCAATTCCGGACGGAGCATCCGCATTTGCTTCGCTGTTATCATGCGGTGGACTCCGCGATGCTCATGAATGATTTCTACGCGAAATTGAACTACTATTTCGGCGCAAAGCAATAACCCGAACGCTGGCTGTCGATCGAACGCATGCATCATAAGGAAAGGACTCAGTCATGAAAATTCAAAGGATTCAGCTTTATGAGGGAAGACCCGATGTCACGTTGACCACATATATTCTGGGGAATTCCAAGGAGATGCTCAACGGGCAGAAACGGCCGGGTATCGTCATTTGTCCCGGTGGCGGATATTTAAATTGCTCTGACCGGGAAGGGGAACCGATTGCGCTTCGGTTTGCCGCGATGGGGTATCATGCGTTTGTTCTTCGGTATTCTACATTTACGAATAATACGTCCGGTTTCGTACCGATGGATGCCGACATCAAAGTCAACCACAACAGTATTCATCCCGCTCCGGTTCGGGATCTTGGGAAGGCGTTTCTGACGATTCGGGCGCATGCCGACGAATGGTTGGTGAACACGGAAAAGCTTTGCATCTGCGGTTTTTCGGCAGGCGCGCATAATTGCGCCATGTATTCCGTATATTGGAATCAAAGCGTCCTTTCCGAATTTTTTCACGAATCACAGGAAGCGTTCCGTCCTGCGGCGGCGATTCTCGCATACGGGTTGACTGACTACATTCTGCAATCCGGCTTGCGCATGATCGATCCGTTTGCCAAAACGCTTCAATCTGTTTCCGCGTTTGCGCTATTCGGCGATGTTTCGCCCGCGCTGGAATTGTTGAAGGAAGTCAGCCCGGTTCTACACGTCTCCGAACACACGCCGCCGACGTTTCTCTGGGCGACGAGCGAAGACACGCTGGTTAGCGTGCAGCACACGACGCGCATGGCAAACGCATTGGCTTCAGCAGGCGTCCCGTTTGAAGTGCACGTGTTTGAGAAGGGGCCGCACGGTTTGTGCCTTGCGGATCAAGCGAGCGCGAGCAGCCGAATGGAGATCGACACCGATGCGGCAAAATGGGTCTCCCTGGCAGAATCCTGGCTGGAGAAACGTTTCGCTTTGCCGCTGAGGGAGCGTCCGTTCTGGATGGATGAACTGTAAACAAGCCGACGGGAGGCGTTCGTCTTAATGTTTCAAGCAATCACCCCCGGTTCCGACATCGCCTGCCCGCTGCTGTTCCGGGATTTTACGGCAGTCGATGTCGCGTCCGCGGAGCTCAAGATAACAGGACTCGGACTTTACCGCGCTTTTCTCAACAATGAGCGCGTGGGCGACTATTATCTTTCGCCGGGGTTCAACGATTATCAGGCGTATTTACGTTACCAGACATACGATGTTTTCCACCTGATCCGGCGTGAAAACCGTCTGGAAGTATTGCTAGGAAACGGCTGGTACAAAGGGCGTTTCGGGCTCGAAGGCGGTGACGTGAATACATATGGCGATCGCTTCCTGCTCGCTGCGAAGCTCACCCTCACGCATCTCGACGGCTCCGTCACACTATTGGAAACCGATACCGATTGGTTTGCCACCTCTTCGTGCATCACGCAAAACGGTATCTACGACGGGGAGTCGCGCGACGACACGCTCCCTTCCATCCCGCCCGTACCCTGCCAGCGCACCGACTTGCCCTGTGAACCGGAACCGGATTTTTCCCTGCCCGTACGCCATACGATCACGTTATCACCAACGCTGATTCTCTCCCCGAAAAACGAACGAATACTCGACTTTGGGCAGAATATGGCGGGAATCATCCGATTTGTCAATCGCATGCCGCGTGGAAAAACGCTGCGGCTCCGCTTCGGCGAAACGCTGCAAAACGGCTGTTTTTACAACGAAAATCTGCGCAGCGCGGCCTCCGCGTATGAATATACTTCGGACGGCACGAAAAAAATGATCGAACCGTATTTTACGTTCTTCGGATTCCGCTACGCGCTTGTCGAGGGGCCGGATACGCCCGATCCCGCGGACTTTTCGGCGCTGGTCCTGCAAAGCGGCCTGCCGCAGGTCATACAGGCGCAAACCGACAGCCCGTTGTTGAACCGTTTGCTTGAGAACGCAATCTGGAGCCAGCGAAGTAATTTTCTGGACGTTCCGACGGATTGCCCCCAGCGGGACGAACGGCTTGGCTGGACGGGGGATGCGCAGGTATTCTGCGAAACCGCCTGCTATCAGATGCAATGCAAAGAGTTTTATCGAAAATACCTCCGCGATCTTCGCGCGGATCAACAGCGCTACTATGGCGGAGATATTCCGATGTACAGCCCGTCACTGCGAGGCACAGCTGACCCGGGCGGCGCGGTTTGGGCGGACGCCGCGGTCATCATTCCCTGGACCTTGTATCGGTTTTACGGCGATGTCGATCTGCTGGGAGAATCGTACGCAATGATGCGGGACTATGTCGAAACGCTGATCGAGAAAGATCGCGCGAGCGGAGGCGCCCATATTCTGCGTTCCGGATTTACATTCGGCGATTGGCTGGCGCTGGACGGCATCAACGAACAGGCGTTCAAAGGCGGAACCGACGATTGTTATATCTTATCCGTTTACTATTGGAACAGCGTCCACTTGTGCGAAAAAGCCGCTAAGGAGCTCGGGATGTGCGAGGACACCGCGCGATACGGCCGTCTTTGCGCGGATATTCGCGAAGCGATACTCGACGAATTCTTTGCGCCATCCGGAAGGTTATGTATTGATACGCAGACGGGATATGTGCTCGCACTATATTTCGGGCTCTACCGGGATAAGGAAGTTTTGCTGCAAGGATTTTGCTCTCGCATCAAGAGGGACTCCTACCGCATGAAGACTGGATTTTGCGGAACACCGTTGTTGTTACCTGCCTTGCTGCAAAACGATATGACGGAGGAAGCGTTTCGTTTTCTGTACAACGAATCGTTTCCCGGCTGGCTGTACTGCGTGAATCTTGGCGCGACTACGATCTGGGAGCGCTGGAATTCCATTCTGCCGGACGGAACGATATCGGGCACCGGCATGAATTCCCTCAACCATTACGCCTACGGTTCCGTCGCGGAGGCGCTCTACGGCGATATCGCCGGGCTTCGGTGCGGCGAGCATGGATGGAAAACCGCGATCGTTGCCCCGCGGATCAACTACCGCATGCGCTATATCCGTGTGTCTTACGACTCCCCTTGCGGACGGTATGCGAGCGAGTGGCGGCGCGGTACAGACGGATTGATCACCCTTGAGGTAACGATACCCGCGAGCGCGCGTGCGCGTATTATCCCGCCGTACCATCCGGACAACAAAATATTCGACGAAGGCCCCGGCCATTTTTCGATTACGTATCAACCGACGGTGGATCTGCTTCATCCGTGGTCGTCCGACTCGCTGCTGGCCGACCTGATGGCAGATCCGGCAGCGTCCAAGCTGATTCAAGAGAAAATTCCAGCGCTCTATCAAGCGCTGTCGTTTGAAGAGAGCGCACTGTTATATGATTCTCTGGCGAGCGTTGCAAAAATGCTCCCGATGATCGATGAGCGGCAATTGCCGCAACTCGATGCACAGCTTCGAACAATCATACATCATTAATCGTACTGGAGAAGAAACATGCAATTTTCCGAAAATTTTTTATGGGGCGCGGCAAGCGCCGATTATCAGGTAGAAGGCGGATGGAATGCGGACGGCAAAGGGCCGGGCATTTGGGATGCGCTTCACACAGGACACATTGCCCACGGTGAAAGCGGCGATATCGCATGCGATCATTATCATAGGTTCCGCGAAGATGTCGCCATCATGCGCGAAATCGGTCTGAAGAGCTATCGGTTCAGTGTCAGCTGGCCGCGCGTTTTGCCTGCGGGGAAGGACCATTCGAATCCGGCGGGTCTGCGATTCTACTCCGAATTGGTCGATGAACTGCTCGCCAGCGGAATTACGCCGATTCTTACGCTGTATCACTGGAATATGCCGCAGGCCTTATATGAGCTTGGCGGTTGGGAAAATCCCGAGAGCCCGGACTGGTTCGCGGCATACGCGGGACTGATGGCGGATACGCTCGGCGAGCGCGTGCCGTACTGGCTCACATTCAACGAACCGCAGATGTTTATGGGCCTCGGGTATCGCGTGGGCATTCACGCGCCGTTTCAGCATGTGTCGGACGAGCGCATCGTTACGATGTCGAAGAATATCATGCTCGCGCATGGCAAGGCGGTACGCGTATTGCGGGGAAAACTCGGCAGCCGAGTACAAATCGGAATTGCGCCTACCGGGGATGTGTTTATTCCGAAGAACGATGAACCTGCCACGATTGCGGAAGCAAAAACGAAAAGCTTCGTGCTTGGCAAAGAGTTTGTTATGAGCAATACCTGGTGGGGAGATCCCATTCACTTGGGCTGTTTTCCGGAGGAAGCCTATCAGCGATTCGGGAGCAGCGCGCTCGAGATGGATTTTTCGATCGTACATCAGCCGCTGGACTTCTATGCGTACAACGTGTATCAGGGTGCAAGCGCAATCGTCGGCCCTCAGGAATACGGCGAATATGAATATGCGGGCAGCCCGAAAACATCGTTCGGATGGAGCATTACGCCTGATGTGATGTACTGGGCATCCAAATGGCTCTATGAACGCTATCATAAACCAATCCTGATTACGGAGAATGGTTATTCCAGCCTAGATTTCGTTTCTAGAGACGGGAAAGTGCACGATCCGCAGAGGATAGACTTTCTTTATCGATACCTGCTCGCTTTGAAACGTGCGGCCAGCGAGGATGTTCCCGTCATTGGTTATACGACCTGGTCTTTGCTGGATAATTTCGAGTGGGCGTCCGGCTACGATATGCGCTATGGGCTGGTCTATGTTGATTTTCAAACCCAGCAGCGCATTCGAAAGGATTCGGCTGAATGGTATCAATCCGTCATTCAAACCAACGGCGCGTTCATATGCGCTTGAAATAAGCAGGAGGAAACAGTATGTATATTGCAATGATTACGGTAGGGGCAACGGGGCATGTTTATTCCGCCTATCCGATTATCGCGGCGCTTGTGCAGCGTGGCGTGCGTGTAAGTTGCTTTACGTCGGCAAATTTTGAGAAAACCATTCGTGCAACAGGCGCGGAATTTTACCCGATCAACACGGTTTTAACCAATCAAGGGAAAGCAAAGGACGATATTGAAAAGGACATGATGGCGGAGCTGCCGCTACGCTTCCTTTCGGATGCCGATGTTGCGATTCAGCAAATTTTGCCGATTCTGCAAAAGGACAAGCCGGATGCCATTCTTTCGGACGCGTTCGCAATCGCCGGCAGACTCGCGTCAAAATCGCTGGGGGTGCCGCTTATCATGCTTCACACCAGCTATATGTGCAACGAGCATTTCTCGGTGACTTCGTCCTGGCCGAACATACCGGATACACATCCCGCAAGAGCCACCGCAAAAAAACTGGCCGAATCGTTCAGCCGCGACTACGGCGTTGAACCGAGCGGCGTGTTTGAAATCTTTGAAGGCCGCGGTGATCTGGACATTGTGACGCAATCCAGAATGTTTCATCCGGCGGGCGAAACCTTTGACGATCGAACGATATTTGCTGGCGCGCAGATTGGCCCTCGCGCAGGCGATGGCGAATGGGTGACGCCGATTCAAAACAATGACCCGATCATATACGCATCACTCGGCACGCTGTTTAACAATTGGCCGGAATTCTTTATGATGCTTTCAGAGGCTGTGGATGGATTACCGGTGCAGTTGATTGCTTCAATCGGTACGCATATCAAGCCGGAAATGTTGGGTAAACTTGCGGATAATATGGTGGTTGCGCCGTTCTGGCCGCAGCTGGACGTGTTGAAAAAAGCTTCGCTATTTATTACGCATGCAGGAACCGGAAGCGTGATGGAAGCGATTTACTTCGGTGTTCCTATGCTCGCCGTGCCACAGATGGACGAACAGTTTCTGACGGCATCCTTAATGGCAAAACACGGCCTCGGTAAAATGATACCGGATAAAGGCATGATTACCCCCGCGCTGCTTCGAGACTCGATCCGGCAGCTGCTGGCAGATGAGACATGCAGGCAAAACGTAAAGCGTTTTCAGGATGACATGCTACGCGTGAATGGCAGTGAATTTGCAGCGGAAGAGATTTTGCGTTTCTTAAAGAATCCATAACCGTTCAGGCGTTTGTGCCAAACCGTATGCTCGAATATTTCGAACATACCATCCGTTTTTGAATTTCCGGTGCATGATCGGGCGTAATATATCATCTACAAACACGTCAGAACATACATTTGCCTTCAAATCGGGCAAATGCATGGTTCGAACTCTTGCAAGTTGCCGTTCAGGCAATACGGAGGCGGGAAATGATCAAGTATGTTCAAAGACATAAGACCAGGCTGCTATTGGGGTGCATCATTGCGCTTTCGTTTTTTTTTTCTTTCTATGGCGCATGGAACGCGGGCTATTCGAATGCATATTATACTGCGGCCGTTAAAAGCATGCTTTCGAGCTGGCACAGTTTTTTCTTTGCGTCTTTTGACCCCGGCGGATTTTTGACAGTCGATAAACCAGCGTTCGGACTCTGGATACAATGCCTGTTCGGCTTCCTGTTTGGGGTTACCGGTTGGAGTCTGATTCTGGCCGAATCGATCAGTGCTGCTTGTTCGGTTTTCCTGCTGTATGATTTGGTATCGAAACGATTTGGCAAATTGGCAGGACTCATTGCCGCGCTTTGTCTTACAGTGACGCCGATTTTTGTCGCAGTCGCACGGACCAACAATCTGGATTCATCGTTGATTCTGCTCATGCTGCTTTCCTCGCGGTTTGCCATGTATGCCGCCGAGAAAGGGAGTTTAAAGCACCTTGTCTTGGCGATGATCATTCTTGGGCTTGGATTTAACGTCAAATCACTTCAGGCGGTTTTTGTTCTCCCCGCGATCGCGTGCGTTTATTTTTTTACGGCCCCGATTGTATGGGGAAAGAGGGTTTTGCATCTGGTGATCGGCGCGATGTGCTTTGTGCTTGTCGCCTTTAGCTGGGTTGCCGCCGTTGATCTGACTCCGAAGAATGAGCGGCCCTTTGTCAGCGGGAGCCAGTCAAACTCGGAAATGGAGCTTCTGCTTGGGTATAACGGCGTGCAGCGCATCTTTGCGGACGCGGATATCAACGGCAGCGGCAAAGACACCAAAGTGCCTCAATTCATGATCGATGAAGGGGGAGAGGCTGGCGTCCTGCGGTTATGGAACAAAGAACTTGGGACGCAAATCAGCTGGTTGAGTCCGCTGGCCGCGTTTGGGATACTGTTCTTACTGGCGGGAATCAGGAAGAAAAATCAGGAGCGGATGAACTGTTTGCGCGGATTGATCTTCTGGGGGTTGTGGATCCTTCCCATGATTGCATACCTTTCGATCGGAGAGTATTTTCATCTGTACTATCTGGCAATGCTGGCGCCCGGATTTGCGGCACTCTCTGGCATCGCGTGCGTGAAATTATGGGGTTGGTATGCCGGCAAGGGGCGGAACGGATATTTCCTGATTGGGGCGATCGTTGCCGTCACCGTTATGCAATTGGTTCTACTCTCCAGATATCCAGATTGGTATGAAATAGCTTCTTGGATCATCATAATCGCTTGCATTGCGGTATGCGCACTGCTGATATTGCTCCGTGTCAAGCAAACAGAACGGCAGGCAATACGGAAAATGTTGGGGATCTTTGCCATGATTCTGGTGCTGGCTATTCCGACGGTATGCTCGTGCACGCCTCTGCTCTATACGGTTGATCCGATACTGCCTGTCGGAGGGCCTGCGCTGGAGAAGAACAGCGGAATGGGAGCTTATCAACTGCGCGGCAAGGAGAAGATGATTGAATTTCTCGAACAGAACTACGAAGGAGAAACCTATCTCGTCGCCGTTTCCAATGCGATGATTGCTGCGCCGCTGATGCTGCAGACGGGCAAAGGGGTTTTGGCGACAGGAGGATTTACCGGGGCAGATCCTGCGTTGACAGTAGAGAAATTACAAAATTTGGTTGTGGAAGGCAAGCTTCGATTTATTATTCCAGATCATTCTATGGGACAAGATATCGTGAACTGGGTGCAGAAGAATGGAACGGAAGTATTCAAACAGGCAGGATCAAAACGGGATATTGTTTATGATATCGGTCAAAACTAAAATACTTCACTCGCAATTTACAATTGACCCGTACATATCGCTGCATTTACAAACAATTTTATGAAAGAGAGCAAATGAAATGAACAGGAGAATCGTTCTTTTTACGAGTATCGTTTGCTTGGTTTGCGCCGCAATGCTTATTTCATGCGCTAGCAGACAGAAAGAGAGCATTCAGGTTGCTTGTATTGGAGACAGTATTACGGCAGTGGGGTACCCGGAGCAATTGAGCGATCTTCTGGGGAAGAAGTATGAAGTGTCAAATTTCGGAAAACCAGGCGCGATGATAAAGAGCGGGGATCGATTTTCTTATTCCGGTATGGACGAATATCAAGAATCGTTGGATTTACAAGCTGATAATTACATTATCATGCTTGGAACAAATGACTGCCAGAAAATGGTGGAATGGGATGAGGAGGAATTTAGAGCAGATTATGCGAAACTATTCGACTCCTATATCGGGGGCTGCCCAGATGCGAAAATTTACACTATGATTTGTCCAGCTATCGACACTGATGCGTCGATTCTATCGGGAGGGTTTCGGGTAGATATTCTTTATAACTCCATTTGCCCTATCATCGCAGAGTTGTCTGCTGACAGAGAAATCGAAACAATCGATCTTCTTTCGCTCACTCTTAAACATCCTGAGTGGAGTGACGACGGAGTTCATCCGAATAAGGATGGCATGAAAGGAATTGCAAAATATATCTACTCTGTGATTCATAAATGATTCCGAAAGCTGTCATTCCCGAACTATTTAATCAGTGGCGCGCAGAACATAATTCAGATGTCATATTTACCTGATTTTATAGTGTGAATTCATTCAAAAAGTAGCGAAGTTAATGAATGCAGAAAACATTTACAATATAACAAATAGAACAATTGCGCTGAAGAAGATATAAGATTTGCATTTGAGCAATCGAAACTATGCAAGACAAAGATGAAGAGGATTAAACAGTGCTTAGCTAAAAGTTTATACGCAGGTGGTACATAGTCCATCCCTTTAAGGGGGTTCTATATAGCGAGGGTTGGGAAAGCGTCGCTGTCGTCCGCACGCAGGATCGTGATCAGCGTGTTTTCATAGCAACTCACGCGATCCCCCGCGGGATAGAGCACATACATGCTCCTGCCCAATTCGGGATATGTCAAAATTTCGAGTCTCATGTGCCCTGCCCACACAATAATTCTACCGTCCTTAGGGTTACGATGATTTGCTCTGTTGTATACTGTTTCCTTGCCATTTCCAAAGCTCCTTTGTTAGTCATTTTATCATCTTTACTAACATTCAAACTGGTCCAATTATTGGGGGGGCAGGTCATATTGATTGAACAGTATCAAACAACTCCTGATCAATGATTCGAGGATAATCCTTATCACCAATATAATGTGAATTGGAAAGTATGTTCGCTAAAGTCTGCTTTCCACAAATAAGATTGTTTCTGGGAGAGGGAATACGCGCGCTTTTTAAAATTTCTGCTATTTCAGCGATACTTTGCCCATCGGCATATGCCCGAAAGATTAACTCAACCGCTAATACCTGAACTGGATGCGATTTTATTTGGCTAGCGAGATCGCGTTCATACCCGAAAGCAATTCGCTTCTGTTCAGAGCAGCTATTCATATAACCTCCTGCGACAAGATGTCAACATCATTAAAGTATATTTTAACATATTTTACACAAGAAAAAGTGGACAGGATTTTCAACCTGTCCACTTAACTTGGAGGCGCCACCCAGAATCGAACTGGGGATGAAGGTTTTGCAGACCTCTGCCTTACCGCTTGGCTATGGCGCCACCCATCAATGGGGGAAG
>JAVVXB010000039.1:0-13149 GCA_036651815.1 Clostridia bacterium
TCTCCTTTTTTATCATTCGCCTTATCTGCCAAAGACGTACTGCATCAAATATAAAATTTACTCGCCCAGTACTTCCGTATGAAATGCAGGAGATTATCTATCTACCCTCGAAACGGTACTGCTTTGAGCAATACCCAGTTCAATGCTCATTTTACAAATAGAATTAATTTGTAAAACGCAACAGATAGCCATCAGGGTCTTGTATTAAAAATTGTACTTCTATAATTTCTTCATTGCCGCATTTATAAGTTGTTTCTTGAAGTTGCCGATACAGCTTTATATCGCAAGTCACTACTTTTCGGTAGAGTTCATACACATTGAGAGCAACAATTGTAAAATTAATTCCTCGCCCAAAGGGGTATTCCAATTCATCTGTATTCCACCCTGTTTGGTGTAATTGTTCAAACATGAATTGACTCCCATTATAGGATAAAAAAATAAATTTTTCTTCTTCACGTTCATATTCAAGTTTAAACCCTAACTTATGTATATAAAAGTCTTTAGTGTGATTAATATCTGACACGGTAAATTCGGGTATCATGAAATTGAAGTCCATTTTAACCTCCTCGCAAAATATAAAATTTACTCGCTAGGATATTAATTCTTGTAATATAGCCACTCTATCTTTTTATTGTACTTCGTCTGCAATTCTAAATTCCATGCACGGTTCTTTTCTGTCACAACAAAATATAAAATTTACTCGCCCAGTACTTCCGTATGAAATGCAGGAGATTATCTATCTACCCTCGAAACGGTACTGCTTTGAGCAATACCCAGTTCAATGCTCATTTGGCACGGTGAAATGGGCGGACGGCGCACATTACTTCCTATGCCGGGGCAAGGAAAAAGTAGGTGCGGAGGCCGCTTTGGCATTTCTTAGCTACAATCTGCGTCGGGCAATCCATTTAGCGGGTACAGCTATGCTCATTTCTCACTTTAGGAAGAAAATTGGGGCTGCATTTTAATAAGTTGAGGAAGAAAAGAGAACAAGGCAAACCGTATTGGAGAAAGCGGCGGCTTTGGCCGTGTTTCACCGGCTTTTTTTCGTCAAAACGAGCGCTCCAAAACGCTGAGAACTCCCTAAATTAGGGAGTTCTCAGACAAGGTTTGGTGGAGGCGGGGAGAGTCGAACTCCCGTCCGAAAACCCATACGCCAGACTTTCTACGAGCGTAGCCGATGATTTAAAATTCCCTTTCCCGGGCTCCTATCGGCAGGATCCTGGTTCCAGTAGCTTCATAAATCCGGCCTGCCGCAAAGCTTAAGCAGGTTCGTTCCCTACCCTAAATGACGCCCGTATCCGCAACGGTAGGTTTTCGCGGACGAACGGTCGCTAGCGGTTAAGCTGCGACGGGTAAAGTATTGTTGTTGTCAGTTACTTTATACTGTTCCCGTTTTTAACGAAGTCCGGGGCTTCGGCTCGCTTATCCAACCTCAGCGATCCCCGTCGAAACCGATTTCGCCCCCATGGATGCTATTATTATACGCAATTCTATGTCCAATGTAAACAGTACGGTTGTGACAATCTTATGACCAATTTCCGAATCGTGCTTAGATGTACCCGATATCTGTAAAAGTAGACCTTCAACACATCCGGAAAACCATTCTCTTATTCGAAATATTGCTGCACCGCGCGCACGTTACATGGATCAGAACAGATTTAGAATATCCAGCGTAGAAAAATAGTCGGCGGGCGTTTCCGCGCGACGGATCATCTGCGTGCTTCCGTCGGACTTAAGCAGCACCTCTGCGCTTTTTAACTTGCCATTGTAGTTATACCCCATAGAAAACCCATGTGCACCCGTATCGTGGATGACAACAAGATCACCAACGTCGATAGTCGGCAGCGGACGGTCAACGGCAAACTTATCGTTGTTTTCGCACAAAGAACCAATCACATCATACAAATTGGTCAGCGGCGCATTTTCCTTGCCCATGACGGTGATATGGTGATACGCGCCATACATAGCCGGTCGCATCAGATTGCAGGCGCATGCGTCAAGCCCGATGTACTTCTTGTAGGTATTTTTCTTATGGATGGCCGTAGTAACCAGGCACCCGAACGGGCCTGTAACATAGCGGCCGAGCTCCGTGAAAATACGGATTTTCATACCGGCTGGCTCCACGATCTGCCGATATACCCGCTCCACTTCGGAACCGATATAGCGAATGTCCGTTTCCTTCTCATAGGGACGATACGGAATGCCGATGCCGCCAGATAGGTTGATAAACGAAATATTGGCGCCCGTTTCCTCGTGCAGCTCCACGGCCGTATAAAAAAGCTTGCGCGCCAGCGTGGGATAATAGTCATCGTCCGTGGTGTTGCTGGCCAGAAATGCGTGTAGTCCGAAATTCTTGGCTCCAAGCCGGATCAGTTCCTGAAATCCCTCCGTCAGTTGTTCCCGCGTAAAGCCGTACTTCGCTTCGCCAGGATTACCCATGATGGTATTGCCCAGCATAAATTCACCACCTGGATTAAAGCGGCAGCATATGGTTTCGGGAACGCCGCCGTTCTCCGCCAAAAACGGAATATGCGTAATATCGTCCAGATTGATGATAACGCCCATTTCATTTGCAAGGCGAAATTCTTCTTGCGGCGTATCGTTCGACGAAAACATAATATCACGACCCGTGATGCCAATTGCTTTGCAGAGCATCAGTTCCGTTAAAGACGAGCAGTCCATGCCGCAGCCTTCCTCGTGCAGAATTTGCATAATGACCGGGTTCGGCAACGCCTTCACGGCAAAATATTCGCGGAAACCTTCGTTCCAAAAAAAGGCATCCTGCAATCGCTTTACGTTCTCGCGGATGCCTTTTTCATCATATAGATGGAACGGCGTGGGATATTGTTCCACAATACGGTTTAATTGTTCCTTATCAAATGGTAATGGTCTCATAGATCTACTCTCGATCCTCCTTCATTCTGCGATCCATCTCCCGCCCGGCATCGCGTTCAGCGATTGCGTGGCGTTTATCGTACAGCTTTTTTCCCTTGGCAACGGCAATCTCCATTTTAACCCGGCCGTCCTTCAAGTACAACGACAGTGGAATCAAGCTCAAGCCATCCTGCTGTGCGCTTGCGCCAAGCTTTAAAATCTCCCGTTTGTGCGCCAATAGCCGCCGTATACGGAACGGGTCGTGATTATTGATATTGCCTTGTTCATATGGACTGATATGCATGCCGATAACGAACAGTTCCCCACCCTTGACCTGCGCATAGCAGTCCTTCAGGTTGCACTGTCCCCGCCGGATTGATTTTACCTCAGTACCAAGCAGCTCCATGCCACATTCCAAGGTATCCTCAACAAAATAATCATGCCTTGCCTTTCGGTTTTGGGCTAGTAGCTTTGTGCCCTTTGCGCGTGGCATGTTGTTTTCCCTCCTGTTTTCCGCCATGTCTCTTTTCTTTGCCCAATGGCGTCTGTGCTTTTTTAGATGGCTGATCCGAACGTTTTCGATTATATATACTTTGATTATGATAATCGGTTTTCGGAATGAAGTCAATAGTCGGCGCATCCAAATCCACCGAGTTGACCGTCACGCGAATGAAATCACCCAGTCGGATGATGCCGCCGTGTCTTCGGCCAACCACACGGTATGCTTCGGGTTCGCACGTATAATAATCATCGTTCAACGCAGAGAGCCGCAGCATACCCTCCGCAGTATTCGGAAGTTCCACGAACAACCCGAAATTCATCACGCCGGAAACCATGCCTTTATAGCTGTGACCGATGCGAGAAGCCATATATTCGCACTTTTTCAAATCGTCCACAGCACGCTCGGCTTCCATGGCGCTCCGTTCGCTGACGCTGGTTTCGTCGGCAAGACGAATCGCCAGCGCATTCAGCCGCCGTCTCGCTGGTTCATTCAATTCCCCGTCGAGCCACAGACGGATCACCCGATGGATAAACAGGTCTGGATACCTGCGAATGGGCGATGTGAAGTGGCAATATTCCTTTGCTGCAAGGCCAAAATGGCCCAAGCAGCTCTCGCAATAACGTGCTTTCTGCATTGCGCGCAGCGCCAGCTTACCAATCAGCGCCTCCTCCGGCTTGCCCACCGCCTGTGTCACCACATGCTGCAAATCGATGGGCTTTGCGTCATTGGGTCTGGGAATTGCCGAATAGCCCATCATGCCCAGAAAGGTGTTCAGTGCTCGGATACGGTCGCCGTCCGGTTTTTCATGCACCCGGTATAAAAATGGAGCCTGCTGCTTCAGCATAATGCCCGCAACCGTCTCATTGGCCAGTAGCATACACTCCTCAATGATCCGGTTGCTGATTCCCCGCTCCCCACGGCGCAACCCAACAGCGCGGCCTTCCTCGTCCAGCAAAATGCTGCACTCCGGCAAGTCAAAGTCAATGCTGCCCCGGCGGGTACGCTGATCAAACAGAGTGCCTTGCAGCCTTTGCAGCAGTATCAATGCAGGCAGAACATCCGCATAGGCCGCATGCAGGGCCGCGATCTCTTCCTCACTATAGCGGCTACCTGTGACGGTTCGTCCTTCGCCCGTCAAAACGGCGGACACATCGTCATACACAAGCCGATGATGCGAGCGAATCACAGACTGAACCAGTTCGCTTTTCACGACCGTACCCCGGTGGTCAACTTCCATGATGCAGGAGAGCGTCAGCCGATCCTCGCCCTCGTTCAAAGAGCAGATCCCATTGCTCAGCGCCTCTGGCAGCATCGGTATTACCCGGTCGGCGAAATACACGCTGGTTCCACGCAATCTTGCTTCCCGGTCAAGCGCACCGTTTTCCGGCACATACGCAGTGACGTCCGCAATATGCACGCCCAACTCGATATTCCCGTTTTCCAACAACGCCGCAGAAACCGCATCGTCAAAATCCTTGCTATCCCGTCCATCAATGGTAAAGGTCACCCACTCGCGCAGATCTCTGCGACCAGCCATTTGCTGTTCTTCAACCCGTACGGGAACACGCATGGCTGCCGCCAGCACTTCATCTGGAAACGTCTCCCGAATGCCGTAGCGGCGGATAACGCTCATCACATCCACGCCCTTATCGCCCTTTTGCCCAAGCGTTTCTACAATCTTGCCAAGCGGCGGACGCGTTCCTTCCGCATACCGAACGATTTGCGCAACCACCTTCGTTCCTTCCGGCTGAATCGCATCACCCTTTCCATACAGAATGGAAAAAGTTGGAAGCTTGTGCTCATCCGGCACGATTGTACTGCCGCACACCGTACCAACAATTTGCGTGTGAGCCCGCGTCACTACGCGAACGACCTCCGTCTCCGGCGTTTCGCCCACCTTAACCTGTCCGGGTTGCACCTCCACCATGTCTGCGTGCATCGCGCCGTTCATTTTATCCGCCGGTATAAACAGATCTGGCAAATCTCCATCACAGATGAGGAACGCTCCCCCGCGGGCAATTGCCTGCACCCGGCCAGTGATCAACGTTAGTTTTTCCATAATCCTCCTGTTCCATTGGTTTCATCATGAAATCCAATCAAAAAATCGTTTTTTTGAAGCGACCGATCACGCTCCGTCTCGCCGGTCTGCCAAAACAATGTCCCGCGCAGTACGGTTAGACGGCGATTCTTTGCCGCCGCATCCATAGTATAGCCAATCAAACGTCCCGTGCGAATGTTTCAATAAAAAAAACGGTGCGCCGTTGATTCGACGCACCGAAGGGATTGCTTCACTCTTATGAAAACACCGTCAACACGATGGGCAACACGCCCAGAATGATGGCAAGAATGATGGTCAGCTTCTGTAGCTTTGCTTCACGGCTGGCTGCCTTGCCCTTTGCGGTAAACGAAGCGGTCTCGCCGCCGAACGCAGCACCCATGCCCGCGCTCTTGGTCTTCTGCAGAAGAACCACAACGATCAATAGTAATGAAACGATCACAAGCGCGATCTTGATGATGGTCACAACGACATCCATGTTTGTTTCCTCCAATAATAACTGCAAAACGCATTATATCATGCTAAGCGCCGTAATGCAACTTGCTTTTGGCTTGGATCATCCGAAAAAGGCCGAAAGTAGGTGCTCTTTATGTCGAGCCCGTAGGCGAAGCACACATACCCATCCAGAATCGTGGAATTATTGAATCAGGGACTTGCCCGTCATTTCCTGGGGTACTGGTAAGTTGAGTAGCATCAACAGCGTCGGCGCCAGATCGCTGAGCCGTCCATCGGTGCGTAGCGTCGCGTCCTTACGTGCATTGTCCACTAGCATGCACGGCACTGGGTTTGTCGTGTGCGCGGTGAATGGCACGTTTTCTTTCTCGTCCCACATCTGTTCACAGTTGCCATGATCGGCGGTGATGATACAGCGTCCGCCATTGGCAAGAATGGCCTTGACCACCTTATCCACGCATTCGTCCACCGCATGCACCGCTGCTTTGGCGGCTTCCATTACGCCGGTATGTCCCACCATATCGGGATTGGCAAAGTTCAAAATCATGACATCATACTTGCCGCTCTCGATTCGCTGGATCGCCTGATCGGCCACTTCCTTGGCGCTCATCTCGGGTTTTAAATCATAGGTGGCCACCTTGGGCGATGGAATCAGGCAGCGATCCTCATTTTCATTGGGCGCTTCCACGCCGCCGTTGAAAAAGAAAGTCACGTGTGCATACTTCTCCGTCTCAGCAATGCGCAATTGATTTTTTCCGCAGCTGGCCAAATACTGCCCCAGCGTATTGTCGAGCGATACCGGCTGATAGGCCACCTGCACTAGTGAGCCAAAGGTCTTGTCGTACTGAGTCATGCACACATAGTACAGCGGAAAATAACCATGCTTGCGCGGAAACCCATCAAAGTCCTCCATAATAAAGCTGCGGGTAATCTCTCTCGCCCGATCCGGACGGAAGTTATAGAAGATTACACTATCATTTTTCTGGACGGTCGCCACTGGCTTTCCGTTTTCAATCATCACCGTAGGCATAACAAATTCATCCGTCACACCCGCATCATAACTCGACTGCATGGCTTCAGCGGCCGTCGCCGCCGTGTATCCCGCTCCGTCGACCAGCGCGGCGTATGCTTTCTCAACGCGTTCAAAGCGATTGTCGCGATCCATGGCATAGTAACGCCCCATGACGGAAGCGATCTTGCCCGTTCCAATCCGCTTGAGTTGCGCATCCACCTGCTCCACAAAGTGCTTGCCGGAGGACGGCGGCACGTCGCGGCCATCCATAAAGCAGTGGATATAGACCTTATCAAGGCCCTTGTCGTGCGCCAATTGAACGAGCGCATACAGGTGTTCGAGGTGGCTATGTACGCCGCCGTCGGAGCAAAGGCCCATCAGGTGCAAACTCGATCCATTGCGTATGCAGTTGTCCATCGCGCCAAGGAACGCAACGTTGGTAAAGAAGTCGCCATCGGCAATGGACTTGCTGATGCGCGTGAACTCCTGATATACAATGCGCCCGGCGCCAATATTCAGGTGTCCTACCTCAGAATTGCCCATCTGCCCAGTGGGCAGTCCCACATCCATGCCGCTAGCCTGTATTGTGGTATGCGGATACTTATCCCACATTTTTTTTACATGGACTGCGCCGTCAGCCGCAATGGCATTAAAGTGCTTGTCCTTGCTGCAGCCAAAGCCATCCATAATGATGAGAGCAGTGATCGGTTTCGTCATCAGAAATTGACCACCTTGCTGAAGTCTTCACTCTTAAGGCTTGCGCCGCCAATCAGCCCACCATCGATCTCCGGCATGGACATCAGTTCGCTGGCATTCTTTGGATTCATGCTTCCGCCGTATTGAATGCGGACTTTATCAGCCACCTTCTGTCCGTATACGCCCTTGATGGCATTTCGAATCACGCAGATGGTCGTGTTAGCGTCTTCGGATGTGGCGGTTTTTCCGGTGCCGATGGCCCAGATCGGTTCATAGGCGATCACAAGATTTTCCACATCCTTGGCTTCGATTCCAGCCAGAGCGGCAACGGTCTGCTTGGATACGATCGCATCCGTCACGCCGCCTTCGCGCTGTTCCAGCGTTTCCCCAACGCAGATGATGGGCGTAATGTTGGCGTCCATCGCTGCCTTCGCACGCTTGTTGACGGTTTCATCCGTTTCGCCAAAATATTGGCGACGCTCGCTATGTCCAACAATGGCGTAACTCACGCCCACGCTCAGCAGCATGTCTGCGGATACTTCCCCCGTGAACGCTCCCTTTGGCGCCCAGTGTATGGATTGTGCGCCAAGTTTGATGTTTGTGCCGACAAGCAGCTTGCCCACCGTTACAAGATCCACATAGGGTGGGCAGACGACTACGTCGCACTTCGCGTCCTTAACGAGTGGAATCAACTCCATAATGAGCTGTTCCGCCTCTCCGGGTGTCATATTCATCTTCCAGTTGCCAGCAATGATCGGTTTACGCATATTTATTCAATCTCCTCTTGATCTCATCTGTATTTTTTGAAGATATCCATCAAAATGGGGTTGTATGGTGGGCTTGCTTTGCGAGGGCAATCGGTGCTGTCGCCTCCTCTATTTGCAAAAAAGCTCGCCATATCCATCTTAAATCAAAATGGATTCTTATTTGTCGTTGAGTACCGCAACGCCGGGCAGTACCTTACCCTCTAGGAACTCCAGCGATGCGCCACCGCCAGTGGAAATATGGGTCATCTTGCTGGCATAGCCAAGCTTTTTAACGGCCGAGGCGGAGTCGCCGCCGCCAATGATCGTCGTTCCCTTGCAGTTGGCGCAGGCTTCGGCAATTTTTTTGGTTCCCTCTTCAAAGGCGGGGAATTCGAACACCCCCATGGGGCCGTTCCAGATGACTGTTTTGGCGGCTTCGATCACCTTTGAAAACTCTGCAATCGTCTTGGGTCCGATATCCATGCCCATCCATCCCGCGGGTATGCGGTTGGAATCCACAACCTTATGTTCTGCATCCGCATTGAATTCCGTTGCGACCACGGTGTCCACCGGCAATAGAAGTTTGACGCCCTGCGCCTTTGCTTTCGCCATCAGATCTTTGGCCAGGCCAATGCTCTCGGCATCCAGAAGCGATGTGCCAATTTCCCAGTCCTGTGCCTTGAAGAACGTATACGCCATGCCGCCGCCAATGATGAGCGAATCGCATTTTTCCAGCAGATTTGTAATGACCCCGATCTTATCTGCCACCTTCGCACCGCCAAGAATGGCGACAAAGGGTCGTTCCGGATCATCCAACGCCTTGCCCATCACGCCCAGCTCCTTGCCAATGAGGAAGCCAGCCACCGCCGGTAGGTACGCAGCAACGCCGGCTGTGGAAGCATGAGCGCGGTGCACGGTACCAAACGCATCGGAAACATAGAGATCGGCAAGACTTGCCAACGCTTTGGCAAATTCCGGATCGTTCTTTTCTTCTTCAGCATGGAAACGCACGTTCTCCAGCAGAACGATTTCACCCGCCTTCATATCCTCAATGGCGGCCTTGGCGGAATCGCCAATCACATCGTCCGCCATCCAGATCTTTGTCTCCGGTAGTAGTTCGGCAAGGCGCGCGCCAACCGGAACCATCGAATACTTCGGATTGACCTGTCCCTTGGGACGGCCAAGATGCGAGCAAAGAATCACCTTTGCGTTATGATCCAGCAGATAGCGAATGGTAGGCAACGCCGCGACAATGCGCTTGTCGTCGGATACCTGCCCGTCCTCGGTTAAAGGTACGTTAAAATCCACACGGACAAGCACCTTTTTGCCGTTTACATCGATGTCTTCAATCGTTTTCTTTGCCATAACAGATAACCCTCCTACGTATATGTATAATCAAATTTGAGAATGCCTCTGTTCTTTTATCACAAAACTAGGCACAAAGTCAATCTCTTTTTCGACTTGTTCATCCGTTGTTCCCATTCCGTACAAATGCGTGCAAAGCAACTGTTTCACACCCGCTTCCCGCGCCAGTTGCCCGACCTGTTTGGTGGTCAGATGCGGCAACGAGCCGCCGTGATCCTGCTCCGCTAAAAATGCCGTATCCGCCAGCAGCGTATCCGCGCCTGCAGCATACTCCACCAGCGCGTCGAACCAGCCCGTATCGCCCGTATAGAACAGACGCTTGCCGTTATCGTCCACAATATCCGCGGCGTAAGCCTCCACGGGATGCCACACGGCACGGAATGTCACGCAGAGTGAACCGATGCGCACACACATGCCATCACGGATGGATCGCACATCGAAATATTTGGACCGTAGCAGCGCTCGGTGCGCCTCTGGCGTATCCGGTGCATACACGATCAATGGATGGAGGCGCTTCCCCTGTTTTTCCGACGCCTCCAACGCATACTGAAGCACCAGCATATCGGAAAAATGGTCAAAATGCAGATGAGAAAGAATCACCGCATCCAATTGTGCCAAGCAGAAACCATCCAGCAGACGCGAGAGCGTACCGCTGCCCAGATCACAGAGCAGGTGCGTGCCACCGCTCTCCACCAGATAGCCGGAACATGCACCGCCCGGCCGCGGAAATGGGCCAAATCGTCCTAGAACCATCAGTTCCATACGTCGTTGTCTTCCTCCCGGGAACGGCGTCTCCGTTGAGGCGTCTTGTTAGGATGTACCGATGGAATATAGTGCAAAATGACCGTGCCCACACCCGCACACACCACCGCCTGCGCCAAATTTATGAGGAAAGCCTGCCCGGCAACCAGAAATTCGCGTACAATCAACAGGTCGTAAACAAAGTATCCCAGCACCATGATGGCCTCTGTCAACCCCGCCACAGCAAAGCATCTTGACCATTTGTCACATCTCTGGCAGAATGCAGCAATAAAGAACGCCATGCCGGTTTTAATCATGAGACTCCCCATGATATATAGCTTGCTGCCTACCGCCAGATCCGCAAGGGCCGCGCCCACCGCGCTGACCGCCGCCCCCCACGGGCCGCCCAGCAAGAGAACATTAACAAAGATGCATGCATCGCCAAGAGTCGCATATACACCAGCGTTCACGCGGCTATTGCCCAGCGGGTAGGTGATGTTCGTCTTCACCCGAATAAGCGCCGTGATTCCGAAGGTAAGCGCCAGTAGGATACCGATCAGTATCAATTGCTTTTTTTTAAGCTTGATCATGGGGTCATCCTCATCTTTCTGTCCTTGCCGTGTACCGGTAGGCAGCCGCTCCACCGTTTTTATTCTCCCGCCTTAATAATCTCGTCCAGCAGCGCATCCAGCGAAAGCTCGTCCTCGTCGCTGAAATCAGGCATCAGCTCCGATACCGTCGGCGTTGCCGACTCCCCCTCAGACTCCGTTTGCGGCAGGTCTGCTTCCGGCTGCCATTCTGCCTCTGGCACATACGGCTCGCCATAGCGATCCGTCGTTTCATCGGCATATGCGTCTTCTGGACGCGGCGCAAAGTCCATCATCTGATCAGTCTCGGGTTGTGACTCTGGTGCGGATGCCGCCTGCCCCAACACCGCCGCCGTTTCAGCCAGATCACGATTTTGCAGTTTATAGATATTCTGCATCAGCTGCGCTGGGCTGTCATCCGGATTGGGCAGTTTGTCCGCAGCAACATATCCGCCCGCGCGCGTTGCCCCCTCGTCTCCAAATATCTCTGACTCAGCAGCGTTGACGGTACATGTACCGCAGAACGTCGCAAACTGTTCCGCCGCCGACCGTGCATCCGCCGCGCTCTTAACAAGGGCTACGTTATAACGCCCGATCCGCTCCTGATACTCCGCCACCGCCGCTTCGGAGCGGGCAAGTATCTGCGTGCGCGCATTGTTGGCGTTTCGGAGCAGTTCATCCGCTTGCGTTTGGGCTTGCTTCCGCAGTTTATTGGCCTGTTCCTCCGCCTCCTGCAGCGTCGCATCGGCATTGGCCTCCGCCTGTGCAATCGCAGCCGCCGTTTTCCGCTGCGCTTCCTCAACGATCTGCCGCGCACGCGCATCGGCCTCCGCAATGCGCTGGTTACAACTTACCTGAGCACCCGCGAGGGAATCCATAACGGACTGCTCCCGGGCGCGATAGGCCTCTATCTGCTTTTCCAGAGAATCAATACGGGTTTCCAATACCATCGCCCGTTCGGAACGCTCTGCCAGCAAGTTTTGCATTTCTTTTTTTCTCATGTGTCGTCCTCCGTTTTTTCAGCTTGTTGAATTCGTTCAGATTCGTATGCAAACAATTTCGGTTGTTCATCCTCCGCCTGATACCCCATATGGGCATAGCCCGAAGGCAGTACGATCCGTCCACGCGGCGTTCTCGCAATAAAGCCAAGCTGTAGCAGATACGGCTCATACACTTCCTCAATGGTGGTTGCGTCCTCTCCCGTGGCCGCCGCGATGGTATCGAGTCCCACCGGCCGACCGTGAAATTTAACAATCATGGCCTCCAACATGTGGCGATCCACCGCATCCAGCCCCAATTCGTCAATGTGCAGCATCTGCAGTCCTTCGCGGGCAGTGTCGAGATCAATAAAGCCATTTCCGCGCACCTCCGCATAGTCCCGTACGCGGCGCAGCAGACGGTTGGCAATCCGTGGCGTCCCCCGAGAACGGGATGCAATCTCAATAGCGCCATCGTCGCTGATGCCAATGCCGAAAATATCCGCACTTCGTGTGATAATTTCGCGCAGTGCTTCCGAATCATATAGCGTCAGCTGTTCCTTGATGCCAAATCGATCCCGAAGTGGCGAGGTCAAAAGCCCCATGCGCGTTGTTGCGCCAATGAGCGTAAAGTGCGGCAGATCCAGACGGATACTGCGGGCGCTTGGCCCCTTGCCGATGATGATATCCAGCGCGTAATCCTCCATAGCAGGGTACAGAATTTCCTCCACGGTGGCGTTCAGCCGGTGAATTTCATCAATAAACAGCACATCCCCCGAAGAGAGATTCGTCAGCAGCGCCGCCAAATCGCCCGCATGGGTAATTGCCGGACCGCTGGTCACGCGCAGGGAGCCCCCCATCTCGTTGGCAATGATGCCTGCAAGCGTCGTTTTGCCAAGTCCCGGCGGTCCGTAGAGCAGCGCATGATCAAGGCATTCGCTGCGCTTTTTGGCCGCTTCGATATAGATGCGCATATGATCCTTGACCACGTGCTGGCCGATGTACTCATCAAGGTAACGTGGGCGCAGACTGTATTCGGTTTTTACGTCCTCCTCCTGCAGCGAGGAGGTGATCAGGCGTTCTTCCATCGATTCCTCATTGTTTGCATCTTATTCTTTTCTTTTTTTCATAAAAAAATGA
>JAVVXB010000040.1:0-11490 GCA_036651815.1 Clostridia bacterium
CCGCTGGAATTTTGAATCCGCATAAGGTGTATATGGAGTAAGGGGGGAAGGGGGGGCGGGATTGCTGGATGAAGAGCGTTGCTTTGTAGGGAACGCTCTTGACCATTCTGCACCGTTGATGCTTACGACCCTCCATTCGTGTCAAGGAACATCGTTGTTTGCGGTGCAGCAGCATGCGGCGCGGTGCTGTGCTCTGTACTGTGCCACGCTATACATACGCCATCATACAATGCGGTGACACCTGTAGGGACACCGTACATGGTGTCCGACTAGTTGGCATTCCGCTCAAACCATCCCCATCCCCATGTCTCGTCTAACTGCTCTTGTAACAAAAAAGAGGGCTGACTTTCGCTTATCAGTCCCTCTGTGCTGGTCGTTGTGTTAGCTTAGTGACATTGCATAGCTGTACTCATTCCTTTTTGAAAACATCTATGTGGCGGTCTGTCAGGCGTTTACAGGCGGTGGCGGCTGGTCAACCAGTATATTTATGAACGCTGATCAAAAGCCTTTTTTCACGGGCACTGGTTATTCCAATCCACCTTATGGTCATAAATCTATCCCGCCATTATCCAATGGCAGAACGAATTTCATCCGCAATTCGTTCTGCGGTCAAGCCATACTTTTGCAATAAAACCTCGTAGTTCTCAGCCGATGTTCCAAATTGATCCATTACGCCAATCAACCGTATCGGCGCATGCTCAATTGCAGCCAGCTGTTCTAATATTGCGCTGCCCAAGCCACCCACCACGCTATGCTCCTCCGCCGTACCGATGATGTGTATTCCTCGAATAGCCTCACAAACTGCCTTCCCATCCAAAGGTTTGATGGAGGGGACATTAATGACCTTTAATGAAATGCCCTCTTTTTCCAGTTGTGCTGCTGCGTTCAGCGCAAGAGAAACCATCACGCCTGTTGCAAACACAACAGCATCCTTGCCTTCACGCATCAGCTGTATATGTCCCGGTACGAACTCATCATTTTCCTTGCAATACACTGGTAAATCGTTGCGGTTGATGCGAATGTACATTGGACCCTCATGACTTGCCATATATTTCATAATTTGCCGAGTCTGTACAGCATCCACGGGAGAAAATACCTGCATGTTTGGCAGCACCCGCATCGTTGCAATGTCTTCAATGGCTTGATGCGTAGAACCATCGCCATAGTCGGATAGACCAGCGCTCGACCCGCAAATTTTCACATTCAACGCTGGGATGCAGATTCCAGTGCGGAGCTGATCGTAGCAACGTCCCGTCGCAAACACTGCGAAGGTGGCCATAAAAGGGATATGACCGCCCAATGCAAGGCCAGCGCTAACTCCAGCCATGTTCGCTTCCGCTATGCCCATTTCAAAAAAGCGTTCATGTATTTCCTTTTCAAACATCGCGCCCATGGTGGATTTGCCCAAATCGGCCTCTAGTACGACAATGCGTTCATCCATCCTGCCCATTCGCACCAGAGACTCGCCATAGGCGACTCTTTGTGAAGCAGCATTCATTTATTGCTCTCCTCCTTAATATGCCTGATACTGAGCGATGTCTTGCAAAGCCTGCTGATATTGTTCTGGCGTAAGGCCGTTGTTGTGGAAGGCGCTTTCGTTCTCCGCAAAGGAAACATACTTTCCCTTAACCGTATTGGCCAGGATCAATACTGGGCCATCCTGCGGCTCTGCCGCCCGCGCCAGAGTATCCACGACCTGCTGCATGCAATGGCCATCAATTTCCATCACGCGCCAGCCAAAAGCCTCAAACTTGGTCTTGAGGTCGCCGGAGTCCATGCGTTCCTTGATGGTTCCTGTTGCCTGTACATGGTTGCAATCCAGAATGCCGATCAAATGGTTGAGCTTACGGAAAGCGGCCCACATCGCAGCCTCCCATATTTGACCCTCCGCAATTTCACCATCCCCCATGATGACGTAGACATGCGCCAGGTTCTTGGAAAGCTGTAGGCTGGCGGCCAAGCCACATCCGATGCTCAGACCTTGGCCAAGCGAGCCAGTGTTAGCCTCAATACCAGGGGTTTTGGTCATATCTGGGTGTCCTTGTAACATTGCTCCGCAGGTTTTGACTTTTTGCAACTCCGCAACGGGGAATACGCCGAGCTCTGCCAACGCTGCATACTGGATAATTGCCGCATGCCCTTTGCTGAAAATCAAGCGATCACGTTCTGGGTTTTTGACATCATGGGGATCGAATTTCATTTGCCGGAAATACAACGCACTGACAATCTCTGCAATTGAGCACGATCCTCCGAGATGGCCTGTTTTTCCATCTTTCCCACCAATCATATTGACAACATGTCTACGTAGCGTTCGCGCTGTTTCCTGAAGCTCACTGGTTGTTTGCATCATCGCGTCCCCCTTCATTGCTGCACTAACACGCATTTAAGCGTAGTGCCAGGATTGTGGATCATTTCCGAAAAAATCTCGCACCCTTTATCGAAAGGCTCAATGCGGTTGACAATGGGTTCAACATGGAGTGCGCTGTCGTTGAGTAGTTTAACGACCGTGCTAAATTCGCTGTAGCTGTACAGGAATGATCCTTGCACTGTCAGTTCTCTCGTCACTACTTGCTGCATGTTTATCTGTACCGTCGGCTGGTTGTTGCCAATCCACACAGCCTGCCCGCCTGCACGCAGCGTGGAAATGGTCAGCGCAACCGCCGACGAAGCGCCAACAGCTTCAAAGGTCACGTCCATTCCTTGCCCTGCGGTAATCTGCCTTACCTGTGCGGGTACATCGTCCACATCCGAACGGATGATATGCGTCGCACCCAGCTTAAGAGCAACATTCAAACGCGTTTCATTGAGATCAACAACCGTTAAAGACGTTGGCCTTTGAGCTACAATGCACGCTAAAGTCAGTAGGCCAATTGTTCCCGCCCCAACAACCATTACGTGTTTGCTGGTCAGAGCGCCAGCCTTTGCTACCGCACGGTAGGAGACAGCCAACGGCTCGACAATTGTGCCAACCTCCAGAGACGTGCTATTAGCCAACGGGAAGCAACATTTTGCTGGTACACAAAGATATTCTGCAAGTGCTCCGTTGCAGGAGAGCACCCCATACTGCTTGCGCTCTGGGCAGAGATGCTCTTCGCCGTTCAGGCAACGGTCACAATGACCGCAAAAGCTGACCGGATAGCACGCGACACGTTCACCGATACACAAGTTGTTGACGCCTTCACCTAGTGTTTCCACAACGCCAGTGAACTCGTGGCCCATCATCATGGGTGGAGTACGGCGACCCGTCAAGCCGAGATAGCCATGCAAATCGCTTCCGCAGATACCCACAGCTTTGATTTGCAGTCTCACTTCGCCCTCGGCAGGCTGAGGTGTTGGGACATCCTCCATGCGCATATCGTTAGGACCATGATAAACCAGTGCTTTCATCAGCAAGGACTCCTTTAAGATGGATTGCTTGTTTGTACTCGTATAACGTTCCAGCTCAATGGCGGCAACTTCACCATCGCCTGATGGTGATCAATTTCGCTGCCCGTCAAGTAAACAGGGGCAACATTAAACGGGTCATCAAACGTATTGACTGCTTTAGGATCTTTGCCGCTCAGGCAGATATGCTCTATCACCTGCTTCGGCTCGAAATCGAGAAATCGCAATTGTGTTTCGGCTGGTTCCGTCAAGCTGGAATTAACAGCAAACACCGTTACTTCGCCAGTATCAGGATGGTATACGGCGCATTCGTGCACCTGCTTGACATCCGTGAAACTTGTCGTATCGTGTAGCGGAGAATCACACAGCGTTTGCAATACCACACCACGTCCATATCGCGATACATGCATGTACGGATAAAAGATGGTCTGACGAATGGCTGCTCCGCCGTGTTTCGTCAAGATTGGTGCAATCACATTGACCAACTGCGCTAGGCAGGCGATTTTGATACGATCAGCATGACGCAGGAGCGTAATTGCCATATTGCCGACCAGCAAGGCATCCTCAAGGTTGTAAATGTCCTCCAAAAGCGGCGGAGCAATCTGCCAACGCGCTTTTTTACGCATCTCCAACTCGTAAGGTTTTGAATGATACCAGACATTCCATTCATCGAAGGAAATATTGAGCGTCTTTGTGCTATGCCTGCGACCTTTGATATAGTCACAGATTGACACCACTGTGCGGATATTGCGATCCATGTCCAGATACTTTGCCAGAAAGTCGGGCGTATCATCCGAACGATTTCCATAGTATTGGTGTACCGAAATATAATCCACTTGATCGTAGCATTCTGTTAATACATCTGCTTCCCACTGACCATAGGTTGTCATGCTGCTGTTTGAGCTACCACAAGCCACTAGTTCGATATCCGGGTCAAGCCAGCGCATCATCTTGCCTGTTTCAGACGCAATACGTCCATACTCATAAGCGGTTTTGTGGCACATCTGCCATGGTCCATCCGCCTCATTGCCCAAGCACCATAGCTTGAAGTTGTGCGGCTGCTCCACACCATGTGAACGTCGCAAATCGCTATAGTACGTCCCTTTAGGAATATTGCAGTATTCCAAAAGGGCAACGGCTGCATCGGCCCCTCGCGTGCCCAGGTTGACCGCCATCATCATCTCCGCATTTGCCTGCCGCAAAAAGTCTGTGAACTCGTTGACGCCAATTTCGTTAGTCTCAATGGTCTGCCAGGCTAAATCGGTGCGGCGCGGGCGCGTGGATACATCCCCCACGCTGTCTTCCCAGCGGAAGCCTGAAACAAAGTTGCCGCCTGGATAGCGAATCAGGGGAACACCAATCTCTCGAATCAACGAAAGGACATCCTGTCGAAAACCATTTGAATCGGCGGTCGAATGCTCCCGATCATAAATGCCGCCGTAAACCGCTCGGCCAAGATGTTCCACAAAGGAGCCGAAAATGCGTTGATCGACGGTTGCCGTCCGATATTCGTTGCAAAGCGTGATTTTTGTCCTATTCATAACGACCTCTTATTCCTTGGATCCTGAACTGAGGTTCAGGCCTTGCATAAAATATTTTTGTGTGAATATGAAAATAAGAACCAACGGAATCACGGATAGCGCCGCCACCGTATTCACCATTGTAAACTCGTGGTCGAACGTACCCTGTGCGATGGAAAGTCCTGCTGTGACGGTACGTTTTTCAATGGAGGAAACTGCAACTAGCGGCCAAAGCAACTCATTCCAATTGTTGCGGAAGGCAAACAGACCAACAACCAGTATAACAGGCTTACATAGCGGTATAAAGAGACGCGTGAAGATCCCAAAGCTATTGCTTCCATCTATGTAGGCTGCTTCTTCTATATCTTTAGGAATGGAGCGCATGAACTGCCGCAGTAGGAATACGTTGAAAGCATTTTCTACGCCTGGAATAATCAGGCACCAAAGCGTATCCAGCATTTTAAAATCACGCATCAGCTTATACAGCGGCACAAAGTTTACTATTTTGGGAATCATCATAGTAGCCAGCAGAATCCAAAAAAGCGTCTCACGAAACTTGAACTGCAACCGAGCGAATGCGTAGGCCGCTGGCGTAGCCACCAGCAGGGTGATGAGCGTATGGGCTGTTGAAACGATCACAGAGTTGAGCAACCATGTCATCACTGGGGCATAAGGAGAGTTAAAAAGAATCTCTTCGTAGTTGAAGGTTGTCCACGTATGTGGTAACAGCTGTGCTGGATAAATGGTTACATCCATACGTGTGCGAAACGACGATAGCAGCACAAACAGGATGGGAACCAGCCATATCAGCGCTAATAGCAGCATTAGGATAAACACGATCACTCGAACACGCCTGCTTAACATAATCCTTGTCCTTTCACAGATCCTTATCCATGTAGCGGTATTGGAACAGGGAGATGATAAAGATCACAATTCCCAGCATCATTGACATCGCCGTGGATATACCCGCTTGCGGATTGGTGAAGGCATACTCGCGTATATACATCGTGATGGTTTTGGTACTCATCATTGGCCCACCTTCGGAAAACATATAGGTCTGCCCAAAAATGTTAAAGCTTGCAATCGTCGTCATAACGATGGTATATGCAAACTGGTTTTTTAAGCCAGGAAGAGTCACGTTGCGGAATTTCTGCCATTCGCCCGCGCCGTCGATGGACGCAGCCTCATAGAGGCTGCTGGAGATATTGCCCATTCCCGCCACATAGATGACCATATTAACGCCCAGCGTCCACCATACGGTCATTACCACAATGGCAATCCATGTATATGGCTGTTGATTTGCCCAAGCTATATTCAGGTTAAAAAAACGGTTTACAGCTCCGTATCGACCATCCAAAATCCATAGCCACATCAGCGCGATGGTAGCTACCGAAAACAGACTGGGAAGATAAAATATCGACTGAAAAAGAGACGAGCCTTTCATTTTGTAGTTTAGTAGGATGGAAACAAACAGTGGCAGTATCACCAATGGCGGAACAGAAATAAGAACAAATAGCAGGGTGTTGCCCATGCCATTGTAAAACTGGGTGAAGTACGTGCTGCCCGAATTCAGCAGGATGTTGTAATAGTTACGCATGCCGATCCATATAGGATCCTTAATCATGTTCCACTTGGTGAAACTGTAATAGATAGCAGACAAGAACGGATACAGAAAGAACAGGATGAAGAACGTAAATATGGGGACAAGGTAAAGATAGGGCGTATAGCGATTTCCGAGTAAACTGTTGGCGGCATTACGCTGCTTGACAGCCACGATACCCACCTCCTTGGCAAGGTTTGCGAAGGGAGCAATAAGATCTCCCTTCGCGTAAAAGAGGTCACTGGTTTTCAATAATCTCGTTTGTGGACTGGACAGCGGTATCCAGCGTCGCCTGTACATCTGTCTTATCGCCCCAGTAGAGCATGGTAAACTCTGGAACAGCCTGTGAAGTGAATACTGGATAGCCAGAACTGGAGGGCGGTAGCACGAATTCAGAGCTGGAATTCTTCCACTCGTAGAACAGGTGGTTCTTGAACGACTCACTCTCCATCAAGCTATAGGATGAAGGCAAATGACCAGCCTGGCAGAAAATGAGGGCGTTCTCGCGAACATACTTCACAAACTCCATTGTGGCTGCAAGCCTCTCGGGGGTATCGTTGGCGATGGTCAGCGAGATACCGCCTAAGTCCGCCCATACACGCCTTTCATTCCCCAACAACTGCGGGAAGGGTACGACACCCCAATCCAGCACGGCCCGCACTTCGTCGTTGTCCAGCTGGCTGCGTTCCCACACTCCGTTGAAGTGGAACAGGCATTTGCCCGCAACAAACACAGGACGACCAGCTGTACCCTGCGGCACGGTGTACTGGCCCAGACGGCTATATTGGGTAACTGCCGCGACAGCCTCAGGCGTATTGAAGTTGGCAGTGATGTTGTCATCCTTAAAGATGCTTGCGCCACCCTGATAGAGTGCGCTATCAAACAGACGGGTGAACACAGCCAAATCTGCTCCCGATAGGCTCAGACCGTAATAGTCGCCACCTTGCTCCATGCATTTCTGCATCATCTCGACCATCTTATCGATGTTCATGTCGATAACGTCTGCCTCTGTATAACCTATTTCAGCCAGCAGGGTCTTATTGTAGAACATGACCCAGGGATGCACCTCGATGGGCATGAGGTAGATCTCATTGTTAATTGTCACAGCGTCGAAGTAGTTAGGCGGGACGTCGCTCTTGTCGATGCCGCATTTCTCGATCAATTCATTCATACCAATAAGCAGGCCATTGCTGGCATGCAGCGGCACATCTCCTACACCAAGGAAGCAGCAGTCGGGCATACCTGCATTCGCGCTGGTGGAGGCAATTAGCTTTGCCAGCATCTCATCCGACTTCATGACGTTACTTTTGACAACAATGCCAGATGTGTTGGTGCTATTGAAGCTGGTGACAATTTCGTCCATATAGGCCGCATCGCCTCCGGTAAGGTAATTCCAGAACTCAATCTCAATTTCTGCGCTGGCTCCGAGCGCACAGGACAGTAGAAGAACCAGGGTTAGAACAAACGCCAAAGTCTTTTTCATGGGATGCCCTCCATCTTTCGTCGTGTTGTCGTTCAGTTGCGTCAACACCACTCTCGCCCTCGAATGATGTTAACGTTAATATGGCCTAATTATACATGGAATTATCGCGCTGTCAAGAGGGAACTCTAAATTTTTAGAATAATATTTTCCTTCTGTTTAGCCCTTGTTGCTTTTTAAAACGTTTTGCTGTATAATATATTCTTGTGGATGTATTGCCCCTGCACTATTCTATACACACGGCCTACACTTTTGTTTTACATACAAGCATCATTCGATTCCGCTTATTTATTTAAAAGGATGTGAACGTTGAGATGCACACGCCGTCTCGTAAAACTACATTAAAGGATATCGCAAAACACTTGGGGATTTCCGTCAACACCGTTTCCCGGGCTCTGCGCGGGCAGGATCACATTCTACCTAAAACCCGAGAGCTTATCTCCAAGACTGCCAATGAAATGGGCTATATACCCAATACTATCGCCAGCGCTATGCGCTCGGGATGCACGCGATATATCGCGATTATTCTGGAGGATATTTCCAACCCATACTTTGGCATCATGGTCAAATATCTTGACCAGCGCATTCAGAAAAAGGGCTTTTGCTCTATTTTGTATACGACGGACGGTCAACCTGAAAAAGAGGAATCAGCCATACAAGCTGCCATTGCAACTCACGTAGCAGGCGCGGTGGTCTTTCCAACCTCGCGTAATGCCAACGCACTGCGATTGTTTCAGCATAACAGCATACCTTTCGTGCTCATTGACCGATATTACGACGATGCTCCAGACATGAACTACATCATCAGCAACAACATAAAAGGCGGATATCTTGCAACCAAGTATCTCATTGAAAAAGGGCATCGTGATATTTTGCTTTTCCGTGGTCCGTCCTATATCTCCAGTGCCATGGAGCGCTATCAGGGCTATGTACAGGCGTTAACGCAGTATAATATCCCCTTACAGGAACAACTGCTGATGCAATGCGGTGTGTGGAACATCTCCTCAAAGGAAGCTCTGGAAAAGGTGATACGAGAAGGGATTCATTTTACAGCTGTTGTTACCTTTTCGGATAAGCAGGCATGGATGGCACAAAAGTTTCTGGCGGAAATCGGCGGAGAAAGTTACAGCCATGTCGATATTGTTGGCTTTGATAATCTGCGCAACGAATTGTACTACTCTGCCGATTTGCCTAGCATCGATACTAATAAGGAATACGTCGCAAAACGGACAATTCAGGTGCTATTTCAACATATTTATGATCCTGACAGCGAGTACGCACACGAAACCGTCGATGTTCGGCTTGTGCTGACCTGTTAATCGGCATTCCTGCATGGTTCGCCCTCCATGCGGTTATCGCAATTATGTGAACGTTAATATGAGGTGATACCATGCATTATACATTGGATCCCGAACGAGTATTTGCCGTTCGGGATAGGAAGATTTATGGTCAATTCTTGGAGCATTTTCATCGGCAGATTTATGACGGTATCTACGATCCGCAATCACCCCTCTCCGACAACGAAGGTTTTCGTACGGATGTCGTAGAGGCCTTGCGCGCCATCAGCGTGCCCATCATTCGCTGGCCAGGCGGTTGCTTCGTTTCCTCCTACGACTGGAAAAAAGCAGTTGGAGCGAACCGCACCCCCTCGTTCGACAAAGCCTGGCGGGTCGAAGAAAGCAATGAATTTGGCACAGATGAATTCATTGCCTATTGCCACAAGTTAAACTGCGAGCCGTATATCTGTACCAACGCGGGCACGGGCACCGAAGAGCAAATGAGTGATTGGATGGAATACTGCAATCTTGATCACGAGGGTGAATATGCGCGTATGCGTATTGCCAATGGTCATCGGGAGCCCCACAACGTTCGTTACTGGTCCATCGGCAACGAAAATTACGGCGGATGGGAAATTGGTGCAAAGGATGCCATTGCGTGGGGACGAAAAGTACTTGAAGCCAGCAAAATGCTCAAGCGAGTTTGCCCACAGGCGGAGCTTTCTGCTGCCGCGCTAGCTGACCCCGAATGGAACCTGCGACTGCTCACGATGGCTGGCGAACGGCTGAACTGGATTTCCATCCATGGTTACTGGGATCGGCTGGTGCAGGTGGACGAGCCTGCTGATTACGATGCGTGCATGGCTTATACGCCTGCCATTGAAGAACCCGTGCGCAAAGTGCGTGGCATGCTAATGGCGCTAGGCTTGGAAAAGCGCATCTCGATCGCCTATGACGAGTGGAACCTGCGCGGCTGGCATCATCCCAACATTCACAGCGTCGCCCAAGGCCTTACTCCTGCTGATTACCTCGATCCACGTGACCGCAACGATTTCAATGCAACTTATACGATGGCGGACGCGATCTTTACCGCCTGTTTCCTCAACATGGTTCATCGCAATGCCGATGTGGTGCGTATGGCTAACTTTGCAGCTGCCGTCAATACACGTGGTTTGCTGTACACATACCCGCAGGGCATTGTGAAACGTAGCATGTACTATGTCTTTGAGCTATACACGCAATACCTGTATGATGAGGTGCTGGATTTTCATGCGGGCGAGACGCGCGTGATGACCGTTCGTTCCAAAGAGGGAGACAACGTTGTTGTTGCCCAGATTGACTGCATTGCAACTCGTTCCTCTGTTTACGACGATGTTGGCATAGCATGCATCAACAAGCATGCAACAGATTCCATTACGCTGACTATAAAATGTCTGGCAGCATATCGCATACTTGAGGTGCGTGTTCTCGCAGGCGAAAATGTTGATGATTACAACGATATCGATCACGAGCCGATTCACATTGAACGTTGCGATTCTATTGGCACTTATTCTGATGGTATACTAAAATTACAACTCCCTGCCCATTCGGTTTGCGTCGCAACATTACGAAAATAGGAGGGTTTGACTCTAGAAAACTCTCATGAACTCAATCCCATTGTACCGCACAACCGTGGGGCTGCTTGGCGCGTCATAAAAGAAGTGAAGCTTAGCTTGACCGCTACTTCGCCTGTGCGCAGATTAATGCCCTTGTGTAGCCATGTGATTTACTTGCCATTACGGGTGTACAAGGTATCAACGCCGTTCACCCGCTTCTTAACGCGCATGGAGGAAATCAGCACATATGGATGGAATACAACAAAGTAAAAATGTGCTTTTGTCACCCTATGAATAATATTTAGTTTTGGTATCTCGTACACATGCGTTTCGCATGGGGCGCTCCCTCCGTATCACAACTTCACATGTTCATAGTGTTTCGTTCTGTATTCCCCTTAAAGGAGGCACCCTCATATACCCACACTCGTAGGGTTGCTCCCTCACGAAATTGTCACCCCGCGCCGTTCCCCTGTAGTGTCACCATATATGGCAATGACATGATGCTGGGGTCAAAAGGCATTCTAATTGCGCCTATAAAATCCAATATTTCGGGGTGGCGGTAAGGAAAGGGCGGAGGTGTCCGCCCACCCCTTCCTACCCGCCATCATCCATTCATATCCTGAAATACCCTCTT
>JAVVXB010000041.1:0-10593 GCA_036651815.1 Clostridia bacterium
GAAGGTGGGATTCGAACCCACGGGCCCGGTTAAGGGCTTACTCGATTTCGAGTCCTTGCGGTGATTCGGAACGTACCGGAAGATAACGGAAGTTAAGAGAAGAAGGAACCCGTTGGAGAACCTCGAAAAGCGAGGTTCTTCAACGGGTTCCTTTTCTTTTCCCTTGAAAAATCAAGCGATTCGAGCCGTCTCGGATTTTGCGGCAATTTTGGGAAAAAAGAGAGAATTCGGCGAGAACTGAGCACAAATGAGAGAACTCAGGAGAGAACTTTTTCGATGATTTATCTGCCATAGAGGGATCACCCGCTGACCATTCGAGAGAATTGGTGGTGATCTTCATGTCGAAACAAGGAAGGTATCGTTGGTTGATGGATGTATACCCAGCCATCATCAATAAAGAGCAGTTGTATAAAATCTGCCACGTTTCCAAACGCACGGCGCTGGCTTATTTGGAGCATGGGATGATTCCCTGTGAGAACACAGGCAAGAAAACACGCAATTACAGCATCAAGCTGACGGATGTCATCCGTTTCCTTGATGCGCGTGACAATGCACCAGGAGGTTTTGTTGCTACACCCGGATGGTACAAGGATAAGGCAAAAGATGAGATCATTATCTTAACGCCAGAAATCCGTCTGCGCCTCCGTACCGCATTGGAAACAACGCTAGAATCCTATCCTGATGTGCTTTCTCCCCAACAGATCAAGGAAATAACGGGTTATTCGCTTTCTACGGTTACGCAATGGTGTCGCTCGGATCGGCTTTATCACTATCGTATTCAAGGCAGAAATATCGTTCCCAAGCGCGCCCTTCTTGATTTCGTAGTCAGCAATGACTTTCAAAGCATTAAAGTCAAGTCCCAAAGGCATTTGCTGATGCTGACGGAAGAAAAGGGAATAGCATCTGACAATTCTGACGCAACAAGCAAAAGCAAGGAACAGGAGTGAAAACCATGAGCAAAATCATTGCCATATCCAATCAAAAAGGCGGCGTGGGCAAGACGACCACAACCGCCAACCTCGGCATCGGACTAGCCCGTGAGGGCAAAAAGGTGCTGCTGGTAGACGGAGACCCGCAGGGCAGTCTTTCCATCAGCTTGGGGCATCCGCAACCCGACGAGCTTTCTGTCACATTGGCGACCATGATGAAGAAAATCATTTTGGACGAACCCATCAACCCGCGTGAGGGCATTCTTCGCCACGAGGAAAATATCGACCTTATGCCTGCCAATATCGAGCTTTCCGGCATGGAGGTTTCGCTGGTCAACGCCATGAGCCGCGAGCGCGTGCTGAAGCAGTATCTCGACTGCGTAAAGCGTGACTACGATTATGTTCTGCTGGATTGTATGCCCTCGCTGGGAATGCTGACCATCAACGCCCTGACCGCCGCCGACAGCGTACTCATCCCCGTGCAGGCGCAGTACCTTCCTGCCAAAGGCTTGGAGCAGCTCTTGCAGACTGTAAGCAAGGTACGACGGCAGCTCAATCCCAAGCTCAAAATCGACGGCATATTGCTGACAATGGTGGATAATCGCACGAACTATGCGAAGGAGATCAATGCCTTGCTCCGCAACACCTATGGCGCGAAGATCAAGGTGTTCAGCACGGAAATTCCACATTCGGTACGCGCCGCCGAGATCAGCGCCGAAGGCAAGAGCATCTACGCGCACGACCCCAACGGAAAAGTGGCAGGGGCTTATACAGCCTTGACAAAGGAGGTGTTGAGCATTGAAAAACAGCGGCAGAAATATCAGTCTGAGCAGCTACGATGACATTTTCAAGACCGAGGAAACGCGGGAGGCGCATGTAGAACAACAGCCCGCGCCCATGCCTGTGCTGGAGAAGCCGCAGGAAGCGCCCGGTCACGAGAAGGTGCAGATGCTTCCCTTGAACGAACTGCACCCGTTTCACAACCACCCCTTCAAAGTCAAGGATGACGAGCAAATGGCTGAAACCGTGGAGAGCGTAAAGCAATACGGCGTACTGGTTCCCGCGATTGCACGTCCGCTGGACGGCGGCGGGTATGAGCTGGTTGCTGGGCATCGACGGCATCACGCCAGCGAATTGGCAGGGCTTACCGAAATGCCCGTTATTGTCCGCAATTTGGACGATGATGCAGCCACTTTGCTCATGGTGGACAGCAATTTACAGCGGGAAACGCTGCTGCCCAGCGAGAGAGCATTTGCGTATAGGATGAAGCTGGAAGCGATAAAGCATCAAGGGTTGCGCTCCGACTTAACTTCTACGCAAGTTGCACAGAAGTTATCAGTCGAAAAAGTTGGTGGTGACGCAGGGGTTAGTAAAGATCAGGTTCGGCGCTTCATCCGCCTAACCGCCCTCACTCCCGAACTGCTGGACATGGTAGATACCAAGAAAATCGCTTTCAACCCAGCCGTGGAGCTGTCCTACCTCAAACAAGCGGAACAGCATCAGCTCCTAGATGCAATGGATAGCGAGCAGTCTACGCCCTCTCTTTCCCAAGCCCAGCGGCTGAAAAAATTTAGCCAAGAGGAAAAACTCACCCCTGACATGATGGTCGCCATCATGTCGGAGGAAAAGAAGCCGGAGCAGGAGAAGCTCACGTTTACGGGTGATAAGCTGCGCAAATTCTTCCCCAAGAGCTATACGCCCCAGCAGATGGAGCAGACCATTTTCAAGCTGCTGGAGCAATGGCAAAAGAAAAGGCAGCAGGAGTTAGAGAGATAAGACTAAGTCGGAAAACTGCAAATAGATGAAATCTAGTTCTGTATCAAACAAAGCCGGACAAATTCTAAACACTCGAAAAAACTACTTGACTTTTTCAACAAAATATGCAAATATGTAGTCATCAACTTATGTGGGGGGATTTGATGGCTACTTTTTTCGAAAATACTCCTGATGGTTTTAAACGCATGATTTGTTCGGCGTTAAGGAATGCCCTCGAGGTAGAGATGCTTGAAATTATGGAGGAGCATGCCATCGAAGAAAGAGACGGGTATGGTCAGTTCCGTTGGAATGTTATTATGAGTAATCTCAAGGGAAAATGCAAATTTTTTGGCGTGTGCCAACGCAGAGCATGGAGATTCCCAGTCGTTTATTATCCTGAGATGGACTATTTGATTACCTTTATGACGGATGAACGTCTAGCGGAAATGCAGCGAAAAAAAGATAAGGGGATGCACTATCTCTGTGCTGCATCCTGTTGGAATCGTGACGTTGTTGCACAAGAAGAACAACTCCGTATGGATTTTCCGCATGCAGATATTGATGACTCTTGGATCAAGAAATCCCAGGAGCAAATGGCCGAGTGCGTGGACGTAGATCCCAAAAAGGTAAAGGGTCATATTTTAGTGGTTTTTACATGCAGATCGGATGTACTGACTAATGTTCAAGCAATGCGCTTGACTGCAAATCTAGACATCTCGACAGAAACGGAAAATTGGACGTCTTATATAGAACAACCGTATGCTGAAGCAAATACAGTCATTGATCCGCAGATTACTATGGATGATGATGACGATGAACAGATGGTGTCCCTGAAATAAAAGATGTTTGCGTTCAGCAATCCCGAAGGAAGGAACATGACATTGTATGAGTTCAGCAGTAATAAATGCGAGCCGATTAAGGGAAGCACGTTTATATCGAAGAATGACGATGGAGGAACTTGCTGATTCTGTCGGAATAAACAAGCAAGCTATTTCTCAATTCGAGAATAGCAAAACATCTCCTGAACCGTTTACTCTAAAACGAATAGCTGATGTGCTTGATTTTCCATATTCATTCTTCGCACAAAGAGATACTCCGATGGTAACTGGGAACACGTATTTTAGAGCACTATATTCCAGCAGTAGGAAGGACTTAATAGCGCAAGAATTAAAAACTCGGTACTTGGCACAAATATTCGTAATACTGAAGGAGAAACTCATAGTTCCCAGCCTTGATTTACCCTCACTGCCAGGGCGTTCTAGTATTGAGGAAATTGCTCAATACGTTAGAAAAGCATGGGACTTGAATGATTACCCCATTACTAACATGGTAGCTTTATTGGAACAGCATGGTGTCGTTGTTGGTGAATTCGCAACAGAAGGTCGTGAGATAGACGCTTTCTACCAGTATAATGAAATCAATAAGGAAGCAGTATACTGCGTGGTTCTTGGGACGGACAAATCAAGTTTCTTTCGGAGACAGTTTAATTGTGCACATGAATTAGGCCATATACTACTGCATGAGCGTTATGAGGATTTAGGTGAACTTTCGCGTGAAGACTATCGAAAGAGGGAAGACCAAGCCAATGCATTTGCAGCAGCCTTTTTGATGCCCGGCACGACATTTGGTCGAGATGTATCAATTTTCCCCAACAGATTAAGTCATTACGTTGAATTGAAAAGGAAATGGGGAGTATCTATGGCGGCAATGATTATGAGAGCACGAAGCCTAGATATGATTACGCCGAATCAGTATACATATTTGATGCGTCAGATGTCCTCAAAGGGCTATCGAACGCTTGAACCACTAGATTTAGATGTAAAATATCGCCATCCAAAGGTGCTGCGGCAATCTGTTGAAAAACTTATTGTAAGCAACACATTGACAGGACATCAATTGCTGCAGTATATTGCGAACAGAGGGTTGTCATTGTCTCCTAGTGCTTTGGGTGAATTGTTAAACATGAACTATCGACTGTTTGAGGAACCGGTAGAGGAAAGTAATATACTGCTATTTCCATCCCCTAATCGTTAGTAAATGATGTATCCAAAAGCTGTGAAACACGATATTTGAGCTACGAATAACGATTAAATATAAATATTTATCAAACGAAACCGAGGCTATCAACAACGCCCTGGTTTTTTTGCGTTCATAACGAAATGGAGGCATTACATGTGGCTGTTTTTCGCATAGAGAAAACAAAAAACTATACGGTGATGTCAAATCATCATCTGACAAATCGCAATCTGTCCTTGAAAGGCAAAGGGCTTTTGTCGGTAATCCTGTCCCTGCCAGAGAACTGGAATTATACCACGCGAGGGCTTGCCGCCATCTGCAAGGAGGGCGTGGATTGTATTTCGGCTACGCTGTCCGAGCTGGAGCAGAACGGCTACATCGTGCGCAACCGTCTAAGGGACGAGAAAGGGCGCATTACCGATACGGAGTACGTCATTTACGAAAAGCCCATCGCAACGCCGAAAGCGGCTTTGTCTGCCGAACAGTCGGCATCCGCCTCCCCGACCGATACGCCGCGCCCATGTGCGGAGCAGCCACAAGAGTCGTCTCCACATACGGTCAACCCGCAAACGGAAGCGCCCTATGCGGTTCACCCATGTACGGAAAACCCGTATATGGATAAGCCGGACACGGAAAACCCCGCGCAATTAAATACTATCGTATCCAAAACAAATCCAGAAAGTAAAAATCAAACAACAACATCCATCAATCCATCTACCCATCCATCCATCACTCCGTCTGATCCCAGCCCTTATGACCCCGATGATATTTCCACCCAATGGCGGCAGCGCGTTCACCTCAACATCGACTACTTTGATACCTCGGAAACCTACGCTTCCCGTATCGACCAGCTTGACGAGATTGTGGAGCTGATGGTGGAAACGCTCTGTTCTCAGCGTCCGACCATTGCCCTCGCCGGGGACGAGCTGCCCGCTTCGCTGGTGAAGGGACGCTTGCTCAAAATCAACGCCTTTCACATCGAGTACGTCATGGACAGCCTCAAGAAAAACACCTCGGAGATTCGCAACATCAAGCGCTACCTGCTGACCGTGCTGTTTAACGCACCCAGCACAATGGACAATCACTACACGGCGCAGTTTCAGCATGACTACTACGTCGGAGGCAATCAGGAAAGGGTGAGCGGGTAACGATGCTTTATCACCTGCTTCCTCGGTCTGTACCGCCCTAGAAGGACGGATGGATGGATAGAACGATCAGAAGGGAGGATGATTCATGCAGGAGGACATCGACCATCGGGCGGTAACGCTCGCCATCAACACGACCAAGATGACGGCGCGTGTGCTGAAAAACGCCATCACGAAATATCTCGCCCATCGCAAGCTAAAGAGCCACGCCGCGCCCACGGGCAAGCAGACGGTCAAGCAAATCGTCGGGCAGGGGCAGGGTGTAACGAACATCGAGATCAGCGATCAAAACATCCAGTCCTTTGAGCGCGTCGCCCGCAAATACGGCGTTGACTACGCCTTGAAGAAGGACATGACAGGCGAAAAGCCGCGCTATCTTGTGTTTTTCAAAGCAAAGGACACCGACGCGCTGACCGCCGCGTTTAAGGAGTTTACCGCCAAAACCTTGAAGCGGGAGGAAAAGCCCTCGGTGCTGGCGCAGCTTCGCAAGCTGAAAGCCGCCACGAAGCCCCTCGATCATGCGAAGAACAAGGAGCGGGCGCGATGACCTCAAAGCTCAAAAAGACGATCATCGGCAATATTCCGTACCTGTTCGTCGTGTTGCTGGCATCCAAGCTGGGGCTGGCATGGCGATTAGCCGAGGGTGCGGACGCTTCGAAAAAGATGTTGAACCTGTTTGGTAGCCTTGCAGCTGCGTTTAGTACGCTCATGCCCAGCTTTCACCCCTTCGATCTGCTGATCGGCTTCCTCATCGCCGCCGCGTTTCGCCTTGCCGTATACGTCAAGAGCAAGAACGCCAAGCGTTTCCGCAAAAACGAGGAATACGGCTCGGCGCGCTGGGGTACGCATGAGGACATCGCGCCCTACATCGACCCTGTGCTTGAGGATAACGTTATTCTCACACAGACGGAACGCCTGACGATGAACAGCCGCCCCAAAGACCCCAAGACGGCGCGTAATAAAAACGTACTGATTGTCGGCGGTTCGGGCAGCGGCAAGACGCGGTTCTTCATCAAGCCAAATCTGATGCAATGCACGTCGAAGGCTTATCCCACTTCATTCGTTGTCACCGATCCGAAGGGCAGCCTCGTGGTCGAAACGGGAAGGCTGCTCCAGCGCAAGGGGTATTGCATCAGAATTCTCAACACCATCAACTTCAAAAAATCCATGCACTACAACCCTTTCGCTTACATTCACAGTGAAAAGGATGTGCTGAAGCTGGTGACGACGCTCATCGCCAATACAAAGGGGGAAGGAAAAAGCGGCGGCGATGATTTTTGGCTCAAGGCGGAAACCTTGCTGTATACGGCGCTCATCGCCTACATACACTACGAAGCGCCGGAAACGGAACAGAATTTCTCTACACTGCTCTCATTCATCAACGCCATGGAGGTGCGAGAGGACGATCCCGATTTCCAAAATGAGGTGGATAAGCTCTTTACGAAGCTGGAAAAGAAGGATGAAAATCACTTTGCCGTGCGTCAATATAAAAAATACAAATTGGCGGCGGGTAAAACGGCGAAGTCGATCTTGGTTTCCTGCGGCGCTCGCCTCGCGCCCTTCGACATTGCGGAGCTGCGGAAGATCACCGCCTACGACGAAATGGCGCTGGACACGCTTGGAGATCGCAAAACGGCGCTGTTCATCATCATTTCCGATACGGACGATACCTTCAACTTCCTCGTGAGCATGGCGTACACACAGCTTTTCAACCTCTTATGCGAGAAAGCCGACGATGTGTATGGCGGGCGCTTGCCCGTGCATGTGCGCTGCCTGATTGACGAGTGTGCGAACATCGGGCAAATCCCCAAGCTGGAAAAGCTCATGGCGACCATCCGCAGCCGTGAAATCTCCGCCTGCCTCGTCTTGCAGGCGCAGAGCCAATTAAAGGCGCTGTATAAGGACAACGCCGATACCATCGTCGGCAACTGTGACAGCAGCCTGTTCCTTGGCGGAAAAGAGCCGACCACGCTGCGGGACATTTCACAAGGCCTGGGGAAAGAAACCATCGACATTGCCAATACAGGCGAGAATCGCGGAAAGGAGGTATCGCATAGCCTAAGCTATCAGAAGCTGGGGAAGCAGCTCATGACCAGCGATGAGCTGGCCATCATGAACGGCGGCAAGTGCATATTGCAGCTTCGGGGTGTTCGCCCCTTCCTATCTGATAAGTACGACATCACCAAGCACCCCCATTATCGGTACTTATCCGACGCCAACCCGCGCAACGCCTTTGACATCGAGAAGTACCTATCGACGCGGCTCAAGCCCAAGCCTGACGAAGCCTACGATTTCTTTGAAACGGATGAAACCGACGATACAGACGAATACGACGATTGGGAGGCCGCAGACATCTTCTGACGGTCTTTTTCTTTGTCGAAAAACAGGAGGACAGACCCATGCATGATAACGACCCCACGAAGGATGTGGATTACGATGAGCGCAGGGATTCTTATTACGACATTCCCATGCTCGATATTGTCGGTTGCCACAGCTCCTTGCGGCTGAACGGCGCACCGCTGATGGAAGATTTCGCTTCCAACCACCTCGACAACATCGTCAGGCTGTATGAGGACTGTCCGATGACCCGTTGAGAAGCCGCGAGTGCCGAGAATGGCGCTCTTTTCTTATCATCAATCACAAAAATAAATATAGGAGGATACGGAATGGCATTTTTCAATTCCGCAATCGACGTACTGCAAACGCTGGTGATCGCGCTGGGTGCCGGCCTCGGTATTTGGGGCGGCATCAACCTTTTGGAAGGGTACGGAAACGACAACCCTGGCGCAAAATCACAGGGCATCAAGCAGCTCATGGCTGGCGGCGGCATGGCGCTGATCGGCATGACCCTCGTTCCTCTGTTGGCTGGGCTGTTCGGTTAAGCGCCGTCAGCCAACGATCCGCTCAGCCGTCCTGAATGGGCGGCTGGGCAGGAAGGAGGGAATGCTTATTGGATTTCATATGGAATAAGATCACGGAATGGTTGAAGGGCATCCTTGTGGACGGCATCATGGGCAACCTGTCTACGCTGTTCGACCAAGTGAACACGCAGGTTTCAAGCATTGCCAGTCAGGTGGGAACGACCCCCGCCGCGTGGAACAGCGGCGTGTTCAACATGATCCGCAATTTGTCCGACAACGTGATTCTGCCCATCGCGGGCGTGATTCTCGCCATTGTCATGACGATGGAGCTTTTGCAGTTGGTCGTTGAAAAAAATAATATGCACGATTTTGAAACGTGGATTTTCTTCAAGTGGATATTCAAGACCTTCTGCGCGGTGCTGATCGTCACCAACACTTGGGACATCATCATGGGTGTGTTCGACGTAGCTCAGAGCGTGGTCAGCAGGGCGGCAGGCATTATCAATTCGGACGCAAGCATTGAGATCACAAGCATCGTTACCAACTTGGAGGCTCGCCTGATGGAAATGGAGCTGGGCGAGCTGCTGGGCATGTGGTTTCAAAGCCTGTTCGTGGGCGTAACAATGTCGGCGCTGACCATCTGCATCTTCGTCGTCATCTATGGTCGCATGGTGGAGATTTATCTCGTCAGCTCCGTCGCTCCCATCCCAATGGCAACCATGACGAACCACGAATGGGGGCAGATGGGTCAAAATTATCTGCGGGCGCTGTTTGCGTTGGGTTTTCAAGCGTTTCTGATTATCGTCTGCGTGGCGATTTATGCGGTGCTGGTGAAGTCCATTTCCATGGAAGGTGATCTCAACTCTACGATCTGGACATGCATTGGGTATACCGTGCTGCTGTGCTTCACACTGTTTAAGTCGGGCAGCGTCGCCAAGTCGATTTTCAACGCACATTGACCACACGGGTCAAGACAGCCGAATCAGCGACTTATGTCAAGAAATGCCTGTTGCCGAGAGGAATACGCCGTGGTATAATAATACCACAGAAGGAGGCGATAATATGCCACAATGTATTCCCATCCGTGATTTGAAGAACACGGTGGAAATTTCGCAGTTGTGCCAGCGTGCCAGAGAGCCCATCACCATCACCAAAAACGGTTATGAAGATATGGTGATTATGAGCGCTAAGATGTACGATAAAATGCGGCTGTATAGTGTCTATGAAAGGCTACTGGAAGCCGAGGACGACATCACGGAAGGTCGGGTTACGGATGCCCATGCTTCGCTGCAAAGGCTGAGGACGAAGTATGGTTTATAAGCTGCAAATCACCGACAAGGCCGTGCAAGACCTTGACGCGATTCTCGGCTACATCATGACGGAGCTGTGTAACCTTGAAGCGGCGCTGCATCTGGCTGACGAGGTAGAACGTCACTACGCTCTGCTTCTTGCAACCCCGTTTCTCTATTCGGAATGCCAACAGCCGCTGCTTCGCAATCGGCATGATCGAAAGGTTGTCATAGACGGCTATCTGATGATTTACCGCGTAAGCGAGCTGAATAGTATCATCTACATTGAGCGTTTTTTTAGTGATTTGCAGGATTACGCCGCAAAGCTCTGATTTGTCTGCGGTCGCTGTTTGCGTTAGGCTTTCAAGCGTTTCTCATCATCTTCTGCGTGGCGATTTATGCGGTGCTGGTGAAAACCATCTCGTTGGACGTGACGGGCGACGTTAGCGCGGCAATCTGGGCATGCATTGGGTACACGGTGCTGCTGTGCTTTACGCTGTTCAAGAGTGGCTCGGTTGCCAAGGGGATTTTCGGCGCACGTGGATGATACGGATGCCAAAAGCACATTTTAGTAGAATTTAGTACCGCCCATTGTACA
>JAVVXB010000042.1:0-10053 GCA_036651815.1 Clostridia bacterium
ATGGAACTTTCGATACCCAAAGCGCGTTTTGGAAAAGTTGAATCACAGGCGAACAGATAGCATACGGTATTCTACGTCATGTAACCCATACAAAGGTGCAGCCGAAATCGGCTGCACCTTTGATTTGCTTTCAACTCAATTACCAGCTTCCATTTGCTAACGCCGGCATATGTGTAACCTTATGTTTTGTTTAATCGCTTTTTCATGGTCTTTTCAACAGCATTGAGAATATTCTCATACCCCGTGCACCGGCACAGATGACCGGAAAGCAGCTTTCTGAGTTCGTCCCGCGTATATGCCCGCCCGCTTTCCAAAATTTCGATAGCCGTCATAATAAATCCCGGCGTGCAAAAACCGCACTGTACCGCCGCTTCATCAATAAATGCCTGCTGGATATCGGAAAGTTCTCCATTTGGCCCCATCAGGCTTTCCAACGTTCGGATATGCTTTCCCTCCGCCCAAACAGCCAAATAGATGCATGAGTTAAAGCACTCCCCATCGATAATGACATTGCACGCGCCACACTCGCCCACTTCGCAGCCTTTTTTAACCGAGGTTAAGCGGTAATCATTGCGTAGCATATCGGTCAGCGATGCGCGTACGTCCACATACGTTTCAACATTCTTGCCGTTGATATTGCATTTAATCAGTTGCTTTTGCATTACAGAGCACCTCCTGCACGGATGATGGCAGCGGTCAGCGCACGTCGAGCAGATTCTTCAATGATGTGCATACGAAATTGCGCCGTAGCACGCCAACTAGTGCGGGGATTCACGCTACGCAACGTTGCTTTCGCAATTTCATCCACTGAATTCTGGCAGACTATACGCCCTTTTGCGGTTTCTTCGGCAGCAGTGGCACGCAGTGGAATCGGCCCGGCCACACCGTAGCCAATACGCACTCTCTGAATCGAACATTTGTCGGCACTTAATACAACATTGGCCGAACAGCCGATAGTCGCAATGTCCATCGCGTTGCGCATGGCATACTTCATATAGTGCCCAAAGCAGTTTTCGTAGCTCTCTTTTTTAATGAGGATGGCAGTCAACAATTCGTCCTTTTCGAGGGAAACCTTGCCAGGCCCTTTGTAAAACTCCTGAATGTTGATCCGCCGCTGTCCGCGAGATCCGGTGATTTCCAGCACAGCGTCGTAGGCAAACAGTGTACTTGCAGAATCCGCGCTCGTCACCCCATTGCAAATATTACCGCCGATGGTTCCAATATTACGCAGTTGTGGGCCGCCTGCCTGATCCACCGCCTCGCCCAGAACCGGCACGTATTTTTGTATCAGCGGATCCTTGGTAACATGGGAGAAGCTAGTCAGCGGCAAAATGCGGAGCGTTGCATTTGAGTCGAGTGCAACCCCACGGAGTTCATCAAGCGTATAGATACTGATCAGTTCGCAACCAGCAATTTTACCTTCCCTCATTTTGATGAGCACATCGCTGCCGCCCGCAATTAGAACCGCTTCTGGATGCGCCAATTTCAGCTTAATGGCATCCTGTACGGATTTTGCTTGATACAATGCGGAAAAATCATACATGTTTCTTTGCTCCTTTCCCTACAGAAGGCCTTCTTCAGTAAATCGTTCAAACAAGATATGCGGTGTCATCGGCACTTGGTTCACAGAAACGCCCGTTGCATTGAGCACCGCATTTCGAATGGCTGGCGCACCCGGACAAGCTGGCGGTTCGCCCAGCGCTTTCGTGCCAAACGGACTGGTTGGTTCCGCATTCTCCACAAATTCCGCATGCAAATCACAATGATCCATCATGGTGGAAATCTTGTAATCCAGCAGGTTGTTATTGAGGGGTCTTCCTGTCTTAGGATCAAACAGCAACTGTTCGGAGAGGCCATAGCCGATTGCCATGCTCATGCCACCATGCACCTGCGCCTCCGCAAGCTGTGGGTTGATAAGCTTCCCGCAATCATGAACATTGATCATATTGAGCAGCTTAATCTTGCAAAGTGGAATATCTACCTCCACCTCAGCGAAGCAGCAACCAAACGAATACGCGTTGGTCTTGATTTGATAGGTGCTTTCCGCAGTCAAATGCTCACTATGACTCATGCTGTAGAGTGCCTCGGTCGCCAGTGCACCAAGCGAAAGCAGCACACGCCCATCCGTTTTTCGGAGAACCAACCCGTCCTGAATATCCAGTTGATCCTTTGGCATGCGGGTGAATTCCTGCGCATAGGTCAGCACACGATCCTTGAGTAGTTCCCCCGTCTGTTTAATGGAAAACCCGCCAATATAGGTCTGCCTGGAAGCATACGCACCCGTGCCAAAGGGGGTGATGTCCGTATCCTGTGTGGAGATGATATGGACATCTTCCAGCGGAACGCCAACGGTATCCGCCGCCATCTGCGCAAAGACCGTGTCGCAGCCCTGGCCGATTTCTGTTTCTCCGGTCTGCACCTGCAGCGATCCGTCCTGATTGAGTACCATGCGACAGGAGGAAGTCTCAAGCGCAATCGGCCACACGGCGGTATTATACCAGAAGATCGACATGCCAACCCCGTGCCGAATGTCCCCCTTCTGTTTTGCATATTCAATCTTTTTACGGTCGTAATCCAGATACGCCTTGCCTTTTTCAATGCATTGGTTGAAACTGTCGAAATAATTTTCATTCTTGCTGAAGCCGTCCACATAGCCCACGGGCATCATGTTTTTTCTGCGCAGTTCCAACGGTTCCAAGCCCATTGCCTTTGCGATATCATCGGTATGGCTCTCAACGGCAAACATCGCCTGCGGAATACCATAACCGCGCATGGCACCCGATGCAGGCTTGTTGGTAAATACCGAATAAGCATCACACTCCACATTATCGCATGGATAGAGCTGTGGAAACGCACCCATGCCCTTAGCAACCACGCCATGGCCATGGGAAGCATATGCCCCTTGATCAGAAAACGCCTCCAGCTTGCGCGCAACAAACGTACCGTCCGGCCTTACATAGGAGATGATATGGCTACGGATGGCATGGCGCACACGGTTGGAAACGAAGGTTTCCTCGCGGCTCACATCCAATTTTACAAGGCGACCGCCAACCTGTTGGGCACAATATGCGCACAGCGGTTCATACAAGGCATCTTGCTTGTTGCCAAAGCCGCCGCCGATATAAGGCTTGATAATGCGCACCTTGCCCCAGGGAATGCCCAGTGCCTGCCCGACCACACGGCGTACAATGTGCGGTATCTGCGTGCTGGAGACAACAACGATCTTGCCTGCCTGCTCCTCTGCATAGCAGATATGATTTTCTATATGGCAATGCTGCACCGTAGGTGTATCGTACCAACCCTCAAATTTAAGCAATCCTGGTGCCTGGATCGCCTCGATATAGTTACCCTTGCGGATGGACGAATGTCCAAGAATATTGTTGACATACTGCTCGTGCAACTGCGGGGCGCTCTCCTGCATGGCTTCCTGCACATCCAGCACAAATGGAAGCTCTTCGTACTCAACTATCAGCGCGCGGACGGCCTGCGCTGCGACGACCTCGTTTTCCGCAACCACGGCAGCCACATCATCGCCATAGTAACGCACATGTGTGTTCAGCAGCAACCGGTCGGCCACATCCTGATGTTTTGGATCGGTTGACCACGGATGCCCCGCGGTCGGAAACGGCAGATCCGGTACGTCAAAGCAGGTTAAAATTTTGACAACGCCCGGAATTTTTTCAGCAATGGACAGATCGATCCGCTTCACAAATCCATGTGCGATCGTTGCATGGCAAATTTTCACCACCAACGCGCTCTGCTCGCAAAGATCATCTGTGTAGCGTGCGCGGCCAGTAACCTTGTCCGCTGCATCGACGCGCTTGACGCTTTTCCCTACGCTCATACTCTCCTCCTGTTATTGATTCGCCTGATTGTAAAACTGCATGGTTGTCACATTGAACAGTCCCATATCCGTAAGCCTTGCTGCTGGGATCACAGGCAACGCAAGAAACGACAATGTGATGAATGGATCAGATTCGCTCTGCACACCAAGGGTTGCAGCAGCATGGAGCAATTCTCGCTGATGCTTGAGAATCGTCTCCATCGGCGCATCGCTCATAAGGCCCGCCACCGGCAGTGCAAGCTTTGCCAGCACCTCGCCGTTATGCACCACCGCATAACCACCGCCGCATTCTTCCAGTGTATCGATGGCCTTATACATATCGGTGTCATTGTCGCCACAAACAATAAGATTATGGGAATCGTGTCCAACTGTGGTGGCAATCGCACCATCCTTGAGCGAAAAGCCACGATAGATGCCCACGCCAACGCGGCCGGATGCATGATGGCGCTCCAATACGGCCAGCTTTAACAAGCCATCCCGTGCGACAAAGCAACCGTTTTGATTCGGCACTTCTCCAACGTCCAATACCGTCGTCAATTCCTTTGGCAGCTGACGTATGATTGGCATTTGCCCAGATACGGGCAGCCGCAACGCATCCGGTTTTCTCGGCGCCAAGTGAACGCTGTTGTAAATCTTCGGATCGGGTTTAAGATGCGCATCCATGCTGGGTTCGAATATTTTGCCATCGGTAATGACAATCTGCGGATTGAAATCCGTAAGGTTGTCAAAAATCACGATATCCGCTCGATAGGCTGGCGCAATGGCACCATAGTGGCGCAATCCATAGGTGTTTGCGGTATTGATGGTGGCCATCTGAACGGCCTGAATCGGATTGATACCGTTTGCCACGGCTCTGCGCAGAATATAATTGATATGCCCTTCATCACGGATGTTTTCAAGATGCTTGTCGTCCGTGCAGAACATCATGCGCCGGGTTGGAATTTTGTTTTCGGCAATCTTTTTCATGATGTCCTCGATGGCACGGCTGGCTGAACCAAGCCGCAAATGCACATGCAATCCCTTGCGCAGTTTTTCGATCACTTCGTCATAAGTGGTGCACTCATGGTCTGTGTGCGGACCAGCAACGCAATAAGCATTCAGCGCATCACCCGAAAGACCAGGCGCGTGTCCATCGATGGGATAGTGGCGGAATAAATGAAGTTTATCGAGCATCTCTCCGTCACCTTCAACGGTGGCAATATAGTCCATAACTTCTCCGAGACCCAGAATTCGCGGATGGTTCATGAACGCTTCCAAATCACGTGCAGTGAGCTTGGCACCGCTTGTTTCAAACGCAGTGCAAGGTACGCAGCTCGGGCACATAACAAAAACGGAAAGGGGCAACCATTCCGTCTGATCAAGCATATATTGAATGCCGTCCGCGCCGCATACATTGGCAATTTCGTGTGGATCGGCAATGATGGTGGTGGTCCCCTTCTCCAGAATTACATTGGCAAAGCGGGAAGGATGCGCCATGGATGACTCGATGTGCACATGCCCATCGAAAAGACCCGGGGTCAGATAGCCCCCCTTTGCATCGATTTCAACCTTGCCGGAATACGAACCAACGCCAATGATGATGCCATCCCGAATTGCTACGTCCCCTTCAATGATTTCTTCGGTGAATACATTGACAATTTTCGCGTTTTTGATGACAAGTGCGGCATTTCTATCCGCTGCATTGAGAATTGCAGCGCGAAGACGAGATTTCTGCAATTGGCTCACCCACCTTTTTGACAGTATAGCATAATATTTTTCAGTTTCAAAGAGTTTCTAAAATATATTGCTCCGTTTTTAGGGACATGCCACCTTGTTTTGCAAAAGTGGGTATGCTAAAATGAATTTGCATATCAAACAAATTTTGTATCATGATTGCGGAGGTGTTGCACATGCGGATTTTGATTCAGAATGGAACCGTTGTCACCGCCAAGCAGGCGAAACGCTCCGATGTACTCGTTGAGAATGATAAAATTGCAGCCATCGGAAGCAACTTGCCAAACAATGCCGATAAAACGATCGATGCAATGGGTGCATACGTTTTCCCGGGCTTCATTGACACGCATACGCATTTCGATCTTGATCTAGGCGTGACCGTAACGGCGGATAATTTTATAACCGGCACAAAAGCCGCCATACTGGGTGGCACGACCACGGTGCTGGACTTTGCCACGCAGGACAAGGGCATGACCATGCAGAATGCGCTTGATTTGTGGCACACAAAAGCCCAAGGCTCCAGTTGCAACTACGGCTTCCATATGGCGGTTTCCGAATGGAATCCAGCACGCGTGGCCGAGATCGACAAGATGATTGCGCAGGGCGTAACTTCCTTTAAAATGTATATGGTCTATGATACCATGCGTGTGGATGATGGTAGTATCTATTCCGCGCTAAAACTGACAGCTGCGCGTGACTGCATCGTCGGCGTTCACTGCGAAAACTTCGATGTGCTCAATGAACGCATCCGGGAATTGAAAGCCGCCGGCATGCTTGCGCCGCCAGCACATCCCCTTGCCCGTCCCAATTCCGTGGAGGCCGAGGGTATTGCCCGACTGATGCGGATTGCAGAGCTTGCAAACGCTCCCGCATGGGTGGTGCATCTGTCCACTAAGGAAGGTTTGGAGGAAGCCCGGCGCGCAAGAGAACGTGGCCAGGAAGTATATCTCGAGACCTGTCCGCAATATCTCATTTTGGATGATGCGCGATATACCGACCGGGATGGCGAAAAATTTATTATGTCACCCCCGTTGCGAAAGCCCGCCGATCAAACCGCTCTGTTCAACGCCATGCAGCACGACGAGATTGACGTGGTGGGTACGGATCATTGTTCATTTACCATGGTACAGAAAGCACTCGGCAAAGGGGATTTCAGTAAGGTGCCGAATGGTGGGGCGGGCGTGCAAAACCGAATACAGCTGATCTATACCTATGGCGTTGCCGCGGGGTACATCACACCCTCGCAGATGGCTGCGCAATGTTCCGAAAACGCCGCGAGACTCTTTGGCATGTATCCACAGAAAGGAACGGTTGCCGTTGGAAGCGACGCAGATCTCGTCATCTATGAGCCCAGCGGAGAATCACACATCTCTTACCGTACCAATGCGCATAACTGCGATAATTCTCCCTATGAAAACGTCCCCGTTAAGGGCAGCGTACGTCATGTGTTGCTGCACGGCACGCAGGTAGTGGAAAACGGCCAGCTGACGCAGCCCGGCTGTGGACAATATGTATTTCGCTCCGCATCGCTTAGGCCCCGCAGATGAAAATCGGTTGTATTCTGCTGGCCGCAGGGTTTGGCAAGCGGTTTGGTGGTGACAAGCTGATGCACATTGTCAATGGGCAGACGATGGTTGCGCACGCCTGTACGCTGCATTCATCATTGCCCTATGATGCACGTATATTGGTTTCACACCCCGGGGATCTTGCCGTACAGGACTGTGCGACGACGCATGGCTTTTTTGTGGTGATCAATGAACGTGCGCCAGAAGGGATTGGAACCAGTGCCTCAAGGGGGATTGCGGCACTGTGCACTTTGCCGGATCACTTCGACGGCGCACTGTTTGGTGTCTGCGATCAGCCCTATCTCACAGTGGAAACCGTCCGCAGGCTTCTGGCGGCTTTTGCCCTGCATCCCGACCGTATCCTAGCGCTGGAGCAGGACGGTCGACGCGGCAACCCCGTTATTTTCCCGCACAGTATGTTTGCCGAGCTGTCCAAGTTGGACGGAGAGCATGGCGGCAGCACGGTCGTGCGTCTTCACCCTGAGTTATTGATGACCATTTCAGTAGTCACTGCGCGAGAATTGACCGATATCGATACGAAAGAAGGGAATCCCAAATGATTACCATACTTAAAGGCAATCTAATCGAAGCAAAGTCGTTGGATGAGCTGATCATCACGCAAGGCGGTTACCTCGTGTTGGAGGAAGGTAACATTGTCGGCGTCTTTCAGCAACTGCCCGGTTGCTATGCGGGCGTCCCCATCACCGATTATGGTGACAAGCTGATCTTGCAGGCTTTCTGCGATATGCATTTGCATGCGCCTCAATACCCCATGCTGGGGCTCGGCATGGATTTACCGCTTCTGGATTGGCTCAACACCTACACTTTTCCTGTGGAGGCACAGTTTTCGGATACGCAGAAAGCTAGAAAAATTTATTCGCAACTTGCCGCCAATCTGGTTAAGAACGGCACCACGCGCGTAAGCATTTTTTCCTCCATTCACCGTCCATCAACACTTATATTAATGGAAGAGCTGGAAAATGCTGGAATCACGGGCTACGTCGGGAAAGTGAATATGGATCGAAACGGCGGTAATAACTATCAGGAAACCACCGAAGAATCCAAAGCCGAAACTCTACGCTGGCTAGATGCATGCGCACAGTTCTCTGGAATTAAGCCAATTCTTACGCCGCGCTTTACGCCTACCTGTACAAACGAGCTGATGGCTTGGCTTGGAGAGGTTGCACATGAACGCGGAATTTTTGTGCAGTCTCATCTTTCCGAAAACAATGCAGAGATTGAATGGGTACGTCAGCTGCATCCCCAATGCACCCAATACTGGGAAACATATGATCAATATGGCCTGTTGACCGACCATACGATCATGGCGCACTGTGTCTATTCCGATGCGCGCGAACAAGAAGCCATGCGGGTTCGCAATGTGCTCATCGCGCATTGTCCCGATTCCAATATCAATATTTGCAGCGGCTTCGTGCCTGTACGCGAGATGCTGGATCGTGGATTATGGGTCGGGTTGGGTTCCGATATTGCCGGCGGTGCTCAACTGCCCATGATGCAGGTGATGACCGCCTGTATCCGCATGTCCAAAGCACAACGCATCACCAGCGAATGGCAAACACCGTTTTTGACGGTTTCCGAAGCTTACTACCTTGCCACCACATCCGGCGCACGATACTTTGGCGCAGGCGCTGGGTTCGCCGCTGGTGACAAGCTTCATGCCGTTGTTCTAGACGATTCCGATTTCCCGGATATGCTAACACTGAATGTCAAGGAACGGTTTGAGCGCGCAGTCTATCTGGCAGACGATCGCAATATCGTTGCCGTTTATGGAAATGGCAAAAAAATTAAATAACCATGCTGCAGTTTTTTTATGGTCCTGACCCGCTTCTTTTCGAATAGTGAACAAGCACAAATCACATCCTATATTTGTTGAAGGATGTGATTTTAGTATGCGCCTTTCCACGGTACTGTTGTTCTGTCTGTTTATTCTTTGCTGTACCGGTGCGGCAAATTCTGCGTGCCGTCGTCTACAGGTTTTTCCAGGTGCTGTCGCCGCACTTAGTTTGCTGGCAGCTGCAATATCCGCATTTTCTTGGGAAATCGTGCCGCAATGCAGCATCTTCCCCGCTTCTTTATTGTTAATTGCCCTGTGTGTATGCTATTTACCCATAAATAATGCAGATCTCGTTCATTCACTCCTGCTGGCATTTGTCGTCGGAATATTTTCTTGGCTCATACAGTCTTTTGTGCCCGCCGTCTATGAACCCGGCGTTCTGCTTGCCCTTCCTTCTGCTGTAGCGGCCCGCTGGCTGCTTGGAAAAAAGTCGGCGGGTTTACTCTGCACCTTGCTTTCCCCGTTGTTCTACGCAAGCATGGTGCTTCTGGAGGATTGGTATCTGTTTGACGTTGTACAGATTACGTTTGGCAGTCCCTTGCAGTTTGATGCCCAGGTTTGCGGTGCACTCCTGTATGCCATTTTTCTGCATATTCCAAGGCTCCATCAAATAAATCGTTTGGCAACACAAAAATAGTCTTGATTTTTCGTGTTCCATGTGTATAATAGTATATGCGAATGGGGTTATAGCTCAGCTGGTTAGAGCGCTACGTTGACATCGTAGAGGTCGTTGGTTCGATTCCAACTAATCCCACCACTTGGAACATGGATCCTGCGGTGTGCGTTACGTTTTTCGGTTATAAACCTACACTTTAACTACGGGAGCATGCGTTGAACAGACTAGGGCAAGCCCGCTACGCGTGGGAAGCCCAATGCCATCACCGTGCACCCACCCTGCCAGTAGGCAGGTGTTATAACAAAGGCGAACGGCATCTCGGGATTTTTTTGCAAATAAATGCGTTCCAATTTTGCGGAATTGTGTAATGGTAGCACCTACGACTCTGACTCGTATTGTCTAGGTTCGAATCCTAGTTCCGCAGCCATGAAAAGTCCCTGAATTAGGGGCTTTTTTTATT
>JAVVXB010000043.1:0-10003 GCA_036651815.1 Clostridia bacterium
TCGGCATTTTTGATGTTGATGATTTAGTCATGTATTTTATTGGTAGTTGTTTTGGTTGGTTAATGCTGAAAACTGTTGAATGGATTAAGCGGACGCTACGATGTCCTACAGCGTGCATGTAAAGAATGTAACTAGACTCTTATATATTGCGCCTCTTGATTAGGGCGATCGACATTAAGTGTAAAACAGCAAATTGACCAACCATAATATATATTAACAAACAATCATGAAGTATTGCTCGATTCTTGTTGGGAATCGGGCATTTTTTATGTCAACGTTACAACGCTGTCGATCCCCGCCGTTTCTTCGTTCAGATCTCATCAACAAATCTGAACGGAGGAAAGCAAGGTGGAGATTGCCATCTATATCAACGGACAGGCTGTGTCCGTCCAAGTCTCGATGGAAGTATACGACTATCTCAACAAAGCAAATCACAAGGACGAAAACCTGCTGCATGAGCAGCGACGGCATTGGGACGGACGTGGACTGGATGCAATCGCCGCGGTCCATCCAGCCGTGTTGAAACCCCGGAGCAGCATCTATGTCGCAAGGAAACCACGTCGGAAATTGAGGCAGTGCTTGACGCCTGCACGGCGACACAGCGCGAGCGCTTTTTGCTGTACGCGCTGGAGGGCATGAGCTATGCGGAGATTGCAAAGCGCTGCGGCTGTACCAAACATGCCGTGCGGGACTCCATTGTGGCGGTCAGAAAAAAGTATCAAGAAATTTGCAAAAACAGACCCCACGAAACATCCTTTTCGGGCTAATAGGTGAGGGGTAAAATTCTGCTCCATCTTATCGGCGGGAGGGACGGGCGCGTTTGTCTGTTCCTCCCCGTCAGGAGGTTCCCATGCAAAGAATCAATTTGCACATCTATTATCCCGAATTGTCGGAGGACAGCTTCATTGAGGTGGAGGACGAAATCGCCGCCGCCATGAAGCCACACAGTTTAGAGGACGCCAGCCATGCGCGGCGTATGCGGTACACCAAGGTTCTTTCACTTGACGCAGACGATGGCGTAGAAAACCATACCCTGCGCTTTGCTCCGTCGTCGGAAGATTTGCTCATGCAGAAGGCGACATGGGAGCAGCTACAGGAAGCGCTCGATCAGCTAACGCCCAAACAGCGGCGGCGCGTATGCAAACATTACCTCCTCGGTAAGAGCAACACGCAGATCGCTCGTGAGGAAGGCGTTTCCACCGGCTGTGTCAGCGAGAACATCCTTGCTACATTACGGAATCTGAAGCACTACTACGAGCAAAAGAATTGGACGAAATAGGCGATGCCGAATCGAACGAGAAAGATACAGCTTCATTTCATGGTGAACGAGTTGGAGCGTAAACAAATTCGTCTGAAGATGGCGCAACTCGGCACGGTCAATATGGGCGCGTATCTGCGGAAAATGGCCATTGACGGCTGTGTGATCAATCTTGATCTATCGGACGTTAAGGAGCTTGTTTCGCTCCTGCGGCGATGCTCCAATAACCTGAACCAATACACCAAGCGGGCGCATGAGACAAGCAGTATCTACGCCGCCGACATCGAGGATTTGTCCCACATGCTCGATGGCATTTGGACGGAGGCAAGGAAGATCCTGGCCACGCTTGCAAAGCTCTGAAAATGGAACGCATGCGCGGGTTGCGAAACATAAAAACAAATCTGCACGTTGCCTGCTGCGCGTATCTGCGTTATGGAGCGTCCGAGGACGCGTAGCCAGCTTCGCAGAAGCTGTTCAAAGGGGGTTGGGGGCATGGCCAGCAACAAGCAAAAGCAGCCGTGGGTACCCGGCTGTCCTGCTTGCCTATGATGTGTCTATCCAATATCGCCTGGTAATCACAGTTTCTCTGTTTAAATGATTTATTACCCTGTTTTCCAAAATACCCCCGTTCTTTTCTGCCACCCTTGCAGAAGCGATATTGCCGTCATTGCAGGTAATCAAAACACGTTGCAATCCCAATTCTTCCTTGCAAAACTGCAAACCCATGGACAGCATTTGCGTACCGTAACCTTTTCTACACTTTGACCAACGGACTTCATAGGCAATGTTCCCTGCAAACTGGAGAAGCGCAGGCGTGAGTTCATGCCGAATTGCGATTTTTCCAATGAATCTTTCATGGTCAATCAACCAAAACCTTGTTTCTTTTACATATCCCGGCTTTAGATGTATACCGTATTCATAATTATAGGAGTCCTCAATAACAGCATTTGGATCATAGAATACTTGCGCTACATTCGGCCGATATGTAGCATCCTCCTTCACTGCTTTTCTATATTCAAACATTTATAATTAACGACTGAGCAAATGCTAAGAGATAAATAAAAAACATTTAAAGGATTTACCCATTTGAATCGTGTTATTTAGTAGAAAGCTTTCAGAATAGTACAAAGGAGGATGTAGTTTTGTCGATATTGCAGCGAACGAATAGCGAGATTGAAGAAATATATGCACGCAATGTTGATATGGTATATCGTGTATGCTTTCCATTCTTTCGAGGAACGACTTCGAATGTTGAGGTTCAGTACAAACGACTTTTTTGAAACTGATGAAAAATTCGCAAACTTTTCGTGATTTTGAACTTAAAAAAGCATGGCTAATCGTGACAGTCTCAAACACATGTAAGGATATGTTATCGACTGGATGGAGTAGGCATATTCGGTTTGACGAGAAGCAGATTCAACAATCGGCAGTGCCCTTCCAAATAGACGAGACTTTGAAATGTGTAATGGCCTTGCCCGAAAAATACAAAACAGCCATCAATATGTTTTACTATGAAGGCTATTCAGCAAAAGAAACAGCTAGTTATCTTGGCAAAACAGAGTCTTCTGTGTGGGGTTATCTGCATAAAGGTCGTAGTCTATTAAAATTGGTATTGAGGGAGGCACATTAAAATGATGAACAAGCAAGGCGTAACCTCCATAAGTCGCATAACGGTTCCAACAGGTCGCAAGGACGTAATGCTTCATAACACTTTTCAACAAGCAGATGGAGAACGAGTTATTTTAGAAAAGGAGCAAGGAATGAATTCATATATTGGCCTTATAAGAACGACCGAACCGAAAGGAAAGCTTAATAAGAAAGCAAAGTACTGGCTGCTGATTTCGTTAGGATGGACTTTGGTTTGTGCGACAGCAAAGCGAGGGAATCGTCACTGCCATCCGTTTTTATGGGCTGTTACGATTCCGAATGTGATAACTCATTGTGAATCATTTGTTCAGCCTACTGAGTTGATGCAAATTGTCAATAGGAATGTTTGAACACCTATGATATCGTGATAAAAAGAGTGGATTCATTTCAAATAGCTGCCCGGGATGAGAACGTATAGTTTTGCATCTGTTTCCGGTACGATCCGCTGGCGAAAGCGGAAGAAAATTATTGAATTACTAATTGCGGCGCTTGCTCGAACCAAAGAAAATGGGTATAATGAATCATAAATATGAATGTAGGGAGGTTCACGATTGAACGATACCATCAAAGCTCAGGTCGATGCGCTCTGTGAAGTACTATATCATAAGAAAGCGTTCGACATTCTACCGATCCATGTGGCAGATAAAACGGTGATTGCGGACTGGTTCATCATTGCCAGCGGCCGTGTGCCGTCCCAAGTTAAGGCGCTTTGCGACGAGGTGGAGGATAAGGCACCCGAATACGGCCTCACGCTGATTCGCACGGAAGGCTATACCGAGGGACGCTGGATCGTGCTGGATTATGGCCATATTCTGGTGCATCTGTTCCATCCGGAGGAGCGTCAGTATTATAGCGTGGAACGCCTGTGGGACGAGCATAGCGAAACGGCTTACTATGACCGGGTACGCGATGCGGCGGAAGACAAAGCATAATCGATTGGCAAACGAATTTAACGAGCAGGTAGCACACAACATCCGCTTTTACGCGTTCGATGTTGGAGGATACCTGCTCGATTGATTTTACGATGATATACATGCTGCTACAGAAAGAGACATTTGCATGAACAAGATGATTGAACGATGTGTATTGAAAAAGGAAGTGGCGATGTTTTCGGATGCCCAGAACGATTTGCTTCGGCTGCGAATGGATATCATTGCGCACTCTTCCAAGTGGAGCCGAACTCTTTATAATCCGTATGGGAACGCTCCAGCAATCATGCAACAGTGGGCATAGAAACGCAGAGAAGGATAAATAGTATGCGCACGCTTTCTTTAACGGCTGATGAAACCATGGCGGGTAGAACGGTACAGAGCCTGTTGCTGCAAGAGCTACGTTTGTCTGGCGGACTGATTTCACGGCTGAAGCAATATCCAACCGGCATTTGTATAAATGGAGAAAAGGTGTATACAACATGTGTTTTGCATCCTGGAGACGTGCTGACCGCAGAGATTGGTGATCATGGGATGCGTTCCATCAATCCTGTGAGCATGCCACTGGAGATTCTGTGGGAGGATTCCGATCTATTGATGCTCAACAAGCCTGCGGGACTCACGGTGCATGCGGATTGCCGAAGGCCGGAGGAAGTAACGCTGGATCATGCGTTGGCCGCCTATCTCGCGGATGGAGAGGTTGCCCATCCGGTCAGTCGGCTGGATCGTGGCACAACCGGCATCATAACCTATGCAAAAAACGGCTATGCTCATGAACTCCTGCGACGTATCCAGCATACGGATGCATTTTACAGGGAATATCGCGGCATTGCTCTTGGACGAGTAACACCGTCAAATGGTGCAATTAATTTACCCATTGGCTTTGCGGAGGGATCTACCTATAAGCGAGCGGCCGTATGCCCGAATTTGAACGGGGTGGATCAAGATGGGCGTATATTGTCTGCCTGTACGGAATATGAGACGCTTACGGCGGACGAAAAATATTCGTTGCTGCGCCTAATTCCGCGCACGGGTCGTACCCACCAGCTGCGGGTGCACATGGCAGCCATCGGGTATCCGTTGGCGGGGGACTGGCTCTACGGCAATGAACGCGAGGATGCGCGCGCAATCACGCGTCCGGCGCTGCATTCCTATTTTCTGCGATTCACCCATCCAATGACGGGCAAAGTGCTTGAGCTGATTGCTCCATTACCGGATGATATGAAACAACTTTTGCAAAAATAGAATGGGACATAAAAGCTCTGATTCGGTTGACCGATGGGAACACATCACTTTTCGACTGACGGAACGTATTGACCGCCTTTGAGCGCAAAACTCTTTACGCGAACAGCGTGTTCAATTCTTTATTGCAATTGAAGACGTTTTTACATTTGCATCGAAAATCAGCGAAATTAGCAAAACGCACAGCAACACCGATAAAACGGTGTGATCCATTTCAAATGAATCGTGGAAGCCGAAATGGAAGAGTCTGGCGCTATGGCCCATGACAATTCGTAGTTTTAAATAATACAATAGACCGGCACATAAGCGCACCGGTCTGTTTTGCAAAAGAAGTAATCAGTGCCGCCGGTGTGGGCGTCGCTTTGGACGGCGTTGCCGAAGGAGCAAAAGCCCCATAAACATGGCAAGAACGGATAGTAAAATGCCGAGCCACAGCAAAGATTCGTAGCTATTGAGGGCCATTGCTTTATTATCTGCTTGTGGAATACGAGCTGAGGCGGGACGCACATTGCCGCTTTTGAGCGTGAATGTGTTGGGATAGATGCCAGAACCCGTACGGTTCACCTTCAGAGAATAAGCTTCGCCGGTTGCGGCAGTGACGGTCACCTCATAAGCGCTTTCGCCCCGGTTTTTCGCGGGTAAAATCTCGCAACCCGCGGTTTCAAAATCAAGCGGTTCATCCTGTCCGCCGCCCGAAAGATGAATGATGAAGGTCTCACCGTTGCATGAAGCATCGTTCCAACCATCCACGGAGAGTATTGGCTGTGAACTTTTGCTTGCGGTGCCGTGAACCGTCTGCGGCGTGCCGCTGTTAAAATTTGCATCCCCTGCCTTGGAAACGGACAGACAATACTGACTGCCGCTGGTAGCTGTGATGGTGACGGTATAGATGTCTGTTTCACCGCTTTTCAGCACGGCATGGCAGCCTGAGAGCGTTGTGAGGGAGGTTGCGCCTGTGCCATTGCCACCGGTGAGCCGAATATCAAAGGAACTGTCTACAGGGGCATTGACGTTCCAATTGTCAATGCTGAGCTTCCTTTGCGGCGCTTTGTTGGAAGTACCGGTTAACTTGGACGATGTTACCCCAGCAAAGCAGTCGGTGCCATCGATAAATGCCGTCATGGAATAGGGGCCGACAGAATTGACCGTAACCACAAAGGTGGTCGAAACCTTTCCAGTCTGAGGGGAAACGGAACAGCCGACCGTGGCAAAACGAATTTCACCGTCAGTCATGCCGCCGGTTACATGAATAGGGAAGGAGTCGGAGACATTCTTTGCGCTGGCCCAGCCGGTAACCGAGAGCGCGGATTGATACGCAAGCTTTGCAATACCGCATGTCGAAGCCGAGATATTGCTGTACCCATAGTTGCCGGGTCGGTTGGCAGTTACGGAATAAGGACCAACGGAATTGATCTTTACTTCATATTCGGATCCGGTAATTTTATTGATAATGCAGCCCGATGCGTTGATGGTTAACGCTTCACCGGAACTCCCCCCAGCAATATGCACAGTAAACGAATCGCCGTAGCGCTTTGCACTTTCCCATCCCGTAATTTCAAGCGGAGCTTGGCTGGATTTGTTGGAAGTACCGCACTGTCGGGTGGAATACCCATCACGGTAATTCTGATTGCCGGACATGATCGCAGTCAACTCGTATGGACCAACCCGAGTGACCGTCACAGCGAAGACATCACCCGCCAACCCAGTTGCGGGGCTGACGGAACAACCATCGCAGGAAAAACTGATGGCACCGCCGACCGTGCCGCCGCCGACCACGATATTGAACGTATGATAATAATCACGTGCGCCGCCCCAACCGGTGATGAACAGCGGCGACTGATCGGCCTTGCCGGCCATTCCCTTCCGGGTTTCAGACTGTACGCCATCCGCACCGTTACCCGCCATGATGGCAGTAACCGAATAGGCCCCCGCACCGGTTATGGTGACCTTGTAGCTGGTATCAGTAGTGCCGGAAGAAGGGGTTACGGTACAGTTGCTGGAAGCAAACTGAATCTGGCTAGCAGGAGATCCGCTGGAAACGGTGATATGAAAGCTGTCAAGATAGTTTTTCGCACCCTGCCAGTTGTGTATAAAAATGGATTTCTGTTTGCTTATTGCGTTGTATTCAGAGGATACCGGCTCGTTTTCGGATGCCAATAAACAGGCATCCGATTCACCGCCTTTTGATGGCTGAGTATCAATAGAATGGACGGTTTTTGCGGGATAGAAAACCTGCGCGTTCGCGTGCGCGGGCATGAGCAAATATACAAGCACAAATACGCCCAATAGGATAGGCAGATGGTGAGTTAACAAAATTCGCATTTGGCCATTGCAACAAAAAAGACGAACACGGCGGTTGCCTTGATCGGAAAACGGATTACCTGCATACACGTGCCGCGATGCTTGCGCCATAGCGTTCCTTCTGGCTGTTGCGTGATCGTTAACTGGCAGCCCTAAAAACATGAACCGTCAATGATGAACACTTTGTATAAGAATGTACACAACATGTTCATAATACCTTCATATATACTAACCCGTACAATATAACAAGTCAAGCAAAAAACTACAAATTGTAGTGTATTAAGACATAATAATTCACAAAATATGGTGCTTGGCAGGCAAATGCATGTACCTTTCGACAGAAAGTGCCAAACAACGGGGAAAGCATGCCTATACCTCAGATATGGTGGCAATGTAGCAACGACTGATACAATCTGTGGTATTACCCAGAAATTAGAAATTTTGAAACGCAGAATCCTGCAAAAGGGCCGATGCTTCTATGCATAAAACGATTGTTTACACATGTAACACAGCATGCTACAATGACGAATATTGACTCCGACGGCATATCAATTGATACAATGTACATAGATGGGTATGCTGCGGCGCACGGAGACGCAAGAATGTATCCGTGACAAGGGTGAAGCAGCGAAAGCGTTTCACCTCCCTTATTGGAAAGGAGAAAATACAAGCAATGAACAAAAGAATCTACGCGTGGCTATGCATTTTGGGTACACTATCAGCGGTTGCCTGTGCAAAACCAACGAACACATCAATTCGGCTGTCTACGACCACTTCTGTAAACGATTCTGGTTTGCTGCCATATCTACAGCCCACGTTTGAAAAGGATACGGGATATCAACTGGAGATTACCTCTGCGGGAACGGGGGCAGCCATTAAAAAAGGTGAAACTGGGGATGCGGATTGTCTACTGGTGCATGCAAAAGCATCCGAGGTGGACTTTATCAAGGCAGGGTACGGGGTGGAACGCATTCCGTTCATGTACAATTATTTTGTGCTGGTCGGTCCGCGGGACGATCCCGCTGGGGTAGTAAACTGTGCCACCGCAGTGGAGGCATTTCAAAAGATAGCCCAAACGAAGAGCGTTTTCATTTCCCGGGGCGATGACTCCGGCACACATAAAGCTGAAGGTAAGATTTGGACGGCGGCGGAACTTGCGCCCGATCCCGCTGTGGATGCGTGGTATGTCAGCGCTGGCGCGGGCATGGGCGCATGCATCACCATGGCTAGTGAACGGCAGGCGTATGTACTCACGGATAAAGCGACCTATCTTGCTCACGGTCAGAAGGATACGCTCGAACTCTTGTTGGAAGAATCGGACGAAATGAAAAATACCTATTCTTTGATTGCAGTAAACCCGGTTAAATGGCCGGATACGAATGTGGCTGGAGCAAACGCATTCATTCAATGGATGCTGAGCGATAAGGCCGCCAAGCTCATTGCCGAATATGGCGTTGCGGAATATGGGGAATCGCTGTTTTTTCTGGGGAATTGATGCAGACATTTTTCCAAACGCTCCAACAGCTCTTTGTCCCGGACAGTGAGCTGCTGCAAATTGTTGGTGTGACGCTGCGCATGTCGATACTCAGCACGCTGATTTCCTTTGTGTTGGGGGGCATGCTTGGTGTTGCTGTGGGCAGCCACGTATTCCGTGGCAAACGGTTGATTTTGAACATCACGAGTACGCTGATGGCGCTCCCGCCAGTGCTGGCGGGACTAGTGGTGTTTTTTCTATTATCGCGTTCCGGTCCGCTTGGAGAATACCGGTTGTTGTATAGTGTGGCGGCTATGGTGCTGGCACAGGTTCTGCTGATTACGCCCATTGTACTCAATTTGACCGCTATCGCCATCGAGGAAAAAAGGCGCGCAATGGGCGAAACGATGGACGGCATGGGCTTTTCGCAGGGAAAACAGCTGCTGTATTTGCTGCATGAGTCGCGTTCGCAGCTCTTTGCAATTTTGTTTCTCGGGTTTGGCAGAGCCATTTCGGAGGTAGGGGCTGCACAGATTGTGGGTGGCAACGTTCAATACAAAACCCGTGTGATGACCACAGCCATCGTGCTGGAAACCAACAAAGGAAATTTCGAGCTGGCGCTGGCACTGGGCGCGTTACTGCTGCTTATTGCTCTGATCATCAATCTGCTGGCGGGCTGTCTGCGGAGGACACATTCGTGATCCGCCTTGTGGAGATACAAAAGAAATATGGCGACAGAATGGTGCTGGATATTCCCGCACTGTCATTTGTGCCGGGAGGACGGTATGCACTACTGGGACCAAACGGCAGCGGAAAAAGTACGTTGTTGCGCATAATATCGGGCGTGATTCGGCCCGATGTGGGCATGGTGACGTGCGATGTGCCGGACAAGGAGATTGGATATCTGCCACAGACGCCGTATGCATTTGATCTTTCCGTGCTCAAAAACGTGATGGTGGCGGCGGATCAGGTCCGGACAGCAAAACAAAGTGCGCTTGCGGCGCTCCGGTGCGTGGGAATGGAAGCGTTGGCTGATTTGCGCGGCAATCGGTTGTCGGGTGGGGAAACGCAGCGAATGGCACTGGCGCGGATGATGGTGAAACGGCATAGTGTGTTGTTGCTGGACGAGCCAACGAGTGCGGTGGATATCCG
>JAVVXB010000044.1:0-9886 GCA_036651815.1 Clostridia bacterium
GCAGGTGCGCTCCGTGGTGCACTATAACTTTCGCATGTGGCGCGGCAACGCGCGCGTGCTGCTGACGTTCGCGCTGGCGTTCATCCTCTGCTTCCTTCTTTCTGACAAAGCTGCGTCATTTGCCTACGACATGGGCACGACCATGCAGGCGTTTGAGCCGTTTGTTTGGACGTTCGGTGACGCAAACTCCGTACTGCTGATTTCGCTGCTTCTTGTGCTCCTGTTCGTCGATATGCCATTTCTCGGCGCGGGCGTGCCGTATTATCTCGTTCGCATGAAGCGACGTACATGGCTCACTGGGCAGGCGATCTATATCTCACTCGCGACGGTGCTGTACATCGTCTTCATCTTTGCTGCGACGTCGATCATCTGCATGGGGAATAGCTTCATCGGCAACATGTGGTCGGAAACGGCGGCGATCCTCGGCTACTCCGGTGCGGGAAAAGCTGTCGCGCTGCCGGCGCTGGTCAAGACGCTCGAACTAAGCCGGCCGTATGAGTGCGCCTCAACTATCCTGCTACTTATGCTGCTGTACACGCTCATAATGGTGTTTCTCATGTTGTATGTCAATATCAAGCGCGGCAAATCCGCAGGAATCGCGGCGGCGTTTGCGTTTAGCCTGTTCGGGTTCCTACTCAATCCGCAGTTGTTCAAGCAGATCTTCGAGCTGCCGGACGAACTACTTTATAAAGCAAACGTGGCGGTCGGGTGGCTCTCGCCGCTCAATCAGGCGACCTATCACATGCACAATTTCGGCTACGACCTGCTGCCGCGGCTCTGGCAGACATACGTGATCTTCGGCGTTGCGATTGTGCTGCTGTTTGTGCTGACACTTCGCGCGCTGCGCAAATACAATTTCCACTTCCTGGGAGGAGACCAATGAGCGATCCCATCATCCAACTCGAAAACCTCACGAAGACCTTCGGGCAGGACACCGTGCTCAAGGGCGTCACCCGCGACTTCGAGCGCGGGAAAATCCACGGTATCGTCGGCAACAACGGCTCCGGCAAGACGGTGATGTTCAAGTGCATCTGCGGGTTCTTGCAGCCGACGGAAGGCCACGTGATCGTGAACGGCAAGCAGATCGGGCGCGACATCGACTTTCCGGAGGATATTGGGATTATCATCGAATCGCCGGGATTTTTGCCGCAGTTTTCAGGTTTGAAGAATTTAGAAATCCTCGCCGGACTCAAGCGCAAGATCAGCCTGAAGCAGGTGGCGGCTACGATTCGGCGCGTGGGGCTCGATCCCATGGCGACAAAGTCCGTCGGAAAATACTCCCTCGGCATGCGGCAGCGCCTCGGCATCGCGCAGGCGATCATGGAAGAGCCTAGCCTGATGATCCTCGACGAGCCGATGAATGGGCTGGATAAATACGGCGTTGCGGAGATGCGGCTGCTCTTCCAGTCGCTGGCAAAAGACGGGCGCACGATCTTGCTCGCCAGTCACAACATTCAGGATATCGAGACGCTCTGCGATACGGTCTGCGAGATGGACGCGGGTGTGATGACGATGATTCGGGAAACGCCGTTGAAAGAAGGTACAAGCTTGTGAAACGTTGGTTGCTCACGATATTCGCCCTGCTGTTCATGATCCCGTCCGTCACGTTAGCGGCAAGCTCCACGGTCATCCTCGGCATCGACGATGCGAACCTCTACGACGGGATGACGCGAACATATAGCCAAGGGTACTCGCCAACTGTAGCAAACGGGGTTGCGACCATCGTGTTGCCACTCGTCACCACGGGTTCGATCAGCGGTAGTACGATTGTAGCGACCCCGAATCTCGGCACGGTCGGCAGCGCGCCGTTTGTGTTCGGTAACTACCAAAAAACGGTTGCTCTTAGCACGCAACCCGTCAATAATGGAACTGGAACGGCAACATGCTATTATGTGCGCTTTGATTTGATGCTCACTTCCGATCGGAAAAACGGCAGCTACCCTGTCGTGATCGAGATCGAAGGAACGGATTTGAGCGGCAATACGATTGAGCAGAACTTCACGACGTATGTGACGATCACCGACGGCAAGGTGGATGCAACCCCAACCGATGACAGCGGTTCGTCTTCCGGCGGAGGTAGCGGTGTTTCCGCGTCCAAGCCTGTGCTGATCGTAACTGCCTGCTCTGTTGCACCGGATACGCTGGAGAGCGGAGACACCATGCATGTCGATCTGACGGTAAAGAACGTTGGCCGCCGAACCGCGCACAACATCCGCGTGAACGTGACCAGCGACGATCCGAACATTGCACTGGTCGATGAATTCAGCGCGCCGTATCTGCGCGGGCTTGCAAGCAATAAAGAAGCGGAATTCTCCTTTGCGATGCAGGTTATGCCGATGGCGCTTGGCGGGATGCACACCATGACAATTGCGATCGCATATGAAAACACCAACAACGTCGCTTTCACAGAGACTGCCGCGTTCCGCGTTACTGTCAATCAACCAATACTCTTCTCACATGACAAGGTGGAGTTGCCGTTGAAGGTGACCTCCGGCGAGTCCTTTTCGCTTCCTGTGAATGCATACAACACAGGGCTCACATCAATTTACAATGTGAAATGTTCACTCGAAGTACCGGGGCTCATCGCAGCATCTGCATATCTTGGCAATCTTGAGCCGCAGAAATCTTCTGACAAGTCTATGTCGGTCTTTGCAACTACGATCGACAGCAGCACGAAATACGGCACTACCTACGGAGCCTGCGTGTTCACCTATGAAGACGCCAAAGGAGAACAGTATCAGGAAAGCGTAGAGGTCAAGATTGAAATCCTTGAGCCGGTGAAAGTAACCGATGAAGAGAAAAAGAAAGCCGAAGAAGAAGCCAAAGAGCAGAAGTCTCTCTCTCAATGGTGGATTTCTCTCTTGTTTGGGCTTGCGATCATCGCGGTTTTGACATCGATCATTATCATAGCTAGATTCTCACGAATGATGAAGATGCGGTAACACCTCGCCGCCAAACGTGTAGTCCACGTTTGGAAACTTCATACAAAGCGTCATACATGGTCTCGCACCTGCATATGACGCTTTTTTCGTATGCAAACAAATCCTGCGTATCCGCTCCCCGCCCCATCGCCTTTCCGTTTCTCAGGAACTCACAGAACCGGAAAGGAAAATATCATGATCAAAATCAAACTACGACACTACTATCCCCACTACACGTCGGATGTCTATATCGAAGTGCCGGACGATATCGCAATCGAGCTGCACACATTTGAGAATGAAGACGCAGCGTTTCGAATGCGAAGAAGCAGGAACCGCGCCTTTTATTCTCTTGATCGTGAAGACGGACTTGAGCGGGAAATGCAGAATAGTGCTCCATCCAGCGAGGATAGTTTTTTCAGAGAGCATCTAACATGCTCTCTTTTTTCTGCCCTTCGGGAGCTACCGATTGCGCAAGCGCGACGCATCTACGCGCACTATATCCTCGGAATGAGTAATCTGGCGATTGCGCGTGTCGAAGGTGTCAATGAGGGCAACGTGAGGAAGTCCGTCTCACGCGGATTGCGTCGTTTACAAAAAAATCCAGGGGAGTTTCACGATTAGGGGGACGAATTCGCCCCAAAAATGTTCTGAATAGTAAAAAGACCTTTTCCCAAGCCGCACATTGACAACTTCATATACGGCGTTTCAGGCACAAACCCGTACGACGAGCGAATCAAGGCACGATCAACTAGATCGTGTGTTCCTTGGGCACGGCTTGGCAAGTCGAGCGCGATGACGCGTACGGCGATCATGATACTTCCTCACGGCCACCTATCGAATGGTGTGGAGTCTCTGCTCTGCGCGGCGTATCAGCAATACGGCGGCAGCGCGGAGCTATGGCGCGGCAAGCTACCCGCGGCCTGAAACGCCCCCTCCCTGCCGGGGACGCGTGGCAAATTCGGCAGGTGATTACAATCAATTGACAACATTGTCTCGCGTGCCCGTGGCGGTATACTCTGCTTGCAAGACACCGCCACGGGTTGCCAAGTTGAGACGCGAAAGGAGGCATGCTGCGTATGAGTCAGGCAACCTGCGGTACGCAAACGGATCATTCCGATCGGAAAACCTACCGCGTAGAGGACATCATCCTAATGCTGGATATCAGCCGCTCCGCGGCATACCGCCTCATTCGGGAGAAACCGTTTCAGACAAAACGCATTGGCGCATCCATACGGATCCTCCGATCATCCTTCGACGAATGGTTGGAGCAACAAAACGACTAATCAAAGGAGAAAGTATGGCCGCCATTGTAAAACGTAATGAATCCTATTCCGTCGTCTTCAATTATGTAGACGAAACAGGAAAAACCAAACAGAAGTGGGAAACCTTCCGCAACTATAAAGACGCGCGCAAGCGTAAAGCGGAGATTGAAGTTCAGCTCATCGACGAATCGTTCATTCTGCCAAGCACGCAAACAGTCGCGGAGTTCATGCGCAATTTCATCACGCTGTACGGAGAGAAGCGCTGGGGTGTATCGTCTTATGACGCAAACGTCGGGTTGATCAACAACTATATCAACCCAATCCTCGACACAACGCCGATTCAGCTGATCAACGTGCGCGGTGTCGATCAATTCGTTCGAAAGCTGCAAAGCATATACTCCGTCGCCAGCCTGAACAAGGGACACACGCCCAAACTATTGTCGGAGTCGAACATCGAGAAAATCGCCCAGCTTATGCGCACCGCGTTCAAACAGGCGGTTCGTTGGGATTTGATCCAAAAGAATCCGTTCGACAACGCGGTGCTCCCAAAGGTACACTACAAGCCGCGGGATATCTGGACCGCCGAAATGATCCGAACTGCGCTCGAAGCCTGCACCGAGAGTAAGCTTTATATCGCGATGAACCTGTCGTTTGCCTGTTCTCTGCGATTGGGCGAAATTCTAGGGCTCACATGGAGCAATGTACACATGACCGATGCGGACATCATGGCCGACAACGCCTTTGTCTATATTGATAAGGAATTGACGCGGGCGTCTAAGCAGGCAATCGAGATGTTGGGGAAAAAGGATATTTACCATATCTTCACGCCGCTCATGCCGAACACAAGCACGTGCCTAATCCTCAAGACGACCAAGACGAAATCCAGCGTGCGCAAGGTCTGGCTTCCAAAGACAGTTGCCTATATCCTGCGGGAGTGGAAAAAGTCGCAGGACGAGTTCCGTAAGTTCTATGTACACGAGTATGAGGAACATGATCTTGTCATATCCCTGCCGAAGGGAACGCCCTGCGATGGTCGCCTCATTGAGGAATCCTTTCAGGCTCTACGAACGAAGGCTGGACTTCCCCGCGTCGTGTTCCATTCCCGCCGGCATTCCAGCACGACCTATAAACTCAAGCTCAACCATGGCGATCTTAAAGCGACGCAGGGTGATACCGGCCACGCCGAGATCGATATGATCACCAAGGTCTATGCGTACATTCTCGACGAGGATCGCAAGATCAACGCGCAGAAGTTTGAGACCGCGTTCTACTCCAACCCCGATTTGCGCGCCGTCAAGCCGCCTGAGACACCGGAAAGCATGTGTTGGAGCTGGATCACCTGATCGAGCAGTTGAGGCGCTCTCCAGGGCTGAAAAAGACGGTATCCCAGCTGGTCGCAGCAAACGATTTTAACTGGTTTTTGCTTAGCAAACCCCAAAATCGCTTAGCAGGAGCGAAAAAACGGTTCGTTTCTCTATTAGCAAATATATGCTTCACAAACGAACCAAAAGCAACGCGCCAGACAAAGCAAAGGGCTGCTTCCCCAAAATGGAAAAAGCCCGAAAACAGTACTGTTTAGGGGCTTTGTGGCGTTCCCGGGGAGATTCGAACTCCCGGCCTTCCGCTTAGGAGGCGGACGCTCTATCCTGCTGAGCTACGGAAACAAGCATGTAATTAACCGCTCAAAACCATGTTTCCAGAAATGAATGTCGACCGCTTAGGAGGCAATCGTTCTATCAATCAACATGATGGACGACAACTTTGAGCAAATATTGAATAGCTCGTGCGAATTCAACGCTTCCTACACCAAATGCTTGTCAGCTTTCTGTGACAATTCGCACCTTGCACAGTGCAGATTATAAAGGGGGTGGGGTGGAATTGTCAACCATACGGCGAACAAAAATGGCGGCGCGTTCGGCGACAAGCGCTTTTTCCGGGCCATAGGTGCAGCCATGCGCGGAGTTTTCCAGATGAAGGAACTCAATGGATGGGACTTGCGTGGCGCGGTTTTTATAGATATCAATGCTGCAAGGGGCAACCTTGTCATCGTATTTTGCCGTAACCATCAAGGTGGGACAGGTAATCAACGATAAGCTTTTACGCAATTGCTTACAAAGGCGGTTCAAATCGCGCAGTTTGCTGGTGGAGAATCCATCGTACATCTGTGCATATGGATCGCTATGCCAGGATTTTGGATGTCCTTCCTTTTCCGCATAACGAATAAATGGAAGAATATGACTAATGCGTCGTGCAAAGTGTAGATAGGGTTGCATTTCAATCGGAGCGCAGATAAGTACAAGCCCACTGAGGGGATGAGTTTCTGCTAACAGCGCAGAAAGCACGCCGCCGAGAGACAGACCCAGTGCATAAATCTGTGTGCAGCCGTAAGCAATGAGTTGATCGTAAGCATCCAGTACGCATTGAACCCATTGTTCACCGGTAGAAGCATTGAGCGCACGGACGGTTTCGCCATGCCCCGGCAGAGTGGGGGAAAGGACGGTATAGCCTTCGTCAATCAGTGCGTCGGCCACAACGCGAATGTTGGCGGGCGTACCGCCAATACCATGCAGCGTGATACAACCGATCTGATTGCCCTGATGAAACAGAGATTGGGAAAGATCGTTGTCAAAAGGAGGTTTTTCATCCAAAACGCTCTTGTCCGGCAAATATTGTTTAATTTTCGCCCATCCGGATTTCATGTCTATTCACCTCCTGCCTGCCTACAGCAACTTTTTCGTTTGGCGATAGACATCACCGGAGCCAACGGTGATGACCACATCGCCATCTTTGCCATGCTCATCCAAATACAGACGGATTTCCTCAAAAGTGGGCAAATAGACAGCGTTATGTGTGCTGGCATTGATGCCTGCAACCATATCACGTGCGTGAACCATGCCGGTATCTTTCTCGCGTCCGGGATAGATATCCGGTACCAGTACGGTATCTGCGTCCGCAAAGCAAGTTACATGTTCAGTAAACAGCGTTTTGGCGCGGGTGTAGCTGTTGCACTGGAATACGCAATACAGATGCTTATGGGGACAGCGCTTCGCTGCGTCAAGTGTGGCAGAAATTTCGCTTGGGTGATGACCGTAATCATGAAATACTTTGATACCGTTTCGCTTACCATAGTATTCAAAACGACGTTTTGTATTGTGAAAGTGCTGCATTGCCTCAGCATAGAGCGAAAATGGTATGTTCAGCAGCATAGAGATTGCGCAGACGCCGAGCGCATTCACAATGCTATGTTGACCGGGTATCGAAAGCTGAACACGTCCAAGTGGGCTGCCATCGTAGAGTACGGAAAAGCCGGGATTGCCCATCTCATCGTAGACAACATCGGTAGCGGTATAGTTGCCCCCACAGAGGCCATAGGTCAAAACGCGGTGTTCCGATACTTCTGCGAGTGCCTTGACGCGCGGATCATCAAGGCATGCTACAAAAATACCATCCTTAGGCAGCAACTGTAAAAACTTGACATAGGCCGCTACGATATGATCGATGTCCTTATAATAATCAAGATGGTCGTCATCGATATTATTGATCAACGCTATGGTGGGGCGGAGAGTTAGGAAGCTTTCCACATATTCACAGGCTTCCGTGATGAACAACTGATTGTCGCCCACACGCACACCGCCGTTCAGAAATTCGACATAACCACCAACATGGATGGTCGCGCCGGTATTGGCCAACTCATTGACGATGGCGAGCATGGAGGTGATCGTGGTTTTTCCGTGACAGCCGGCGATGGCAACTACATCCTGAAAACGTTCTGAGATTTGCCCCAATGCAACGCTGCGCTCAAGTTCGGGGATATCAAGTTCCCTCGCAAGCACACGTTCAGGGTTATCGGGGCGAATCGCGGCGGAGTAGATGATTAAATCCGCATCCTTTACATATTCACCGGTATGTCCGATAGAATAGGCGATGCCGTCCGCTTCCAGTGCATCAGTAAATTGCGTGCGCTCACGATCTGATCCGGTGACGATATGCCCCTGAGATTTTAGTATCTGCGCAAGCCCGTTCATGCTACATCCGCCGATGCCGATGAGGTGGATTCGCTTTGCGTTGTCAATCTGCGCCATGTCTGTTCATTCTCCCATTTTCATACTGATATCATTTCGAATGATACCATTATACGCCTTCCGGTTTTTTCTCGCAACGCAAGGACGCAATTTTCACAGGGTATGTTGAGGCAGGTGAATTTTCAAAGCAGCTTACACTGTAAAAGTTACCTTATATTCATGTAAAAGCCTGTGCACCATTGTTAACGTTTGAACATGTTAAATATGACGGGATTTTTTTCAAACGGTATTTTTGAGAATTGCTTACAATGACTGCTATGCATAGAAAATACGCAAATTATTTTTTTAAAAACATGTCCTGCAAGCTTTTATAGTTTCTTCCTAATCCAGGATGGTGGAATCTGTTGATAAAGGAAAAGCCGCCGTAGTGCTACGCAGTATCCATGCGGATACTTTGGCAGTTCCATGAAGGCTACCGAGGTGCGTTCTGGGAGCACCGGTTGCGAAAACCAGGCGGTTACCATCGGTATACATGTTACTAAATAATTCTGGCCTTGCTAGTTCCTTTGATAAATAAACACCCCATAGGCTATTTAGCGTACTTTACTGCCTAACCATTGGGGTGATTTTATTTTGGATAGCCTTTTTGCTTGTGCTTCTGCCTGAATCAGGTCAAACGTCAAATTTTTCGCGGTTGATCCACAGGCCAAGCGCGGGATTTGGGATGAAGTAAATCTCCTCCCCATCTGGCATGGTGTTGTAGCCATACTGGAGTATTTCCGGGTTATAGCGGGCAGCCATTTCGTCATAGTCAGCGGACTGAAAATGCACACGTTCAATCTCTTCGCGGGTGATATCCTTAACGGCGTAGGTGATGTTGAATCGTCCATCACTGGATCCGTGGATCAGGTGAGCCGCCGCGCCCATGTTGGTGCGAAGATCGCTGTTCTCCGGTTGTTGAAAGAGCTTGAGCACGTTCTTACGGCCACAGTAGCCGTACTTCCGAATTAGTTTGTCCACCTGGGGATCTTCGCCAAAACGTTCCACGCCGGGTGCCAACACGATTAAGTCGCCTCCGTCGGCTACCGCCATACGGGTTCGATAGATAGACTTGTTGCCAAGCCAAGTGCTTTTGAATTCCTTTGGATCGAGGTATACAACGCACTTTTTTATACCGTGTTCCACAAAGTCGATGTTTTTTTGTTGGGCAAGGCCGATGGCTGCTTCCAGCGCATCCCGCTCTGATCCGCCGAACAACCCGTGTGTGTGGATGATTCCGCCGGGGGCTGTGGTCACCGTAAGAAGGAAGACGATGGGAAGGCGTGCCAGATAGTGGGATTGTGCATAATCGAACACCTTGCGCACGGGGGTGTGATCCTTGCCCATCATGCGCTCCATACCATAGACCGCGCCGACCATGTGGGATTTGTTAATCATATCCGCGCCACCAACGCCGACGAACAAGTTCTTGCTGTGGTTGGCCATGCCTATGACCTCGTGGGGCACAACCTGCCCTGGGGAGAGGATTAGGTCATAAGTTTCATCCATGACGTAGCGATTGACCTCCACATCAATGGATTCATTCCACAGGCCATCCGTGACCTCAGCCAGATAAGACGCGGGCACTTCGCCAAGACGTACAACATCCGACCGCCAGTTGTGGGCCATGAATCGATCGAAG
>JAVVXB010000045.1:0-9155 GCA_036651815.1 Clostridia bacterium
GCTTGGGCCGGGAGGGTTAAGTTTTACAAATTGCCGAGCCAACTTTTCATGCAGGCGAGATACTGCTTGTTCCATCTCCCGGCAAATCGGAGCAACGTAGCCATGCCTTCCTCCTCGTTGATTGCCTGGTATACCGGCTTCAAATTCGCCATAAGCGCGTTGATATCCTTGCAGCTGACGTAACGGGTGGAGAAGCGAATTTGATGGACGATGCAGCGCTGCATTTGGGACTTGGGATACACCGCGCCGACGACCTTGCGCAAGCCGTTTAACCCATCCATAAAAATACGTATACGTCCCGTACACCACGGTTTTTCAGGGCATTGAGCACGGTCAGCCAGAATATGCGGCTCTCGTTTTTACCAATCCAAACGCCTAAAATGTCCTTCCTGCCATCCATGCGAATGCCCAGCACCATATAGGCGGCTTTGGTGAGACATTGATGACTTTTCTTGACCTTGCAATGGATGCCATCCATGAAAACGAAGGAATACACCGCCTTTTTTCATAATCCAGTTTCTCCTATCGCCCACCCTCCATCACGTGCTGCAGTGCTTGATGGAACAGATCCTTCATCGCTCCCATAATGTCCGCCGTGCTGCTGAATTTCTGGCTGTTCGCGTAATTGCACATCATTTGACTTGCTGTGTTTTCCATAAAAAACACTTCCTTTCAGACATTAACGCTATACGCTGAGCTTTGCCTGAAAGGAAGTCCTTATATTTGCTTTTACACAAAATTTATCGCGGCATTAGTTGTTGCTTGTAAAGGGTCTTATCATACGCGCACTGTTCTTTGCGGTTGTACTTGGAAAGATAACCATTTTAATGTCGCAGGAGCGCAGCTAAATGACTGACAATTTTCGGATTGCGTTCGTTCTGCTTTTTTTGATTTATTACGGATTCCATTCCAGTGCGATCTGTTGCTTTATGCAGATGCCATCCATTCTCATGTAAAAAACTGAAAGGGTCTCGTCCTCTTGTACATACAATTCTCGCGTTATGATCTCTGTTCCGGCTCGATCATGCTTGCGTGTTTCCAACAAAATGTACGCCGTATCTGCTGTTGGCTTCAGAGAATGGGGTAGTTTTCCGGGTTTGTATTCTGTTCGGCTCAGCACCTGATTGCTTGCATTCATTTGCAGCACAACGACTTTTTCCGGTGGAAGCATCATCGATACAGCGATCTTCACCGATGTCGTCAGCGTTTTTTTCTCTCCGTTCTCGGTGATCACGGTAGATTCATCAAACGTCTGGGACATGACCGGACCCTCATCCTCCACACCGCCGATGTTCATCCCACTTCCACTCACTGCATAGACGCTGCCATCGGCTGCCTGATAAACAGGATTCAAATAACTGGTGCTTGCGCCTTCGCCCGGGGCAAGATGGATCGTTCCGTCCAATGTGATTTTATCTTCGGTATCTCCATAGAAAAGACTCACATGCCCCTCGCTGATTGCTTCGTCGGAGCTGGTGGCAGTGTAACTGTCCTCTTTTTCGGTTGCCGGTATTTTTGCCGCAAAATAGCTGATGCCGTCAATGTCCGGAAAAACATATTCCCGCGCGGTGGCTGTTTCACCAGATTCGTTCGTCAATATGCGTTCCTGTAAAGTGGCGTATAGCCTTCCTTCGTACGGCTCTCGATTGCCATCGATTATGATATCACCACCAGAAAATTCATTGAGATGGTCGTTGAGATATCCTTCGATATCAAATAAATCAAGGTGCTCTTTTGTAACCAGAACACCAATTAAACGATCATTTTCGATTTCCCCGCCGGCGTTCTCCAGGGCAAGTTGGCAACCCATAAACATAAGACATATAGAAAGTGCCAGCAGCACAGAAATCAGCTTATTCGTTTTCATCTTCGTCCTCCAAAATTCCATCAAATTTTAAAATATCACCTACATCACAGCCAAGATAGAAGCAAATCTTGTTAATCGTGCCAAACCGTACACCCTTTGCCTTACCGCTGCGTAGGATGGATAGGTTTGCTTCCGTAATGCTGATTCGTGCGCATAACTCCTTGGAAGTCATGCCCTTGGCTTTAAGTTGTTCCTCTAGGTGGATTTGAATTGTCATGTATCACCTCAAATAATGCTATCGCTATCATCCTTGAGTGCTTTGTTTTCTTTTACCAGCCGCGCAAACAGCAGCGCTAAGAGCACAAAGGCAATGGATAACAAGGGAATCTGTACGGCGGTATGGATATTTAACAGATACTTTGCAAATACAAGTTGTAATACGTTAAAAAGCGTAACGGACAAAACCGTGATGCGCAGCGCCGTGCCACATAGACGGCTTAACCGAACGGCTGCATCTACGGTTTCCTTTGCATAACGATCTTTTTTCATTTTGTCAAATAGCGTCAATGCGGAAAACACCACCAGAATATCTAAGGTATAGGGAACCGTATCCACAAGGAATTGTAGTCCACAAAAGAAATAGCTTGCCGTAAAAAACGGATCATTGCCCATATTGCCCGCCCGCAAGGCAGAAATGGAATCTAGTAAACCACCTAAGCCAGTACTAAAAATCAGAAACACAAACAGTGTATTAATGAGTCCAAGCAGAATTACCATATAGCGCTGCAACTGTTCCATTCCACCCGAATCAAAACGCCGGAGTACCCGAAGGATCAAATATGAAAAAACGAGAGAATAGGCTGTGCCGCCAAGGATGGCCTTCCCCACAGAAACGCTTTGCAGCAGCTTTGCCATCAATCCCGGATTCACCATTTGATAGAGGACGAAAGACAACAATCCGGATAGAATTGGAAGAAGCCAATCTTCGGCTTGCAACTTTCGTTTGCGCCGGGTAAATACCAACATACCCACGGGAATGAGACTGAACAGCACATAGAGGACAACGGCAAAAACGTTGCCCACAGAGCTGGAAAGTGATAGCCCCCGCAGCATCAATCCAATCTGTTCAAAAGGGAATGCTGCGACTGTAGAAAATACACCGACAAGGGATGCTTTGCAAAACACCAACACGATGCATGCAAGTGCCTCTGCCACCAAGAACAAAATTAATATTTTTCGTTTCACCTTGCACCTCCAAATTATTGTATATCAATAATTCTTGTTAAAGAATACTATAATTATTATTGTTTTGCAATAATTAATGTAATTATTTCATGAAGTGTGCCACCATGAATGAATAAAAGAATAGCTCATAATAGAATCTTCGTAATCGTCAACGGACACGTCAATGCTTTTTCGCACATCTGATTAGGCATCTAGTGAACCGTAAGCAGCAGTAGCAGTCGCGCCGGTGGGTAAGTGGGCAACTCGAAATATGTTATCCACTTACCCATGGGCCGTTAGCCGATTTCCAATGATTCATCCTTCATCCGACAAATCCCTTCCATGTTCACGGATTGCTGCTTGCCCCATTGCGAGAATGAAACAAATCGCAGCCTTGCGCATACAAGCATCCATATCGAATTATCGTCAGGGAAGCAGCCGACGACGAGGGTTCGTCGGCTGATCTCATGCATAATCCGTTCTATGCCCTTGTTAGCGCGAATCCGTGCTCAGTGTTCTCGTGGAAAACAGGTAATAGGATAAGGTTTCGTTAAGACCAGTGTCAATCTTTCGGCAGCTTTGGGAACTCCCCTTTACAGTTTGCGATTATTGATTAATTTTCAGGTGAAAAATAATCAACATTTTTCATGCTGTCTTTTACCTCGTATCCTGCACTGTGCGTTGACAATGAATTCGATCATGCTGTATTCTATATAAGTATATTTAATAGAATAAGGAGTACATTACATCCAATGAAAGCCATGACAAGCAAGGAGTTGAGACAACTCTATCTCGACTTTTTTAAATCTAAGGGTCACGCAGTAATCGCCAGCGCATCTCTCATTCCGGAAAACGATCCCACCGTACTGTTCACCACCGCCGGTATGCATCCCCTTGTTCCCTATCTGATGGGCGAAAAACATCCGGAAGGCACCCGTTTAACCGACGTTCAAAAATGCGTTCGAACCGGTGATATCGATGAAGTTGGTGATTCTTCTCACTGCACTTTCTTTGAGATGCTTGGTAACTGGTCGCTTGGCGACTATTTCAAAAATGATTCCATTTCCTATTCTTGGGAATTTTTGACCAGTGAGCAATGGCTAGGCATTGATCCAAGTAAATTATTTTTTACTTGCTTCGAGGGCGATCAAAACGCAACTCGCGACACGGTAGCCCATGACCGCTGGATCGATATGGGCGTTTCGCCCGATCATATTGTTTATTTGCCGAAAAAGCATAACTGGTGGGGACCTGCTGGGCTTACTGGCCCCTGCGGCCCGGATACCGAGATCTTCTTTGATACGGGCAAGGAGCCTTGCAGTCCCGGATGCACCGCCGGGTGTGACTGTGGAAAGTACCTCGAAATCTGGAACAATGTATTTATGGAATACAACAAGCTCGGCGAAGGCAGATTTGAACCGCTCCAACAGAAAAATGTCGATACCGGCATGGGACTCGACCGCACGGTTGCTACCCTGCAGGGCGTTCCCAGCGTCTATGATACGGATGCGTTTATAGGCATCATCGCCTGCATCAGCGGCCTTTCAGGCAAAGGTTATCATGACGATGCCGAAACGACCCGCAAGTTCCGTATCATTGCGGATCATATTCGCTGTGCCACATTCATGCTTGGAGACCAGCGCGGCATTACTCCGTCCAATGTCGATCAGGGCTATATTCTACGCCGCCTCATCCGCCGTTCCATTCGTTTCTCCATGCAGCTTGGCATTGCCGATGGCAACCTCTATCAAATTGCCGAAGCGGTCATTGCACAGTATGGCGAATTTTATCACGAATTACAGCAAAACCACGATAAGATTATCGATGAGCTAAATAAGGAAGAACTCCGTTTTGCCAACGCGTTGAAAAATGGTATAAAGGAATTTGACCGTCTACTGCCTACGCTTATTGATAATAATATCGATGGACCTTCTGCTTTCCGACTTTATGACACCTATGGCTTTCCCATCGAATTCACACAGGAGCTTGCCGCAGAGCATGGACTGAGCGTGGATCTCGATGGCTTTTCCATTGCTTACAAGGCGCACCAAGAATTGTCCCACGCGGGTGCCGAGCAGCGCTTTAAAGGCGGCCTTGCCGATCAGACGGAGGAAACCGCCGCTCTACACACCGCCACGCATCTGCTGCAAGCCGCACTCCGAAAGGTGCTGAATGACACCAGTGTTTCCCAGAAAGGCAGCAACATTACGGCCGAGCGTCTTCGCTTTGACTTCAGTTTCCCACGCAAGGTTACGCCCGAAGAGCTATCCGCAGTGGAAGCATATGTAAACGAAGCCATCGTCGCTGATGTTCCTATTGTTTGTGAAGAGATGACTGTCGAACAAGCTAGGGAATCCGGCGCAATCGGACTATTCGAAAGCAAGTATGGCGCGAAGGTCAAGGTTTATACCGTGGAAGGCTACAGCAAGGAAATCTGCGGAGGACCCCATGCAGAACGCTCTGGTGAACTAGGCCAGTTTAAAATCAAGAAGGAGGAGGCGTCCAGTGCGGGTGTGCGCCGCATCAAGGCCGTTTTGATTCATGAGTAATTGGTATTGCTACGACTGGGAACTTGGCGGGCAGCCAGCGCAGTTTCATGTGGATCTTAGTTACATGGAGGCGTTTGATACCCTTGGCGATTTTTCGACGCTTTTATACGTGTCCTGTTTTTCGCTTGTTCCTGATGCCGTGGCGTTTACCGCTCGAGAACGCAGACATTTGGACGGCGTGCTTCGAGACTGTTTAAAGGTATTGGATAGCAAGGCGGTCTATGTAGGTTTTATCGACGTGTTAGCGCAGCGCCGCTACTTCTTCTATACCTCCGATGCGCGGTTGTTGGTTCCGCTGATGAGTGTATGCGAAGAAACCGAGCGTTTCAAAGTCGAATCCGTCAAAGCATCCGAACCCAATCGACAAACCTATTATCGACTGCTTATCCCGGACCGGGCCAAAAAGCAGGGAGTCGATAACGTTCTTTATATAGAAGCGCTTCGTGCGCGCGGAGATGATCTTTCTGCCAAGCGGCGTGTCAATCTGCATTTCTATTTTCCAACCACGCAGGGACGCGCGTTGTTTGAACGCGATGCAAAGCTCATGGGCTTTTCCATCGGAACCAGCGACTATATCCCAGAGCAGGAATTGCCCTATTATTTGGTACTGCACGCCATCCGACCCTTGGAGAAAACGGAGATCACGCTTTTGACCACCAAGGCTATCTATACTGCGGAGGCCTATGGTGGCATTTTGGAACACTTTGACTCGGCATTCATTCCAAAACGCGGGTGGCTCTAAGGACTGTTTCAAAAGTTGAATCTGTAATCCGCGTAGATTCTTTGTCAGTTCAAGCGAAGAATTCACTGACTGGCAGTAAATCTCTGAATGTTGCGTTCACAAATACCCCCAACTCAGCAGAGAACCAGTGAAAAGTCGTGATCCTGAAATGCACCAAACGTATTGCGACCGCTATGCTCAAACGACCTGTTAACAGATTTTCAGTTTGTTGAGTATGACATGAAAAACGAATGGCACTTTTTGGTAATGACACCTGTAGTCGCGGATGCCGGCGTCGACTATGTCATTGAGGTGACAACGACGGTGCAAACGCACATGATATGACGCACGTACATATGTGGGTAAATCTACGATCTTGATCATAAACTCCCTATTTGCACTTTAGCGCGTGCGTTTTCATCAGCGAGTCCTTCTCAACTTGATTTCACAAACTATTGCGGCGCATTTGTCAAAAAAAGAAATTGCAGCACGAAAGCCCGCAGACCAGAACCGATATGACGTTTCCGTCGATGCACCCAATGTGCCTGTTTCATTTATCACCGCCGGCGGAGATGCTACATGTGTTTTCATATACGCATGCAAGGTTTCCGCCTTTCAGTTATTAAAAACAACGAAAAAATATGGAAGCGTCATGCAGTTCCCCGTTAGACTTTTATTCGGGCTGAGGTGTAATTGCTCAAAAGCGCATTTTACGTTTGTATGCGTTTTTTTGAAATTAGCAACAAAAAAGAGTGCTTTGACTGGTTCATCTGTTGTATTGGCAAACCGAAAACAGTCCATGATACCTGCAATAATCGATAGCGCATTGCAGAGAAATGGGGAGGAGGGAGCGCATATGACACCAAAACAAGATATTCATGCGCATTGCAGAGAAATGGATTGACCTGTTCCGTAATAATAGAACAGTTGCTCGTACAGTTACAGATTCTGCTTTTGCGAACGATTGCTCCGCTCTCGACTTTCAAATGGACTGCAGGTATGACTTTGAAGCTATCTGTCCGAAAAGCAATGCTTTCAACGATTCTCAAGAACTCGATAAAACAATAGCTGTTGTCGATGATATTTCTCTCTTTGAGTCAGCTATATTCTCAAAGTGTCGGTATCTTACACATTGGGCAGGCCCCGGCGAGGATATCCTTTCTTTTTGGGAATCGCTCATGGTTTATCATTGCTCGCGGCAAATTGGTGCGTATTACAGCTGATTGCAATGCGAGATTCTTTATTTTCAAGGACATCGCCAAAATAAAAATTATCTCACATAACATCTGTTAGGGATCCTGCGAAAACATACTTGAATCGCAGCAACGACGAAATGTATATCGAGAGTCAGGAACAGCGGGCTCTCGAGAGAAAGGTCCGGGAAAGCAAGCGCACTTGCGCCGCATACGATACTGCTATGAAAAATGCGGGCACGGATGAGGACAGGTCCTATTACCGTCAGCGATTCAATAGAACTGCGGTAACACTCAAAAAGCGCGAGGCTGCGCTAAGAGAATTTGCGGAGAAAACCGGACGAAGGATTGAGACGGATCGAACGATGGTTGGCGGCTTTGGAAGGAGACAGAGCGCAAAGGCCGTGTACGCGGCAAAGCACCCAACTTTTCAGATAAACCTACAGTTATTCGGCCGCCCTGATTATACAAAACAGTCCGTTGCGAGCATTGAGAAGGGCATCAGCTCCTTGCACAGCAGGATTTCGGAGCATAACGCAAAGATCAACGTGCCAAGCCTATTCGTTCCGAGCTGGGACGCGCTTGACCCGAGACGGCAGCAGGGATTGATTAAACACTGGCAGAAAGAGGTCAAGAATTTCGAGACCCAGATACTTGATATGACAGAAGAGTTAAGCAGGAGGAACATATGAACGAGGATACTGCAAAACTGGCATTGGATTGGATTGTCGGCACCATCAATGACCGGCAAAAAGATGCCGAAAAAGACGCAGGTGACCATAAGGGCGACGCTTTCAAGTCCGGCATGGCGCAAGCGTATTTCGAGGTCATGGACATCATTCGCAGTCGCGTGAAGGTTGCCGAAGACATGTCGAAGTAGCAACTGAACAGCCCCAATAATTAGGCACCGAGCTTTTGCCGGTGCTTTTTTATACTCCAAATTATGCTGCCAACAGGCGTAAGAGCGTTGGAGCCGCATGGGAGCGAACCTGTTACAAAGCGTAGCGGCAGAAGAAAGGACACACATGAAGCGCGAATTTCTCACCGACCTATTCAAGAAGCACTTCAATTATGACCCGTGATCAATGCCTGATGATGAAGCTGAACAGCATATTATCATCAAAGCGGATGTCGGCGTGTCTATTTTTTTCATATGTCTATGGAGATGGCGTAACGTACACCAATACCCGCACAAAGAATTTTAAAAATCGGGGTTAAAAAGGTTGCACATATTTTGAAAATTATCGTTAGCTAATTTTCTGACGTATCTGATATATCGTTTTTCATCGATGTTGGTGATTGGAACATGCCGCCTGCAACGGCGCAACCTGAAGTCCACTAAACGCACTAATTGGTAGAACATTGCGCCACTTCCCGATTAAATAATGATGCCGCCTGATCTTTGGCACTCAGGAGATCTGGTGTGTCAATCTGCGGCCATCCAACTTGAATAGTAGACTCGTTCCAACAAATAGAACCTTCATCCTCAGGATGATAAAAATCATCGCATTTGTATATAAACTCTGCTGCAGGATACGAGGTAAGAGACAGCATAAAAAATGTCAATTATTTTTCACAATACCCGTTGACAATATTCGCAAGCTGAGCTATACTAGCAAAGCTGTCCGAGGGAACGCAGAGCGCCGGGAAACAAGAAAAGA
>JAVVXB010000046.1:0-9095 GCA_036651815.1 Clostridia bacterium
TACGCTGTTTGGGCATATCCTGACAAGTCTCAGCCGTGTTATGACCGGATTCCTGCTGGCGGCATTTCTGGGTATAACACTGGGACTGGCCATGGGTTGGAGCAAATCGACAGAAGCGATCGTAAAGCCTCTGTTCGAAATCATCCGACCGATACCTCCGATTGCATGGATATCCATCGCGGTTATTTGGTTTGGTCTTGGTGAAGGGGCAAAATATTTCATCATATTTATATCCGGCTTTGCGAATATTACGATCAATGTTTATACCGGCGCAAGATCCGTCGATCCCGAGTTGATCGGTGCGGCTCGGATGCTTGGCTGCAGCGATCGTAAGATTTTCACGACAATTGTTATTCCGTCGTCGATACCTTACATCTTCACAGGCCTCCAAATCGCAATTTCCAGCAGCTGGGCGGCGGTGGTTGCCGCTGAGATGGTGCGTTCAACGGACGGCATAGGCTGGATGATAACAAGCGGTCAGGGAATCGGGGATATGGAGCAGATCATGGTTGGTATTATCGCCATTGGCGTGATCGGCTTTTTGCTCGCAACGATCATGAGAGGAGTAGAGGCAAAGCTTTGTGCTTGGAGCCGGGTGCAAGATTGATGGAGAACGTGATTCAACTGAGCCATATCGCAAAAAGCTTCCCTTCCAATGACGGAACGTACGAAGTCATAAAAGACATTGACTTGGAGGCCTCCCAAAACGAGATACTGGTTATCTTCGGACCGGGCCAGTGCGGGAAAACGACACTGCTAAAAGTGATAGCGGGTCTTGAACCGGCGACCGGGGGAAGCGTATGGATCAATGGCGTGCGCAAGCTCAAGCCCGGCCCGGAGTGCGGCCTTGTATATCAGACGACCGCATTGTTTCCCTGGCTGACCACGATGGGCAATGTCGAATATGGCCCAAAGGTTCAGGGTATGCCAAAGAAACAGCGCCGCGCACGTGCGCAGCACTATATCGATTTGGTTGGGTTAAAAGGCTTTGAGAAATCGTTTCCGATTCAGCTTTCCGGCGGAATGCGGCAGCGCGTCGGTATTGCTCGCGTTTATTGCAACGAACCGGATGTACTGCTGATGGACGAGCCGTTCGGCCACCTGGATGCGCAAACCCGCTACCTGATGCAAAAAGAATTGGAACGCATTTGGGAAACCGAGAAGAGAACGATCATCTTCGTGACGAATAACATCGAAGAAGCGTTGTATCTTGCGGACAGAGTCGTTGTCATGACGAAATGCCCCGCAACGATCAAACAGGAATTTCGTGTTGATCTGCCGCGCCCAAGAGATTATACAGATCCGCGATTTTTGAGTCTTCGTCGTCAGATAACAGCCATCATTGACCCGACAGAGTGAAAGAGGGACAGAAACATGACAAATGAAGAAAAAGTGAAAGTCACCCATCTCACAAAGAAATTTGGCGACTTGCTTGTCTTGGACGATATTTCGTTTCACGTAAAAACGAATGAGTTTCTTTGCATTGTCGGCCCAACCGGATGTGGTAAGACTACGTTTCTCAATAGCTTAAGCAAGCTCTATGACATTACGGCTGGCAGCATCCTCATCAACGATGAAGAAGTGAATCTGAAAAAGCATAACATCGCGTATATTTTTCAGGAGTATTCCAACATGCCATGGCTAACGATTGAGCAGAACGTAGCCTTTGGACTCGAAATTAAGAAGTTGCCGAAAGCGGAAGTCCGGGAACGTGTCGATCGATTCCTTGATATGGTTGGGCTCACGAAATTCAGGAAATATTATCCGAGCCAGCTTTCGGCCAGCATGCTGCAGCGTGCCGCCATTGCGCGCGCATTTGCGGTGGAGCCGGAAGTTCTCCTGATGGATGAGCCATATGGCCAATTGGATATTGAACTGCGTTTTAAGCTGGAAGATGAGCTCATTAAGTTGTGGCATCAGATTGGAACGACGGTCATTTTTATCACGCACAATATTGAGGAAGCGGTTTACCTGAGCGAGCGAATTCTCGTTTTAACAAATAAGCCAACAAAGATCAAGGCAGAGATTATAAATGATCTTCCGCGCCCACGCGACATTGCGGATCCGAATTTTGTTGCGTTGCGCAATCAGGTGACGGACTTGATCAAATGGTGGTAAAGATACGGAGTAATGGAGGAACACGATGAAAGCAATCATGTTGATGTTCGATTCTTTGAATCGGCATATGTTAAGTCCATACGATTGTGACGATACAATCACGCCAAACTTCAAACGGCTCGCAGAGCGCGCGGTAACGTTTGACAACGCCTATGTCGCCAGCATGCCCTGTATGCCGGCACGGCGCGAAATCCACACAGGGCGACTGAACTTTCTGCATAGAAGCTGGGGACCGCTGGAGCCGTTTGATGATTCCATGCCTGAGATATTAAAAAACAACGGCGTCTATACGCATCTTGTGACGGATCATTACCATTACTTTGAAGATGGTGGAGCTACCTATCACAACCGCTACAGTACCTGGGAGTCTGTTCGTGGCCAGGAGGGAGACCCCTGGAAGGCATCCATAAAAGATCCAGAGATTCCGCAAACGGTCGGTGGACGCAACAGTTGCCTCTGGCGGCAGGATTGGGTCAACCGTGAATATATGAAGGGTTTGGAGAACCATCCTCAGAAAAAGACACTGGATCTGGGGTTGCAGTTTATTGATAAAAACAGAGACGCAGACAACTGGATGCTCCAGATTGAAACATTTGATCCGCACGAACCGTTCTTTGCACCGGACGAATTCCGCAACCTCTATCCGGAAGAATACGATGGGCTGCATTTTGACTGGCCGAATTATGTGCCTGTGACGGAAACGGCGGAGCAGGTTAAACATGTGCGCAAGGAATACCATTCACTTCTGACAATGTGCGATTATTCGTTGGGCAGATTACTCGATAAAATGGACGAGTATCATCTTTGGGACGATACAATGCTCATTGTCAACACCGACCATGGGTTCTTATTGGGAGAACATGACTGGTGGGCAAAGTGCGTCCAGCCATGGTACAACGAGAATGCGCTTATCCCGTTGTTTATTTGGGATCCCCGCGCGCAAAAGCAAAATGAGCGCAGGGAAGCATTGGTGCAGGGGATAGACATTGCGCCTACGCTACTGGAGTATTTCGGGCTTCCGATTCCAGAGGATATGCAGGGGAAACCGCTGAAAGATACGGTAAACAGCGATGTTGCGGTACGCGATGCGTGCATATTCGGCATCCATGGCGGTCATGTAAACGTGACGGATGGACGCTATGTCTATATGCGCGCGCCGGTAAAACGCGAAAACACACCGCTGTATAACTACACGTTGATGCCCTGCCACATGCGCAACAGGTTCAGTGTTGAGGAATTAAGTCACATGGAACTCAGCAAACCGTTGTCATTTACCAAGAACTGTCAAGTTCTGAAAGTGGCGTCACACGGGATTCCGGAACTCGATTTCTCCGCCTATCGCTTTGGTACGATGCTGTTTGATGTGAAAAATGATCCGCAGCAACAGCATCCTATTCAGGATGAGAGGATCGAAAACAGAATGATTGCGTTGCTGATACGCTATATGAAGGAAAACGACAGCCCACCGGAACAATTCGAGAGGCTGGGCTTATAGGAAGGTGGCGGCATGAAGAAAACGGAACTGATCAACAGCGAACTCTCCGCTGTTATTTCGCGAATGGGACATACGGACAGTCTTGTCATCGGTGATTGCGGACTGCCGATTCCGAATGGCATCCAGCGCATTGATTTGGCGTTGGTACGAAACCAGCCGCGATTTCTGGATACGCTGCGCGCGGTGCTTACCGAGCTTTTTGTGGAATGTGTTGTGGTAGCGGACGAGCTGGTTCAAGGGAACCCTATGTTGCTGGAACAGATCAAAACGATGCTGCCCGATGCAGACATTAAGGTGGTATCGCATGAAGAACTCAAAAAGCGCACGGAAAGCGCAAAAGCGATCGTTCGGACGGGCGAGTGCACACCATACGCAAATATCATTCTCTATTCGGGCGTAAAATTTTGAGCGTTATGAAAGTGATCAATTTTGGCTCACTGAATCTCGACCATGTCTATCGTGTCAATTCGTTCGTCGTAGCGGGCGAAACGAAGGCTTCGCTCGACTATCGAATGCAAGCAGGCGGAAAGGGATTAAACCAGTCCATCGCGATGGCAAACGCCGGACTGGATGTGTACCACGCTGGGTGTATTGGATCAGATGATACCTTGCTGAACGACACATTCAGCCAATATCGAATTCATACGGAATATCTGCAGACGCTGCAGGATTGTGCCACGGGACATGCGATAATCCAGGTGGACGATGCAGGTGAAAACTGCATATTGCTGTATCGGGGAACGAATGGGATGCTCACAGAAGAGCATGTTGATTACGTGCTTTCTTGCTTTGGCAAGGATGACTTGGTCGTTCTGCAAAACGAGACTAACTTGATTCCCTATATTATGCGTGCTGCGCATCGCCGGGGGATGCGGATCGCTTTCAATGCTGCTCCCTACGAGCCGGAGATAGGATCGTATCCACTCGATCTCGTTACCTGGCTGTTCGTGAACGAACAGGAGGGAGGTTGCTTGAGCGGAGAAATACTACCTGAGTCAATTACGGAAAAGCTTCACAGAATGTATCCGGACGCCTGTATCGTTCTGACGTTGGGCAAAGACGGATGCGTATGCCGCGCAGGAAGCGAGACGTTTCGGCAAGCTGCCTTTCGGGTGAAGGCTGTAGATACCACCGCTGCCGGCGATACGTTTGTAGGGTATTTCCTGTATGGAGCATCGGCCGGCCTGGGGGTATGCGAGGCTCAGCGGATTGCCAGCGCTGCAGGTGCCTTGGCTGTGACGAATCGAGGCGCTGCCATGTCGATACCAACAAAAGATCAAGTGGATTGCTTTTTGCAGCAAAATGCGCAGTAAATAAGGCAGGAACCAAACGATGCAGTCCTTTTGGAGAACAACGTGCGACATCTGAACATCCTAATGAAACCAGCTTCAAGTAATTGCAACTTGCGCTGCCGCTACTGTTTCTATCATGATGAAACAGAGAACCGCAGCGTTCAGTCGTTTGGCTTTATGAGCGAACAAACACTCGAGGCAATCGTTCAAAAGGCGCTGTCGTTCGCGACGGAAAGCTGCACATTCGGGTTTCAGGGGGGCGAACCAACGCTCGCAGGGCTGGATTTTTTTCAAAATGTCATTGCGCTGCAGAAAAAGCATAATACGAAAAATTTGAATATCCGGAATGCGCTTCAAACGAACGGCATGTTGCTGGACGACGATTGGGCTTCCTTTCTGGCGGAGAACAAGTTTTTAGTTGGCATATCGCTGGATGGAGACGAAAGTCTGCACAACCTGTACCGGAAAGATGCGCAGGAAGAAGGTACGTTTGCGCGAGTCATGCAGGGGATTGAGGCTCTAAAACGGCACAACGTGGAATTCAATGTTCTGACGGTCGTTACGGCGCAAACGGCGAAGCGCATCAAAGAAATTTACTCGTTTTTTATGAAGCATGGGTTTGTATATCAGCAGTACATCGCGTGTCTGGATCCGGTTGGAGAAAGCAAAGGAACGCGGAAGTACTCGCTGACGCCGGAGTTATACGCGCGGTTCCTCAAGAATCTGTTCGACGTCTGGTATGAGGATCGGATTGCCGGAAGATTCGTATACAACCGCTATCTCGAGAATCTGGCGGCGATTTTGCGGGGACAACATGCAGAGAGTTGCGATATGAATGGGGTTTGCTCCGTACAGTATGCGATTGAAAGCGACGGTAGCGTTTACCCATGCGATTTCTATATGCTGGATGCGTACTGTATTGGCAATCTCAACACGAATAGCTGGCAGGAAATTGACCGGAATCGAGATAGGATTGGATTCATTCCACAATCCGCGATCCTACCCGAACAGTGTAGGAACTGCCCGTGGCTGCGCCTTTGCCGCGGCGGGTGCCGCAGAAATCGAATTGCAGCGGGCGCGGAAGATTCCGGGGTGAATTGTTTCTGCAAATCCTATCTGGAATTCTTCCCATATATGCTGCCCCGCATGAGAGAACTGTTGAAATAAAGGGACAAAGTCATTACACAATTATTGGAGATACTACAGTTATGTCTGTTTTTCAAATAGCAAAGAAAAGCAAGTATTTACAGTCGCCTTATCTTGAAATCATGATTATGGTCAGCTCCATTGTTCTGGCCTATTTTGGCCTTTTCGTGCTGTCGATGGTGCCGCAGGTGCCGACAGAAGGAGCGATGCGGACATCGTCTATCGCACTGGTCGTTCTCGCCTTTTTTCTGTTGAGCGTTGCAATTGCCATGATCTCCGTGATTGCCGGAATCGGCGGCGGCGTGATCTTCACGCCGCTCATGCTGGCGTTTACCGGAATCGACAGCCTTGTAGTTCGCGGAACCGGCTTGATCGTAGCAATGTTTTCAGGCCTGATCTCCACGGGAATCTTCCTTAAAAAAGGGCTCGGCAACTATAAACTTTGCATGACGCTCACGCTGAGCCAGAGCGTCGGCGCATTGCTCGGGGCAACGTTTGCGGTAACGGCTGCGCAAAAAGCGGGAACGCTCAGCGAAGGCTGGATGCGCGCCAGTCTGGGCGTATTGCTTGCATTGATTGCCGTATATCTGTTTCTAGGTGGTAAAAAGCTGGAATGGCCTGTGATTCAAAAAGTCGACCGGTTTACTGCTTGGCTGAAGCTGGGCAGTAGCTATTATGAACAATCCGAAGGGCAATATAAGACCTACAGCGTGACGCGCGCGCCGCTTGGAATCCTGTTGTTATTTTTCATTGGCGCGATCGGCGGATTTTACGGAATGGGCGGCGGATGGGCGATTACGCCAACACTCAATGTGGCGATGGGGCTGCCGCTCAAACTGGCGGCGGCAAACTCGCATATCATACTGGGCATTGGCAGCTGCGTTTCCATCTGGCCGTATATAAACGCCGGAAGCATAATCCCGCTCTTTGTGTTGCCCTGGCTTTGCGGGCAGGTGATCGGTGGATTCATCGCATCGCATATCTTTGCGAAGATTCGGGTCAAGGTCGTGCGCCTGATCTTGATTGGCATTATGGTTTTCACGGCATTAACGCTGATCACGAAGGGCTTGAATATTCTTCATCTGATGGGAGAAGTTTCAGCGCTTGCTCAGGTAATTATCTTTACCGCGATTCTGTTCTGCGTCATCGCCGTTGTGCTGATCAACAATAAGAAGGAAGCAGTCAATCAAAAGCAGAAGAACGAAGATACGCTGGCCAAGCCGCTTTCGATTCCGGAGACAAGTCTGCCGACCAGCGTACGAGTATATGCGAATATCATACACTGGACCATGCTCGCAGTTTCCGTAGCTGCGCTGTTTATTCCGGTGTTTGTTCTGGCGAACCCGGCGAATAACCTAATGAATCCGAATACGATTTTTGGCGCGCTCTTTCACTGCGCGTCACCGAATGAGATCTGGAGAACATCCGCCTTTGGTGTGTTTCCCGGTATTAACGCATTCTTCCAGAACTTAACAAAAACAGATAGCTGGGCGATGCTGATCGTAGGCATCGGCTGTGCGGCAGGATTGGTCGCGGTGATTCCGGCAGTCATCCTTCAGTTTTTGAAAGAGAAGGAACGATTGGCCGCCTGTCTTGGAACGGTGATGATCGGGTTGATCGTTTGCGCGATGATCGGAGTGATCTAATATATGATGAGTACGGACACAAAAACCTATCAGAAGTTCTGTGATGAAATGATCTTAAGGGACTATCTTGCGCTGGACCGCACAATACTTGCCAACAAACGGACGTTTCTGGCGTATGTAAGGACTGCGATTGGGCTGCTCGCAAGCGGAATCGGCATGGTAAAATTGGTTTCGTACGGGATAATCAATATCCTTGGATTCGTTTTTATTATTGCTGCATTACCGGTGCTGATCATTGGAACAACTGAGTATATAAAAATACGAATAACTCTACGCGCAGTAGGGAAAATAGACAAAATTGAAATAAAGAATCTTTAATTCTGCGCTGTAAAATTGACAAACTGCTAATAAGCATTCTATGAACGGGAGAAACAACGAATAACAAGTATTAAATCTTATCATCGAACGAACTAGACAACGAAATCTAGATAAAATTGCATACGACCCACTATAGTGGGTCGTATGCCTTTTGGGGAAAAACTCATGCTTTGTTATGATCTAGCATTTTGCAAATGGCTATTGAAACGCTTGATAAATATATTATTTTTGGGCTTCGATTTCTTTCCGGTTTTGAGAAGCTGAATTGTTCTTGTTATATAGAGGGGAAAATAGGAACCTTGAAAATTGCATATTGCGGAGGATAAGCAATGCTTTCTGAACAAGAAGAGGCGTCTATGTGTGCGCTTTTTGACAGTTATTTCCATACAATTCTTTGTAATGCAATTCGAAACTATACAAAACATATTTCAATTCAAGAGAAGTATGAGTTCTTGGCGGAATTTCCCGAAACATCTGTGAAGAAATCCTGCGCACAACGGGATGTTTATGAAGGTGATCATTTATATGTTGCTTATAGAAACAGATTCTACCAACTAGATAATGAACTCTTACTGCAAGCGATGCAGAGATTGCAGGAACGCGAACTAGGCGTTTTGATACTTGCCCTGCCCCCCAATAATTGGACCAGTTTGAATGTTAGTAAAGATGATAAAATGACTAACAAAGGAGCTTGGAAAATGGCAAGGAAACAGTATACAACAGAGCAAATCATCGTAACCCTCAGGACGGTAGAATTATTGTGTGGGCAGGGCAACACTATTCTGGAGGCGTGTCGACAATGCGAAGTACCGGAACAAACGTATTATCGTTGGCGTAAGGAATATGGTGGAATGACAACGACAGATGCAAAGCGGATGAAACAGTTGGAACGCGAGAACGCCAGATTGAAGAAACTGGTGGCAGATCAAGCCCTGGATATTGCTATTTTGCGGGACGTAAACTCAAAAAACTTTTAAGCCCTGTAAAGCGGAGGGCTGCGGTCGAATATGTCGTGCAGGAACATGCTCAGGCAGAACGGCACGCTTGCAGGGTATTGGCAATACAAAGAACAGCCTATCG
>JAVVXB010000047.1:0-8975 GCA_036651815.1 Clostridia bacterium
GCACTTCCTTGGTAAGGAAGAGGTCATGGGTTCGAGTCCCATCATCAGCTCCATAAGAAGCTCCTTGGAACAAGCGTTTCAAGGAGCTTTATTGTATCCATTTCATTTCCGTTTTACTGGCTTTTGACCACTAAAAGCGATAATCTCGTTGTCAAAACGGTGGTCAGCTGTCAGGCACTATTGAGCAACACTAGGACTGTGTTCGGGACGGATAAGACATTTTAGCACGCCTTACATATAGCTATAGCCTCGTCAAGCATCATGCGCGTAGAATACATACAAAACAATGCATTCAAATCTTGGTTGTACTTTCCTTTGTCAAATGGTAGCTGCTGTATTTCTTTAATGGTCTTCACCAGCTCGCGTGCAAATTTTGTCGGTGGTGAAAAAAGCCGTAAAGACTTAATAACGCCATCTCTGGTATTGGCAAGCATGATCTGCATTGCTATTGATTGTCCGTCTGGGATGTCATCTGGCAGTACGGGCGCTTCGCCTATATGCGGGGAATATGGCGCATCCATCCAATCCATCTCAGCAAACTTAAACAGCATAACCATTTGGTTCTTCCTATAAAATATTCCCATGCGAAGTGGTTTTCCCTGCTTAAACGCATCCACCTCCGATGAATCGGGGTCTCTTAGCAAAACAGTTACCAGCGCGCCTGCTTTATCCATTGAAAAATACACACCATCCATTTGTCCAACGAATTCATGGATCGACTTTCCAACCTCGTAGCTTAACATTCCTCAATCCCTCCCAATGATTTGATTTCATAAATACGCGACGGTCTCGCTTTCATCACACGTTCAATTGTAACCGCCAATCGTTTATGATTAAGTTCTGTACCCACAAACGTTCTTCCTGCCTTTGCCGCACCTTGCGCCACCAATCCTTGTCCCATGCACAAATCACCTATGCATTCGTACTGCTCGTTGGCACATACCCACGCAATTATTTCTTCTTCATCCATGCCGTCAAGCCTTGGCTTTTTGGGCGTGTTGCTTCCGCGTACTACATAGCAATGATTGTCCGCTTTGTGATAGTAACTGCTGTTGTAAAAGGTGACATACTTGTACAGCTTGCGAAGCTCAAATATAAACTCTGCAAGGAACTCTTTGCCAATCTCAAGATAGCAAACCTTTGGCGCTATCTCACCTATGCACTCAAACAATCTGCTGTAAAACCATGCATACCCATCATCGGGCCTTACCATGTCTGCCTTGGTGTAAAATGTGCAAAGATTGGTTGCGTTCCACGGCGGATCGGTGAAAAGCACATCCGCTTTTTTCATGAAACGAGGTAGCTCATTCATGATATCGTGAGTTTTCAGTGAGCTGCCATCGTCGAATGCAACCACGCCATCTGCGCACGGATGACGAAGATATGCATTGTTATAGTTATATTCCATCTGGCACCTCTTCCATCTGCCACGAACGGCTGTAGGTTTGGTTTTTAAATAGCGCTGCAATGCCAGTAACTTGCTTCAGCCTAAAAACCTCTTCGCTTTCCATGCCAAGATGTTTTGCGATATCCTCATCGCTTGCACCCTGTTCAACCAACGCTTGCACCAAATCACCCATCAGCTCCACCTGGTGGATACCACGCGCACGGTTAAATTGCACGGTTGCAGCCATGCGTTGCTTAATATCGTGTCTCAGCACAATCACAGGGCATTCAATCGCTCCCCATACGTCCTTTAAATCAGAATAGCGGTGGAAGCCATCTATGATGATGTAGCGGTCAATCACGTCATCGTAGATGGTTACAACAGCATAGCACATGCCGTTGTCCGCAATGCTTTGATGCAGCAGCTCCATGTTCTGATCGCTCACATGGTTGGGGTTGTAGTTGTTTGCAATGATTTTTTCCATCGGAACGACCTTTACTTCCATGCAAGGCAGCGCCAATTCGCCGGTTTTGGTCATGATTGTCATCATAGTAAGTCCCTCCATTTCTGAATCGTAGCTTCACGCGGATCTACCGCATTGTCAACGGGCAGATTATTTTCATAGTCATTTAAAACCAACTGCCTGCACTCTTGCCGCGCCACATAATCGTTATCGAGATAGCGTGCAAAGCGCTTTTCAAATATCCATTTCTTTTCGGCATCTGGGTAAGTTTCAATCAAGAAATCGCGATATTCACGCCATGAATGGTAGTTTTTTGGAAGCTTGCGCACGCGAAGCATGGCGCTGTCTTTGCCGTACAAATGGCCTACCTGTATACCCTTGATACGCTTGCATAGCTTGTCGTATGTCTTTGGCTCGAACTCTGGTAGCTCCACCAGTGATTTGAAGCTCTTTTCATGTATAAGGCTAGATACGCGTATTTCCTGTATGCCCATTCCTTTCTTAAATTGATAATCGTAAATTCTTGAATACCTCAATTCATTGTCATAGATAAACTTCCAGATATCATGAAAGTTCCAATCGTACAATGGATAAAAGCTCGCGCTGCCCTCACCGCCGCATTTTGTACACCACATGATGTCCTTATAGCCCGGATTCTTGCTGACCGCTCGCCAGCGATTCATGCTTTCTGTGGCACGTAGGCCCACAAGAAACGCTGTGTTTTTCCTTCTGGCTTGAAAATTCTCAATCACATCGTAAAAACCAAAGCCTTTGTTCTTGTTTCTCACATGCTCGTCTTCGGGCGGCCATGGCTTGTGCTGGATCGCATACGGTACCTTGGGGCGCATCCAAAGCGAGTGCTTTCCTTCCTCCCAACAAATAAGCTGCCCTTCTTCAATGCTCGTCGCATTCGTCAAATTGAATGGAAATTGCAACCACAAGCGCGTTGTGTTATCTGGGTACAAATTCATGAGCCACTCCATTTGTTCTACGGTTGATTGATATACAACCTCTTCATCGATAAAAAATATCCCGATTTTTCGATTGCGAATTCGCGCTTCCCGGAGTGCCAACCATGCAAGCACAGTCGAATCTTTCCCACCCGATACGGACACAATAATATTTTCAAACTCATCAAAAATATATCCGATCCGTTCCTCTGCCGCCGTCACCACATCTTTATTCACATACACTTGTCGAAGCATAAAATTCCCCCAATCTGCCTATCCAATCCGTAAGAGCTTCTGCATAATATTGATCTACGGAAAGAGAAGTTGTCATGTATTTTATTCGTTCAATTCCGCTTACTTTTAAAAAATCGTTAAATTTGATTCGTGCATGCGGAAAATCCACAACAATATATTCGCCAGTTCCCGTAATGTCCTTATACGTAAGTACGTTTGAGCGCTTAAAACGATTGTTGCGTGCGACAAATTTTAGCTTGTCACCAATAAAACAACTCTTGTACTTTCCGCACCAGATGTGTAGCGCTCGCGGTATGGTGTCAGGATCCTTGCTCCCTATGCTGTTAAATAGCTTTTCCTTCTGAGCCTGATACTCTTCCGTGGCTCCGCTGGGCAAGCCGACGCAAATTGGCACCGTGGTTAAATTCTGCCGCTTGCAGATTAAATCCACGTGAGATAGCAATGATGGATCGAATTTTCGCCCCTTGAACATCCCTGGATGCTCAAAATCCATCAGTATCATGAAGTCGCTGCTATCTTCAATGAAAGGAAAGTACTCAAATTCTATGTGATGCTGGGTTTGATTTTGGTAATGATGCAAGCAATTATAGGTAAGCTCGTTGCGATTGCGCTTGCGCAGCATTTCATCGCAAACAATAAGGTAATTCTCATCAATCTCTTCCAAGAGCGGGTAGAATACTCGGTACATAATCGCATCATCCCATGTATAACGGACAATGGGCACATCGCAGTCGTATTCAGTCGCGAAGAGCGGCGGCGAGAACACGACCACTTTTTTGATATTGTGAGCGGTTACGTAATCGTTTAGTGCTCGCTGTTTCTCCACTGTATTTAACCCAAGCCTGATCATCGTCTTCACCTCCGTCTATCCATGCGGATAGATTCTTTTTTTTGATGTTTCGCTTAAACTCATCTGATAAACTCTCTTTACGGTCTAAACATCTCAATATTCTTTGATCGATGGTATCAAATGCAAATATGTCATACAGCTGCGTTTCACTTTCCTGACCAATCCGATGAATTCTATCTTCGCTTTGCGCCCTTGTTGACCAGTCCCAATCATTATTGAAGTAAATAGAGTTGTGGCAAAACTGTAAGTTCAAGCCGTACCCAGCGCAAGTCTTGTTTGCAATGAGAAAACGCGCGTTACCTTGAAATTGTTCGAGCGCTTGCATCCGCTTTAGTTGAGACATTTCACCGTAAAAAAGGGCTACGGAGTCCTTTCCAAATTCCTTGCTTAGCGTATCTGCTATATCGGTGATTTCATGCGAATATTTGCACCAAATAACACTCTTACCTGTGGTTTCACCAATAACTTGGAGCAGGCATTGAATGCGCGGATTGTCCTCTGGACGCGCAAACATCGTCATGTGCTCAATGTGCATGCAAGGATCGGATATAATCCTTCTTCCGCTTGTTACCTCCTGTAAAGCGGTAAAGGCCCTGTACAGCGCTGTAGCGCTGATAGCTGTATCGGAGGACAGTAAAGTATCGAGATAGTTTTCCTTGACTTCATCGTAATGCTCATCTTGCTCCTTTGTAAGGCAGAACATTCTCATGTAATAAATTTTCTTTGGAAGTGCAATGCAATCTGATTTTTTCACCAAAAACGAATAGGGTGCGATCTTATCTGTTAAATAATCAACATGCAGTACACGACGAATCCAACCCGGTCTATCTGGGTCAAATTCAAGGTGGTTTGCGGCAAAGCTCCAGAATCTCTGATAACCAAGAATTCTCCAATCCAGCAAATACCACTGTGCGAATAAATCTTTTTCGTTTTTGCTAATCGGTGTGCCATTCAAAATAATGCGGTATTTGCATTGCTCAGCTATGCTAATAATTCGTCTTGACCTGATGGCCTCATGGTTCTTGACAAGGTTGCTTTCATCGACCACCAGCATTACATCTCTTCCAGCGATATATTGCATCAGCTCACCGTAAAGCCTTCTGCTGCCAGACAAGCTTTCGATGCCTTTAATCAATATCATGTCTGCGCCATTGGTATGCTTTTTTATTTCTGCGGCGATTGCGCCCTTGACATTACAAGGGCACAACCACAGCACACAAACAATTTTACCTTCATCCAATCTCCGCTTGATAAGCTCCAAGGCTGTGCGTGTTTTTCCCGTGCCCATTTCCATGTATAGAGCACCCACGCGTAAATGGATCAGCTTTTCAACCGCCTGTTCTTGCCAAGAAAGCATGCTTGTTTTTAGCTCCATATCAATCATCCCTTAAATCGTCAATGACTGCTTTACTGCTAACAAGGATGTCGCTCAACCCATCTTTCTGTTTCACGATCGCAGGTTCTTCTGGTTTTACCACTTTGGCAGACTCAAGCTCTTCTTTGTAGCTTTCAATCATGGATTTCGCTTTTTTCGTAAAGGCAAAATCCATCAAACGAGCAAACTCTTCTATGTCGAGAAGCGAGTTCATTGGCGCAACCAACGCCTTCCAGTTTGTATCCCATCTTGCACCTTTTATGGTACAGGCGCGTCTGTAAAGCTCGTCCCCTCTGCAGAATATGCAAAGCCGCCCATCATCTGTTGCGCCAATCCAATTATCGCGTTCCGCCATAAAGCTCGCATCTGTAGCCATCTGTAAAACCTTATCGTCAAAGCAGCGCACGGTGAAGCCTGCGCGAAGCAGCGAATTTACTAACTCGGCTGCGCGGTCTGTTAATGGTCCTCGCATCGCGCCAATGCTACGCTGCCATAGCACTGCGTTCCTGTCCCAAGTGTAATGAAGCGCTTTTACCAGGGTGCGGAAATCATCATCCTTTTCATACCTCACGCAAATGGTACCTTGCTCTGAATCATCTTCATTGCACTTAATGATTACCTCTGCAATGCTTGGTTTAAGTACGTTTTCAGGCGCAAGCGTCGCTTCCTTCTTGGCCAAAATTGCATCGGGGTCATCTGCTTCTTTTCTCTCGGTTTCCTGTGCGGCAAGCAATGGCTCAATTGCCGCTGCCTGCTCTTGAATCCACCGCCCCATATATTCGCAATTGTATCTCGCATCAATCCACCAGCTAGCACTGTTCTTGTTTTTTAAGAGATAATCCATGCAATCAACCAATAATTTTCTTCTTGCGCAAACAGCAGCATTGAGGGTCTCTTGCGTTGCAGTATCTGCATTTAGGCGTTTGCGCGGATATTCAAGGTCAAATCTTTTCAAATAATCATCAAAGGCCGTTTTTACATATTTCCGCAGTTTAATCGCCCATATCACTTGCTTTTCAGTGCCAAAAAGTTCGGGCAATCCAGCTTCGTTCGCTTCATTTATGGCAAGCTCAAGCATGGCTTGTCGTTCTTTCGCCTCACATTCGGGGCAAAGACCATGTTCGGCGCTCCACAACGCTCTTTCTCTCTTCGAACGCTCTCCAAAGCACTCAATCATTCCCTCGTGCCCGCAGCTGTATGTAACATCATATTTCATTGTGTATACCTCCTCTAATATTGACCAAGTGAGGCAAACATGTTATAGTATGTTTGCCGATCTTAGTCGGCTAGCTCCGTGTATTGCCTCTTCCAGTAAGATGCAGGCAATTCACGGATTTTTTATATCCTGTTCCAGCTTCATGATTCCTTTTCGAACAGCTTCTGCCTTGCCAACGTTGTGCTGTTTGCAATACCCATCAATAATTTGGATGCATTTTTCATCCAATCTCGCCGTTACTTTTCCAGCTTCCTTGGGATTGCTTGTAGGGCGTCCGATTTTCCCAGTCACTTTCACCACCTCCTGATTGTATTATATACTTTTGTCTGCCAAAAGTAAAGACTTTTGGCAGACAAATATAAAAACAAATAAAAAAAGCCCCGGCAGGACGAATCCTGCCGGGTAGAAGCATCTGTTTCCGTTCTGAAAACAGCTGGGGGAATCCTGTTTAACTACGTGCAATGCTGGCGTTCGCCCACATTACGGCTTCTTCGAGTTTTGTGAATGCGAGGTTGCGCTCACGACTGTCAGGACAAAGCTCGTTGATGAGGTTCGCCATTTCCTTGGCTTTTTCGCGCAGCGCTGTATACTGTTCGGGTTGTCCTTTGCGCGGTGCGTGATAGGTGAATGCTTTTTGAATGTTATACCCGTCCATACCAATACCTCCTAGTTAGCCGTTGGCTCCAACGGCTGATGTCATTTCAACGATTGAATGGCCCTTCTTTACATCATGTGTGGTTTGCTCAATCTTTGCGGTCAACCACCCATCTACGCCGCCATATATAGCCACCAGCGCATTCTTTGCCGTTTCCGTTAGCAAAGCCTCTGCCATGCACCAGCTTTTTGTAAAGGCGGTTTTTTGGGCTTCTGCGTCGAATATATTTTTATTTTTGAGCGATTCCACATACGTCTGGTTTGTAAAAGTAACAGCGGTTAATACAGCGTCTAGCGCTTCATCGAGGCCAGTCCGTATCTTGTCGTTCTTAATTTTTGCCGTTTTTTCCGCTGTAACCGTTTTAAGCCACGGCACAACATATTTGGTAACGATGGCCGATACAACGGTCAGCACGCCGTACAGCAGATACGATAATACCTCCGTCCAGTTCCAGTTAAACGTATCGCTTGCCTCACCCTCCGCAAGCGCTGGAATAACGATTATGCACGCCGTCAGCAGTGCAAGGAAAAAAACAGCCAATGGTCTAAATTTCTTCATGGTGTACCATCCTTTCATCCGTTCCCTTTGTCTTTCGGGTCGTTCTTGTTGCCAACCAGCCGCAGCACCAGCGTCATCAGCAGTTCGCCGCCGAACACTCCGCACCCGAGCGCCAGGTACGCCTCCGTGTCCACGCCAAGCGCGGCCAGCAGCACGTAGCTGGCTACGAAAAGTGCGGTCAGAAAAGTGAGGCAGAAAGCGACAATACGCTTCATGTAGCGGCCCTTCTGCTTCTGATTCATCCCGCGCACCTCCCAACCTATTCCTTGAGTTCTTCGATCAAACGGAATGCGGTTTTTATATCGCGCTCCAGCAGAGCCGTCCGTTCGATTACTGTGTTGTGCTTGTCAACCTTTTTCTCCAGTTGCTCAATGCGGTAATTTGTCAGCTTGTTAGCCGTCAGAATGCCTGCAAATGCGCCGACCGCCGTGCCGACCAGCGAGAGAATTGCTACAACTATAAGGTCATTCATACCATCATCACCCCGAAATGTATTTGAGGAAACTCTCCATCATCCACGCCCGTCGAGTTTCCCCGTCCGTACAGATGGCAGTGATCAGCGCCCAGCCGCCTTTTGTCCGTTCCACCGATACGGTGGTATCGCAAGCGACCTCCCAATAGAGCGAGCCTTTTTCACGCTTCGGGCGCAGTTTGACGTTTCCTCCGTTTGGCGCATAGACAACAGCGTACAGCATTGGCGCTGTAACGGGGTTTTGCGCTTGTGCGGTCTGCTCGTCGCTCTGCTGGATCTCCGCGCCCAACGTTACGCCCTGTGCGATCTCTATTCCATAGTCCACCTCCGCAAACAGGATGACATGCGTCCATCCGTTAGCGAGGGTACTGCCCGCCACGCGCTCCATCGTCGAAGATGAATGCACGACGTTGCACAGTCGGCTTTTTCCATTCTTGTCCTTGTCATACAGCGCCTTTTCGCCGACATAGATGCCGCCGTGAGAGAAATCGCCAAGCCCGTCGCCTTTGAACTGCTCGGGCGTTTTGTCATCGTTGCCCTCGTTAATCAGCAGTCCGGCACCGGGCAGGAGCTTTCCTTCTGCCTTGGCGTTCTCGATGGTTCCCAGCCACGCGCAGTGGTTCCGCACCATCGTGTTGATTCCAGCAGTATTCCCCATGCTGCCGCCCGTGTCGTTGATGCACTTCTCAATCAGCGCGTCGCACTTCATATCGGAGTATTTAATCTCAGGCCCAGTTGCCAATGCGATGGCCTTTGCCGCTACGTTTACACATGCGGACTTCATTCCCAGTCAC
>JAVVXB010000048.1:0-8887 GCA_036651815.1 Clostridia bacterium
TTGCGCAATGCTGCCTTGCAGGGCGAAACGCAAAATACCGGATGGGCCGAATGGTGGACGGCATCCGGCGTTACCTATTGGTGCTCCGATGACGGGGGTACCTTTGAACCGGACCCGGAATCTAACGGTCCGCAACCGCATTTCTGGGAAGTTTCCTTTCGATACGCACCTGATGGCGTCACATTGCTGGAAGATCACCGCACACCAATGAACTGGGGACGCCTGCCCATCATTGAGATGGATAACAATGAAGACGGTATGACCGACTTGGAGCCGTATAAAGATCTCATTGACGCTTACGACCTCGTGCAAAACGCTGGGACGAACAACTTGTTAGATTTCAATGAGTTCTATGCGATCATTCAGGGCCTTGGCGGGTCGACAGCGTCGGAAATCGTTCGGAAATTGCAAGTGAACCGGGCGGTTAGCGTTGGATCGGCAGCCGGCGGCGGGAACATTGAACTGAAACAGTTCGTTCTCGACATGAAGGGGCGCATCGATTGGCTGGAGCTGCTTCGAAATGCAATCCATGAATTCGGCATGGCGGTCGATATCAACAGAGCAGCGTCACTTGGTTCGGCTCCATCTGGCGTGTCTCTCAAATTTCAATATACGCTGCTGGATCTCAAGGCAAATGAGGCCATCAAGGGCCTTGAACCCGCTATCAAGCAGCACTTTTGGTTTGTGACGCAGGATATGAACCGGCATGACAAAACGGATTATGACGCCGACTTAATCGAGGTAAGCTTTAACAAGAGCATTATTACGAACGATACGGAGTTGGTAAATATGATTTCTGCATCGGCAGATCTGGTGCCGGAACGGATTCTGATGGCTGTGCACCCGCTGGTGGATGATCCCGATCAGGCGATGACTGAGATGGAGCAGCAGCGGAAGAAGAGGGCCAAAGCGGCGGCGTCGGCATTTGGAAAGCCAGTTACGGAAGGCAAGGATGATGAAACGTGAGCGACTATTGGGAGGATCGGGCCCTTGAACGATTGGATCATTTGGAGCTGATCAGCGGTGATTATGCCAGCCATATATACATGGTTTATCAGAACGCTACAGAGAGCTTCAACGGCAGCTTGATGATTTGTTCGGCAAATACATTTCGGACGTCGACATGACTGCTGAGGCTGCCGCAGCATATTTGAAACAGTCTATCAGCCGCAGCGAAGCGGAGCTCATCCTTTCTCTGATCGACCAAATTGACGATCCGAATATCCGGCGGGATATGCTTGCGCGCGTGAACAGCATCCAAGTAAAAGCCCGTATGACACGAATTCAGGCGGCGATGGAGAGTATCCGGGCGACCTGTGCCCACGGTGCTGAACAGGAGATCACGCTCCACCAGCAGGCAGCCAGGGAAAGCGGATCAGAATCCTATTATCGGACTATCTTTGACGCGCAGAAAGGAATTGGAACTGCTTCACCTTTTTCGGCAGTCAGCATTCAACAGATCGACGCTGTTTTGTCAGAGTGTTGGCTTGGAAAAAATTACTCGCAACGGGTATGGAAAAACGCCGATGTACTTGCGGAAAAACTGGGTGAGATCGTACAAACAAACGTGTCGACGGGTCGGCATTGGAAACGCTGCGTTGACGATCTCAAGGGATACATGGTCGGTTCCGAGGACGCTGGATTCATGTATGCCGCGTCGCGCCTGCTATTTACAGAGCAGCAGCGGGTGAACAATGAGATGTCCGCCAATCCAGCATGTTCATGGGGTTTGACCGATATCGGTTTGTTGCCGTGATGGATCTGAAAGCATCCGAAATATGCCGACAGCACGATGGACTGATTGACCCGGACACGGGAAAGCCTTATACCTACGCCAACCGGAAGGACGGAATAAATTTCCCCCCATTGCATCCCTGGTGCCGGTCCTGCGAAGCGCCTGTTGTGGATGAATACACGTTGGATGGATTGACCCGCCCGGCGAAAGACCCGGAAACAGGTAAGATCATCAGAATTCCGGCATCCATGACCGATCAGCAGTGGCACGAAAAATATGTTGTCGGGAATCCGGATGCGGAGTTTGCTGAACGCATGACGCAACACACCTCCACCGACCAAAAACAATGGCAAAAGTACCGCGAAGTGCTAGGAAACGATGCGACAAAGACGCTTGCAGAATTTCAGAGCATGAAATATACTGATCCTCAGAAGTGGAGCAATTTGGAGAGCGTGTACCGAGATACGGTATCAGTAAATCGCATTCTGCTAGAACCGTTGAATATGGACACGGAGCAGTTTGGTAAAAAAGCCGGCAAACATAAAACTGACTTCGGACTCGACCCATCAAACGCTACTGACCGTGAACAGATAGCCAATATCATCAACAACATTGTTGATAACTTTGACACTGTTTCCAAGGGGGCATGGCGTGGGCAACAATCTGATGTTCTGTTTTTTGCTAAAGCGGAAGATGTTGTTGTGACAAGCCAGAATAAGGCCTTTATTACAATCCTGAAAGGAGGAATAACCAACGCTAGGGTTAAAAACGCAAGAAGAATCCGCATTCTGCCGATTCTTTGAAGTTGTGCAGCAGCATGCGGCAGATTTAAATTGTGTGTTCTTCCTTGATTCAGGTGAAGGGCGCGATGTTTCGTTTGCAGACATGGAGGGTGAGGACCTTTGTGGGTGGTTGATCCCGCATGAACACGCTAACGCATTCCAAGGTGAATGGAATAACGCTCAACCTTCTAACCGTTGGCTTTCGTTCTTTTGTTTTGCAATTTGGAGAATAGAGAACGGAACTATGCTGATCGATTTCAAAGACTTTAGTTGAGCGCTTTATAGACAATAACCCAAGAGCATTCGGAAACGGGTGCTCTTTTGTTATACAAAAATACCCGAAGCCCGTGGGACACAATACGGGCGCCGCGAAACCGGGACTGGCCGGATAAAAAGGACTGCGGAGAAAGGAAATCAAATGGCACTGGAATGGCTTAAGGAGATCCTCGGTGATAGCTACACGGAGGAAATCAACAAGAAGGTTCGCGGAGAAATTGGGAAAGCCTTTGTGGCGAAAACTGATTTCGACGCAAAAAACACGGAACTCAAAACGGCTAACGACACCCTTTCAGCTTTGCAGGATACCGTTAAGAAATTCGATGGGGTAGACCTGGAAAAGCTGAAGAACGCGGCCGCAGATGCTCAAAAAAAGTATGACGCGGATCTTGCATCCTACAAGAAGGACAGCGCGATTCATCTGGCACTGGTGCAAGCGAAAGCCAGGAATCCGAAAGCGGCGCGTGCGCTGATTGACGATTCCAAGGTAACCCTCAACGCCGATGGTTCCCTGGCAGGAATGGATCTGGACGCGATTAAAAAATCCGATCCCTACCTGTTTGACGTTGAGGTGAAAAAGGATGAGGGAACTGATGGCGGCGCAGGCGGTATCGATGAAACCCTTGATAAGGGATTTCTTGCCGGTATCCGCGGCGCTATGGGACTGGAATCTAAAACATAAGGAGTGATTTTACATGAGTAACAGTATTGCCCTATTCAAGAAATACATTACCGGGATGCTGGATGAAGTTTATAAACTGGCATCCCTTACGTCCAGCTTGGACGGAAACCCGGAGCTGGCCAAGCAGGGGGCCAACGCCAACGAGCTGATCATTTCCAAACTGACCATGCAGGTCCTGGGCAACTACTCCCATAACAGTGGTTATGTGGATGGCGACGTCACCATGACCAATGAAACGGTGAGTTGCAATTTCGACCGTGGTCGGATGTTCTCGGTTGACAACATGGACAACCTGGAAACTGCCGGGATGGCCTATGGCCGACTTGCAAACGAGTTTCTGCGGACGAAGGTCGTACCGGAGGTGGACGCGTTCCGTTTTGCCACCTATGCGGGGACGTCGAACATCAGCACGGTTGCAGCAGCCGCTCTTGCCTCCGGTGCAGACGTAATCTCTGCTCTCAGAGCCGTAGCCAACAAGATGGATGAGGACGAAGTGCCTTACGATGGCCGGCAACTGTTCATCACACCCACGCTGCTCGGCCTGGTGGAAGACCTGGATACTACCAAAAGCAAGATGGCGCTGGAACGGTTCTCCAAGGTCACCAAGGTTCCGCAGACACGATTCTATACCGCCATCACGCAGTATGACGGCAGCACCTCCGGGCAGGAGGCCGGCGGTTATATCAAGAACGCTGCTACCGGTAAGGATATCAACTTCATGGCGATTCATCCGACCGCCTTGATCCAGTATCCGAAGCATATCGCGCCGAAGGTAATCACGCCTGAGCAGAACCAGAAAGCGGACGCCTGGAAGTTTGGCTATCGGAACGTTGGCATTGCCGATGTATGCGATAACAAGGTTGCAGGTGTGCATCTGCACAAGTCTACGACTTAATCTGGGCGGGTGAAGGTATGACTGATTTGGAGATGCTTGACAAACTTAAGCTGTTGGCTGGCATTACGGATAACACGCAGGACAATCTTTTGCAGCTCCTGTTGGATATCGTAACGGACAAAGTCCTGGCAAATACCAATCAGCCATACCTGCCGACGGCGTGTGGAACACTGGCTGTGGAAATTGCCTATGACAGCTATCTGATTCGGCAGCAGGGGGCGAACGCAGAAGCCGGGCAGATCACCGGAAGCGTGTCCAGCGTCAGCAACAACGGACAATCCGTCGGATACCGGGCAGGCGACTATGCATCAATCGCAAAAAGCGTCTCGGATGCGTTCCTGAAAGACTATGCCGCGAGGCTTGCGCCTTTTCGAAAGGCGGGATGGTAATGCAGATTCCGGATAGCTTCAAAATTGCCCAGTTCACCGCAATGTGCGATAAACTAGTAACCCTCCTGAGTACAGTGGAAACGACTGGGGCGCTTGGCGGCAAAACAAAGTCGCCCGGCGTTCCCGTCTCCACGCACCAATGCAACGTACAGGTGGTGAGCGACAAACTCCTATGCGAACAATACGGCTTGACCATCGGGCGGGACATTCTGGTGACAGCGCCGACGCTTCCCATCGAAAAGGGACGGTTTATCCGATACGGTGGAGGTGACTACTATGTGGTGGAAACGCCACAGCATGATGCGTATAAGAAATTGCTGGCAAAGGCGGTGGTTGTGTGAAAATCACAATGAACAGCCGCAAGCTTGAAAGTAAATTGCAGAACCTGGCCGGAGCGGATCTTGGGTATCAGATCGTACAGAGCATGGTTGCCCGCGGACTGAACGTTTCAAAACCACTCGCCCAGGCGACAAGCCCGGCGGTCGGCTCCAGCATATCCGCCGGCCCCATCGAAACCGCCGGCTCAAAGACCACAGGATCCTTCGGGACAAATAGCGAAATCGGCGCGTACGTCGAGTATGGAACCGGATTGCCCGGGTATCAAGGAAAGGTCTCAAACGGAGAACGAAGGAACCCGAAAGCCGCGGGCTTCAGCTACACGCTAAAAACCGTGGTAAAAAGCGGCCCGTTTGTTGGACAGATTCGCAATGGATGGGTATATTACAAAGGCCGTTTCATTCACACGCTTGGGCAGCCGGCAAAGCCTTTCATGTATCCGGCGCAGTTGATATTGGAGAAGGACGCCGCCGGAATTGCCGGAGCAACCGTCAGAGACGCGATCAGGAGGTGATCGGGTGAATGTAGAACAATTGATCAAAGAATTGATCGATGAGATCACGGGCGTTTCCTGGTCGCCTGGGAGCTATCCGCCGGACACGTCCGGCATCAAACAAACACCGGCTGGGAGCTGGACCGTCGGAGCAGGATCGGGGGCCTCCACGTCCAGCCGCAGGATGGCCACCGTCGAAACAACGGTGGCCATTGCTTTATGGTGCGGGAGCGCCGACGCGCGCGCAGACACAAAGAGAAGTGTGATGGACGCATTCACAGGCGTTGGATTTTCAGCACTCCTTCCTTCGGATGCGGAAATCTTGCTTTCCGATGATTCGGCTGCGTTTGTGACCAATATGACCTTCAAGGGATGGATTGACACCACCACCTATTGGGTCTATCAAAAACAACAATAAAGGAGAAATAGCATGAGTAGACTGGCGTCTATGGGGACCGTGCTGAAAATGAAAGCGTCTGGCGACACCACTTTTGCGCAGGTACCTGATCTGAAAGAAATCCCGTCTTTTATGGGTGAGGCTGAAAAGGTGGAAACCACCTGCATTGAGGACACACAAAAAACTTATGCGCCCGGGCAGTCCGATCCGGGTGACATGGCGTTCAAGTTCGCATTTACGGGCATGACTGCCGGGACGAACTGGGCAAAGCTCAGGGCGTTGCAGACCGGAAACGCCTCCGCATCGTTCCAGGTCGTATTTCCGGATAAGTCCGGCTTCCAATGGGACGCGAAAGTGTCGCTTTCCATGGACGAAATCGGAGACGGGAACAGCCCGTTGACCTTCACGGCGAAGATGTTCCCGGAGGGCGAGATCTTGCCGATCAATGAGGTTGGGACCGGGTCCGGGATCTAATAAAAAATTGAACAGATCAACGGGGAAGGATCGCTCCTTCCCAAAAACTATTTTTGGAGGGGATTATATGGAATCTTCTTTTGTGTTAACCGTCGGCAAAGACGAATATCGGATGGCGCTGCCTGCCGCGCAGACGGTGGAAGCGGAAAAGCGGTTGGGCGGGTCCCTGCTGTCCGTATCCGAACATGTGGATCAAACGGCTGTGGTGGCAACCGCTTTGTGGGCGGGGTTGCAGAAATACAATCATGGCATGTCGCCCAATAAAGTTATGGATCTGATCGACCGCATGCAGGAGGAAGGATGCAGCTTTAACGGCGTTGAATTTCAAGATTTCTCCGCGGAGGTGTGCGCAAAACTGTTTTCCATGCTGCTGGTGATCTCCGGTTTTTTTACACAGGAGACGGCGGAGCAGATCAGGACGGAGATTGCCTAGAACAGCCGGACGATGCGCTGACGGCGACTGATTTAATCAATCGGATATATGACGATGCAATCTTTGCCGGCGTGCATCCGATTGAATTTTGGGAGCTGTCCTACGGCGAAATAAGCGCCGTTATCAAATCGTTTAACCGGCATGAAAAACAGCGTGCAGAGGAATGGAAAGCGGAGAAAGAGGCCTACGACCGATATCTGGCAGTTATTGCATATAAAACGGCTGCGTTGATAGCCGCCATGTGTTTTTCGAAAAGGCCACCCACGTTCGAAGACGCTTTCCCGGAATTCAATAAAAAGACAGAAACAGAAAAACAACCAACCTGGCAACAGCAGCAGGCGGGAATGACGGCCTGGGTTGAAGCTTATAACGCCAAGTACAGGAGTAAGGATCGCACGGCATGAGTAAAACAGAAGAAATCAAAGTAATCATTTCGGCAGACGCCGGGGAACTCAGCCGCGAAATGACGGTTTCCGAAAAAGCCATTTTGAGGGCAAAGGGCATTTTTCGGAGCGCAAGCGGTGAGATTGAGGGATCCAGCAAAGCATGGAAATCCTATCGAACGGCGGCGGTTGGTGAAATGGAACGCGCCTTGTCCGGAGTTAAGAAAGCGCAGGCCCAAATGGACGCAATCAAGGCCAAGATGCACAAGCAAACCCAAAGTGCCCTTGGCCCGCAGGATGAGGAAAGCTATATCCGTGCTGCCCTCAAAATGGGACGTTCCGATTCCGATATTGATACAATGCTGGCGGACATGCGCAAAACGGCCGGCGGCGGCGATACTGGGAAATTTTCAGCGGAGTACGAACAGGCAGCCCAAAACCTGAACGGATTTCAAAAAGCAGCGCAACAGGCTGTCCAGCAAGTTGATTTCCTCACCGATAAGGTCAACGAAAGCACACAGGCTGAAGAACAGCACAGACAGATCACGGCCAGTGCCACACAACGGGCAAAGGAACAGGCGAAAGCCGCTCTGGGGACCACGAAAGCCCATGCAGCAAGTGCAAAGTCCAGCGGAGCGTCCAGGCATGGCTTGGCAAAATTCGGCCTTACGGCGGCAATGGCATTGGTTGGCGTACGATCCCTGTACGCGGGGTTGCGAAAGCTTGCCACCAACATGCTGGAAGCGGCTCGATCGGACAGACAGCTTAGTGCCAGTCTTGGACAAATCAAGGGGAACATGGGCATCGCGTTCCAATCAATCTATCAGGCGGCGCTTCCTGCGCTCATGGCGTTGGCCAGCGTCCTTGCGACGGTGACAAACGCGATTGCGCAATTATTTTCTGCATTGGGAGGGGCATCTTGGGCCACGGCTTCAAAGGGCGCAGACAAATATGCAAAAAGTGCAAGCGGAGCAGGCGGCGCAGCAAAAGAAGCTGCCTCAAACATGATGTCTCTTGATGAGTTGAATGTTATGAATCAAGAGAGTGGCGGGGGCGGCGGAGGAGGAATTTCTGCAATTCTCGGAGATCCGACTGACATTGGCAAATGGCTTGATGTAATCCAATCTATTAAGGTGGCATGGCAAGAAGCGTGGAACAACAAAGGGACGGAGCTCTTAAATGAATGGAAGCGTTTGACAATCAGTCTAAAGAAAAGTGTTAATGATATTTGTGATGTTTGGCTTCATGCATGGAACAATGGTACTGGAAAGGTGTATTTCGAAAGCATTATTACACTGGCCGCTGACCTTCTTGGTATTTTCGGAGACATTTCAGTTGCGTTCAACGGGGCGTGGAACGATGGAGGCGCGGGTGCCGCGCTTATACAATCGTTTTATGAAAAATGGAGTCATATTCATCAGCTTATTGAGACAGTAGCAGAATCCTTTAGAAACGCTTTCAACAATGGCAGTGGTCAGGAAATCATTCAAACCATTTTGCAACTCCTGCTTACTTTCGGAGTGACAATGGCAGCGAGTTTACAGCAAATACGATCCACAAATGGCTTGGAGATCTGGGCATTACGGCAGCTTACATAGAACCTGGCAGCCCA
>JAVVXB010000049.1:0-8825 GCA_036651815.1 Clostridia bacterium
TGAGAGGGGTAAATAAAAAATGACGATCAAAAACATTTCAATCCACGCTCCCCGCGGGGGGAGCGACCATACCGGTGTCAAAGGGTACACGGGCAGAACAATTTCAATCCACGCTCCCCGCGGGGGGAGCGACTACGAAGAATTGTGGAAGCTTGCCCGCGCGCATCCACATATGGTTATAATACAACTTATGCGCAGTCTGTCCACCGCTTTATCCGAATAATACGTTATTTTTTTGTGCGAAGCCCGTAGCTAATTTATGGTCACCTATGGTTCGCACTGGCAAGACTAGTGTTAGACAATCAATGTTCCGTTCGGATCATATCCCGCCTTAACGCCGAAGTGCTGAATCTTGTTTTCGTAATGGCTACCCAACAGATAAAAACGCAGACTGTCTTTACTGGTATCAATGGTTGCACAAAGTAAGGCTTGCAGCTTAACAAATTGAGCCGTCTCCAAGGAGCATTCAAACACAGAGTTCTGCACGCGTTGTCCATAGTTAACGCATTGTTTAGCGACCTGTCGCAATCGCCGCTTTCCCTCGCATGTTTCAGTATTAACGTCGTAAGTAATTAAAACCATCATAGCTTTCACCTACTTCCAAAAAAAAGGCGGATACGCATCGAGATCGCCGCGGAGATATCGGGCAAGGAGAACCGCCTGAATATGCGGTACCAGTCCCCATGGAATTTTTTCAGCAAGGAAGGGATGAACAATTTGTTCCTGCTTGCGGCTTTGCCAAGCGTTGATCACTGCCTTTCTCCCGGAATCGTTCAATAGCACAGCACCGTTTTCTTTGCAGTCAAATTCCTTTACCGATATAGCGCGTGTATTGATCATTGTCAACGCAAGTCGATCACAGAACAACCCACGGAATTCCTCCATTAGATCCAGTGCAAGAGAACATCTCCCCGGTCGATCACGATGTAAAAAACCAACATAGGGATCGAGTCCAGCCTGTTCTAAAGCAGCCGCGCAGGTGTTTGAAAGCAACGCATACAAAAACGACAGCATGGCATTTACCCGATCCATTGGAGGACGTCGATTGCGATTCTCAAAGTGAAACCGATCGTCTTCGACAAGAATCATTTGGTCAAAGTGCGAAAAGTACCGTTCGGAAGCTGATCCTTCCAGTCCACGTAAGGTTTCCAAGTTTTCGCACACGGCGATCGACTTTGTTTGTTCCACCAGTGCTTGACACGATTTTTTAATCGCCGGAACATCAACGCGCTGTGGATGGTCGCGCGTGGTACGCTCCAGAATCCAGCGGCTGTTATGGACCTTGGCAAGAATAAAGGATCGCGCAATCTTCGCGCTTGCAATTGGATCATCCGAAAGGCGATATTGCTGCTTTCGCAACAACACGTTCCCATTTTCATTTGCTGTCGTAGCGGCAAGAAACCGTCCGTTGGGAGAAAAGTAGCTTAACCGAATTCCGCGCTCCGCACAGGCGCCAATAAGCGCGGGACTTGTTCCTTTGTAGCCAAAATACGCGATGCTTTCAATTGTATGCAATGGCAAGCGCAGCTTCTCTACACCGTTAAGCAGAACGACAACGTTTTCGCCATCCAACGCAAGATAGGTCTCGGGCGTTGTGACATAGAGTGTATTGAGCAGTTTTCTCATTCGTCCACTCCCTTCGACTCACGGAGGGCATCGGCGATATAGGCGGCCGCAGAAAGGGTCTTTTCAAGCACGGGCAGACAGATTTCCTTGAGTGAACAGCGATTACACCCCGGCCTACGCTTTACACGCGGCGTGTATCCGCGTTCATACAGACGATGCATTTCGGAAAATGCGTCCAACACGCGTTTTCGCAGTTCGGGTGTGAGCAAAATACGTACACGGCGACGAATCTGGATGTAATATAGAAACCCTTCCTCAATTTCACAGCAGAGCATTTCTTCAAGGCACATTCCTTGGGCGCAAAGTTGGAGCTCATCCGCCGTCTGCGCATCGCCATCACCGTGTTTATATTCCACGGGGGCAGGCAGCCACATGCCCGCCCGCCCCGTGATGGGAACCCCACGATCATCGCGCGTAAACTCCACAACATCGCAAAAGCCACGTGCGCCTAGCTTTGCTGAGAGCACCGGCATCCCATGGGTCAGAATGCGATCGCCACGTTTTTCATCTGCCTGAGGGTCGTGGGCACGCTTATGTTGGACTTCGCCCTCGGCCGTGAAACGATTATTGCTCCATTGTTGTTCAATGTGAATCAGTGCCCACTGCCGCGGACAGAAACAATAATGCTGAATGCCCGATAGGGCGAGGAATTCCTCCTCTCGATATGCCGTTACCCCATGACTGTGCAGGTAACGCCCTGCGGAATCGCAGTTTCATCGATCGTAATTTCATAATCGTTTATGCTGCGCGGCGCGAGTATGCCCGGTCTGCGACTGACCGTAATCGTATCGAAAAGCTGATAGGCTGGCGCGTTACCCAACTCGGAATCATGTTTAAAGACGATTAACCTGCGGCAGGCCATGTTTCCACGCGCGGCAGAACGATCAACCTCAAACATATTGAGAATTGCCTCCCAGAGCAATGCAAGATCGTCCTCGGAAAAACCGGTCACCCTCCGCGCGAGATTCGCGGAAACATAGCCCTCCACGCGATAAAGCCCATAGGGTACGATGTACTTTCTGCCCATCTCTGTTTTCTTTTTCATTGCGTCTTTTTCGGTCGTGATGGCAACACGGGTAATTGTCACCTCCTGTGAAACGATTGGATCGATGCTGCGCGCAAAACCGAGTTGAACAGGGCCGCGCACCTGCCCGCAGTTGAGTTTTGCGCTTACAAAGGTCGTCATCACTGCACCAAACGTTCGAATATCAAAGAAATTTTTACACATAAAGTCGCGGATCGTACTATCCAATGAATCCTTGTCTGGTTTATTCATCTTGGCAATCCCGTCTTCATTCACGCCAGCGTCCAGGTACGCCCGCTGATCGCTTGTATTAAGCGGAATTCGTTCTTTTATATAAATCTGACATCCCGCGGCATCCTCTCTGACAGTTTCAACGTAATTCCGAATTTTACGTTTGAGGCAAACATCCGTTACTATGCCATGACCAGTTTCCACATCGATACGCGGCATGTTGCCCGCGTCCGGATCGCCGTTTGGATTGCCGTTTGTAACATCAAATAGAATGACAAATTCATATCGATTTTTAATGGGTTCGCTCATGTTATTTCTTCTCCTTCTCCAAATTAGATTCTTTTTTTGCATACCGTACTTGATTTTCATGATAGTAGCCGAGGATAAAAAGCCCTTGCTCATCGAGCGTTAGACGTGCGGGATAAGGATCGTCATCCACGTTGAGCTTATCGACCAGTTCACCGATCTGCCTTTCGTAGCGCCAGCCCCATTTATCATCTTTGGCAAGATGATGCCGGTTGAGTTTGAGCAGTGTTGGAAATGTCAATCTCGGCGTTGCACAGGCAGAATCGAAGTAGCTATCCGTAATGGTTGCGTTGATACCGGGGTTTGCGCTCTCCTGCGACTGTTCAAGCAGCGAAAAGAGCCGTCCAAGAACATAGGACTTGTTGTTGCTTTGCTCGTTGAGTGCCACGGTCAGAACCTCCTTGTGTTCGGTTTTTGAATCATTCTTCAAGAGATATGCTTTGATGGTTGCGGCGCGCGCACGATTGATTATGCGGTCGGCGCGGATACGGATTAAAATGTTTTCATACAGTGCCACGGGATAGCATGTTCCGCTGAGAATCGAGCGTAGCGTTGCACCGGAAAGCAAGGGCGAAATCGCTTCGTCCTTCGAAAAAACGGGAACCGTCGTCCTCAGCAGTTCCTTTAAATGCAGATACGGCGGTTCGGTTGGTGACATCGCGATCTCCAACCGTCGATAATGCTCTGCTAGATGCTTCGTAAGCTGCCCGAACGTATCGCTCAGAAAGAAACGGACGCTCACGCGCGCGGCATTCGGTGAAAGGCAGAGCACATAGAAGGGCGTATCCGGTTCGTATCCGTCAATATCGATCGGCTCACCGGAGACAATTCTCTGGAAAATGCCGGAAACTTCGGTATCGGTCTTCACATGCGGATCGATGCCAAAAAGAAATGCGTCCTGATATTTTGTTCCGCCGTTTTCCGCCCAGCAGACGACCGTATCTCCATCCAACATGAAACGATGGTCAAAATCGGCAATCAAATAATTCAGCGCCGAGGTATAAGCAAACGCTGCATACTCAGATATTGGCGCATTGAGGCTATACTCTTGCCCATAAGACCAGTATGACTGTGCGTTGAAGCTCACAAGTGAGGTTCCCGAAGACTGTCCGCCGCTCACGCCCTTGACTTTCGGGTGTGTAGTCGCAATGGCTTGATCGGCCTTTCCGCTTACGAGACATTGCGCCCGATACGAATTTTGGTTTTCGGCGCGATGTCGTTCCCAAGCAGCGCAAATCGCGGGATCTTCAAACGCATACATCGTATCCATGCCAAGAAAAACAAGGTTGCCGGTGCCAAGCAGATCATCCAGATGGAGCTTGACGACCGGATGTGTCGCAGCAGATTCCGGTTGCCAGCTAGTAAAGAATGCGCGTATGGACTCTGCGGTCTTCCCTTCAACGCCGGAAAGGATGGATTGGTGCAGTTCTTTCGCGCACGCGAAGCATCGGAGCGTACGCGCAGGGTCTCCCTTTGTATCAAGCCCAAGCAGATACATTGCGTTGTCCCAGAGAAAATTTGATAATATGCCGGAGGCACGCACAACCGACTCCGGCATATTCAGCGATTTTGGACGTTCAATTGTCTTATCTCCCCGCTGTTCAACGATATTCAGCGGCAGAATGTCCGCCAATGATCCATCCTCGCGGAGACGAAGGCCGAAAGAAACGCCCGCCTTTGCGTAGTTGAGCGGCGCAATTTTGTCTTTTTCCAGCAAGGTTTCATAATAGCGCACAAGCGCTTGTAGAATCACGAAACCACCCCGCAGTCTTCTAGCTTCATCAGCCCATCAATCAGCGTTGCGCGGAAGAACATCGGCCGTATGTTCTCCGCATCGGAGTAATCCATGTCGTAGAGCATGTAGCCAAGTTCACGTCTGCCACAAAGTTCTGGTGGGCAATCTGGCAAAGCGCCTTCAAAGAGCCGTACATTCGCTGGGAACTCACGGCAGCCAAAGCTAGGTTGTGTAAATTGTTTGCCGGTCTTGAGCCGCTCACAGGTCATGGCATAGAATTTCTCCGGCGTATCACCTATTCCGGCCTTATCCGTCATTTCAAAGTGTGCGGATATGATATAGTGAACATCCGTCAGCACCAACGACGCACGTTGCTGAATCGTCTTCGAGGCATTGATATACAGCGGCGTTTTTTTGCCATTCATCACTTCGCGCACGTTGCTTGCGGAGATCTTCTGGCTGATCTCGTTGCGGCGGATGTTGGTGAAGCGAATCGGTTTACAGACACGGATCGAATCGATTATCCACCGGAGTCCGGGGTGCCAGTAGACCGCTTCAATCAGCCCTCGCGCCGCACTTGGGGTCATAACATCGTAGCTCACGCGCTCTGTCTTCATCTCCGGACGAGAAAAGAGTGCGTATTTCCCCCATGCTTCCAACCGGATGCCAAAGCTCAATTTAATCACTCCTTCGTTTTGTTATTTTATAGCGCAGTTTATTCGTTACCTATGTACATATCGTTTTTGACTGATCAAGTCAAAAGCTGAAAGAGCGCGTTGTGTCGAAATTCATGATACTCTGTCGAACCTTATTTATTTCTGCGTAAAATGAACTACAGCACTGGAAATTGATGTATCATTGAGATGCAGTTAATCACTTTTTAAACCATAGTGGATTGAAATGTTTTCATGTGGAATAGCAACCTGACGAGCGGCAAAATGCCGCTCGCTTTTGTTGACCCAAAGCTTCGTCCCCCAGCAGCGGCATACCGTTCTCCGTAGGGGATCTATGGACCAACCCCCGGTACGCCAGTCAACAGATAATCCCGCTTCCGCCGCAAGGGATATGCAGACCGGTTTCCCTTGTATAAAGCGCTTTATCCCGTAGCACTGCAAGTTCTTCATCCAGCACCGTCAATGCGCCCACGCCAAGCAGGGCCTCGTACTGATTTGGATAAACGGAAACCGCATGCTGTCCTGCGCGACGAAGTAGCTCGCGTGAGAATCGACCACTTTCCAGCGCCGCAATGAGCGTCACTGCCGTATCATCCTCTGGTATCAATACCGTACGCGTTGGTGAATCGATTACGTGAAAACAATTCGCCACCTCTGCAAAGGGTATGGATAACCCGTTTGAAATGCTGTCATCCAGTTTTTGCACGATGCGCTGCTTGTCCAGCTCGTCTCCGCTGAACGCAAACAATTTTGAAAAATACGCATGGATTGCTTCCGGCGACCCGATATCCGGGTAGTCATCCATCACCATCTGTGCAATCCCAATTGGCAAGCCGAGCGAGTGGGGTTGTTTCTTTTTATAAAAATCGTCCGAGCGGAAAAGATAGACGATCGCGTCATCCGGATCGGTTTTTCCCTCACGGTTGCAGCGTCCGGCTGCCTGAATATCAGAATCCAATCCTGCTTCCTGGCGAAATACGCACGGAAAGTCCACGTCCACACCTGCCTCAATGAGACTTGTGGCGATCACGCGGCAAGAAAGTCCAGCTTTGAGCCGCGCACGAATTTCTTTAAGCGTATGTCTGCGAAGCGCCGGCGTCATGAGCGTGGAAAGATGATAATTACCTTCTCCTGTCAGTCCTTCATAAAGTGCTTGCGCCTGTACCTTTGTGTTAACAATACAAAGTACCTGGTGATGATGGTCCATTCTGGCAAGCAGATCTTCGTCGCTCAACTGTCCAAGCCGCATAAACCGGACACGGCGAAGCGCATCATAGAGCGTGCCAGGTGAAGCGCAGATCTCGCGCATGGGCACAGCCGTGGAAAATAGTGGACGCAGCGCAGGCTGGGTCGCGCTGCAGAGCACCGCCGTACAACGATGATTTCGAACAAGTTCCTCAATGGCATGCACGCAAGGCAGCAGCAGATCGATTGGCAGCATCTGCGCCTCGTCAAAGATGAGTACACTGTTAGCGATGTTATGTAGCTTCCGGCAGCGTGACGTGCGGTTGGAAAAAAGCGACTCGAAAAACTGTACGTTGGTGGTTACGACAATCGGCGCGTCCCAGTTCTCCGTTGCCAGAACACGCGGGTCTGGCTGCTCGTCGCCACGCGAATCGTAATTGACTTGAGCGTGATGTTCCAGTACGTTCTCTTCACCGAGTATCTCCCGAAAAATCGAGGCTGTCTGCTCAATGATTGACGTATAGGGAATTGTATAAATCACCCGGCAAAGGTTGTTTTTCAGCGCGTGTTTCAGGGCAAATGCGAGGGAGGAGAGCGTTTTTCCGCCGCCTGTTGGAACAGTCAGCATGAATAGTCCACGTGGGGATTCAGCTGCCAGAAGACAATTCTCCAGTACCTCCTTTCGTTTTTCACCAACAGTATTGAAGGGAATGCCAAACGACGCAAGCTTTTCTGTCAACCGGTCGAGCAAAACCGACAATGGCTCCCCGCGACTTTTACGCAGGGCGGTGTTATTCATGAAGGCTTCGGTATCCAAATAGTCTGCGTCCACCAGGCAGGAAAACAGCATCCGCGTCCAGAATGTATAGCTAAATCCCTGATGCTGCTGATCGCAGTCCAGCCGAATGATCGGAACCTCCGATATCGTTTCGCCAAGCACTTGTTGATATGGCGCATAATCCCGATTGCGTTTCTTCTGCCGTTTGAGCTTTCCCTGAAGAGTCGGCATATCCTCCGTGTCCGCAAAGATGCCGCCGTCTGGCAGACCTGTGTGATGACCCGCCGCGCAATAGGCGAGCAGCTTGATAAACGAATTATGCCGCACTCTGGCTGCATCGTCAAAGATCTCCGCGCTTGCAGCAGCATGTTCAACGCGCGCAGGATCCCCATAAAGCCGTTTCTGTCCCGCAGGCGAACACTTGCCAGCGTCGTGCAGCAATCCGAGCAGATACGCTTGCGCTTGGCTTTGAAATTCCGATGCATATGCTGCCGCAAGCTGGGCGACGTTCTTTGCATGCACGTCAAATGGCTGAAATCGTCCATCCAAGCTGCTATGGGCAATCAGCGGCATCTTATTTCCTTCTCTCTAATTAATATCGAATTGAAAAAATGCGTTCCTCAACTGTTTCAGATCGAATTATATGCACATTTGGTTCATCCATGTGGATGACGCGACGCCATCATGGATGGCAATTGATTGCAGCCGTATACCGTATCCTAGTAGATTCCCCGCATCATTAAAACACATACGTTTATTTCGATTGTAGCAGAATGTGCCATTCGCCACAAGTAGAAACGTTTCGACAGGCAGAACCTGCCCATCGAAACAATCCCGACCTTTTCAATGTGTAACGTCCATTGTGGGCGGTTCTTAATAATTCCGTTTGAAAAAACCACTGAATTTAACGCATTCCATCGCTTACAAAATGGCATACCATCTTTTCATGAACACAGCTTACCTCGGTAGAACCGCTGATTTTAGGGGTTCAGCAAGATCACTATATCCAGCTCCAAGAATTCTGCTGGACAGCCAAGCGGCATGAAGCTGCATAGGAACACCGTATACGTCAAGAGCATCATTTTCACCCAACAATTGTTCTCTTTCAAAGCATACCCTTTGGCTGCTCAAAATCCATGAAACTGATTAATTCATGCTGTATCGATACAATGCAGCTGTTCTGCATGCAAAGTTTCGAGTTGTTTTTCATTTGATGAATGATCAAGTCAACGTGCGCCACTTCGTGTAGACGTATCTGAATGGGAT
>JAVVXB010000050.1:0-7223 GCA_036651815.1 Clostridia bacterium
CATGAGCACACAGTGATCGAGTGGCACCCCGGGCGCACCTTTGTCGGTAAAGCACGTCACTGCGGCCAGCGTGCCAACGATATCCAGCCTTGTTTGACGCGGTTGTTTAAACGTTTGCTTCAAGTGTATTTCCTTTCCTATGTACGTGAACACCCGGACAATGTTCATTTTAGGGTATGCTTTTAAAAGGTAGAATTTACGGTTTCGAATGACCTTTTTTGTCAGTTCAAGCGTAGAACTCGCACGTTTGCTGGCGGTAAATCTTGAATTCAGCATATAACCATAATAAAATTGATGCTGACAACGCTTTTCGGTGCATTCTGAAACTCAACTAAGTATAGCATTTCATCAAACGGGCTGCCACAATTTCTGTGGGGTTGTCCTTGGTGTGCCGATTGACTTTGCAATCGCTTGTTACTATACTGAATGAGAATTTTTAATACTGAGGTGTGTTTTGTTTTATGCGATTTTCATCCATTGATCCGTCATGCATGGCGCATTTGATTTGGATTGTTGCTGACATCGTCGCCAATGCGCAACGATTCAATCCCTCGTCCGGTCAATAACGCGCTATGGACAGGCTGGTCACGCTCCTTGCAGCGCCGCTTGATCTCCTCCTGCGGCCTGGCTATCGTATCATCTGGGCTTATGGCCTGATGGTTCTGTTTTTTGCACTGTTCATCAAGTTCGTTTTCTTTTCCAAGCAATTTCTGGCGCAAAAAAGCGCCCTTGCTATGGTAAAAACGCAGCCGCGGCTCAATGCTGAACAGCAAGCGCAACAGAAAAAAAACAGCAAGCGTGAACGTGCCGATTGCAAACGCTTTTGCAGGCGCGAGAATCAGGAATCCATGCAGCTCCTGTTCTACAGCGAACAGAGCAGTTTTTATAAATATTTTCAAGATCTGATCGAAGCACTACTGCAAAAATCCGATATTGTCATCCACTATATCACAAGCGATCCCAACGACGTGGTGTTTGCCATGGACAACCCGCGTATCATTCCCTATTATGTGGGCGAAAATCGACTGTTCCAGCTGATGACGCTGATAGAAGCCGACATTGTAGTCATGACCCTAGCAGATCTTGAAAATAATCGTGTCAAACGTTCCCGTGTGCGTAAAGATGTCGAATATATCTATGTCAATCATGGCTGTACCAGTTTGAATCTAACCTATCACGCCGGCGCACTGGATTATTATGATACCATATTTACAGTCAACAAAGGTCAATCCGCAGAAATCCGGCAGATTGAACGTCTTCGTCATATGCCGCGAAAAACCATTGTACCATGCGGATACGGCATGATCGACAGCATGATTGCCGCCTATGCAAAGATGACTAAGCCGAAAAACGAACAACCAGTCATTCTAATTGCACCCTCTTGGCAAAACGATAACCTGCTGGATTCGTGTCTTGATACACTGCTGGATGGACTGCTTGGTCACGGCTTCCGGGTCATTGTACGGCCACATCCTCACTATATCCGCCGTTTTCCAATCGTCATGGACGATATTATGCAACGGTACAACAACCGTGTCGCAGATGACTTCTCCTTCGAAATGGATTTTTCATCCAATGAGACCATCTATTCGGCGGATCTCATCATCACCGACTGGTCCGCAATCGGCTATGAATTCAGTTTTGCAACGAACAAGCCCGCCCTGTACATCAATACCGAAATCAAAGCGGTAAATCCCCAATGGCAGCTTATCGAGGAAGTCCCCTTTGAGATTGGCGCGCGCAAAACAATCGGCCGCGCCGTAGAAAAGAGTGAGCTTGACGGCATTGATCAGATTGTGCGAGATCTGCTGGGCAATCAAGAAATCTATGCCGAGCGCATCCGTGCGCTCAAAGCAAACTATCTCTACAATGTTGGTCACAGTGGTGTAGTGGGCGCGGATTATATTTTGGCGCAGCTCAGAAAAAAGCACTCCGCAAAATATTGGTGACCAAATTCGAGTCATTGCACCGCTGCGCTTCACCGACAAAATTACTCTTTACCCCAATTTTCCAGCGGTCAATATGCAAACATACCTGAACGACCGGCTGTAACCGCACATGCCGCACTGATCCGTCAGAGCGAGAGAATCTCAACAGCGGGCATTTTCTGACAGACTCACGCATGGCGTTTTCCCAGCAAATGGAGTATACTGATTTGCAGGAGGCGAGTATTATGAAGTTGTTATTTGCCATTATTCAAAACGATGATAAAAGGCCGCTGACACGCGCGCTGATTGACAGTGACATCAGCGTCACGCGCATCACCAGTTCCGGCGGTTTTCTACACGGAGGCAACACGACGCTGATGATTGGCGTTTCCGAGGAGAAATTGTCTGATGCACTGGCCATCATCAAGGAGTATTCCAGCCGTCGGCAGGTAGTCACCGTCCCTGCTGCCGGCATCCCACACAACGTGGACAGCGTAGCTATGCCCTTGACGGTTACCGTCGGCGGCGCCACCGTATTTATAGTTGATGTGGAGAATTATGTTAAATTCTAACAGAAAGCACTCGTAACTTATGGAACCAACCCGGGAAATCTCGCAACCAATCTTTTCTGCACGCGCGCTCAAGCTACTGATTGCACCGCTCATTCTCGAACAGCTCCTTGCCATGACCGTCGGCATGGCTGATACCGTTATGTTGACCACGGTTGGAGAAGCTGCGGTCTCCGGTGTTGCGCTTGTCGATGTCATCAACAATCTGGTGATTCAAATTTTAGCTGCCCTTGCAACAGGCGGCGCCGTGGTCTGTTCCCAGTATCTTGGCCGCCACGATGAACACAATGCACGGGAAGCCGCGCGCCAGCTACTGTATACGGCACTTGTGTTTGCGTTGGTGATGACGGGGCTGTTATTGGGTTTCCGGCGCATCGTACTGCGCACCGTATTTGGCAATCTGGAAGCATCGGTCATGGACAGTGCACAGGTATATTTTTTGTTCACCGGTCTTTCGTTTCCGTTCCTCGCCATCTATAACTCCTGTGCAGCACTGTACCGCTCCATGGGCAACAGCCATGTTTCGTTGCTTGCATCCGCACTTATGAACGTCATCAACATTGGCGGCAACGCCATTCTCATCTATGTACTTGGCATGGGTGCAGCGGGCGCGGCCATCGCCACATTGGTTTCTCGCGCAATTGCAGCGATGTTGATGCTGATGCTCATCCGCAATCATCGCAACCCCATCTATCTGGAGCAGCTGCACCATGTGAAATTCAATTCTCAGATGGTACGCAGCATCTTGCGCATCGGCATCCCCAGCGGCATGGAGAACGGCATCTTTCACTTTGGCAAGCTCATCGTGCAAACCCTGACCGCATCGCTTGGCACGTCGGCCATTGCAGCCAACGCCATTGTCAACAGTATCTCCAGCATTCTGGTGGTTCCCGGTTCCGCCGTTGGTCTATCCATGATTACCGTGGTGGGTCAATGCGTGGGCGCGGGAGACTATCGTCAGGCTGTCCAATACACCAAAAAGCTGATGCTCCTGGCCTACGGTTGTCTGCTACTACTCAATCTTCCGTTGCTGCTGATCTACCGGCCGCTTATCGGCCTGTTTCATCTCAGCACCGAAGCGTCTAACCTCGCCATACAGATTTTGCCGTTACTCACAATCACTCACATAATCTTCTGGCCCATGGCCTTCACTTTTCCAAATGCCCTGCGCGCTGCCGGGGACGCACGCTTTACGATGATTGTATCGATTATCTCCATGTGGACGCTGCGCGTTGGCATGAGTTATGTGCTGGTTCTCGTGTTCAAATTGGGGCTTCCCGGCATATGGTACGCCATGTACTTCGATTGGATCTTGCGCATCATCTGCTTTGTCATTCGCTTTTCCGGCAACCGTTGGAAAAATAAAAAAGTCATCCTCTAACGGCTGTGACGATCATTTTCATCGATCCCCACTCTCCAAGAAAGGATGCCAGCTTGATTGCCTTATACGCAGCAGATATTCGCCTGCTAGCTCCGCAATTTAATACATTGATTTCTTTCATGGATTCCGAACGTTTGCAGCGCGTCCTGCAATTTGGCAATACCGACAGTGGTTTACGCTGTCTTGCGGCAGGCTTGCTGCTACGCCATGTATTCGGCAAAACGGAAAACACGCAGTTCCGCCTTAATCTACGCGGAAAACCGTATCGAATCGATGGACAACCCTTTAACCTCACCCATACGGGCGATTACACCGTACTGGCTACGGCGGACGCAACGGTGGGCGTAGACCTTGAGCGCATTCGCCCGCTGGATTTTACTCGCGTGGCCAACCGCTACTTCCACCCCGGCGAAGTTCATTATCTGATGCAATCAGAGAAAACTGCCGAAACCTTCTTTACGCTCTGGACGCTCAAAGAAAGTTATCTCAAAGCCGAAGGCAGCGGTTTTGCCAAGTCACCATCCGAAAATTGTATTCTTCCGGAAGGTGTGGATGGTGCACGTTTCTATGGTGACGCGCCTTATCATTTCAAACGCTATCATCCCTTTCCCGGCTACTGCCTATCTGTCTGTTCGTTGGATTCCAACTTTCCGGAAACGGTGCAATTGATTCGATTTTCTGATGAGGAGGCTGCCCCTCCACGATGATTCCTAATCATTTCTGGGCAGCCCCTGCTTTGTTTGTTTCGTTTACTGCTGTTTGAGCTTATTGATCCAGTTTTCACCTACTCCGGTAATCATCGCATCTATGTCTACCGTTGCCGCCTTCAGCAGTTCATAGGTTGGCATGGAAAGCTTCTGTATGGTCATATCAATCATCTGCCGTCCCAGCGAGTTGATCTCCTCCTTGGTCAGCTTTCCATCCTCATGGCCTGCCTTGAGATTTTCCACAACCGTCTGCTGCAATTCGCCCACGGTGATTTTTGCAGCGCGAATCACTTCCTTTTGTGCTGTGTTGATGTTATTAAGGTGTGTGGATTTCCCGATTTTAACGGTCAGCCATGTTCCCAATACGCCAATCAATGTAATCAATAGCGTTGCCGCCACCTGTACGCCGTAATTGGCCAGTTGTTCCATCATTCATGTTTCCCCCTCTTTTTTTAGTCGTATTATCGCTCTTCTTCCATCACGCGTATTCTGGTTTCGTGGTCGCAGATGCGTTGATCCTGTTGCCGCGAATGTTCCCAGAGCCGCTCGTGGCCAAGGCGATTATTGGTTGTCAGATCAACGACATTTTTCTCCATGTTTTCCATCGTCGTTGTCAGCCTCGTGATTGCTCTTGTCAGCTTGATAACCGGCGCAACCACCGAGATAATCAAACCGACAAGCGCAATGATGACAGCCACAACATCCCATTGCTCCATTGCATGTCACCTCAATCAATAGTATGTTGGACGCAGAAATCCCGTCCATGCACCCATGCGCACCGTCTTGCCCGAAACAAAGCTATCGCCACTGCGGTTCATAAGCTTTGTCAGCTGGCAACCATATGCGCCGCCCATCCATTCCACAGCGTATCCGCCACCCGCATACAGGCCGATATGTCCATTTTTGTGAACCAAATCGCCCGGCTGCAATTTTGCACGCGCAATTTGTTTATATCGACTGCTCCCATAAAATCCGTTTGCAGACAGATCAAATCCCCTTTGTACCACACCTGCGTGTCGCAATAACCCCACCACGCCACCGGAACAATCCGCACCCGTGATGGATGGGTTTCTCGTAACCGCTTGTTCCATCATTTCCTTGCGACCGCCATTGTAGTACTGTGGTTGCCTCTTTGCGCCGGATGCAATGCGTGCCTTTGTAATCACATTTTGCGAAAGATCTGACAGATACAAATTTCCGCCGCGGATATATAGGCTGAGCGGATACGCTCTTGGCACCGCCGGATCATAAGCAAACTGTAATGCATCCAGTACCATGCTCCGCCGCGTATCCGTCGTCCCTTCCAGCGCGGTCTGTATCGTTGTTGCGGCCGCCAATCCAATGTTGTTCGGCAGTAACCGTTGTGGTGCGTTCGGCTCCGGCTGTGGCAGCATGCCCCCATCCGTCCCCTCCATAACTTTGGCAATCGTCCGTTCAATTGCGGTCCATGTCGCTGGCCCAACAACTCCATCTTCTATCAGCCCATTCGCCTGTTGAAACGCACGCACTGCAGCAACGGTATCCGTACCAAAGCTGTCATTTTTCAATATTGCAAACCGCGGTGCATAGTAACCCAGCAAAAAGAGCTGCTCCTTCATAGCACGCACATCCCCACCAGACATACCCCTTTTCATCGTCCTTCGAAACATCATACGCTCCTCTGCGTTAGCAATCCGCATAGTTTTGCGTATTCCGCGCTGGTAATGCGATCCCCCGCCAAGAAGATATCCAACTTTTCCTGCATGGCCGCTGCCACGCATCCGCGCTCAATTGATCGAACCAATACCTTATACAGCATTCGTACTCACCCCCATTTCCAGCAGCACATTCTGGTATTCCAGCTCGATCACCGCCGCATCGAGCTGCGCGATGGTAGCCGATCCATCAAATGCGGTCAACGTTATGTCCACGCAGCCCGGAAAAGCGGGCAGCCACGGCAGATGGTAGAACCCATCGTTTACCACGATCCCCTGTGCATCCGCTTCCGCACAGTTGATTGCCACGCCGTTGCTTTGCATCCGCACAAATTGCAGCCGGTCAACTGTCGCAAGAGTTATGCCATTCTTTTGAATTTGGAACATGTCCTTCTCCCTTCTTTTTAAACGCATAAGCCCAGTGCAAGGCCGCAAAGACTGTGGGCGCCGTTGTAGGACGAAGCACCTGTCGTTGTTATCACGCAGAAGGATGCGGAATCGCAGCCAGCCGGTGATCGCGTAAACCAGGTTGCAACTACCCCCGAAACCTTCTTGAGCCGTACTCCGCTGTTGGTGTAGTAGGCATACTGGCTTCCCTCGCCAGCTTTCGAAGCAGGACACGTGCCATATAGCTCCACCTCAGCAGCAAGCCAGATCTTGTCCAGCGAGGTGACGATGGAAGCGGATTGATTCCCCGCAGACGCTTTCTTCTGCACCTGTTTGATGACCGTTTTAAGCGCGTCTGGCATCACGCCAAACAGCGTGGTGTTGCAGGTGTTCCGCATGGCGCATCCATTCCATCCATTGGTGTTACTTACCGTTGCTTCCAGCTGCCCCGTAGCCTGCAAGCAGTCTTGCATCTGAAAGCTAAACGGAGCGCTTCGAGAACCGTCCGCAATCGGATCGTGATTCATTCCAACCAGTACAAGCGTGATGGCTTCTCC
>JAVVXB010000051.1:0-5189 GCA_036651815.1 Clostridia bacterium
CGGTGGTGTGAGAGGTCGGCTAGGGCATTAAGCCCTAGCCTCCTACTCGATTTATCTTATGACGCTTTATTGCAATGACCGTAAAGCCAGAAAGATCAAAACTCTGAAAACTACGTTAATACTAATATAGCCTTATTGCAAACAACGCAAGCAGAAAGGAGCCAAATCCTTTATAAAGATTCTTGTTTTGTACCAGTATGCTTGCTCTCCATCCGACAATTCTTTCCCAGCCAGATTGACGCATCTTCCTGCGTGTGTTATACTGTTAACGCATCAAAATGCGTCAGGAGGACCATGCCATGAATTTTGCACAGAAGCTTAGAATCCTGCGGGAAGGCAAAGGACTGTCCCAGCGGAAGCTGGCGGATGAGCTTGACGTTTCGTTTCGGGCGTATCAGGGCTACGAAAGCGGCAAGACGTACCCGCGTAGTCAGCTGGTGTATCAGCGGATCGCTAACTATTTCTCTGTGACGGTGGATTCGCTGCTGAGCGATGCCGATAGCTTTATCATCTCGCTTTCCGCAAAGTACGGCAATAAAGCGGCGATGCAGGCGCAGCAGATTCTAGACGAAACGGGCGCGCTCTTTGCAGGTGGCGAATTGACCGACGAGGACGAAGAAGCCTTCCGTAAGCACATGATGAAAATCCTCACCAAGACCATCGAACCCGATGGCTGCGAATATGGAAAGTAGGGATCACCATGACGGATGAACGACGGGAAAAAATTGTCCGCTTGGCGAATCAAATTGTCAAACGCTATGGCACCCGCGATCCCTATGAACTAGCCGATTGGCTGAACATCCTTGTGGATTTTGCTCCGCATCCACGCTTGCTGGGCTTTAGCGTAATCGTGTTTAGCAAGAAGGTCATCGGGCTGAATAGCCGCGCGGACGCAAACACGCGCCGCTGCGCCTGTGCGCATGAACTGGCCCACTTGGTTTTGGCGCATCATCAAGATGCGCAGTTTCAAACCAATCACCTGCTGAATTTTTCCTTGCGTGAACAGCGTTTCGAGGCGGAGGCCAACGTCTTTGCGGCGACGTTGCTGCTGGCAGACGCGGAGATGGACGAAGCCATTCAGATATATCCCAACGCGCAGTCCGCCGCAGCTTCACTGTATGTCTGTGCAGAGTTGTTTTGCGCCAAGCTGGAAATACTGAATGCCGAGGGCTGCCACTATCGGATTCCCAACGCCACGTTGCGTTCGTGGGATGGATATGTGCAATAACCGAGGGATTCCTGCATTTTGCTGCCCCCTGTATTTTTGTACGCTTTTTGAGGGAGGGAACGACGGATGGATCGCGTCATCCTGCATTCGGATGCCAACAGCTTCTATATTTCCGTCGAAAGCGTGTATCAGCCGAAGCTGTGGCACGTGCCTGCCGTGGTTGCAGGCTGCGTAGAGGAACGGCACGGCATTATCCTCACCAAAAATCAACTAGCGAAACGCTATGGCATCCAAACAGGTCAAGCGATTTGGCAAGCCAAGCAGCAATGTCCCGATCTGGTGTGCGTGCCGCCTGATTACGAGCTGTACGTGCGCTTCAGCAAACGCTTGCGGCAGATTTACGAGGAATACTCCGATCGAGTAGAATCTTTCGGCTTGGATGAAGCGTGGATTGATTTGACGAACCCCGGCGTGACGATTGCGGACGGCGAACGAATTGCGCACGAAATCCGCAATCGCATTCACGAAGAATTGGGCATCACGGTGTCGGTGGGCGTTTCGTTCAATAAGATTTTTGCCAAGCTGGGCAGCGATTACAAGAAACCCGACGCGGTGACGGTGATCTCGCGCGAGAACTATCAGCAGATCGTGCATCCGTTGCCTGTGCAGGACTTGCTGTACGTCGGTCGAAGCACGCAAAAGAAGCTCAACAACCTCAACGTCCGAACCATCGGCGACCTTGCGCATCTTGATGCGAACCTTGTGAATTGGAATCTTGGCAAAGTCGGACTCATGCTGAAATGCTACGCGATGGGCGCGGATCAATCGCCTGTGATGCCGACTGCGTATAGCTTGGCGGTCAAGTCTGTCGGAAACAGCACCACGCCGCCGCATGATTTGACCTGCATGGAGGACGCACGCTGCATCTTCTTCCTTTTGGCGGAAAGCGTTGCGGCGCGTCTGCGTGACGGCGGCTTTGTCGCAAGGTGCATCAGCATCAGCGCGCGTACCACCACGCTTGTGACCAATTCACGGCAGCAGACGCTTTCCATGCCGACCAATCTTTCGGGAGAAATTGCGGCGACGGCGATACGGTTGTTCGACGATCGGTTTGCCAAAGGCTTTCCGTATCGAAGTGTGGGCATCAGCTGCTCGGGGCTTATGCCCGACACGGTGCCTGTGCAGCTGGATTTGCTTGACGACGAGCGCTCACGAATGCGTCAGCTCTGCTTGGAAAAGTCCATCGACGGATTGCGCAAACGCTTTGGACATCAAGTGATTCAGCGCGGCGTTGTGCTGCAAGATCGCGGCTATGCGAAGATCAATCCTGTGGACGAACACACGATTCACCCCGTGCCGTTCTTTGCAGGATAAGGGATAGGAGGCGCGCCCAATGTCAGCCAGACGAGAAAACGAGCACAAGCGATTCGTGGAGGTGCGCGCCGAACATGCGCTGGACGGCAGCATCAAACCGCTGCTTTTCCGAGAGGAAGACGACCTGTTTTGTCGAATCGATGATGTAATGGACGTGCGGGAAGCGCCTGCGCTCAAAGCAGGCGGACAAGGCACGCGCTACACCTGCCGTGTGCAGGATCACGTGCTGTACTTATTTCACGACGACGCTTATTGGTTCATCGAGGAAACCGACGAATCCGCCTGCGCGGGCAAAGTGGAGAAAGAGGGCATTGCGATGTGTGGACGATATTTTATCGGCGGCGATGCGGACGAAGCCGAAATGCGGCAGATCATCGAACAGCTCAATCACCGCTACGAGGGCAAGCCCGAGCTTGCGCAGATGCAGCAGGGCGAGATTTTCCCAACGGCGATTGTGCCCGTGATTTCCAACAGCAAGGCGCTCAAGCCAACGCCGTTTTTGATGAAGTGGGGCTATTCGCACTATCAGGGCAACGGCGTGATTATCAACGCGCGCGCCGAAACCGCGCTGGAAAAGCCGATGCTCAAGAAATCCATGCTGGAGCGTCGCTGTTTGATTCCTGCCAGCAACTATTTCGAGTGGGAGTGCGTCGGCAAAACTAAGCGGAAGTATGCCATCCAACAGAAGGACGCTGGGTTGACCTACATGGCAGGCATTTACCGCTTGGAAGAAGCCATGCAAACGCCGACCTTTGTGATTCTTACGTGCGACGCTGCTGCCGATATTGCGTTTATTCATCCGCGGATGCCGCTCCTTTTGCCGCTCGAAGAACGGGAGGCGTGGCTTTCGCCGAGTGCGAATATTACCGACGTGATGGATAGGGCGCAGAGAAGTGCGCAATGCTTGGCGGTACCGGTGTGAGGCGGATAATTCGCCGGTAAAGCTAGGAACATTGGGAGGGTCTAGAACGCTTGCTATTGATATTCTTCAATATTGCAATGCAAACCAATAGATTGTTCTATAACCAAATTACAATCAAAACGGATCAAACCACTTCCAAACGAGATTAGTCTATTAATCTATCCCTACGGGTCTTATGAATGCTGAAAATCATCATCAATTATTTGCACATCCTCCTACCCCCCTATAGCATAGAAAGCAGCGTAATGAAAAAGGCTAACTCATATAAGACCTTAATACTAACGCGTTTTAACTATACCGCCCGCTGCTGGACGCATGAAAATTATATATCTAAATCAAATATTGATACTTGCTGGTGTCCTGGGACGTTTTTTTGTAAAAAGGCATAATGTCCAATGTTTAAAAAATTGGTTTGAAATCGATGCATATTGCCCATTATGAGATATCTTTGATATCTCATATCTGCATAGTATTCCATATATTTCTGTTTCAACATAACAATAGCCTTCTCTTCAGTTGCATATGTCTGGAAATAGTTTCGGTATGCTTGCATAAATTCATATTCAGTAATCATTATACTATGTCCTTTACAAGTAAGGTCGTTGCAACAGAATTTAATTCTAAATTCATAAGGTATTTTTTCAAGAGGTTTTTTATTGGATGAAACCAGCAAAGACATTTGACCAAGTTTAGTTTTTTCAGCATCTGACCATTCTCGCGCTATTGGTTTTGCAGTAATCTCAAAAACTTCTTTCGGTATAAAAGCCCCTAGGGATAATTTGCTTTCTTGCTGCTTCTTAATTATTTCCTCCATGGATTGTACCTCAATGCTGGAGAGGGCCCTTATCCTCGCTAAAATATCTCGTTTGGGATCAAGTTGTTGAACTATTCTTAGGGAATCACTGTTAACACGATAACTTTCAGGTCTTGTGTCTTTCGGATTCTTTTCAGTTTCAACATCCACCCACGAAAATATTTTATAACGTTGACCATCATCTAAATCCCTCCAAGGTATTGGATAAAGCCTTATCCATTCACCCGCCGCTGTTATTCCTGCTGTACAGACCGTTTCAACATATTGTTGACTAGGGGAAGGATATGTTTTTACTAAAATCAAAACTCTTTTTGTTGTAAAAGTACTCATAAATTGACTACTCCGTCTATATAGGGCATTCGGTTTTGCAGAATTTCTGCTATTATGCTACGATGACATTCCGAATAATTGCTTTCATAGCACAGCAAGCAAGTTCTTTCGTCTATTACATATTCCCATGCTTCTTGAATGTAGGAAAAATTTCTTCCTACATACCAACGATAGTCATGAAAAAAAGCGGAGTAATCCTTTGTGCGGTGAAGCTCGTCTCTAATTGACTTGGGGCTTCCAAGCCCTTTCATATGAACATAATCAATCCCATATTCTTGGAGGCAATATGATAATGCACTCTTTGAAAACCCTTTTTTGCGACTGAGTGGTATTTCTCGTACATCTAACACAAGATCAATTTTGTTTGTTTTCATAAGCTGGATGAATTCATCGACTGTTTTTCCTTCATAACCAGCAGTATAAACATTGCACATATTTAACACCTCGTATCTATTATACTCAGAGTTTTAAAAAAAACAACATAGATAATTTATCAGTCATTGCTTGGTGTGTCCCATAAGCTGTTTTTCATATAAGACCATTCCTTTCAGGCACCAACGAGATATGAAACTCGAGGGGTG
>JAVVXB010000052.1:0-4754 GCA_036651815.1 Clostridia bacterium
AGATGACCGATTTAGGGCATATTACCCTCGTTAAGTTGCTGGACCTTAACGGCATCGAAATAATTAGATGAAGAATGATGTCTTAAAAACAAACAAATGTGAAAGAATATACAGAGGTTGCGCACAGAAAAGCGACTGTGATATAATACCAACGTATATGTTATGCGGAGGCGAGTCTGTTGAAACCCGCTACGATACTGGACATTGGAAGTTCGAAAATTGTCTGCCTGTGCGGTAGTTTTGCTAATCGGGACGGCATAACGGTGCACGGTGTTTCCGTCTGTTCATATGCAGGATATACAAATGGCGCGATTTTGGATCATCGCTCACTGCATACGGCGATTGTGGAAGCCATTCAACAGACCGAGCAGGCAGCCAGGCAGCGAATCCGCGAAATTGCGGTTTCGGTGCCGAATCCTTTTGTGAAGCTTGTGATGAGCAACGCCAGCGTACCCATCGGCGGCAAGGCAAAGCGAATCACTGCGGAGGACATTGACGACGTAATCTCCTGTTCGCTAAAAAAGCTCAAGGAACCGGGCTATGTATTGATGCATAGTACGCCCGTATCGTTTATGGTTGGCGGGGTGGTATCCGTTGGCGTGCCAACCGGTGCAAAGACGGATGAGCTTGGTGCACGGGTGTCCCACATGTATGTGCAGGAAGAATTTGTGAGATCAATCGAACAGATTCTCTCTGCAATTGATGTTGAAATATCCATGTGTGTTTCTGCGCAGCTATGTGGTGCATTGGCGATTATTCCAGAGAAAGAGCGCATTCGCCCTGCAATACTCATCGATGTGGGCTATACGCACACGGATGTCAGCATGATAGAAAATGCCGCGCTGACCAATACACGCACCATTGAACTCGGTGGACGCCATTTTACAAGTGATCTCAGCTTTGGTTTGGATATTCCCATGGAAACGGCCGAACAGGTCAAACGGCGATATGTTTTTATGCAAGCGCCATTGAGCAATACTGAGATTGTACGCACGCCGTTGGGGCCAAAGCGCGTTGACCATGGGGTGATTGAGCTGATTATGGAGGCGCGTGCCGGAGAATTGGTGTCGTTACTGAGGGCGGCGTTGCTCGAGATAGGCGTTATGCCCGAATCCAATCCTGTGACCTATATAACGGGTGGCGGGTTTGCAATGATCAAAGGTGGGAACGATTTTTTAAAGGACAACCTGCAACTTCCTGTTAAACGGGACATGCCATGGGTGCAGGATATGGATACACCGAATTACACAAGCGCATTTGCCGCGCTGGACTTTGTGCTTCGGGCTACGGGGGATGACGTAATCGATGCCGCGCAGCCACAGGGCCGGGTCGTGGATAAACTTCGCGATCTCTTCACAAAATAAGGGGGAAAAACCATGTTTGAACAAGATTATGAAAATGCATCGTTTGCCCAGATTAAGGTTATCGGTGTCGGTGGAGCGGGTTGCAACGCCATCAACCGGATGGTGCAGTATGGCCTGCGCGGTGTAGATTTCATCGCCATCAATACGGATCGGCAGGCGCTGTATCTGTCTAAGGCGGAAACCAAGATTCAGATTGGAGAAAAGCTGACCAAGGGCCTTGGTGCGGGTGCCGATCCGGAGGTTGGCCGCAAGGCGGCCGAAGAGAGCCGGGAAGCCATCATTGAGGCGCTTCGGGGTACCGATATGGCGTTTATCACCGCCGGTATGGGCGGCGGCACCGGTACGGGCGCCACGGCAATTGTTGCAGAATGTGCCAAAGAACTGGGCGTGCTGACCATTGGCGTGGTTACCAAGCCCTTTACGTTTGAAGGAAAGGTGCGCATGCGCAACGCAGAGATCGGAATCGCAGCACTCAAACCTGCCGTGGATACGCTTATCACCATTCCGAACGATAAATTGATCGATCTCGTTGGCCGCGCCAGTCTGCCGGATGCGCTACGCGTTGCCGATGATGTACTGCGGCAGGGCATTCAGGGCATTTCAGATTTGATTGCCGTTCCGGCCATGATCAATCTGGATTTTGCGGACGTCAAGACCATCATGAAGGAAAAGGGACTTGCGCATATGGGCATTGGCAACGCTAGTGGCGAAAAACGCGCAGCGGAAGCAGCCCGGCAGGCCATCGAGAGCCCCCTGCTCGAGACCAGCATCAATGGCGCACGCGGCGTACTCATGAATATCACCGGCGGTCCGGATTTGAGTTTGCTGGAGGTTAACGAGGCGGCTGAACTGATCAGCGAAAGCGCCGATCCAGAAGCGAATATCATCTTTGGCGCGGATATTGACGAAGCGATGGGTGATGCACTGCGCATTACGGTCATTGCCACTGGATTCGATCGGGTGGATAGCGTGGGTGCGCAGCAGAATGTACCAATGTTTGGTGGTACGCCCTTCGGTACGAGCACCTATCGTCCTCAGACGGTTGGAAACATGGGCAACATGGGCAATGGAGTAAACATGGGTAATGTGGGCAATATGGGGCAAGTCCCGGCGGGTAACCACTATGGAAATATGGGACAAGGGTATGGCAACATGGGCGGTGCAACGCCGCTGATGCGCCCACAGCAGGGCACAGCGCCGGAGATGTTCTCCAGCGCATCCTATTCGCCACGCCGTCCGGTGATGGCGGATGAGCCGGTTGCAGCGCCGATGCCGCAGCAGCAGGAACAGGTGTATGGCGAGGGCGATCTGCGCCGTGATTACAATGAAAAACCAAAAAACAAGCTAGATGTGCCCGCTTTCCTTAGAAAATAAAGAGTCAAGCAAGGTGTGCCTTTAAATTTCTCAAGAAGCGGTTCTGGTACTTTTTGCTATTATTGCATGAATAATCTTAGATTTATTCCGGTATACCTTCTGATTACTCGTCTAAACTGACTAATATCCTTTCGAAACACGTTTCAACCAACCGGAAAACCATACGGCGGTTCGGATAAAATATCCGAACCGCCGTATTTATGAAAACCGATGGAACTGTAAAGGTGCATGTTATCTGGCCTTTGTGGCAATTTCCTTGAGCAGTTGTGCAGAAAACGCGTCGAGCGTCATGGTGCCAAGGTCGCCATCCTTGCGAGACCGGACGGCAACAAGGCTCTGTTCTACTTCCTTGTCGCCAAGCACCAACATATAAGGAACCTTCTGCATCTGCGATTCGCGAATTTTGAAGCCGATCTTTTCGTTGCGCAGATCGGTTTCCACGCGTACGCCCATATTGGACAACTCTGCCGCCACAACTTTGGATTGTTCCGCCGCGCGGTCTGTAATGGGGAGTACTTTAACTTGTACCGGTGCAATCCATGTGGGCAACGCGCCGGCATATTTTTCGATCAACAGGGCAAGCGTACGCTCGTAGCAGCCAATGCTGGTTCGGTGGATGACCACGGGATATTTCTTTTCACCGTCCGCATCGGTATATACCATGCCAAAACGCTCTGCCAGTTGGAAGTCAATTTGGATGGTAATCAGCGTATCCTCCTTGCCGTGGACATTTTTAATCTGAATATCCAGTTTTGGTCCGTAGAAAGCAGCTTCGCCATCAACCTCGGTGAATGTAACGTTTAAATCATTGAGGATCACGCGCATCATGTCCTGCGTGCGCTCCCAGCTTGCCTTGTCACCAATATATTTGTCGGTATCGTTTTCATCCCACTTGCTGAAGCGGTAGCTGACATCCTCCGAAAAGCCCAACGTATCCAGCATAAATTTCGCCAAATCCAGACAACCCTTAAATTCTTCCTCCACCTGATCGGGGCGGCAGGCCAGATGGCCTTCACTGATGGTGAACTGCCGCACACGAATAAGACCGTGCATTTCGCCGGAACTTTCGTTGCGGAAGAGGGTAGAGGTTTCGTTATAACGTAGCGGCAGGTCACGGTAGGAACGGGGGCGGTTCAGGTAAGCCATGAACTGAAAAGGACAGGTCATGGGGCGCAGGGCAAAGACTTCAGCCTCCGGGTCTTCCACGTCTGCAGAATCACTCATGATAAACATGCCATCACGGTAATGATCCCAGTGGCCGGAGATCTTGTATAGCTCACGCTTGGCCATAAAGGGCGTTTTTGTCAGCAGATAGCCACGTTTTTGCTCCTCGTCCTCAACAAATCGCTCCAACAGCTGGATCACACGCGCACCCTTTGGCAGCAGAATCGGCAGACCCTGACCGATGACGTCTACGGTAGTGAACAGCTCCAAATCGCGGCCGAGTTTATTGTGGTCACGTTTTTTAGCTTCCTCAAGCTGCGTAACATACGCTTCCAGATCAATCTTCTTATCAAACGCTGTGCCGTAGATTCGCTGCAGCATTTTGTTCTTTTCACTGCCTCGCCAGTAAGCGCCCGCGACGTTCATAAGCTTGCAATTTTTCACCTTGCCGGTGCTGGCCACGTGAGGGCCAGCACAGAGATCAACAAAATCTCCTTCTTTGTAGAAGCTAATGGTGGCATCTTCCGGCAAGTCGTGGATGAGTTCCACCTTGTATGGCTCGCCCAGCTGCTCCATATAGGCAATGGCTTCCGCTCGAGGTAGTTCGAACCGCTCCAACGGGTGGTTTTCTTGCTGAATTTTTTCCATCTCTTTTTCGATGCGCCGCAGATCATCAGGGCTGAAGGCTTCTGGCGCGTCAAAGTCATAATAAAAGCCGTTTTCAATGGCTGGCCCAATGGCCAACTTAATCTCCGGATAGAGTCGTTTGACTGGCGGTGCCAGCCAAAGGGCCGCGGGATGACGCTAGGCCCCACCGCCCGTATAATCGTCAAACCTAAATAAAGTGTTTGA
>JAVVXB010000053.1:0-4519 GCA_036651815.1 Clostridia bacterium
TCTTTTCTTGTTTCCCGGCGCTCTGCGTTCCCTCGGACAGCTTTGCTAGTATAGCAATTTACCGAATATTCAGCAACGCTACAAGCATATCATTTTCATCGTATTATCGCGTCTATCCCTGCTGTATCGTCACCATTTATGAATATGGCATGCATATTGCTCTTTACTCCCTATTCCTTCGTATTTCGACACAATCTATAATTCTTTTAAAAAAGCAGTGATCTCATCGACCGTGCGGTTTTTTTTCTATCTTCCGATTGTATATTCATCTTCTCATGTGTCAATTATCGTATCTAAAAATAAGCCAAATGGCTGATGCATCTGCTGGTTCTGTGGGTTCTATCGTCAATATATACATAAACACCCCATTAGAACATTGTTTCTTATATAGTCGATATCTTGCAATTGGAAGAACCGACGTTAATTTGATTGAATGACCCCCACACACCTGCTGCAAAAAAATGCCCGGGCTTCAAGTTTTCCAACCTGTTCCCCGGGCAATTATCTAGTCTAACTCATTCTACAATATGATCTCTGCCTCATTGTTTTAGTTGCGGTCTCATGGTTGGAAACAATAGTACATCTCGGATACTGGCCGCGTCGGTCAGCAACATCACCAGCCGATCAATCCCGATCCCGATTCCGCCCGTAGGCGGCATTCCATATTCAAGAGCCAGACAGAAATCCTCATCAATCATCATGGCTTCATCGTCGCCCTTGGCTCGTTCCTGTGCTTGCTGAACAAATCGGTCGCGCTGATCCACCGGATCATTCAACTCTGAGAATGCATTGGCGTATTCGTGCCCACCAATAAAGAGTTCAAACCGCTCTGTTAAATAAGGCTGTTCTGGTTTGCGCTTGGATAGCGGTGAAATCTCCACCGGATAATCCATAATGAAAGTCGGCTGAATCAACGTCTCCTCAACGAACGCATCAAACGCTTGCGCCAGCAGCTTGCCTTTTGTAGCGGTCTTGTCTTGATTTGTAAGATGTAGCGAAGTAGCAAGCGTTCTAGCCTCCTCATCCGTTGCGCAGCCGTAGAAATCTACACCCGTTTGCTGTTTAACCGCCTCATTCATGGTCAGTCGCGCAAAAGGTGGCGTTAGGTCGATGTCCATTCCCTGATAGCGAATGCACGTGGTACCGTTCACAGCATTGCAGCAATGTCCGATCAAATCCTCCGCCAGCGCCATCATACCATAATAATCCGTGTATGCCTGATAGGCCTCAATGGTCGTAAACTCCGGGTTGTGCATGGGATCCATGCCTTCGTTACGGAACAAGCGCCCAATCTCATATACCCGATCCAGACCGCCTACGATGCACTCCTTGAGATGCAGCTCCGTTGCAATCCGCAAGTACATATCCAGGTTCAACGTGTTGTGGTGCGTAACGAATGGACGTGCGGAGGCACCACTTGCGGTGGTATTCAATACAGGCGTTTCCACTTCGATGAAACCCTTTTCGTTCATTCGATTGCGAATCTCAGAGATGATGCGGCTGCGTTTGACAAACGTCTCCCGCACCTCTGGATTCACAATCAGATCCACAAAGCGCTGGCGATAGCGCAATTCCGGATCCTTGAGTCCATGAAATTTTTCTGGCAACGGACGAAGAGATTTCGTCAATAGTACAAGCGTTTCAACATGGATGCTGATCTCTCCTGTCTTTGTGGCAAACACCCTGCCGGTAAAGCCCAGGATATCACCAAGATCGAATGTTTTAAATGCGGCATAGGCTTCCTCGCCGATATCATCGCGGCGCACATAAATCTGGATTCTGCCTTTGGGATCCAAAATATGTGCAAAACTTGCCTTACCCATGATGCGGCGGCTGACCATACGGCCGGCCATACTGACTGTTTTTCCCTCCAACTCCGTTGGTTCGGCCAGCACATCCGCGCTGTAATACGTCACATCATAGGTGGTGTGGTGAAACGGATCGTTGCCATCCTGTTGGAGGTTTATCAATTTGTCACGGCGAATTTGAAGCAGCTCACTGAGTTGCTCCTCCGTAATTTCCTGTTCCTGGTCCAGTTGGTCAATCAGCGTTTTTTCCATTCCTCGTCATCCTCTCCGTTCTTTAAAAAAAGGGGGCACCGCCCCCATTATTCTGGTCTTCACTTGTGTGCAATGAACATCACTTGCCGATTGACATGACCTTGATGTGAAATGAGCCACCAGGCGTAGAAACCTCCACTGTGTCTCCGATCTTATGGCCAAGCACGCTTTTACCTATGGGCGAATCGTTGCTAATGCGCCCGTTGGCAGGATCAGTCTCCGCACTGCCGACAATCTTAAAATTCATTTCGCTTTTATCGGCCATGTTTAGCAGCGAAACGGTTGAGCCAACGTTGACAACTTTGTTGTCTAGGGTTGATTCGTCAATGACCTTTGCATTTTTCAGCTCGTTTTCCAGCTGTACGATGTCATATTCGTTTTTCGCCTGTTCGTTCTTGGCCGCGTCATATTCCGCGTTCTCACTAAGGTCGCCAAATGCACGCGCAATTTTCAACGACTCGGCAATTTCAAGTCGACGGGCGGTTTTGTAATGTTCCAAACGCTCTTCGCGTTTTTGAATTTCCTCGGGAGTAAGCCAAATTTCTGCCATCATGTGTTCTCCTTTACTGGGATTTACCTATTATATTAGCAGGGTATGCGGGTGTCAAGTTAGGATTTCCCGTAATTCGGCGATTGTTGCAGCCTCGTTGACACGCGTACGAAGTTTTGCCGCGCCTGGTACACTGCGAATATAGCAGGCAAGATGTTTACGTAGCTCCACAATGGTGCGCTCGCCGCCGCGCTCAACCGCCATCTCCGCATGACGCAGAGCCAATGCCGTTCGCTCCTCCCAGGTTGGCTGCAAATAGGCCGTTCCCGCCAAAGCGGCCTTACACTCGGCAAATAAAAACGGGTTCCCCAAGGCAGCCCTGCCGATCATCACGCCATCTACCCCAGTTTCGGCACGCATACGCAGCATGTCTTCGGCTGTACTTACATCCCCATTGCCAATGACCGGAATGTCCACGGCACGCTTGATCTCCTCGAAAATAGTCCAGTCCGCGCTGCCGCCATACTGCTGCTTTCGTGTGCGTCCATGCACGGTGATGCCAGCTGCGCCACTTTGCTCACAGATATGGGCAAATTCCATATAATTGCAATGCTTGTCATCCCAGCCCTTTCGAAACTTCACCGTCAACGGATAGGGTGAAATGGCTTTTGCAGTATTCTCTATAATGTGTCCGGCAAGAACAGGCTCGTTCATCAATGCGCTGCCTTCCCCATTGTTCGTAATCTTTGGTGCCGGGCAACCCATGTTGAGATCAATCCCACGCAGTGCATCCCTGAGCGTATCGCAAACGTGCTTTGCCATGGTAGAAACAATATCCGGCTCTCGCCCAAATAATTGTACCACAATGGGCTGCTCGATCGGTTCGGTCGCGAGATATGCCGCTGTTTTTTCGCTGCCATACCGCAGTCCCTTACCGCTGATCATCTCTGTGGTCACAATGTCCGCACCATATTCTTTACACAATATGCGAAAGGTCACATCGGAGAACCCCGCCATTGGTGCGAGGTATAATAAAAATGGATTCATTTGTCGAATTGTATCCATATGAATCAAATGCAACATTAGCCGTCAGACAGCGGTTGAAGCGTCGTCACAGCGTCTGCCGCGTTGGTACTCACCGGCAGTTTAGTTGGCGCATCGGTTGGCGCAGGCGTTGGCGTCGCCGCTGGAATAGGAGACCGGCTGAGATCGGGGGTTCCCAGCGGTTTCTGCACCGGATTTTCTTCCACCATTTCCAACGCTGTGATATACCAGCGGCCATTACTGTTCAAATATCGAATCTGATAACGCACCGGCATCCACTTTGGCATTGGAAAATCTGTCGCACTCTGTCCCTCTGCCAACTGATCGGCATTAACCTCACCTTTGATATTCACTTTTTCAACCACCGTCACCGTAGCGCTCATCGACCAAGGCAATACAGAGATCTTCTCAATGCTGAGATCGTAGTTGTACTCGGTAATCGTGTAATGATCATATGTCGTGTCCTTCAGTCCCGGGTCATTCTCCAGAAACGTCAACGTAAAATATTCTTCTAGATCGTTCTGCGCCCCATCTACCAAAATGCAATCTGCACGCAGCGCCATTCCTTCGCTGGTTAAGATATACAGATTGCTCACCCGCTCCGCAGTCAGCAGTGCGGTAATACAAATAATGCAACCCATAATTAAGAACAGCAGCGTGCGCACGATATACATCGTAGAACGGCGCGCAATACGCAGTGCACGCACATCACGCGGTTCTTCCTGTATGGTTGCATTCGTGTTTTTATCCATGCAATTATGATAGCACAACCCGTTTGTGAGCGCAAATGGTTCTGAATGGAAAAGTCAGTCGATTGCGCACGAACAAGCTCAAATACAGAATGTGCCTTTGTTCAGTTCTGTCTCACCGATTGACAGTCGAATAACTTTCAATGTCAAAAGTCTTCCGTCGCCTGGCAAATGAC
>JAVVXB010000054.1:0-4132 GCA_036651815.1 Clostridia bacterium
GCGGATTGCAACACAAAATATGAACGGCGTATAGCCGGGGAGGTACACCTATGGGACACAGTATTATTACCATCAGCCGCCAATACGGAAGCGGTGGTCGATTGGTTGGAGCCAATCTAGCCGAACAGCTACACATTCCATTTTATGACAAAGAACTGATTACGCTAGCTGCTAAGAGCAGCCCTATTCATGCCAGCTTTTTTGAGAATGCTGAAATAAAGGGAACAGAAGGCTTTGTATATCCGTTCAATCCTGGCGTTCCATTTGACCTTCCGCTGAATGGAAAGGTGTTTTTAGCACAGTTCGCTGTCATCCGGGAAATAGCATCCCAAGGTCCCTGCGTCATTGTTGGACGCTGTGCAGACGATGTCTTGAAGGACAGGGATGATCTGCTGAAGGTATTCATCTTTTCCGATATGGAGGTTAGGAAAAAACGCGCTATATCGGAATACGGCGATGCACCCGAAAAAATCGAACAGAAGATTACCGCTCTTGATAAAAAACGAGCAAATTACTATCACTACTATGCACAGGCAAAATGGGGTGATGCCAAAAACTATCATATTTGCATTGATAGCGGAGGCATAGGGCTTGACGGTGCCGTGGAGGCTATTCGGGCTGCCTATCTATCCAAGGGAGATTCGTGAAAAATGTTGTTGTGCAGCGGCTTTTGCTTTACCTATATCCCCAAAATCGTCCAGAGCATCCTTGCAAAAAAAGGTGCTCAATGTCCTTGTTGCCCGCCCCCTTATAATTGGACCAGTTTGATTGTTAATAAAGAGATGATAAAATGACTAAATAGTGTTGACACGAAAAAAAGTGATATAATAGAAGCAACAAGGCGAAAGGTGCTTCAAGATGGAAAATCAGCAAAACAGCCACGATATAAGCAATGCAATGTGGAGCATTCTTGCGCCGCTCTTACTAGGCCAACGTGGTCAATGGGGCGGAATTGCCGAAGATAATCGACGTTTTCTAAATGGGGTGCTCTGGGTTTTGCGAACAGGTGTGCCGTGGCGAGATCTGCCACCGCAGTACGGAAACTGGAACTCCGTCTACCAGCGGTTTCGCCGTTGGCGCAACGCCGGCGTGTGGGAGCGCATCCTTGAAGCAGTCGTGGTTGAACCCGATTTTGAGTGGTTGATGATCGATGCGTCCCATTGCAAGGGACATTCCCATGCAGCAGGAGTCGTTGGAGGGAATCAGGATATGGAACGTACAAAAGGGGGGCTCAACAGCAAATACATTTGGCCGTGGATGCGAATGGTATGCCAGTCCGAGTTCTTGTTACAGCAGGTACCCGAGCAGATTGTAAAAAAGCTCTTGCGCTGATTGACGGAATTACCGTGCAATTTTTGCTTGCCGACCGAGGCTATGTTACCAATGGAATCATTGAATACGCAATTGCCAACCACATTCAACCTGTGATTCCACCTAAGCGTAATCGTCTTGAACAAAGGGAGTATGACGCCTATCTCCATAAGGCTCGCTATCTGGTTGAGAACGTTTTACTACACTTCAAACGCTGGCGCGGAATCGCTACACGGTATGCAAAACATACAGCATCCTTTGTTGCCGCAGTTCAAATTCGATGTATTGTTATATGGTGTGCCATTTTAGTGCAACTCGTGTCAACAGTATCTAAGCTGTATGCGTGTGACTTTTATGGCTGCAAACGTTCCATTTTTGATTTTTGCTCTAAAAAGTCTTTGCGTGTGGATTCATTTTTCAAGTTTCAGAAATGATATCCACGAAATCGTCATTCTTTTTTACGGGTATTGCGGGGGTGAAAAAATTCGGAAAAGCCAAATGTCATGCGGTGAATGCCGCATGACATCCATATCAGGCTTTAACTGCTGGTCAGCCTGCCCGAAAAGGATTCTAAGCAGCTCGTAAATTATGATAAAACAAGAGAAAAGCCAGCGAAGAAGGGCAGCGGGAATTTGCCAAGTGGAAAGCGGAAAAAGAAAAGGCGGCGAGTGCCGAGAAAAGATAAAAGTTGCGGGAGAGCCAAACAATCGGCTCTCCCACTTTTTGCGCTTTGATCTTGCTATTGCATGAGCGTTTTCAATATGGCAGCAACATTGAGACTGGTAGCATAAGCGGAATAGTTCACTACGTCGAACAATCCTATTTGTTCCTCCTCAGTTGCTGATTGCAACAACGAGGATATATCCCGATAATCGAATGGCGCATCCAATTTCTGACGCAGATATAGGTCGGTACTATTATCTCTTTCAATGGCAAGCGCAGCACCAATGCCGTCTAAGGTCAATGACTCATATTTAGCTGTTTCAGAGACAGCTAAGTCATGCTCATCCTCGCTAAATGCCAAATCTGCCCGTCCACGCCGTAATCGCGCAGAGCGTAATACGGTGGGCTGGTGACGCAGCTGCTGTCGGACATCGTTCGTAAGACGTCCAGCGCGTCACCGTGGATAATCGTATCGAGTTCCATCATCCCTGCGCCTCGACCAATTTTGTCGTCATGACCTTATACAGCTTGGTTTCCCGGCTCACCTGACTGCGAAACGGCAGCATGGTGTCCCCGAACAGGATTAAGCCCTCGCCCTCGCCGGAATGTGTCACATACGAAAGCTGGTGTGGCGAGATGTTCAGGAGCTTGGCGAGGATGGCACGATCGCCGGGGGCTTGGTTGAGCATGAGGATGAAATCGCTGTTTTCAAAGATGTTCTCAGCCTGTTTGGAGTTGAGTAAATCCTTTACGTTCTGCGTGATGGCAGTCGGTATGCCGCCCCATTTCCGAAATCGCTTCCATATTTCTGCGCAGTAGGACGCGGTGATCTCATCTGCCAAGAGCAAATGAAATTCGTCACAGTAGTACCGCGTGGCCTTGCGGATGGCGCGGTTGGTGGACACCCGCCCCCAGACATGGTCTTGGATGATATGCATGGCAAGCGCCTTTAACTGCGTTCCCGCGTCCTTGGTATCGAAGCACACGAGGCGGTTGCGGATGTCCACGTTCGTGCGGTGGTTGAACATGTTGAACGTGCCATGCACATACTGATTCAGCGCCTTTGCCATATCACCCGCATCGTCGTCGCGCTTGCGTTCGCTTTCGTCCCGAATTTCGATAAGCGCGTCATACAGGTTGGTGAGCGTCGGCATTTGCGCCGGGTCGGGATGCTGGAAATAGCGTGTATACACGTTCCGCGCCGCAAGCTCAATAACCGATTTCTGCCCGAAGGTGAGCTTGGCGGGGCTGACGATGATCTCGAACATGGACAGCAGGAAGTTGACCTTGAGCGGAATCGGATTATCGCCATCGCAGTAGTTAGCGTGGATGTCCATCGGGTTGACGTAAGCCGTGCTGCCCGGTGAAATCTTCACCACCTGCCCTTGCAGTTCCGTGACCAGCGGCGCATATTCGCCCTCTGGATCGAGGACGATCACATCGTCGTCAGTAACGAGGAAGGTCACGAACAGCTCAAACTTGGCCGCAAAAGATTTGCCGCTACCGGGTGTGCCGAGGATAAGGCCGTTGGGCGCTTTCAGATTCTTGCGGTTGACGAGAATCAGGTTATTGCTCAATGGATTTACACCGTAGCAGACAGCGCCGGGGGAGGGCAAGCAAAGTTCCATTGATACGAACGGCACGAAGATCGCCGTGCTGGAGGTCGTCAGCGACCGCTGAATCGGCACAAGGTTTTTACCCAGCGGAAGCGCGGACATCAGGCCCTGCTCCTGCTGATAGTCCAGCCGAACCAACGCACAATTATATTTCTGTGCGATGCCCGCCGCCTGAAAAGCATCGTTTTCCAGCTTCTGCTTGGTTTCGCCCGTGTTCACAATGAGGAACGTTACAAGGAACATGCGCTCGTTCCGGCTCTGCAATTCTTTGAGCAGGCTCTTGACCTCGATGCCGTAGGTAGCGAGATCGGAGGGGATGATGTCCATATCGTATCCGGAACGTACCGCTTTTTTCTGCTCCTGAATCTTCATGGAATCCAAATCGGTAATCTTGCGTTTCACCATCTTGATGGCTTCGTTCTGATCCACGGACTGAATCTGCATGCTGACAATAAGGCTCGTTTGCATATCTAGGAAGTCCGCCAGCATGCGTTGCCGGTTAAAGCAATGCAGGTATAGTGCATATCGGGGAAAGGGTTAGG
>JAVVXB010000055.1:0-3921 GCA_036651815.1 Clostridia bacterium
TTCATGATACATAAATGACGGGCTATCTGATTTTATGTTGCCATTTTGTTGCCGAGGATTTATAGCGCAGGAATGATTTACAGCCAAAATTCTGCGCTCTTATCGAGTGTCCTCTTTCTCTCTTTCCAGTCGGGCATTAGCATAGCAAGAAAGCCGTAAAACTGTTTGGAATGATTAGGGTGTATGAAATGACAAAACTCATGCATCACCACATATTCAATGCAGTTTCGAGGAGCTTCCAATAGTTGTTTGCTCAAGGTAATAATTCCTTTTTTGGGCAGGCAAGATCCCCATCGTGTATCCATATCTCGAATGCGCAGGGTCGGCTGTGCTACACCGTATTTTTGAAACAGAGGATAAGTTTCCGCCATAATCTCACCAAACTGTTCTTTGCACCGCTGATTCAAAAATTTTGTAACAATACGTTCTTTGCGACTCACATCAGCAGTATCCTTCACCTGAAGAAGGATATACACGCCGTCCATATGGATCTCATCTTTCGTGCCTTTTGAAACCTTCAGCCGTAGCCCTCGGCCCAAAATATAAAACGTCTCCCCGCTCATGTACTGCTTGGGCTGTGGGCGGTATTGTGCCAGCTCTTGGAAGCGTTGTAAAGCTGATAGGATATAGCCTCCCTTGCTGACCACAAATTCATCCACCTTACTAATCGGCACAAGATTGTTCGCCGATACATAGACGCTACCATCTTTTCGTATGCGAAGGTTCAGGTTTTTGACTGGCTTCTGCTCCAAAAGATAGACAATTTCTTTCCCGTCTGACATGACTTTCCGCGAAACCGAAGATGATGTCATTTTCAAAACCTCCGTAGCGCGACGGTCTTTACATTTTCAATGATTTTGTCTATTACATCGAAGGAAAGCTTCGAGCCACGTGTTTTCTCATATTCATAAAACAAATCGTCGATGTCCTGTGAAATTCGGTCATGGATTATCTTGTTATTTGTCCAGTCTACCTGACTGTGTTTGGCGATAATCTTCGTAATTTCCTGTGCAATTTCCGCAATAAAGTCAGGCGTAATGTTTGTAGCGGTTTCTTCATCGAGAATGGCGGAGAGGACACCGTAGAACGCCTGCGCATGAACATTATTCTTAATGGATTCCGGGTAACTGATAGAACTGCGTCCAGCGTGGTAATCCTCCATAATTGTACGCATCTTGGCCAGATACTCAGCCTCTGTAATCACCTTTTCTTTATACTGATCCAATGCTTCCTTTATTCTCTTGGAAAAGCTATCATAATAGGCCGGGTTTTCATCATATTTCTCGCTGATGCTCTTTGTCATTCGGCTTGCGATTGCATCGGCTTTCGCACGAAGTGACCCAAGCTCGTCCAACTCTTTTTCAAAATCATCTTTATCCAAAATATTGATAGGGCTGGTAATCTGACGGATACCAGCTACGGATAAATGAGTATCCAAAAGGTTTTGCATCAGTGGTTCGTACTCGCTATTGTCTATGGCATCGCAATAACGGATCTTTACGCTGCGGCGGACCTTCGCAAAGAAGATAAATGTATCCTGATATTTTCTCAGTTCAGCCTTTGGGACAGCTGCATAGGCTTGCTCAGAATTCAGCACCAGATTGAGTGCCTTTCCGAAGGCGCACAGCAGATTATAAAAATCCTCACGCACCTTGTCATCCGCAAGGAAAACTTCCACTTCTTCTGCGTCTGCTTTATTTTGAACCGCTGCAAACAACTCAATCAGTCGAGTATATGAATCGCGCAAGTTTCCGACCGAGGACATGACGTCCACAACTACGCCCTTCAAATCTCCGCTTTCAAAGTTTTCAAGTCCTGCACCGCTGTACATGTCCATGGCAGTATCCAGTTTTTCGATCAAACCACGGTAATCGACGATCAAGCCGTAGTCCTTACCTTCGTGTAGCCGATTTGTGCGGGCGATGGCCTGCAAAAGACCATGCTCTTTCAGTTCTTTGTCGATGTAGAGCACTTGGCAGATGGGCGCATCAAAGCCGGTGAGAAGCTTGCTGCAAACGATGAGAATATCAATCTCGCCGTCGCAGAACTTGTTTTTTATAGCCTCTTCATAACGGTCAGCGTCGCCGTATTGGCGCATCATTTTATTCCAGTATGCCACAACCTTATCGTCGGTGCCTTCATCTGCATCGTCCACACTCTCTCGCATATCTGGTGGAGAGATCACCACGGCACAGGTCAAGTCTTCGAACCGCTCGAAGCATTCCAGATAGCGGACAGCATCCCGCTTGTAATTGGTGGCAAGCATGGCTTTGAACCCCGTGTTCTTGTACCCCTCCACAAAATGGTTGTTGATATCCAGCGCAATGCGCCTAATACGGGCATCCGTAGAGGTCAGCCTGCGAATACTGCTCCATTTCCGGGCAAGATCCAGCTGCTGCGCCTCGGTGAGCCGCTTCGTTGTCTGCTCAAACCACAGATCAATGTTGGCCTCATCCACCGTCTGCTCCACAAAACGTCCTTCGTAAATCAGTGGGACAATCGCGCCGTCGTCAACACCGTCTTTAATGGTGTATTTATGGATGAGCTTACCGAATTTTGTCATGGTATTCCGTTCGGACTTCATTAAAGGCGTACCGGTAAACCCAATGTAGCAGGCATTTGGGAACACGGAGCGCATTTTAGTCGCCATAAGGCCATAATTGGAGCGGTGGCTCTCATCGACCAAAATGAACACATCTCTGGACTCGTTTTTGGTTTCCATGCGCTCGGCGGTGTTAAATTTATTGATAATACTGGTAACCACATCCACTTTGCCACTGTTTACAAGCTCCACCAAATGCCGTCCGCTGGTCGCGCGGGCGGGATTTAACCTTGTGTGGGCGAAGGTAGCAGCAATCTGTCCGTCCAGTTCCTTTCGGTCAGTGACGATAATCACACGGGGATGGCAATCCTTCAACTCCATGAGAATGTACTTTGCCAGCATCACCATGGTAAGGCTCTTGCCGCTGCCCTGGGTATGCCAAATCACGCCACTTTGACGATTGTCGCGCTCGTCGCTTTCTTCAATCGTCTTGATAATTTGCTTCGTGGCGAAATACTGCTGGTAACGGCAGATTTTTTTGATGTTGGCGTCGTAGAGGATGAAATAGCGAATCAGTTCCATGGCACGTTCTGTGCTGAACAGGGAAATCATGTTTTTATCTTGTTCGGTGGGCATGCGGTCATTGAGCAACCTGGTCAGCTGGCGGCTCATAAACGGCTCATCTTCCTCTTTCCAGACATTCCAGAACTTTTTGGGTGTTCCCGCAGTAGCATATTTCACGGCATTTTTGTTGGTGGCCATCACAATTTGCGCATACTTAAAAAGCTGGGGGATGTAGTCCGCCTGCTGATTGCGCACGGTCTGCTCCACCGCCTGGTCAACAGAAATCTGCGGTGCCTTGCATTCAATTACAGCAAAGGGAATGCCATTGATAAACAGCACAATATCAGGACGAGCATTATGCTGCTTGTCCTGACTTTCAACGGCAAATTCCTCTGTCACATGGTATAGGTTGTTTTCCGGGTGCTCCCAGTCGATGTACTTGAGATTGAAGCTGAGCATTTTCCCATCGCCCACGGTTTCCAGATAGCTTTTGCCCAAAAGCAACGCATCGTAAACCTTCTCACTGGTGCGAACAAGACCGTCAGTCAGCGGCACGTCCAGATCCTCCATAGCCCGCTCGATATTAGCAGCAGAAAACTCATTTTCTGCACCGGCATAGGAGTAACGATTTATCTTGCGCAGCTGCCCCCGCAGGATATCCCGCAGCAAAACATGGTAGCCGCTGCCGCGCTGCATGGCGCAGTCCTCCGGAGATATATAGATATAGCCCATGGCACACAGCAGGTCAATCGCCGGCTGCTGGCTGATATTTTTTTCGAGATAGAGATTAGGGTTCATGGTTTTACCTCCTTTAC
>JAVVXB010000056.1:0-2937 GCA_036651815.1 Clostridia bacterium
ATGCGTTGCCGGTTAAAGCAATGCAGGTATAGTGCATATCGGGGAAAGGGTTAGGACAGTCCCAACTTTGCTTTTAGGCCCTCTTGCAGGACGAGTGAAAAATTCACGCCAGCCTGTTCGGCTTCGGCATTAAGCCAGCTAGGCAGGGTAACGTTTTTGCGTACTGTTCTGCGCTCATTAGCACGACGGTAGGCCGTGAAGTCGATATCGACCATGGAAACCAATTCGTTCGCTTTGCACAGGATTGATTCCGTGCCGGATGGAGTTGGCAACGCCTTCCCATCGTCCTCTATATCGATGCCGGATAAGCCGATCGCATCCCGCGCCATAGAGATTGCTTCCGCAAGATCGTTTCCTTGGGTATTGATTTGAAAATCCGGGACGAAGGCCATATAGCCATCATCCAACCGTGTAAATATTACCGGATACACTGCTTTCATAATGTTTCCCTCCTGTTATTGATATGCGGGGTTGGGGGCTATTTCAGCCCCCTCCGCTTGATGATGGCCTGTGCAACGCTTTCTTTGATCTCTTTTTGCCGTGAAACTGGTTCAATGTTGATTCCATCGGTGTAGATATCGTGGTTTCCACCGGAACGCTTGAACCACCAGCCGTTTCCCTCGAGGAGATTGATTAAATCCTTGCGTTTTATTTTGCCCTCCCGATGATTATATTATACGCATTAAGTGCGCATAAGCCAATAGGCTTTGCTAAAATAAACCCTAGTTTAGGGACTTTTTTATTTTTTATCGCACGAATGAGAGGTGGTGATCGGTGGCGAGTTGTAAGGATCCCAGCCGGGTGGGAGCCAAGCGGTTGTGTATGGAGGTACTACATGCCTGTTGAAAAAACTAAAAGATTAGATCGTGACGGAACGCACCGGGGTGCATTCGAAAGGAACAAAGCAAAGATATACGCCACGCAGAGTGTATGCGGGATCTGCGGTAAGCCCGTGGATTTCTCGGTCAAGTGGCCTCATCCATTAAGTGCTTGTGTTGACCACATTATACCAATCGACAAAGGCGGGCATCCGTCCGATATCGACAATCTTCAGTTAGCTCACATGTGCTGCAATCGACAGAAGTCAGATCGGGTTCCCAGCGCAAACAAACCACGCGGGGCTGACACGGCAATCATATCCAATCGGGCGCTTCCGCAATCATGTGACTGGTCTGCATACCGTGGTAGATAGAAGACGAGGGGGTATACCTCCCTCCCCGGGGCGCCAGCGGACTTCACGCTGTCTACTGTGAATATTTTCTCACGAAAGGTGATTTTATGGAAGAGTTAAGAGGAATCGAATACCTAAGAACGAAACTTTCTGCACGGAGAGCCCGCGTGCAGACGAGGTATCAGTATTACGAAATGAAAAATACGGTGGACGATTTTAACGTTGTCACACCGACGCAGTTTCGGTATTTAACAGAGGTGTTGGGGTGGTGCGGGAAGGCCGTCGATTCACTGGCGGACAGGCTGTCATTTCACAATTTTGCGGAGGACAACTTTGACCTTTATCATATTTACCAAATGAACAATGTGGATGTGCTGTTTGACAGTGCAATTCTCTCTGCCATGATTTCGTCATGCTGTTTTATCTACATCTCGCCAGACGATAATGGATTCCCTCGCTTGCAGGTTATTGACGGTGGAAATGCAACGGGCGTTATGGATCCAATAACGGGTCTGCTGACGGAGGGGTACGCTGTTCTTGAGCGAGGAAAGAGTCAGACTCCGACGCTGGAAGCTTATTTTGTAGCCGGCCGGACGAATTACTACCGTAAGGGATATGATACGCAATTGGTGGATAACGCTGCACCGTACCCTCTTCTTGTTCCGATCGTGTATCGCCCGGATGCAGCTCGGCCGTTTGGGCACAGCCGCATTAGCCGCGCTTGCATAGGCATCATGCAAAGTGCGCTGCGCACGATGAAGCGGTCGGAAATCAGCGCAGAATTTTACAGCTTTCCACAAAAATATATTCTTGGCCTGTCTCAAGACGCTGACCCCATGGACAAGTGGCGGGCAACCATGTCCACGATGCTGGATTTCAGAAAAGACGATGACGGTGAAAAACCAGTTGTCGGCCAATTTACGCAGCAAAGCATGAGCCCTTACACCGAGCAGCTGCGCACGTTTGCCGCGCTGTTTGCCGGTGAAACAGGGCTGACGCTTGACGATCTTGGCTTTGTGACGGATAACCCATCCAGCGCTGAGGCGATCAAGGCAAGCCATGAGAATCTACGTCTTGCAGCTAGAAAGGCACAGCGTACATTCGGAAGTGGATTTTTGAATGCCGGGTATCTTGCAGCCTGCGTGCGAGATGATTTTCCGTACAAGCGGAACCAGTTATATCTGACGCACGCCGAGTGGGATCCAGTGTTTGAGCCGGACGCCGCGACGCTTTCTGGCATTGGTGACGGTGCTATTAAAATTAACCAAGCTGTGCCAGGGTACTTTTCAGCCGATAACCTGCGCGATTTGACAGGCATTGAGGCTGGCACGTAAGGGAGGAACACGATGGAAGATATTGCGTCTGCCCTGCTTGAAGCCATTCGTAGCAGCTTTAAGACGTTGCTGGGAGACGCGGAGGTCACAAAAAAGACCTATATGGGCGCAGCGGAATATGCGGAGCGCGTCGGTGCGGCATTGTCTGAGGCGTTTGGCAGTAACCTGAGCAGCGAAGCGCTGCCGGACGGGCGTATGTATTGGAACATCGCGGACCGCACGGTACGCCCCATGCTAGAGCAAGGCCACAACCTCGTTGCCGAGGCAACCGTACAGGTGCAGCAGACGATGAACAAGGCGGCAGGGATTGGGCTGAAAGCGCAGGCTGCGCCGATGAACACGGAGCGCGTAGATAGCATTTTAAATAAGCTTTCGTCAGCCGAACAATACGATGATGCGGCTTGGATTTTGGACGAGCCTGTAAAAACCTTT
>JAVVXB010000057.1:0-2883 GCA_036651815.1 Clostridia bacterium
TAGGGCTTACGATCGCCATAAGGCTTGCTCCCACCGCTTGCGGGTTTATCGCCGTAGGAATGATTTCCGGAATTGTTATTGTTTTGACCGGCACGATTGCCGGAATCCTTGTTTTGGTATGCCATTTAGCATGCTCCTTCCAATGCGCCATTGATCAATTCTGTCAACCGCGCGTCCTCACCCGTGAGATACAGATAACCGATGAGTGCCTCAAATCCACTTGCAGCATGATAATCGGCAACGTTTGCGTTCTTCGGAACCGTGCCGCTGTGCGCGTTGCGTCCGCGTTTGAATACCGTCAGCTCCGCTTCCGTCAGCAACGCTTCAATGCGGCGAAATGCCGCAGCCTGCCCCGCAGCGCAGACACATTTTGCAGCCGCCATATGATAGCCATGGGGTGTAAGCGATTGGCTATCGATCAAGCGAGTACGTACAAACAGATCATAGATCGTGTCCCCGACGTAAGCCAGCGTCAGCGGTGCAATCTGCTGTACATCGCGCTGCGTGCGCGTACCTCGGAATTGTGTAAAATCGGTTCTTTCATTGATCATAGTTTATTTATTGTACCCGCTCTTTTTCCGAATAGCAAGCGAACGTTGCAGATCCTTTGTTTCCTGTTAAATCACACCGCTGCAGCCGGTATAGTTGTGAAAAATATCTTCCGCAAAAGCCGCATACCAAGGTTTCTCATGCTTGGCAGCAATCCGTTTTCGCGCGACACACCCCCAAAATGATCCAAACCCGTTTGCTGAGCACGCGTAAGCAGGACAACTGTTCCCGTAACGGCTGGGCGTTAAATCGATTTTCATGTCTCGCGATGCGGACTTAGTCTTTGAGCCGATTCCAAGCGCATCAGCCCTCGAAATATTCGCCCCGGTGGTAATCATAGATCGCACTATTGTATTTTTTGATATCCTCCAGCACAAGCCCTGTGCCGCGCGCCACGCAGGAGATCGGATCATTTGCTATTTTACATGGCACATTGGTACGTTCCGTCACATACTGATCGAGTCCGGCTAGCAGAGCGCCGCCGCCGGTAATGATAATGCCATTGTCCGTAATATCGGTGGTCAGCTCCGGCGGTGTTCGTTCAAAAAGACTCCGAACCCGTTCGATAATCTGGGAAAGCGGCTCGCTCAACGCATCGACCATCTCGTTGGTGCCGATTGGAACGCTCTCCGGCAGACCGGTTGCCATATTGCGTCCGCGAATCTCGACAATGCGCTGTTCTTTTTCAATGTGCGCGTGTCCATAAGCAATCTTGATGTCCTCAGCACTACGTTCTCCAATATAGAGATTATGCTTTCGTTTCATATAGTGCATAAGCGCATCGTCGAATTTATCGCCCGCCATCTTAATGGAATCCGACAGCACGATACTCCCAAAAGAGATGATAGCGATATCCGTTGTGCCGCCGCCAATGTCCAGCACCATGTGCCCCTTGCCCTCGTTGATATCCACATCTGCTCCGATGGCTGCGGCAATGGGTTCCTCAATCAGGTACGAATAGCGTGCGCCAGCTTCCAAAGTCGCTTCGATGACACAACGTTTCTCTGCCTCGGTTACGCCGGAGGGAACACAAACGACCACGCGTGGCTTAAACGCACGAATCCCAACAACTTTTTTGAAAAAATAGTGCAGCATACGGGCAGTCACATCGAAATTGCTGATTACGCCGTCCTGCAGAGGACGAATGACCACGACGTTTGCGGGTGCACGACCGGTCATCTTGCGCGCTTCCTCGCCAATGGCTACGATGCGCCCAGTGACACGCTCCACCGCCACCACGGAGGGTTCACGCAACACGATGCCTTTCCCTTTTACATAAACCAACGTACTGGACGTGCCTAGATCAATGCCTACGTCCGACGTTTCAAAAAAGCCCATAGTTGTTCCTCCTCACGCTCATGCACGGTTCTGCGGCATCCAATGGGTTTTCCGCAGATCCTTCCATATTGTATTGTACCATGGGAAATACACCCGAACAATAGCATTTTCTGTTATAAAGACAATTTTATACCCACAAATTCTTCACAAAAACTTGACATTTTGGCACATGTTTGCTTCAATAGAGCTGGTATCATGAATATACTTTGGGAGGTAACTTATGAAAAAATTGTTTGAGTTTAAAACTCGTACCATCGTTGCAACAGCGCTTGGCGCAGCACTGTTTATGCTGCTGTTTATGTATGTCAAGATCCCCAGCGGCATCCCGGAAACATCGTTTCAGACGGCCTACGGACTCGGCGCATTCTTTGCGGCACTGTTTGGCCCCATCGCCGGTGCGCTCATTGCGTTCATCGGCCACGCGCTGTCCGATGCACTGCAGTATGGCACACCTTGGTGGAGCTGGGTCATTGCCAGTGGTGTGACAGGCCTTTTGTACGGCTTAGTCTACCCGAAGCTGAGAGTTGAAGAAGGTATCTTCACTTGGAAGGACGTCCTACGCTTTAACATCGTACAAGTTCTGGCCAATGTCATTGCTTGGATCGTCATTGCACCAGTTCTTGACATCGTCGTCTATGCCGAACCCGCCAACCTCGTGTTTACGCAAGGTGCTGTCGCTGCGTTGCTCAACAGCGTTACCGCCGGTGTCATCGGCACGCTGCTGCTGTTTGCCTATGCCAAGACCCGTTCCAAGAAGGGCAGCTTATCCAAGGAAGAAGCGTAACAACGCATTTTTAACTTGTTCGTCTTCGTTGGAAGCAATCAATCATTCGCATCCAACGGTACAAATCAGTTTTTGCAATTGAATTTTTTATATAGTCAAGACCACCCGTTTTACACGAGTGGTCTTGACTATATTAAATAAAATCCTATATGACTTGTGTTCGCCTGTGATTCAACTTTTCCAAAACGCGCTTTGGGTATCGAAAGTTCCAT
>JAVVXB010000058.1:0-2108 GCA_036651815.1 Clostridia bacterium
AAATCGGTCTGCATGATTGCCAGAAGCAAAATCATCCTTGCGGTGGCCAGATCGGCGGATAAAAAACGCTGCAGCAGATCGCCCGGAAGCGCATGCAGCCGCTTATAGGTTGCTCCCGCAATGCGGATAGCCCTGTTAGATGTGCGAACCTGATAGATGTTTTCGCCCACCGCAATGCTGCGTATCTCCGAAACAGACAAACCGCGGCTCATGAGTTCTGCGGTTTTTCTGGATTCCTGCAGCCAAAAAAGGCAGGAAACCATACTGGCGCTATATTCCATAAAGCTTTCTCCTCGTTTTATTACAATCGCTGAGCCATAAAACGGCCTTGGCTCTATTTGTTGCATGGGTCTTTCGGACTGGGTATGAGCTCCATCACATCCGTTAAATCGCATTGCAGCAATGTGCAAATGCGGACGAGCATTTCGGTGGTGACATTTTCGTCCCGACCGAGCTTGGCCACGATGGCAGGACTCACCACGGCGTAAAGATCCTTTTTCATCATCTCACGGTCAATCAGTAATTTCCAAAGACGTTTATATGTGATTTTCATTGCGTTACCTCGCTACAAAATTATGGCGTATTATGACTCATATTGTATCATGTACAATAAACTTTCACAATGGTATTTGTACGAATTCGTAGTTAAATAAAAGAATAGCTGTGGAGAAAAACGACGAATATGCTATATGAGGATATCGAAGATAGTCACGCTGTTGGATCCGGGAAGCGGTAAAAGGGAATGACTTTTATGCGTCTCCAAAAGCGAAAGACACAGTAGGGGAGTGATGATTCCGCAACCGTGCCTTTTACTTATGCCCGGAGGAAGGGTTTGAATTTGTTGCTCTGCGTCTTGTTGATACAATTCCCCGCCATCTGACGAGGTGGGGCGGCTCAAAATTTGAGCATCGTACCCAGTTGATCCGCTGCCTTTTGAAGCTCTATATCCGTGGGCTGCTCTTGCTTGCCAACAGATTCCCCATCGTTCTTGGGCAGATAATCCGCATAGAGCTGCCGTGTCATAGAAGGACGGGAATGGCCGAGCTGCACTGACAGTGCTCCTACTGCATCGCCATTTTGCAGGGCATGAACGGCCGCCGTATGCCGGAGATCTTCAAATCGCAGGGGTTCCAATCCTGCTTTTTCTATAATCCTTTGATGGAACATCCGCACCATGGCGGGGGTAAATGGCTTCTGCGTACCGGGGTGCATGAACATCAGCTCGCTGGAGGGATGGCGGTCATGCTCTTGTCGGAGCAACGCCACTGTTGCTACGGTTAGGGAGATTTCCCGTGTTACGCCTCCGTAGTCTACCAGCGTTCCTTTCACTACCACGCGCTCCTCGGCGACGCTAAGCATACCGGTGTTTTCGTCGAGGTCGCTCCACTTCAGGGCGAGAAGCTCCCGCTGGCGCAGTCCCACGGTCAGCATCAGCGCGAACATGGGGAGAAGGCCCAACTCCTCGGCGGCATCCAAATAGTCGTCGATCTCCCGATTGCTCAGCACGTTCGCCGTTGCCTTCCGCTTTGTGGCGTAGTGGAAGGCTCTGGCAGGATTCTCCACCATCAGTCCGGCATCCACTGCACGGTCAAGGCACTCCTGCAGATTGCGGTGGATGTGGCGCATGGTCACGTCGCTGAGACCGGGATAATCGGCGCTCTCGGGACGAGAGCTGCCGCAGCGCTTGCGCTCATCGAGAAAGGTGCCTACCATTTTCTCCGTCAGGCAATCCAACGGAATCCCGCCCAACTTCGACAGAATATGATTTTGAAGAATGTAGCGTTTGGCCGCATAGGTTGTGGGGCGCACCTTTGGGCAAACATCATTTTCCATCCATTGCTGCGCCCATTCACTGATCGTCATCACGATATCTCCTCCCATTGCTTTTGCAGTTCCCGGAAGCCGACCTTCGGCAGCTTCGCTTGCTCGGACAATTTTCGGTGCAGATAATAAAATTCGTGCAGGGGAAACGGTTTCCCAGCCTTTGGATTGAGGAAGGCGTAGGGGCTGTCCGGGTGCTGTTTGTGCTCCGATTCCAGTAGCGCCACGGCATGATCATTTAGCATCAGCAGCCGTCTGCCTCGCAGGATATAGCGATGCTGCAAATC
>JAVVXB010000059.1:0-2087 GCA_036651815.1 Clostridia bacterium
TGCGGCAGTTCGCAGCGGGTTGGTCTTATCACGGAAACAGGCCAGAGAAGCTACAAAATACCGATATAGGCTGTTAAATCTTCGCTCTGTGAACTCGGCTGGCTATATAGATGTTGAAAGCACGGATTTATACAATGCAACAGAACCGTTAAATCCAGAGTATTTGTCCCATGAAGGCGATGTGATTATCAGGCTAAGCGCACCCTACACCGCGGTCTTAATTGATGACACGACATCGGATATGGTTATCTCGTCCAATTTTGCTATTGTACGACCGGAATTGAGTTGCCTGTTGCCTGAATACCTATATTGGCTTTTGAATACTCCGAAGGTAAAACGCCAGATATTTGAAAACACTTCAAGCAATATGCTTGGTGCTGTTAAACCACGGTATTTTGCTGATTTTGAAGTAAGTCCCCTATCCGTAGAAAGCCAGGCGAAGATTGCGGTGCTAAACCGATTGGCGCATAGGGAATATCAGCTTCTGAATGAGCTCGTAATAGAGAAAGAAAAATACTATTCCTACGCAATGAATGAGATACAAAAACAGATGAGAAGAGGTATTCGTCATGACGACTAAAAGTGATATTGAACGCGTTCTGTGGAGCGCATGCGACAGCTTTCGGGGGAAAATAGACAGCTCTCGCTATAAAGATTATATTCTGTCCATGCTTTTCGTAAAATATCTGAGCGATGTTTCTAAGGAAAAGCACGACGAATACATGGAGCAGTACGGCGGTAACGTGCGCCGCGTTGCTCGGGCTATGAGCCGGGAGCGGTTTACCATGGATGAGGATTCCACATTCGACTATCTTTATAAAAACCGTAACGATTCCGAAATCGGTCAAAAAATCAATGTTGCGCTCTCTCACATTGAGGAGCACAACAGTGGTAAGTTGAGAAATGTGTTCCGTGCCATCGACTTTAACTCTCAGGTGGACTTCGGTGATGTAAAGGAAAAGAATGCGACGCTGCGCAATCTGCTGGAGGATTTCAGTGGTATTGATCTCCGTCCGGGACAGCTTGGCTCTGCCGACATCATCGGTGATGCCTACGAATATATGATTGCAAACTTTGCCTCAGATGCAGGCAAAAAAGGTGGCGAATTTTTCACACCAAGCCAGGTTTCCGAGCTGGTGGTGTCCCTTGTAAAGCCAAGAGAAAATGACCGCATATATGACCCCACCTGCGGAAGCGGTGGCCTTCTGCTCAAGGCATACAAGAGGGTACCCAGCGGCAAGGTGGCAATCTACGGGCAGGAACTGAATGCTCAGACCTGGGCACTCTGTACCATGAATATGTTTCTCCATGGAGTGGATGACGCTCGCATCTGGCAGGGCGATACACTTGCAAATCCGCAGAACATTGAAGATGACAAGCTCATGAAGTTCCAATGCGTTGTTGCAAATCCTCCGTTCAGTTTGGATAAGTGGGATAGCGGATTTTTATCCAATGCGCCATTGGACGCAAATGGAAAGCGTCAGGAAAAAATGACGGCTTCTCTTGACCCGCAGAAGCGTTTTGACTGGGGCGTGCCGCCGTCCTCTAAGGGCGACTATGCGTTTGTGCTTCATATGCTTTCGAGCCTTGACGCGGAAAACGGTCGCATGGCAATCGTACTGCCACACGGCGTACTGTTCCGTGGTGCCAGCGAAGGAAAAATCCGCAAGCAGATTGTGGAGTTCAATCTTTTGGACGCTGTCATCGGCCTGCCGGCGAACCTGTTTTACGGCACAGGTATTCCAGCCTGTATTCTGGTATTCAAGAAGAATCGTACCCGCCGAGACGTTCTGTTTATCGACGCTTCCGGCGATGGGAACTATGAAAAGGGCAAAAATCAGAGCATCCTTCGCAACGAGGATATTGCAAAGATTGTCGGTGCCTATGATGCCCGTCAGAACGTGGACAAGTACGCCTATGTTGCTTCCTTCGACGAAATCAAGGAAAATGACTTTAACCTGAATATCCCCCGCTATGTGGATACCTTCGAGGAAGAAGAACTGGTGGATATCGACGAGGTGAAGCAGAACATCGCCAATATAGAAGCGGAACTAACAGAGGTACAGGCGCAGATGCAGAAGTATTTG